>DEJJ01000024.1 GCA_002353285.1 Porphyromonadaceae bacterium UBA2751 | reverse complement strand
GAAAGATTTTCATTTTTATTGCCGAGGTGCAGCCTAATTTATCTAAACCGAGCGAAGTTTTTTATTTTTGCTTCAGGAGGTGGCGGCCCCTAATTTATCCAAAAATGTGTGGGAGTGGTGTTGTTGGGGCGAGAAAGGTGTTGGGGTGTAACGGATTTTTTTATAACTTTGCGGTGCTAAGTAAAGAAATCATTAATCATTTAAACGACATTTGTGTAATGAAGACAGTTTTGAACACAGCGGCAGCCCCTGCTGCAATTGGTCCTTACAGCCAGGGCATCTGCGCGCAGGGTAAGATGATTTTCCTCTCGGGTCAGCTTCCTATTGATCCTGCTACTGGAGCGTTTCCTGAGGGTGGCATCAAGGAGCAGACTCGGCAGTCGCTGCTTAACGCTGAGGCAATTCTCAAGAGCGCAGGCCTCGACCTTAAGAATGTGGTGAAGACTACGGTGCTGCTGAGCGACATTGCCAACTTTGGCCCGATGAACGAGGTGTATGCCGAGTTCTTTGAGCAGCCATTCCCTGCCCGCTCGGCATTTGCCGTGAAGGACCTGCCCAAGGGTGCCTTGGTGGAGATTGAGATGATTGCCGCCGAGTAATCGCTCGCGGAGGGTCAACATCATTTTTAGAGTTGTGGATGGCGCAGGCTTGCAGCGATTGAAGCTTGCGCCATGGACACATGTGTGTGCGTGCGCCCATTTTGTGTTTTTAGGTGGGTGATTCATTGTGGTGTCAACTTTTTTGAGTAAGTTTGCACATTATTTTCAGTAATAAAACCCGTTGGCGGAATTAATAAAACATTACATTATGATAGAAAATATTGATAATTAAGAAGTTCCTCTTCGAGGCACTTTGCGTTAGATTCAGCAATGACCAAGCTGCGAACCCCTGCGGGGTTCTTGCATGGTCTTAGCATAGAAGTCGGGTCTTCGACCCGCCCAGCGTCTTCGACGCTAATGCCTGGAACCCAATATGTTTCTTGAAAATTTATTTTCAACTTAATTCCGCCAACGGGTTAATAAATTAAAAATCAATATAGAATGAAAGAAGAAAAACTAAAGAAAGATACTGCTAAGGAAGCCGAGGGAAAAGAGGCTCGTGTGCGACAGACGGGCGGGCTCAAGGAGCGCCTGGGCCGTGTGAAAAAGACCCGCTGGGTGCGCTTTGGCATCGTGAGCGTCATTTTCTTTGCATGGGTGGCATGGCTTGGCAACTGGTGGGTAGCGCTGGCATGGCTGCTGCTTGCCGACATTTACCTCACTCAGTTTATCCCCTGGAACTGGTGGAAGTTCAGCAAGAACAAACTGCTGCGCACCGTCATGAGCTGGGTAGATGCCATCGTCTATGCGCTGGTGCTGGTGTATTTCCTGTTCCTCTTTGTGGGTCAGAACTACCAGATTCCGTCGTCATCGCTTGAGAAAACGCTGCTCACTGGCGACTTCCTGTGGGTGAACAAGATGGTGTACGGTCCGCGTGTGCCTCAAACTCCATTGCACTTCCCGCTGGCGCAGAATGAGCTTTTTGGCTGCAAGAGCTACATTGAGCATCCGCAGCTCGACTACCACCGCCTCAAGGGCCTGCGCAAGGTGGAGCGTGGTGACATTGTGGTGTTTAACTTCCCTGCTGGCGACACGGTGTGCGTGGACGAGCCTAATCCCGACTACTACACTCAGGTGCTGGAGCATGGCCGCGATGCGGTGTGGTCACAGCACAAGGTGATTTACCGCCCTGTTGACCGCCGCGACAACTATGTGAAGCGCTGCGTGGGTCTGCCTGGCGAGACGCTCAAGATTGTGAACGGCATTGTGAACATCAACGGCAGGAACATTCCTGAGCCTAAGAATGTGCAATACAACTATGCCGTGAAGGTCAACGGCAACTCGCCCGACTACGACTACCTGACCAATGAGCTGGGCGTGAGCAACGAAGACATTGGGCGCAACATCACCGTGGACCCATTGACTGGCCAGCAGTTCATCTCGCCCGAACTTTACCTGCCACTGACGGCTGCTATGAAGGCCGAGCTCGAGAAGTGCAAGTGGGTGTCGAGCATCACGCGTGCCCAGTATGGCGAGGGCGAAGGCCTGATTACCTATCCCGTGGGTGTGAACTATGGCTGGACCCACAACGACTACGGCCCCATTTGGATTCCCAAGAAGGGTGCCAGCATTGAGCTTAACGAGAAGAACTTGCAGCTCTATGGGCGTTGCATCAAGGACTATGAGCGGGCCAACCTGGAAATCAAGGGCGGCAAGGCCTACATCGACGGAAAGCCCGCCTCGCGCTACACCTTCAAGATGGACTACTACTGGATGATGGGCGACAACCGCGACAACTCGCTCGACTCGAGATTCTGGGGCTTTGTGCCCGAGGATCACATCGTGGGCACACCCATGGTGGTGCTCATCTCGTTTGACAAAGACCGCGGCTGGACCGACGGCAAGATACGCTGGAACCGCATCTTCAGCGATGCTAACCCCGATAAGTAGGGGAGAGGAGAGAGGAGAGAGGAAAGAGTGAGAGGGGAGAGCACATTATGCATTATGCATTATGAATTGTGCATTGAATTATAAATTGCGCATTGAATTATGAGTTGTGCATTAATAGGAAGCATGTGTGCTGGCGATGTGCGGTGCTATGCCGCCATGGTCAAGGCTGGCGAGGTGGTGATTGATGCCACCGAGCGCCAGTTGCCATTGCGCCACAGCCACCATCGCTATGTGATTGATGCACCTAACGGCCCAGTCAAGCTCACGGTACCACTCGTGGGCAGCACCAATGCCATGCCAGTGATGATGCAGGATGTGCTGCTGAGCGAACATGGCAACTGGCGGCACCTGCACTGGGGAGCACTGTTCTCGAGCTACGGCAAGAGTCCATTTTTCGACTTCGTGGCCGATGACTTGCACAGCATCATTGCCAGTGGCTCGCAACAGCGGTTGCTCGACTTGAACATCCAGCTGCACCAGCTCATTGTCGACTTCATGGACTTGCCCATCAGCACTACAGTGGTCACAACCAGCGAGGAGGTGGAGCAGGCACTCGAGCGAGGGGCCATTGACCTGCGTGGCAAGATGGGTGGCAAGCGAGGCGACAAGTTGCCCATTGCCAATGTGCCCTACTACCAGATGTGGTCGCGTGGCCGCCAGGAGTTCACCGCTGGGCTCAGCATCCTTGACTTGCTCATGAACGAGGGGCGCGAGGCCGTGTTCACATTACTTAAAATGGCCAACGACTTTAACCTAAAAAACAACCTACAGTGAAAACTATGCAACATCATCCCGAACTAATTGTCATGCTCACTTGGCACGATTACACTGTCGAGAACGCAGCGCAGGTGTTTGAGCAATGCAAAAATTCTAAAGCAAAATTTTGGGGCTTCAAGGAGCATCCGCTACCGCTCGACCAGATGAAGGCACTATATGCCCACATGAAGGAGTGTGGCAAGACCACCTTCCTTGAGGTGGTGGCCTATAGTGAGCAGGAAGGGCTTGAGGGCGCAAGAATCGCCGCTGCATGCGGTTGCGATGTGCTCATGGGCACCAAGTTCTTTGATTCCATCAATGATTACTGCCATGAACATGGCATCAAGTATATGCCCTTTGTGGGCAAGGTCACTGGGCGGCCATCGGTGCTTGAGGGCACTATCGAGGGCATGATAGCCGAGGCACGCAGCTACATTGAGCGTGGTGCCTATGGCATCGACCTGCTGGGCTATCGCTTCACGGGCGATGCTGTGGCGCTCAACGAGGCCGTGGTGGCAGGCACAGGCGCTCCGGTGTGCCTGGCTGGCAGCATCGACAGCTACGAGCGGCTTGACCAGGTGCGCAATGCTGCCCCCTGGGCGTTCACCATAGGTGGTGCTTTCTTTGAGAATAAATTTGGCGGCTCCTTCGTTGAGCAAGTGAATAAAGTGTGCGACTACATGTCGCAATAATAACTCTATGCTCAAGCTATTCTATCCAAGCTGCTATGTTGAGGACGTGATGTCGATCAACTATGAGAAGCTCATGAGAATGGGCTTCAAAGCACTCATTATCGACATCGACAACACGCTCGTGCCACATGGAGCCGATTGCACACCAGCTATCGACAACTACTTCAACATCCTGCATGCAATGGGATGGAAAACGCTGCTGCTGAGCAACAACAACCGCAAGCGCATTGAACGCTTCATGGCCAACTTCAGCACCCTCTACATCGAGGAGGCAGGAAAGCCAAGTCCCGCCTGTTATCACCAAGCAGTGAAAATGCTTGGCGTGAAACCCAGCGAGGCAGTGGTGATAGGCGACCAGGTGTTCACCGACATCTTGGGCGCCAACCGTGCTGGCCTGGCGAGCATTCTGGTCAAATATATAGGCTACTACAAGAAGGAGAAGAAAGGCATCAGGCGCAACCTTGAAAAGGTGGTGCTGTGGCTATATCGCCATCGCAAGCCTGAGCTTGACGTGTCAATCAATACCGAAATTAAATAATACTGAGAAACATGGGAAAGAAGCGCAAACTCTTTTGTGAGATAAGTCCTACAACTTATGCCATTGCGTTGCAAAAACAGATTGTTACCCGTCACATCAAGGACTTGATGGGAAAGGAACGCTTTGCCAGGCAAATTGCCGATGAGAAATTGCCTGTGGTAGTCTACAGCAGTAGCAACCACATGATAAAACGCGGTCCTGGCATCGACCCGCAGCTGCAACTCAACAAGGCCGACAACATCAGGCTCGCTTGCAGTCACATCAACGGGGTGATAATTAATCCTGGCGAGACGTTCTCGTTCTGGAAACTTGTGGGAAAGACTTCAAAGCGCAATGGGTTTGCCGAGGGCCGAGTGATTGTCAACGGCAAACTTGTGGCAGGCGTGGGTGGTGGCCTGTGCAACCTTGCCAACACCATCAACCTGCTGGTAATGCACAGTCCCATGACCATCACCGAGCTGCATCATCACAGCGATGCCCTCGCTCCCGATCCGGGCGGCGTGCGCGTGCCTTACAGCGCCGGAACCTCGGTCAACTACAACTTTGTGGACTACCGCTTCCGCAACGACACGCAGCAACCAGTTCAGGTGTGTGCTTGGTGTGAGGGCGATGAGTTGATAACCGAGCTTCGCACCACACAGGAGTTCCCTACCACCTATCGCCTTGTGGAAGAGGGACATTGCTTCAGGCAAGAAGCCGACGGCCACTTCTACCGCGTGTCGAAGATCTACCGCGAGACCTTCGACCGCTCCACAGGCCAGCTTCTCGACCGCCACTTGCAGTGGAACAACCACTCGAAAGTGATGTTCGACCCATCTCTCATCCCAGCCGAGCAATTGAAGTAGGCGGCAAGGGCACTACTCGCATTGGCCCTCAAGTTTAACTAAATTAACGCAAATAATTTGGCAACATCAGCAATATTGCCTACCTTTGTTGTGCGCTTGAGGCGCTAATGAGGTTAGCATCTGCCTCTTACACCTTATTTTTGTTATAAAAATATTATCGGCATGAAGATTCAACAAATAAAAGACTTGCTCGACAACCTTAACAAAACCGATGAGAAAAGAAAATTCCTGGGCGTGCTTGAGATGACGCTCAAGGAATTTGTCGACTGGATTGAACTGAGAGAAAAGAGTGGTGTGCACAACAACAAGCCCTACCGCGACCTATACAATGTGATTGTAGAGAAAGGCTTACTTAGCAATAAGCCAGTCAATAATGAGACAATGGTTATTGACCTCAACATTGCAACTCGCCTCAACAAGATTTCAATCGCCAACATGAAACAATATGTTGACCAGCAAGAATATAAACGATATTCCAACAGGCTCACAAGAGAAGTCTCCAACCTGGGCAATCTCTACACATTTGAACCACTGGCACGCACCAGCGGGCGCCAGGAGTGGGAAAAGATAGCACTGAAATGGAAGGCTATTCTCATCAATAACCTCAACACGATTCTTGAGGAGTGTGAGGAGTATATCACAACAAAGTGGCTTCCAAGTGTGGTCGACACCAGCAAGGGCATTACAGCCAACCTGCATCTTGCCATCAAGGAATTTCTTGATATCATCAAGCAGCGAGAAGGCAACCCAATGTATGCAAAAGAATTAGTCTACTGGCAGGGCACACGTAGTAATGTGCTGCATGAGTTTTATGTCAATCATCTTACCATCGACCAGGTAATGGCTAAGTTAGGCAAGAGCTATGAGATGGTGAGGAAGTGCCGCAAGGATTTTCTTAACGACTTGATTATTAACCCCAAGACGCTGTGCGTGAATCTGCATGTCAACGAGCTACTTAGCGAGATGCTCAATAGCGCAAAGCTCATTTGCATCCCCTACCACGAGTGCCCACAAGAATTTTGCGAGGAAGACCTCGAGCTCATGGGCTACGATATGGTCAAGGTCACCCACGACGTTAACTTTGTGGTTCTATCGGGAGAAAGGGGAAATTACAGCGGCCTGGCCAAATGCGCCATGCGCAGCATCTGTGACCAGATCACACCAGCCCCCGTCGCAACACTCAAGGCTAAAATCATGGCATCGCCTCAATACTCGAAATTCGAAGCCTGCACCGACAGCACCTTCATTGAGAACATCCTCTCGTGCGACTCGATTGTTGAGAAGAGCGAGAATGGCGTGAGAATCAAAGCTAAATTGCTGCAAACTCACCAGGACCGAGCCGCCAGGATGATGTATGATCACTGCCTTGAGCATGACACGATTACTAAGAGCGAGCTACTTGACATGTACTTCAAAAAATATGGCCAGCACTTGACCACCAACATCAGCACCTTGAGGCGCTATGGTTTCGCTCCCACCCAGGAGGGCGGTGTCAAGTGGCGATATGCAACAAGTAGTCTACCTACCATGCAGGCTGCCGTGAGAGACTATGCCGAGCACAACATCCTGTTTCACTACAATGATATCAAGAAAGAACTCATTGAGCGGGGCTACTCGATAACCGACAGTTCATTACGCACTTATATCACCAATGTGTGCAAGGTCGACAGCAATGATTCAACCCACTTTTGCCTCAAGGCCTATAGCCACAAGTATCCACAATTCAACAGCCGCAAGAAAACTGGCCACAATAGGGCCGACAAATGAAAACTCAACCGCGCCATATTGCACGCCACAATGCACACAACCAATTTAGATAAGAGAAAAAAGTGATGTTTTTTATAAAAAAATGTCACTTTTTCTTGCTTTTTTGAAATAATTAATATATATTTGCGCATCGAAAATAAAAAAAATACTTTTCTTGATTTAATATCAATAAGAAGAAACACATAAAGTAAATTTTCTCATACTCTAAAATCCTGTGGGGGCGACTTTGTGAAAAATCGCCCTCACACTTTTTTTGGGTGGCACTCTTTCCAGTTTTTACACCTTAATAGCGAAATATCATTTTAACATAAAAAACGATGGCATTGTCGCGGTTGTTTGTGAAAAGTTTCCTAACTTTGCGTCACATTACTATCGCCCTCTCGGGCACAACAACAAGTCAAGCAATTTTAAGTTGCACATTTTCAACCACAAGAAATATGAAACACGACGACGAAAACATCACCTCGGGCGCAACAAAAAAGCGAGGCAGGGGAGCTTTGAAGGCAGCAATAGTGCTTGCATTACTACTGCTGGCAAGCCTGGCGGGAGTCTACTTCCTGCATCAGGACTCCGACAATGCTAAGGCAGGCCTCAAAGATGCCAAGAACCAAATCTCGCAGTTGCAAAAGGAGAACGCCATGCTCAAGATTGAGCTCGACACCACCAAGGTGAGCCTGCGTCGTGAGAAGGAGCTCAGGGAGCGTTACGAACTCGAGTGCGACTCAATCAAGACAATGTTCCCCATCTATATCACCGAGATGGAAGTGAACAATGCCGATGGCAGCGGCAAGGTGGTGGGAGGAGGCGACATTGTGGCTGCCAACTCAATGTACCTCATGCCGCGCATCAAGTACATGGGACTCAAGCCAGGCACTAAGGCCGAGTTGCTGGTAAGGCTCTATGACAACGAGGACAAACTCGTCACTGGCTCCTCATCGCCAGCGGGCTACTCTTATTCGTTCAAGATCGACCCAGTAGAGCCAGGTGTGATCACCATGTCGCTGAGCGGATGGGGAGGTGCCGACCGAGGCCACTTCAAGGCTGGAACCTACCGATATGAGGTGTGGATGGGCGACATGTGCCTCAAGCAGAAATCATTCACATTGCGATAACTTCACACACTACAAGAAGCTCCTTGCCACCATGCGCAGGCGAGCTTTTTTTATCGATGATGACCAAGAAACTTGCCATAGCACTATTACTAACGATGTGGACCGCAGTTGCGGCTCAAGCCACCGACTGGGGGCGCTTGCTGCAGGGTGCCCTGAAGGCTGGCACAGCAGCTACTATCACCGACGAGGATCTGGCAGAGGCGGTACGCAGCGAGGTAAAGCAGATGGATGCCAGCAACACGGTGTGCAGCTCATCGAGCCCCTACACCAAGCGGCTCAAGCGGCTCACTCGCGGCATGACAAGCGCTGGCGGAATAAAGCTGAATTTCAAGGTGTATAAGACGAGCGATGTCAACGCATTCGCCTGCCCCGACGGCAGCGTGAGGGTGTTCAGCGCGCTCATGGACATCCTCGACGACAACGAGCTGCTGGGTGTGATAGGTCACGAGATAGGCCATGTGGCACTCAAGCACTCCAAGAAAGCATGGCGCAGCGCTTTGTTGCGCAGTGCCGCCAGCGACGTGATTGGCTCGGGCAGCGACACGTGGGCAGCGCTTAGCGACTCTTATCTGGGCGAGCTCAGCAGCATTGCCCTCACTGCCAAGCACTCACGCACTCATGAGACTCAGGCCGACGACTACGGCTACGACTTCCTGAAGAAAAACGGACGCAACCCGTGGGCCATGGGCCTGGCCTTCAAGAAAATGAAAAAGCTGTCGGAGGGCAAGAACAGCTCGCGCTACGACAAGTGGCTGAGGGCTTTCTCGTCGCACCCCGACTTCGACAAGCGCATTGAGCGCATGCGCCAGCGTGCCAAGCGCGACGGATATAGCGTGAAATAACCCACAAGTCAACTATAGTAATAATTATTAACCATCACAATCATGAAACGATATCTTTACAGTGCTATAGCACTTGTTGCTGTGGCAGTTAGCGTGATAATGCTGGAAGCCTGTGGAGGCTCAGCCACACCCGAGAGCACACTCAAGCAGTTGATACAAGAGAGCAACAAGGAGTGCCCCACCAGCATCGACCATATCACCACTCTCAAGCAAATTAAGATTGAGGACAAGTTTGTCACCTATGAGTGCTCCATCGACGAGACGCAACTCGACATGGACTCCATGATAGCCAAGCGAGCAATCTACGAGCAAAACATTCGCAACAACACCGCCTACCAGCTCTCGGGCATGTCGGGCAACGAGCAGTTTTTCAATCTCATTGTTGAGGCGGGAATGGGACTTCGCCACCACTATGAGGGACAACGCACCCGTAAGTCGATGGATATTGACATCAGCAACGATCAGCTTAAGCTCATAGCCAAGAAAGCCAGGAAAGACCAGCAACAACACTAAAAAATAACCAAAAAAACACGTTCCACCCGCTTAAACAACAAAAAAATGTTAAAGCAACGCAAAGATTACCTACCAAAATCTTGTGGTATTAACCAAAATGACTATCTTTGCACCGTGTTTTTCATGGTATTAGATTTAAGGTTAATTAAGATTGGTTGTCGTGAGACAATCAATTTTTTTTGCACCCTAACCTGAAGTAAGTTTCGGGTGATGCTGAAAAACAGGCAAAAAAATAATGAGCTGAATTTTGCCAAGGTTAAAATGCCTCTGCAAAATAATAGCAAAGGTCAATAAAAAAACATCAAAAAACACCTTTAAAAGAAAAAATCGGCAAAGTGTTGCCAGTTTCAATAATTTGACGTAACTTTGCAGTCGCTTTTGGTTCCAGCATGGTGCCAGAGCGGTCCCATAGCTCAGTTGGTTAGAGCACCTGACTCATAATCAGGGAGTCCTTGGTTCAAGCCCAAGTGGGACCACAACGTTGAAAATCGCTAATCACTTGACAACTGGTGGTTAGCGATTTTTCGAAGGTGCATGTGAGTGAGCATTGTCACACTAAAGTTGCACATTTTTCTTTCGATGAATATTATTTAATGTGTCTCGCAAATGGGTTCTATGGCAAGATTTTCTTTTGGCAAGTGGGCAATAGTGATAATCGCTATTGCTGCATGGATTGTGCAAGGATGCACCAGTAGTGATTTCAAGGTCAACATTGAGCTCAAGGGATTGGGCAACCAAAATGTGCGGGTGGTGTACCGCAATGCCGAGGGGGGAATCGCCGACTCCTGGATAATGGCCCAGAACGATGCTGTGGAAATCACTGGCGACTGCGCCGACCCATCGCTGCTCATGGTGTATAACAGCATGAGTGTGCCCATAGCGCGACTGGTGGTGAGTGGCGGCGACAAGCTGGAGGTGAAAGGCGAGGTGGCCAACTCTAACCAGCTGCAAGTGAAGGGCTCGGACGTGATGGAGCAGTGGAACGACTTTGTGGTGAAGCACCACACTGAATATGACATGTCGAATGCCGTGAAGCTTAATGCCGAAATCGAGAAATATGTCAAGGACAACCCCAAGAGCATGGTGTCGACGCTGCTTGTGCTGGTCGACTATGCACCTGGCGACGACGCTGGCAAAGTGCCTGAACTGCTCAAGCTCATCGACGAGAGTGCCAAACCCAAAAGCCTGATGGACAGCTATAACCTTGCCATGATGCGTGTCAAGACTGGCGTCACCTCAATCACGAGCCTCAACTTGCTGGAGATGAACAGCGACGACTTCGAGATGGCCAGGTTCACAGGCAGCAAGCCCAGCGTGATATGCTTCTGGGACAACGAGGCCGCTCCCCACAAGCGCAGTGCAGCATTCGAGGAGATGAAGATGCTCGACTCCACTCGCGTCAACATTGTGGATATCAATATCGATGCCGACTCGGCGCAGTGGCGCAGCGCAGTGGCTGCCACAGGAACCACATGGAAACACTACTGGGTGCCTGGCTCGATGATGAATTCTGCTATAATGAAGCTGCAAGTGACCACCACTCCCACCATCATCGTCACCGACTCGCTGGGCAAGCAGCTCTATCGTGGCAGCGACCCAATTCGAGCACGGCAGACGCTGGAATCGCTTTAACACAGCCCCCAAAAATAAGACCTTAATGTTGTTGCACGTAATCATTATTATGTGTAACTTTGCATGTCAAGCAACCAACAAAATTAATTCGTTACTACATGCTAAGCAAGATACTGGGAGCGGCACTTCAGGGAATTGATGCCATCGCCGTCGAGATTGAGGTCTCGGTGGAGTGGGGCAGTGGATATGTTATGGTAGGTCTGCCCGACACTGCTGTTAAAGAGAGTGGTGAACGAGTGCGTTGCGCTATGGGCAATGCAGGATTCAAGTTTCCACGCAAGTCGGTGGTAATCAACATGTCGCCTGCCGACATCAAGAAGGAAGGCTCGGCCTACGACCTACCCATCGCCATTGGCATCCTTGCCAGCGATGAGCAGGTGAGCTCCGACCGCCTGAACCGGTTCATGATCATGGGCGAACTCTCGCTCGATGGCTCGGTAAAACCCATTAAGGGCGCCCTGCCAATGGCTATCCTGGCACGCGAGATGCATCTCGACGGCTTTATCCTGCCTAAGCAAAATGCCACCGAGGCTGCCGTGGTCAACAACCTTAACGTCTATGGCGTAGACAACATCCTTGAGGTGATAAACTTCTTCAATGGCATGGCAACGCTGGAGCCCACAGTGGTCGACACACGAGCCGAATTTGCACGCGCCCAGGGGGCATTTCCTTACGACTTCAGCGAGGTGAAAGGTCAAGAGATGGTGAAACGTGCCTTTGAGGTGGCATGCGCTGGCGGACACAACATCATGCTCATTGGTTCGCCAGGTAGCGGCAAGTCGATGATGGCAAAGCGACTACCATCAATATTGCCACCACTCACCCTGAGCGAGGCTCTCGAGACCACCAAGATTCACAGCGTGGCGGGAAAGCTCTCACAGGGCACTACCCTACTCTCGGTGCGACCCTATCGCGCCCCGCATCACACCATTTCGCCAGTCGCCTTAGTGGGTGGCGGCACTTATCCCACGCCAGGAGAAATCAGCCTTGCCCACAATGGTGTCCTCTTTCTTGATGAGCTCCCGGAGTTCAATAGGAGCGTTTTAGAGGTGATGCGTCAGCCGCTGGAGGACCGCCACATCAGCATCAGCCGAGCCAAGTATAGTATCGACTACCCCGCCTCGTTTATGCTTGTGGCAAGCATGAATCCGTGTCCTTGCGGCTACTACGGCCACCCCACCAAGCAATGCATCTGCACGCCGCACCAGCGCCACAACTACATGAGCAAGATTTCGGGCCCACTGTTGGACAGAATCGACCTGCAAGTAGAGGTGCAGCCCGTCAACTTCGACCAGATGTCGAGCAAAGCACCGGGCGAACCAAGCGCAGCCATCCGCGAGCGCGTCATCAAAGCGCGCGCCATCCAGAGCCTCCGCTTCAAGAACCACCCAGGCGTGCACTGCAACGCCCAGATGACCCCCTCGCTGCTGCACCAGTACGCCGAGCCCGACGCTGAAGGAATGGAAAAACTCCGCGAAGCCATCACCAAGATGAACATGAGCGCCCGCGCCTACGATCGCATCCTGAAAGTAGCCCGCACCATTGCCGACCTCGACGGCAGCGTCCAAGTCCGCCAGCGCCACATCATGGAAGCCATCGGCTATCGCAACCTCGACCGCAGCAATTACTTTAATATGTGATAATCATTAAACTTACACAAACAAATGCCCACTAGCAGCACACAATCAGCTATCAGCAGGCATTAATGATTTCCTGTAAAGGAAGCTTGATTACTTCTTCTCCGCCTTCTCTTCCGGCAGTTCCACGATGAGACTGTGCCGTTCAGCAAGCAGGCGCTTCTTGTAGTAGTCGGTCAGCAACGGCATCATACACTATTGCCATCACCTCAATTTCTGGTTCACTGCCTAAGGAATGCATTATTTCGGCATACTGATTAGGCTTGCACGCGGTTATGTGCCAGATATGACATTAATCCTCAATATCATGAATATTCACGGCAGATATACTCTGCTATGGATATTATCAATGCATCAGTCGCTATGCCGTCATTCTCCCACTCATAAACGAGGTCATCGTAGTGATAAAAGCCGATGTGTCGATTATTATGGTCACGATAGTCAATTGTCACCTTAGTGTTCTTTGCCAACTTGCCATCACAAAAAAGTTCATCAACTTCAACCACGAACAAGTCTTTGAGTGATTCTTCTTCTGGTTTGTCCTTTTCAAGGTTAGCGACGATGCTTAGTAAATTCTCAAGCTCGACAGTTTTAAAATGAAGCTTCATATATTTGGATTTTTTTAAGCACTAAATATTTATGTGCAAAAATAGTAATCTATTGACAAAATAGCAAATCACTTGCACCACATCATGGAAGCCATCGCCTACCGCAACCTCGACCGCAGCAACTACTTTAATTTGTAATTAAGCTACGTAATCTAAAATTAAACTACACCTATTGCTGATAAAAAACAAGTACTGCAGTGTTTCAACGGACCGCAGTACTTGTTTTAGAGCTATTATTCATTGTGTGCTTCATCTTTCTTATTCCCCAACAAGATGTTGTAGATTACGGTGATATCTCCAGCAGTTACAACACCGTCTCCATCAACGTCACCATAGACTGGAGTGGTACCACCTCCGCCACCTTCTTCTAAAATATTTAAGAAGTCACTCCATGGTGCAGTAAATTGATAATCCTCAACTTTGCCTTCAGGCACATAGAGCTTGCAATAGTTGGTACTAACTCCTTGAAAAATATTACTGCCATAAGTCACACTTTCAGGATTTTCAATTTTTGAAGTTATAGAGCGTAATTTGTTGCTGCCTGAGAAGGCATAGCCACCAAGCAAAGTCACAGAGTTGGGAATAGTCACAGAGGTCAAGCCAATGCAACTATCGAAGGCATATTCTCCAATCGTTGTTACGGGGAAAATTATAACTCTTTAGAAATCATTTTGTTACCTCGCTTCGAATGGTAATTAGGTAACGATTTAGAAACGAGCTGAATTACATATTCTGTCTCGTTATACACATTTCCAAAGAACGCTTCTTAGTGAGTGCAAAGATAATCATTTATTCTGTTACCACCAAAGAAATGGGCAGAAACTTAATATTTTTATAGGTTTTTGTTACCTTTTCCTTGGCTATTTTATGTCTTTTAGTTACCTGTTTCCATTTGGTAACGATTTCCTTTTTCTTACGATAGGTTCATTGTCCGTCCATTATCCCCACGGCAGACTGCTTCGTTATTGGGCTGTCCTTTTATTGCCGTAACATACTCTTGGGCAAGCCGAAGAGAATGCTATGGCAATGGAGCGACGAGAAGATAGCCTGCTAACTTCTCCTAATGTCACTCCTTTCGGACGGCCTCAATGACGGCAGTCTGTCGTGAGGAAAAGGCGGAGGTGGAAAGCATTCAGGCATCCGACATTCTGTATTTTGCTCATCCCACTGGTGTGAAGGGCGAGATACAGAGAGTTGGATGCTGGAGGGGGCAATCCCTGCCAAGAATGCGTTGGAAAGGCAGACGAGCAGGCTTGCCTACCTTTCCAATGCACACTTGTCTTTTGGGCTTGCTGTCCATGCTTTCTAATATCCTTTTGTTTATGCTGTCCATTTGACACAGAAGTCCATTTGGCACTAAACACGCTTTGTTTCCATTTTCTTTCCTGTCCTTGTCTATCCGTAGATGTTTTCCATTTCACGTATTTTGCTTTTGTAGAGGTATTTCAAGTTCCTCCAGTTACCTCATGGCCGACGGCTTCGTCGTTGGTG
>DEJJ01000015.1:57514-67722 GCA_002353285.1 Porphyromonadaceae bacterium UBA2751 | reverse complement strand
CAGTTCCGCTGCAATGGCCATTGTGCCAGTGACTCATTAATCAACACAGCCATCAACCACTACAGCGACAACCACAACCGCGAGCACTACACCCGCGCCCTATTATATAAAGGTGCCTACTACGAGTTCAACACCAATCAACCAGTTGAGGCTATGCGCTACTACAAAATGGCCGAGGACAATGCCGACACCACCGACTACCGAAACCTAGCTCAAATCAACATGCGATTGGCTATTATTTATTACTACAATTTTGTTGGAAAGAATTTTGATTTAAAAAGGTTCAAGAAATCATTATATTATTATACCATATTAGATAATATTTCTAGTATAATGCTATGCCACAGTTATATCGGAAATATTTATCGCTTCACCAATCAAGACAGTGCCCGCCATCACCTGGTCCTGGCACTGAAAATTGCGCGAGAAATAGGTGACAGCTGCGAAATTGGCGAAATCTATAATTCCCTGTCAAAGAGCTATCTTCAAGACAATGCTTTCACAACAGCCCTGCATTATGCCAAGAAATGTATGAGCAACAGCTGCGATAGTGGTGCTGGTCATCTGTGCTTTTACAACTTGTCGCGTGCCTACAGTGGTCTTGGAATGACCGATTCAGCAAAACATTTCTTGGATATGACCAGCGACACTAGCGACATGCAACTACAGGACAACAGATACTTGGCTCTACGTGATTACTACAGTGCCACCGGCAATAATGAGCAGTTCAAGAAATATAATAACCTTTATTTAGCTCTTAGCGACTCTCTAGAATCCAATCAAAACATAGCAGAGTTTGTTGATGCCGACAGCAAGCATCGACAGGATTTTATCAACCAGAAAAAACAAGAAGCCAGTTATTCAAGCAAGAAGGCTACCCTAATCACTATTGTCATCATTGCCTTTGCATTGATTTTATTTTTTGTTCTCCAATATAGACATCGCTCTAAGACCAAACAGCTCCAGCAGCTTCTGAAATCCCAAAGTGAGAAAGACAAGTCCCGAATCAAAGATATTCTAACTGAGCTGAGAGAATCATCATCTCAACTCAAAAGCACCAAAGAGAACTTGAAGGAAACCAGCAAGCAGTATACCTCGTTGACTGGACTACTCACGGCACACATCAATGTGATGCATACACTCACCGAGGCAAGCCAAAATCAGACCAAGGATGTGTTTATAAAGACATTTGCCAAAACTGTTAATGCCTACAAGGCAAATGACAATCTCTATGATAACATAACAAGATACCTCAATGAGCATTATGGGAATTTAATAAACGACATCCAAAAGGGACATACAGGTCTTAATGACGAGGATCTCAAGATTATCAAACTTGTGGCACTTGGCTTCACTTATATTGATGTGGCTGTGCTGCTAGGCAAGAATCCTAATGCCATGTCAACGAGATTCACAAGAATTGCAAGAAAAATTGGAGCAAATGTATCATTACCTAAGCACATCGACATGTTAAAGAAAAAAGGAAAACATGTGCATCATTAAGCTCGTTGTAGGAGTGAAATTTCTACCAACAATGTAAACAAAAGCAATGGCATGTAAAAAATATTTATCGATTATATTACTGTAAATAAGTATTTTAACTAAAAATTTAACACGATTTTTTAGACTTAAATAATTTGGAATGGGTTATCATTGTGTTGTAATTTTGCAGTGCAATTTATTTAGTAACCCAAAACACAACTCACCATGTCTAAAAAAATCTTTTTAACCGTCATTATCATGTTGTGCTCTTGCACATGCATGTTTGTGGAATCGCACGAAGTCATCATGCATGACAAAAAGGGCAACCATGGCCTCGACCAAATCTACATCGAGAATCCACGAGTAACCTACGACGACGTTCTCTGTGAGCTCTCAGTCTACTTCGGCTCCACAAGCACTTTCGACCTCGAGTGTGTCGATGCCACTGGCACACCCTATTATTATATATATGGTGAGTACCATCCTGCTTGCGATACAGCCACCTACCCCAACCTTCCCCCAGGCTACTACACCATCACCATCCACAGCACCTACGGCATAACCTACACAGGCAACTTCACAGTGAACTAAGACGCAGACAACAATTTTATTCAGCTTAAAAATTAAAGAACTGTTCAGTAAATCTCTATCTTTTTTATTATTACTGGTCGCTCTGCCAATCATTGCCGACAACAACGTGTCAACTCTGCACTATGGCTATGATGCAGCAGGCAACAGGATTTCGCGACAGCTGTTACAGCCCAAATATCTTCTGGGCCAGAACCAGCAATCGACAACCTTCTCGGTATTCCCGACTGTGGTGACCGACATTGTTAACATCACCACCCAGGACGAGATCGTTCCTAACAAATTCAACTACACGGTTACCAACGTGAGCGGAAATATCGTACTCTCAGGCACCATCCAATCGCAAAACACCCAGATCCAAGTGCTTCTGCCCCAAGGATATTACATACTTAATATTCACTCGGCCACTGAGCAATTTTCGTTCAACTTCATTAAAAACTGATGCCATGAATGCTTACTTTAGAACAATCACGTTTTCACTGATAATGATTTCGTCTCTTGTGCTAAACGCACAAAAGACGATACAGAACTATGTCAATCCTGGTGTATTTGCGGCAGTCGACAGCGTTGTGACTTATGGGGAATCTGTGCAAAACAATCATCCATTTGTAATAATCCCTGCTGATGACAACAGTACTGTGGAAGACCCTCCCGGACCAGTGGAAATGTCTTTCGGCGAAATCCCTTATAGCATTGAGACCACACAGACCGGCCAGGTGCATCTAAATATCCCTATCAACGCTTACGCCTCAGAATATGAGTTCGCACCTCAATTATCTCTTGACTACAACAGCGGGCGCGGCAGTTTTGATTTTCTTGGAAGGGGCTGGAAATTAAAAGGGCTTCCAGTCGTGTCGCGTGTACCAAAGGACTTTTTCACCGATGGTGAAGTGGAAGGAATTAGTCTCACCGACAATCATCTGTTTGCTTTAGATGGAGAGCGACTAATTTATCAAGATGAATCGGATGGCATAATTAATTTTTCAGGACAGACAAGCAATGTTAAGGTCCAGTTTATAAATAATCAGTGGTTTAAGGTTCTATACCCAGATGGGAATATTGCAACCATGAATTGCACAGATAGCATAAACTATTATGTGACAAATCTGAGGCAGAAAGATGGCCAAGAGATACGCTATTACTATACGTCAACAGGTGATGAGCAAAAACACATATCCTCAATCTATTATGGTGACAATAAAAGAATGGTTTTCGACTATTTCACAACTGATAACGGAGTTGAACCTGTTGACTATTACTGTGCGGGGAAACTGTTCAAAAAGAGATATAAACTAAAGGATATAGCTGTCATGAACAGTGCCAACGAAAACGACACTATAACAAGATACCTCTTGTGGAATTCAGGCAAGGTTGAGTCTCCGTTTGATGAGATAGATCAGTATTTTGCTGGCGGGAAATACTATTTCCCGATGAAGCTCACTTATATGTATCAAAACACAGCAGATGAGACTTATACACAAAGCGACACTTTGACAAACATGTTCTATGACACCAATCCTGCCGAATGTGTTATACAGAGAGGCAAATTCTCACACTTCAGCGAGGGCGAGGGTTTCCTCATGTTCAAAAATAGGGACACGTATTATTTTGACAAGTCGGCAAATGTGTATAAAAACGGATATGATGAAAGTGGACAGATAATCGTGGCTCACAACTCCAACATGAATGGTGGCAGAGTGCCATGTTCAAACATGAATATGGGTTACGGCTTCGTTGATGCATTCACTGCCAACACTGATGGGATACATGGAGAGGAGATTTTAAGGGTCAGGAACTGGAAGCCCTCTATAAATTATAACCATGAGGAGTTGTATATAGATATATTTAGGGCTGACAACAATACTCTGACATACAAAAAGACACTTGATGCAAGAGATGTTGAACAAAGTTCGGCTGCACCATTTATGCCAAAGACATTCCTCACAGGCGATTTTACAGGCGATGGCAAAGTCGAGTTGCTGGTTATAAAGCACGACGACACTGACTATGGGATTAACACTTCATACAGACTGTTAAGTCTTTATAACGGCGAACAACTTATAAAGGATAATTTCAACAAACATTATAACGTTTTCTTCCCTAAGAAGAATTATGCCGATGAACAGATTGGTCCATATTTGCGTTGGTCTAACTACAAGCGTTCCGCCAAGTTCTTCACTATTGACTATAATGGCGATGGCAAAGTGGAAATTGGTGCGGTTGACAGTCTTGGAATGAAAATTTTTGAATTTCATAAAAACACCTCAGGGAATCTGTCATTAAGGATCGCTTGCGAAAAAACGTTCCCTTCACTTCATGACCTTAAAGATTACGCATTTAGAATAGGTGAATTTAATGGTGATGGGATTGCCGACATGGTTTTTTATCTTGAGAGTAACAATCAAGTCCTTGATTTCACCACAACACTTTATAAGTCTTTTTTAGGCAAAGGCGACGGCACATTTGTTCTAAAAGACTCAATCACAGCAAAGATGTATGGCGTAATCCCTGAAAATGTTATTCCGCAGACCAGCGGAAATGGCATTACAGATCTTATGGTGCGTGGGAAACTAATTACTACACAACAATCAGAATTATCATTAGAGCCATGTTTAAATATTATAAGAATGAGAAACGGCATGTTCGTCTCGTCGCAAACTTACGCATCTAGTGATAGCGTTGCAGTCGTTCCATCTTATTTTTATGGAGAATGTAATGACGCGGGATTCTTGACTGTTGACAATCGAGGAGAAATCAAAAAATACGATAGGACGATGAGGCTTGACACCTCATGGAAACTGGAAAGATTGCTGGACAGCTATCACAATTATTACGATTTCACTTATCGCCGAATCTTCGAGAGCGACGATTACCATCCCGATTTTAACCGGTACCAATTCCCTTACACCACCTTTGCCAAGGGGCAAATAGTGTGCCACACGATGAAGAAGTTTGACACCAGCCACAATATTGTTGAGGAAAAGCATTTCAGCTATGGGAATGCCGTAGCCCATGAGCAGGGGCTGGGATTTATCGGCTTCGACAATGTCACGGTAACGGACTCTATTACCGGAAAGTTGCAAAATAATGATTATGATGTCCTTAAAATGGGAGCAATCGTTAGGGCTGAGAGCCATCAAGCCATAAACCGCTACACCCACACCCTCAATGTCACTCAGGACAGGCGGATACAACTGAGACAGACAGGCCTCTCACACTACGACAAGGCGACATGCATCACCGACACCACAAGTTTCTCACATGACTTATATGGCAACGTCACTCAGGCCGTGACCCTGTTCGCAGGTGGTCAGTCTAAAACAGTAATATCACAATACGACGACCATACTGATGGCGGCAGAAACATAATTGGGCAGCCTAGCACAGTCACCACAATCCTCTCTAACGCCAACGGCAGTGTCACCACAGGTGTAAGTTACACCTACAACAGTTATTACCTGCCAACAAGCGAGAAGAAGTTCTTTGGCAACGAGAACCAGGTCACAAACGAGGTGCAGCTCACCTACGACTCCCAGAACCGCATAGTGTCTGAGAAAAAGCGCACTTACAATTCCCCATGGCTCACAACATCTTTCTATTATACCGGCGACAACCGAAAACCATCCTCCATTACCGATTCTCGAGGATGGAATCAGAAATTAATCTATGGGAAGTTTGGAGTCACAAAGAATTATGAGCTTAACGCTTCAAGCGTAATAGTACCTTCCGATCCTATAGGTGGTCATGCAGCTGGCATCAATAGTGGCATTCAGGGCTTCGACCCACAAATGGATCCTTATGGGCCGCTGACGGCCTATGACTATGATGAGGCGGGGAATGTCACATGCACCACTAATCCCGACGGCACAAAACATTTCACCGACCGCACATGGGTCTATAATAGCCTCGGCTTTGGGGCAAAATTCTTCGTCACCGACAGCGTCACTGGACAGCCTGTCACACGCACCTACATCAACAGTCTGGGACAGAAGACCAGAGTCGAGACCCAGCGCCCCGACGGCTCATTCCTGAAAGTGGACTATGAATACGATGCCAGGGGGCGTCTTGTCAAGCAGTACGAGCCATATAAGACAAGCAACTCGCTGTTCACGTCTTATGAATATGACAATTTCGACCGCTTAATCAGCAAGACCTATCCTGACGGGCACAGCGACACATTCACTTACAATGGCCTGACAATCTCAAGCAATGCCGGAGGAATCACATCATCAAAGACGCTTGACGAGCTGGGCAACCTTGTGAGTGTGACCGACCCAGGAGGCACAATAAGCTACAACATGACTGCCGATGGTAGGCCTGTAAGCATAAATGTCAATGGCGAAGCCAGCACATCCTTCGAGTATGACTCCTATGGCCGCAAGACAGCCCTTAATGACCCGAGCGCAGGTCGCACGTCCTACACCTACGACACGAGCGGCAACATTGCCACCGTGACCGACGCGAGGGGGAATGTGACAGCGGCCGTTTACAACAGTCATGGAAAGCCCACATCGGTAACCATAGGTGGTGATATGGTGGTCACCTACACCTATAACAATTACCTCCAGCCAACCGCTGTCACATGCAGCAACGGTAACAGCAAGCAGTACACTTACAATAAATACCACAAATTGACAAGCGAGACAATAAACGGCTTCAAGAAGAGTTATAACTATAGTGGAGGCAATGTCATCAGCATCAGCTACTCATTCAGCAATGCCAGCCTCGGCACTGAGCAGTATGTCCGCACTCGTGGCACTGTGACAGCCATAAATTATGGCGGCAAAACGCTGTGGCAGCTCGGCAGTGAGGACAATCATGCGATGCCAACGGCAGTATCGGGCAGTGTTGTGTCGACCAATCTGGAATATGACGATATGGGCAGAGTGACTGATCGCATAGCCGAAACCAATCTCTGTGGAACTTTTCATGACATGCACTACGAATACGACACATACGGCAATCTCACCAGTCGCGAGGACAGGCACTGGAGCAACAGCGAGGATTTCGGCTATGACAATCTGGGCCGTCTCGTCACCACTCCCGCAGGTGACATCACCTACGACGGCAAGGGCAACATCACCGAGCATGACGCAGCCGGTGTCTTCGGCTATGCTTCAAGCCGGCCTTACGCACTCAGCCAGATAGCCCTTTCGGCGAGTGACCTCCCCACAGCCACCCAGGCCATCACCTTCAACGCCATGAACCGCCCCGACTCCATCAGCGAGGGTGCCGCTTCGGCCCGCCTCAAGTACTTTGAGGACGGAGAACGCTCGCAGATGTCAGTTTCAACCAGCAATGGCAGCATCGTGCATAATTACTGTGGTAATCAATTCACAGCTTCAAGCTACACAACACCCACCTATGAGGGGCAGAGGCAGATTCTGTTCCTTGGCGGCGATGCCTACACCGCTCCTGCGGCAATAGTGCGAGAGAAGGAGAGCGGAGCCAATGCGTGGTCGCAGGCACTCTACTACATCGTGCGCGACAATCTGGGCAGCATAGTCCATGTTGTTGACAGCACAGGACTTGTGGCGCAGGAAATGAGCTATGATGCATGGGGCCGACTTCGTGACCCTGGCACGCAGCAGCCATACGCACCAGGCGAGCAGCCCGAGCTGCTTCTGGGCAGAGGTTATTGCGGCCACGAGCATTTGGCCCACTTCAACCTCATCAACATGAACGCCCGTCTCTACGATCCCTGGACCGCCCGCTTCCTCAGCCCCGACCCCTACGTCCAGCTGCCCGACTTCACGCAGAGCCTAAACCGCTACAGCTACTGCCTCAACAATCCATTGAAGTTTGTAGATCCAAGCGGAAAAGATTCTTGGTACACAAATGACAAAAGTGAAATAGAAGATTTTTTATGGGCTTATCGTCTAGGTTTTTTTCATAATCATGCTATAGAAGATTGGTTGAATAACCGTTCTGGATGGGAATATGAGGGAGAGGGTCTGAACAGAATAGACCTAGACAGAATGAGATTATACACAACTCATTGTTCTTTTTCTGGCTCAAATTTTTATGCTGTCGATGACACTCATATTAATATGAGTGAAATTACTGTTAATTCAGATTACTATGACTTATCATATCTAGCTCACACAGATTATTCTTTTAATGGTTTCTATAATCAATCTTTTATATTTGAGCCAATAATAAATGGCATAGAATTCACAAGCAATATAACTTCTCCTACTAGCGCAGGTTTAGCAACCCAAGATGCATTGTGGCAATCCGTGGGCCTAAAATCCAAATTTTTAGAGTATACAGGAAGAGCATTAGCTGTGCCTAGCACTATAAGTTCCGCAATTAATTGTTATGACAATTATCAAGAAGGTAAATACATAAAAAGTGCTATTAATGTTGTTGATGTTGCTGTTGGTACTCTCACAATACTGGGTTATTTGAGTGGTCCTTGGGGCATTGCAGCAAGTGTGGCTTGGTATTTGGTGGGAGATGTGATAATTTATAATTTAGTAGAATGATTATGATACTTATAAAGAGGCTAATAGAAATAATCTATTATGAAACAAATCATGATTCGGAAAAATCTCATGACATCTTTCCAGTTATTGGATTTTTTTTATCATTGTCAATAGCTTTTGTAGTTCCAATCCTTGGTACTCTATTAGGTTTTGAACTAATGTGTATTACTTATGTATTCATTTTCACACCATTAATGATTTTTTCCATATTCTTATATTTCAGATTTCATCATGAGGAGATAATGAACAACGAAGAATATCAGAATTTTAAAAATCGCAAAAGAATAATTAAAACTACATTAGTAATAAGTGCATTGGCATGTGCACCATTGATGTTGTTGTTGACATTAATATTAAATAATCTATAAATTTAATTGTTTAAATCGTTATTATTATGGACAATAATCAAATTGAGATGATTGAAAAAGACAAAAAATCTTTAAAAAAGTTGTGGGGATTTTTGGCGTTTTTTGTTTTGTTGATGATATATTTGTTGTATTTCCGCGTTTGGTTAGGTCTTGGAAATAGCGTTAGAACTATTGTCGGTGCTATAGTTCTTGTTTTTCTTATTGCTAACAATATATTATTAATTGTTAAAGTTAAGAAAAGAATACAAGAAAAGAGGAAAGATGGTTCTCTTTGATGGTATAAAGAATTTCAAAGATTACTATCATTCATTGAATGTGCTGCAAAAGCGTGTAATTAGTCACACTCCATTCGCCGGCGTGGAGAGCACCGAGCCACAGCCAGGCGTGAACCTAAAGGTCACCACCTGGAGCGACGACTCACGCACCACCCAAAAGATAATCAAGTAGTAATAACCCACACAGCATCAACCCTGCTCCACCAGAGGGGTTGACACCAACCAAAACCCACGCCGCAGCACCCACCACGCAAAGCTGCGGCGTGGTTTCTTAACATTGCCTTTCAACCGTGATTTTATGATATTGCCTTTAGACATGATTTTATGATATTGCCTTTAGACGTGATTTTTTAATCTTGCATTTAAATATAATAAGGTGTTACCTTTGCCCCATGCATCCCAGCACAAGAGCCCCTTGACATGTTGCCACCCCTAAAAAAGTTTGTTATTGCATTACAAAAAACAAAAACCGTCCCACCACCCTGAGTCACTTGAGTCACCTGAGTCACTTGAGTCAGTTGAGTCACCTGTGTCACCCGAGTCAGTTGAGTCACTTGAGTCAGTTGAGTCACCCGAGTCACCCGAGTCACCCGAGTCAGTTGAAACAATAATTTTAGTGCGAAGCACCACTATAATTTTAGCACCAAGTGCCATAATTTCCACTCCGCAGGAGTGGCCCCACTGATTCCACTGATTCCACTGATTCCATGCAATCCAGTAAATTGTTGTGCCAGTTGTCTCCAGGTTGTGCCAGTTGTTTGAAAAAAAAATCACAAAACTGTCCCACGCACCACTCTCATTGTGCATTATGCATTGTGCTTTGTGCATTGATTAAAGGCTTTGCGACACCGCCAGGTGCAACTTTGCGAGAGGAAACACCCACGTCAGCCCAAATCGCCTTAAACATTAATCTCACAAAGCTGCGAGCCAAATTCGTCACAAAGCCTGCTCTCGCAGGAAAAATTAAAATAGTCACTGAGTCACCTGAGTCACTTGAGTCACTTGAG
>DEJJ01000015.1:49066-57492 GCA_002353285.1 Porphyromonadaceae bacterium UBA2751 | reverse complement strand
TTGAGTCACCCGAGTCAGTTGAAACAATAATTTTAGTGCGAAGCACCATTAAAATTTTAGCGAAGCATTAATTTCCACTCCGCAGGAGTGGCTCTGATTCCACTGATTCCACCGATTCCATGTAACCCAACAAAAAGTTGTGCCTTGTGTCTGATAATTCACGCCATTAGCCTGATCCTGCCCCTACCTATGAACCTTTCAAGTGGTCACGAATAACCGACGTGAACTGCCGCCAATAGAGCTCGGTCTTGGCCTCGGCCACACCATAGAGCGTGCCAAACTGCGCCTTAGTCACTGGCTTTTCTTGTGCCATCACCATCAGCACCTTGTCGCTAAACACCATGTAAGGCGCTATGCCACGAGCCTTAGCAATAGCCTTGCGAGTGAGCTTGAGCTTCTCAAAGAGTGCCATGTCGCTCGATGACGCATCGTCAAGTGCAAGCTGTGGCCTGCGCTTTGCAGGCTTCTTTTCATAACTATCGTAGTAAAATCGAGAGAGCATCACCTGCCGCTTGCCATAAAGCACCTCACTGCCAAAGTCGGTGATTTTCAAGTGATCCTCATCCTCATAGGCTATATAAATCAGCCCAAGCTGCAGCATCTGCAACAGGTAAGCATTCCACATGGCATTGCTAAAGTCATGCCCCACACCATAAGTCTTAATCTTGTCAAAGCCACCAGCAACAACCTCGCTCTTGCGTGAACCACGCAGGATGTCGATAAGCAGCCTGAACCCCACTTTCTCCTTGGTGCGCACTATAGCGCTCAATGCCATTTGGCACAAAGTGGTGCCATCAAATCGCTCAGGCGGGTTGTTGCACACGTCGCAGTTACCACAGTCGTGGTCGAAGCGCTCGTTGAAATAGCTCAGCAACATGCGGCGGCGGCACACAGTGGCCTCGGCATACTGCTGCATCCTATTCAGTTTCTCTATATTAACCAACGCCTGACCTGAGTCGTTGGCAAAGTTCATGAGCGTCTTCACATCGCCAAAGGAGTAGAACATCAAGGCATCGGCAGCCATCCCGTCACGACCGGCACGCCCTATCTCCTGATAGTAGCTCTCGATATTCTTGGGCATATTGCTGTGAATCACCCACCGCACATTGCTCTTGTCAATGCCCATGCCAAAGGCTATGGTGGCGCATATCACCTGCACGTCATCATTAATGAAGTCGCGCTGCACTCTGAGCTTAACCGATGTTGCCATTCCGGCATGAAATGCTTGAGCATCAATGCCAAGTGAGCGCAAGTTCTGAGCCATCTTCTCAGTATCGTCACGGCGCAGGCAGTAGATAATGCCACTCTGCCCACGGTGATTCTCGATGAATCGAACTATGCGCTTGAGCTTCTCGCGACCTGTTACACCACTCACCACATTGAGCGATATGTTGGGACGGTCAAACGACTTGATAAACAACCTAGCATCCTTGATGTTAAGCTGCTCACCAATGTCGATGCGCGTCAAGCGGTCGGCAGTAGCTGTAAGGGCAATCACTGGCACATTAGGGAAACGCCGCTTTACCAGCCCAAGCTGTGAATACTCAGGACGAAAGTCATGCCCCCAGTGTGATATGCAATGCGCCTCGTCGATGGCAATCAGGCTGATAGGCATCCCAGCCGACCACTGGTCCATATCGGCAATCAAGCGCTCAGGCGAAATATATAGCAGCTTGATGTTCTGCTTGAACACATTCTCGATAATCACTCGGTTCTCGGCCTCACTCTGCTGGCTGTTGACAGCTGCAGCAGGAATGCCATTGGCAACAAGAGCATCAACCTGGTCCTTCATAAGCGCAAGCAGAGGCGACACCACCAGCGCACAGCCAGGCTGCAGCAGAGCTGGAATCTGGTAACACATCGACTTGCCACCACCCGTGGGCATGAGCACCACAGCATCATGGCCATTCATCACATGCTCAATCACCTCATATTGCATGTCATGAAACGAGTCATAGCCATAGAACTTCTTGAGTACAGCCAGAGCTTTACGCTTTAGGTCTTGCATGGGAAGTTGAGAGGGGAGGTTAGTGAATCAAAAAAAACACAGACGGCCAAGTGCTACAGGGCATTCTTCTCACCACGAATGGCATTGAACACCGTGAGGAACATAATCTTAATGTCGAGCATGAAGTTCCAGTTCTCGGTGTACCACACGTCGAGCTCAACGCGTTTCTCCATCTTCCAGAGCTCATCGGTTGGTCCACGAAAACCGTTCACTTGGGCCCATCCAGTAATGCCAGGCTTTATTGTGTGACGCAGCATGTACTTATCGATGAGCTCACTATATTCATGAGTTTGCTGCACCATGTGAGGCCGTGGTCCCACTATCGACATGTCGCCCTTGAACACGTTGATGAACTGTGGCAGCTCATCAAGACTCGTCTTGCGAATGAAATTGCCAAACTTCGTCTTGCGAGGGTCATCCTTGGTGGCCTGCAAGGTGTCGCTCTTATCATTGACACGCATCGAGCGAAACTTCAAGCATTGGAACGACTTGCCACGATAACCAGTGCGCTCCTGACGGAAGAACACCGGCCCTGGCGACGACAGCTTAACGCCTATCGCAATGGGCAAGAACACTATGGGCGAGCACAGTAGCACAAACGACGACACGAGCAGGTCGAAGCCACGCTTTATCGCCTTGTTTAATGGATTTTGCAGCGGATGCGGGTGAATCGACATCACTGGCACCGCACCAAATGTCTCAATCTCAAAGCGGCGAGAAATGTACTTGCTGAACTGCGGCACATAATAGAAGTCGATGGCATTGCGCTCGGCCACATTGATAATGTGCTGAAGCTCTTGACGCTCATTCTCGGGGATTGCGCAATAGATCTCATCGATGGAATTTTTCTCGATGAAACTCTCCAACTCATTTACCCCACCCCGATAAGCATTCAAGTCCTTAACAGGCTCATCATCAAAGAATCCCACAATGTGATAGCCATATCCTTCGTCTTCCTTGAGTTGCTGCATGAGGCGCATTCCAGCCCCCGATGTGCCACCGCCTATTATAACAATCTTCTTGTAGTTGAAGCCCTTGCTGCGATACCACTTGAGGAGCTTGCGCGACACAATCCACCACGTGGCCAGGCTCAAGGCAAAGATGGTGTAGAACAAGGCTATCGTCTTCCACGAAATCACCTCATCCACAAAGGATAATAGCATCAAGAAGATGACAACATGCAGCAACATGTACTTGAGCAGCAACATGAGCACACGGTCGATATAGACCACGCGTTTGTCGTGAAGCGTGCTGAGCACAAACACCACAGCCAGGAACGACAAGTTGAGCATGAGCCACACAGGTTTGCCGTAGAATGGCTGATGCTGAATGTCGGTCAACAGGCAGGTAGCAATGTAGGACACGTTTAGCACTACAAAGTCAATGGCGATGAATATCCATCGGATAAACTGACCATATTGACGCTTGCCTTTCAATGTTTAATATGATATTATGGATTTAGAGAAAACCCCTCGGCGGGCTTGTTCCCGCCGAGAGTGGTTACTGCAATTAAATTAGATTTTCTCGTCGATAATCTTAATCTTCTGCTCGAGCAGTGCAATCTCATCCTTGAGGTTAGAAATCTTCTTCTCAAGCTCCTTGACAATGGTGTTGCCACTCTTGGAGCGGGCAGTGAAGAATCCCATGTTATTCTCATAGGTCTTGAGCTCATTGCACTTCTTCTCAAAGTCACGCACCAGGCGTTCACGCTCGTGGTAAACCTTGTCGGCACCCGACTGGCTTATAGAGTTCTCGAAGTTGGACAGGCGTGCACGCACAGCCTTCATGTCGAACTTCTCAAAAGCCTTGTCGATAGCCTCCTTATATTGAGCATAGATTTTGTCTTTCTCCTTGTAAGGCACATGACCAATGCCCTGCCACTTAGCCATGAGGTCGCGGATGAGTTGAGGCGCATCTTCGGGCTCTTCCTCGGCATTGAGAATAGCATTGATTTGCGCAATCACCTCCTTCTTGGCCTTGAGATTGTCGTGCTCAATCGAGCGCTGGCTCGAAGTCTGCTGCTTCTTTTGCTCAAAGAAGTAGTCGCAAGCACCAATGAAACGCTTCCACACAGCATCGCTGTGTTTCTTAACCACTGGGCCAATGGTCTTCCACTCCTTTTGGAGTGCAATGAGGGCGTCGGTAGTAGCCTTCCAGTCGGTAGAGTCCTTCAAAGCCTCGGCCTTCTCGCAGAGCTCGTTCTTCTTGGCTAGGTTCTCGGCCAGTTCTTCCTTCATCTGCTTGAAAAAGGCAGCCTTAGCAGCAAAGAACTCATCGCACGACTTGCGGAATCGTGTAAAGAGAGCGGTATTGACCTTGCGAGACGCAAATCCCAGTTTTTTCCACTCTTCCTGCAGTCCAATGATTTGCTTAGTCACCTCATCCCAAGCCGAATAGGTTTTCAGTCCCTCGGTCTCGATCTTCTCGATGGCTTCGCACAGAGCAGTCTTGGCATCGGCATTCTCCTTCTCGCTTGCTTTGCGATCCTCGAAGAAAGCCTGGTGCTTCTTGTTGATAACAGAAGAAGCGGCCTTGAATCGAGCCCAGAGTTGCTCGCGAATGTCCTTAGCTACTGGTCCAGTCTCACGCCACTTGTCGTGTAGAGCCTGCAGCTTCTTGAAAGCAGCAATCACATCGTTCTCCTCGTCGAGAGCCTCGGCCTCCTCGCAGAGTTGCTGCTTGATCTCAAGGTTCTTCTTGAAATCATAGTCGCGAAGTTCCTTGTTAATCTTGAGCAGGTCGTAGAAGTTCTCGATAGTCTGCTGATAAGATTTCCATACTTCGGTTGTGCTCGTCGAAGGCACCTCACCAATTGCCTTGAACTCCTGCTGCAGCTGTTGCACGTGTGAGAACTGACGGTTGATATTATCGGTATCCTGTGAAATAGACTTTATTTCCTCGATAATCTTGAGTTTCTTCTCCAGGTTCTCCTGCTTGACAGCATCCTGCTCGGCATTAAACTCGGCACGTTTCTCCTTAAACTCACCCAGCAGCTCCTTAATCTTGGTCTCGGCTTCATCGGTAGCAGGTGCGAAAGCTTGCTCCTCGTTGCCCTTAGCCAAGAATTCGGCCTTCTCGGCAGCGATTTCCTCCTTGCGCAGGGCAAAGAAAGCAGCCTTTACTTGAGCCACCCGGTCCTTAACACTGTCAACTGGCATAGCGAGCAATTTCTCAAGCTCGCTCACAAGTTGATCCTTGTTGAGTGCCGAATAGTCAACCTTTTCCAACTCAGGCATTTCGGCAGCCGGTTGCTCGGCAGCTGGTTTCTCCTGAGCCTCGGGAGCAACATCCTGGTTCTCAACTTGATTATCAACTTCTACCTCGGGAGCAACCTCGGCAGTTTTGTTTTCAACTGTCTCTGCGGCCTTAGCAGCCTCAGTCTCAGCATTTAGAGTTACGTCGTTCTCAATGTTCTCCATCGATTCAGACATTTCACGCGTTACCATAATATACAATTTTTATAGGTAAAAATAACCTGTCATTAATTGAACTCCAAAAATACATCTTTTTTAGGACATAGCGAAAAAAAAGAGCGTTTTTTTTTCATCAAACACCCAATTTTTTAAGAAAACAGAAGAAAACCAATTCTCTTGAATCAGATAATAATCAAGAGGAAAAAGCTATGCATCAGGCCCATAATAGATGGCATTGCAGTTGTTAGGAGCAAACAGATTGACAGCCACCGCGGCAATATCCTGTGGCTTGACAGCACGATAGCTCTCGTTCTCGCTATTGATGCCATCGGCACCCCATAGCAACTGGTGCGAACAAAGTGCGACCGCTTTCTCGGCATAGCCCACGTTTTCAAACAGCTTGTTAGACAAATACTTATTTACACACTTATCAATCTCGTGCTGAGTCACACCCTCATCGATTAGCTGCTTGAGCACGGTGTCGATTGCGCTGCTTGCGCGGTCGAATGAGGCATCGCCAGCCAAACGTGCCCTCACATAGAAGAGCCCTGGGTCGCGCGAACCCATAACCGATGCCTCAATATCTGCAAACATGTCGGTTCCCAGGATGAGCTGCTGGTAAAGCCTTGACGACATGCCGTTGCTGAGCACATCGCTAATAAGGTCGGTGACTGGATAGTCGGGGCTGGTGCGGCTGCACATGTGATAACAACGGAAAATCATGTTGTTAGGCACGTCGCTGTGATGCGTCATGAAGCGAGACTCAAGCTGAGGTGGCTCCTCGGGCAAGTGACGCTGATGGTGAGGCATGCCCTCGATGTCGCCAAACCACTTCTCAACGAGCCTCACAGCAGTGTCGAAATCGACATTGCCCGAGATGCACATCACCAGATTGCCCACCGAGTAGAAGCGGTCGTGAAACTGCTTGATATCGGCAGCAGAGAACAACCTTATGGTGTCGACATCAAGGCCTATTGTGGGCCATCGGTAAGGATGCACGGTATAGGCCTGACCATGAGTAAGATGCAGGACATCACCATAGGGTTGGTTGAGATAGCGCTGCTTAAATTCCTCGATAACCACACTCTTCTGCACCTCGATGTTCTCGTGGGTAAGGTTAAGATTGAGCAGTCGCTCGCTCTCAAGCCACAAAGCGGTTTCAAGGTTGTGGGCCGGTAGCACATCGTAGTAGTTGGTCACGTCGATGCTGGTCCAGGCATTGCTGTCGCCTCCCGCACGCTGCAGCATCTCGTCAAACTTGCTCACATGCTTTGTGCCCGAGAACATGAGATGCTCCATGAGGTGAGCGAGCCCGGTCATGGTGGGGGCCTCATCGCTCGACCCCACGTCGTAGAGGAGGTTCACCGCCACCATGCTTGTGCTGGCATCGTAATGGTGAATAAGCCTAAGCCCATTGCTGAGCCTGTGAGAGTTGAAATGTATCATTGCGCAGCGGTGATCACCTTGGCACTGATGATTCTCACGTCGTCGACAGGCCTATTGGCATTGCCCGTAGCTACGTTTTGAATCTTGTCGACGACATCCATACCGCTCACCACCTCACCAAAGACGGTGTAAGCTCCATCTAGGTGAGGAGCGCCTCCGATGGTAGTGTAGGCAGCCACTTGCTCGGGAGTGAAGGTTGCAGGTTTAGCATCCTTGTGAGTCTCGTTATAGATTTTCTCGGCCTCGGCAGCAATCATGCTTTCGAGCCCCTTGAGAGCTCTCTCGTCGCCCATAGCCTGCAGCATCTCAATGTCGGCTTTGCGCTTGGCTGCCAGTTCATCGAAAATCTTGCTTTTCTCACGGTTGAGGATTCGTTCCTGCATCTTCTCGAGCTGATATTCCGAGAAGCGCTTCCCTGTCACGATATAGAACTGCGAGCCCGAGCTACGATGCTCGGGATTGGTCTCGTCGCCCTCACGAGCAGCCGCCAGCGCTCCCCGCTTGTGGAAGAACTTGGGAAAGACAATCTCGGCAGGGAGGTCGTAGCCTGGCCCGCCAGCTCCGAGCAAAGCATCGGCTGTGGCGTTTTTCGAGTCGGGGTCGCCAGTCTGGACCATGAAATCTTTTATTACACGATGAAAAAGCACTCCATTGTAAGTGCCGTTGTTCACCAGCTTGACAAAGTTGTCGCGGTGCTGTGGTGTCTCGTTATAGAGTGCGATCTCGATGTCGCCGAATGTGGTAGTAAGTAGCACCCGTGTTGTGCCAGCGAGCTGAGTAGCAGTGGGTGCAGAGCTTGCCGTTGTGTCATCGTCGCCAATGGCCTTAACTGAGAAAGTGAAAGCCACAACAGCAATGGTGGCTGCCAGGGCGATAATAAGCTTGTGTTTCATATTTAGTGGCAAGTTTTAAGCGTTGAATATTAGTGATTTAGCAATTAAATTCCTATAGGGAATAGTCGCTTGTAGATGCGACGGAAGTTATCGTCGGTTACCACAAGTGAGTTAGCCTTTTCCTTATAATCATCACCCCAGATAGAAGCAGCCAGCACACCCAGATAGGCTCTCTCTCGGTCGACAGTGATAGCGGCCTTAATGAGACGGTCGATTTGTGGAGCATATAGCTTCTTGTCGATGCTGTTGAGGTAGCGTGCAGTGCTTACCACGAACTGTCCTGTGCGATCCACATTTATTATGTTATCGACCAGATAATCAATTTGCTGGGTAAAATCGGCTTGATTGATATTGTTGGCAATGTACTCATAGGTGAGCAGGCCATTCTCGTCTTTTTCAAGACGTTTTTTAAGTTCGACGTCCATAAAATCAGTTTTCAAATAATTTCCACAATGATGTGCAGTGAGGTTTCACAAGTCCTATTTGGCACCTCGATTCACAGTTTTCAATGCGCAAAAATATAAAAAAAAACTTAATTAGAAAACAAAAGTCGCTAAAATTGAGCAATGATGAGGAACAACATCAATCAAATGCAACTGTTTTTTTATGTTGCTGCGCACTAAAATTATTGTTTCAAGTGACTCAACTGACTCAAGTGACTCAACT
>DEJJ01000015.1:1687-49019 GCA_002353285.1 Porphyromonadaceae bacterium UBA2751 | reverse complement strand
TGACTCAAGTGACTCAGGTGACTCGGTGACTCAAGGTGGCGGGACAGTTTTTGTTATTTTTTCATGGGTGGCAACATGTCAAAGGGCTCTTGTGCGGGGGTGCACAGGGCAAAGTTAACTCCTTACTATAATTAAAAGCAATATCAAAAAATCACGTCTTAAGGCAATATCAAGAAATCACGCCGCAGCTTTGCCTTGTGGGATGTGCTGCGGCGTGGGTTCTAGTTGAAGTCAACCTGCTAGTTTGGCGGGTTGATGTTGTGTAGGTTACTTGATTATCTTGTGGGTGGTGCGTGAGCCGTCGCTCCAGGTGGTAACCTTGAGGTTCAGGCCTGGCTGTGGCTCGGTGCTCTCCACGCCGGCGAGGTTGTAGTAGCGCACGCTCTGCGGCTGCTTGGCGGCATCGACGGTGGTGATAGCATCGGGATTCTTTAATTGTTGTGCTTGGTCATATTTACAACCTTTATAAACCAAGACTCCGTTCTCATACACAGCCGATAGTCCCGCCATTTTTTCTTCCTAAAAAAATTACTTGGTCAGTGACACGTTGAGTGACAGGCCATAGTTGGTGTTGGTTGTGGGATAGGAAGTTGACGACACGAGTGGTGTGTTGACCTGGTGATCGAAGAAAGCCCCAATGGTGATGCGCTTGCTCATGACATAATTAGCTGAGAAGTTGATGCCCAGTGTGCGTGTGCCACTGGTTGCCTGAGTGGTGTTGACATCAATCTTGCGTATGAGCGCAGTGTTGTTGTTGAGCTGCAGGTTGAAGTTGAGTGTAAGGTCGTTGTTGATATTCTCCTGCTTCTTCTTGATCTTGAGCACCGAGTTAAAGTTGGCAATCTTGTAGCTTGCTCCAATGACGAGCGACTTCTGCAAAGTCTCAACGAGCTGTAGCGACGAGATGTTGAGTGCAAGAGTTCTCGAGTCGCGATACTCGAGGTTGAAGCTGAGGTCGTTCTTAAGAGTGGCGTTGACACCAATAAGAGGTGCGAACTTCTCGGTAATTGACACCGACGAGATGTTGTAAGGCGAATTTGGTATAGGGCCACCTGTGAGAGCGTCTTGTGTGAAGCCTAACCCTTCACCAATAGAAACCCAATCGGTATAGCTTGAGAAGTTACCCACCTGATAGGTGCACTGATAAGCATGAGTGAGCGTGAGGTTCTTGAGCACCTTCTTAATAGCTGGGATGCGTGAGAGCCCGTCGTAGGTGACACGCCAGTTGGGGAGGATGCTCTTGAGCCCTGGGAATGGGTTGAGGTCGATTTTCTTGGCATCGCGTCCTGAGTAGGCAGCGATGAAAGCTGGAATCATGACGTCGCTACCGGCATGGTTGACAGCGCCATTGGCGGGATCGAACACTGCCTCGGCATACTCTGTTCCTCGCAAGAAGCCACGGTTGGGATAGTTGAGCCCGTGATAACGCTGCTGCAACCTATCGGCCACAATTGGGATGTTGTTGAGGAAGTTGTTGAAAGCAGTGCTATAGTACTCATTATCGACGCTCACTCCCCTGAGCGCAGTTGCAATGGCGATGTGAGTCTTGGTGTAGCTACCCGAGTAGAGCACACCCACGTCGTCGTACATGAACTGAATTTGGTTAGTGCGGTTATCGGTGCGGTTGCCGGTGAGAGTGATCTTAAGACCATTGATTGGCTCAACAACCACCTCGGCATTGAATTCCTGTGTCTTGGAGAAGATGGCTGGTGAGGTTTGAGTAGAGTCCCCGAGAAGCCATCCACGGCTCTTAGCCTTGTCGATATAGCTTTGCCCCACGAAACCGAAAGCAAAGTCGAGACCAGGTGCCATGACATCGTAATGAGAGTTCTGACCGAAGATGTCGCCCACATTAGGCGCAAACTGCGGTATCGACAGCGACTGAGTTTGCCTCCACTTGACATTGACACTCTTGACGCTGATAGCCAGTCGAGTGAGATACTGAGCGAGCTCGGTAGCGAAATTCTTCTTCTCGCTTGCCTTCACCTCGGTGACAGTGACCTTGATGCTCTTGTTGTCGCGGTTTAGAATCACGACATTGTTATTATCCTTGATTTCGAACTTGACAGGATAGCGCTTGCCATCGACAGTGGTGGCAGTGACCCTCACCTTCTTGACATTCATGTTGTGCTTAACTACGGTTGTGGTGTCGGCACTAAGCTGGAAGGTGCGGTCAAACTTCTTGGCCTTCTTTTCATTTTGCTTGCCAGCGTTGCGGTCGCGCCCACTGCCTGATGATGAGAATCGCTTCTGCACATCCTTGACATAGGGTATCTTGCCATAGAGCGTCTCGAGATTCAACCTGGTGTCGATGTTGAGCGACGACTGGTTGGAGATGTTGTTGCCCGAGAAAATGCCAGCAATCTCGGTGCCACGGTCCCAGCGGTAAGTGGCATTGTAGGTTGCATTAGCAGTGATGAAGCTCAGGATTGGGATGGCATTGAATGGAGCCTTGTAAGAAGCTGTGAAAGTCTGGTTGTAGGCCCAAGGAGTACCCAGGTCCTTAATGCTTCGCCACACGCTGTCGCGCCAATCGCGATACTCGTCGGGGAAGAGCTTGCGGTTGACTTGCCCCATAGGCTCAAGGATGTGGGCCGTTGTCTGGCTATTGAACGACATGTTGAGCGACTTGGTGAAGTTCCAAGAGATAGCAAACTGTCTATCCCACAAGAAATTCTTGCTCACAGAGACAGGAAGAACTATGTCGACATCGGTCTCGTTGCGAGTTTGCTGCTCAAAGTAATATCTTGAGATGTTGGTGCTAAACGCAATAGAGTTAGGCAACCATCGAAACTCCCATTCACGGAAGAACTTCATGTTCTTGTTCTTGGCATCGATTGCCTTGCCCAGCGGCTTGAACGGCTTGATGTAGGGGGTCCAGGCATATTGCATGCTACCACGATAGTCGTTGGTGTTCTCGTAGACATAGTCGGGATTAGACTTGTGAGTCTTGTTGAACGAGTAGTTGAACGTGAAGTTGGCAGGATCCCAAGGCATAGGGTTCTTGCTCTTGACATCAAACTTAAGACCTGAGATAGAGAAGTTCTTGACCACAGTCTCACTCACGGCATAGGCCTTAATAGAGTCCTTTTGCTCATCGGTGGCGCAAGCCTCGAGAGCGTCCTTGAGGAGGATGTCCTCGTCGAGCGGGTTATACTTGGGAGTGACCTTCTCGTTGCTGTAAGAGAAATAGACAGGCGCATGCAGCTTGACCTTCTCGGGGACAAACCGCCCAAGGTCGGCTTGTACGGCGACATTGTACTGGTCGTAATTGTCGAGACGCCGCTGTGTCATGCTCTGGTCGACAGAGCCAAATCCGCTCGTCTCCTTGTGCCATCCCACATTGACAGTACCGATATCGCTCAAGTTGAGGCTCATGCTCGCCTTGGCAGCCCATCCGCCCTCGCTGTCGAAGTCGGTAACCCTGAGCTCATCGACCCACACAACGAAATCCTTGGTGGTGCCAGCGGTATTGTTTCTCACACCGATGAGCATGACCCTGACCTTGCTCAGTGAAGGATTACCCATCACGTAGACGTGGTTGCGTGCATTGTTGGGATCTTGCTCTTGGTATCGCTGCGTGTAGGACACATCGGGGTTGCCCGCCATCTTCTCGGCATTGCGGTTCTTCTTGACAGCGGTGAGCACGTCGAGGTCGAGGTCGAGCATATTCTCGGCTGGCCACACAGTCAAGCGGTCGGCCGAGCTGTTGTTGCTGTAATGTCCTGGAGGAGTTATGGTGAGAGGAATCTCATATTCATAGTAGTTGTTCTTCACATCGGAACCCATGCGCACGAAAAGTGAGATGTCGCCATTCTTGAGGTTGGTGGCATCGTTGATGAAAGCCTCGCTGTGAACAAACATCTGCAAGCGCTTGTAGGTGCGCAGGTCGAGATTAGTGTTGCGGTAGACGCCTCGTGCATCGCCAGCCTCAAGGCCACCGACTTTCATCTGCATAGACTGCTCGTTGAGCTGAGTGATTTGCGACTGACCGGAATCGATGATGCGGCTCACACCTGGAGGCAGCACATAGTTGACAGGCTCACGGCTGGCATTCTCCTCGATGTTGACGGTGTTGACATCGATGGATCCATTTCCTGGCATGTCGCCACGAGCGTTAAGGTTGTAGTCGTAGTTGCGCCACTCGCCACGCACCAGCTCCAGCGTTGCAAACCTGAGGTGAGTGGTCTCCTTGAAGCCAGTGAGGAACATTCGCATGAATCGAATAGACGAGAAGTCGTTGATAGAGCCCACCACCTTCTCATAACTCTTGATGGGGATGCAGAACTGATACCAAGTGACGTGCTGATCCTGTCCATTGCGAGTGCGCTGCACTGACTCTTGCTTGTCGATGATGTAGTTCTTACCCACCTGCAAGTCCTCGGGGCGAATTGAGACCTTGTACTGGAAGTAACGCTCATACTCATTGAGCGTGTTGTCCTGGTTGATGTCCTCAACATCAGGCACACTGCGTGAGCTCTGATACATGCCATCGGCAGCATCCTCCTGAGCCAGCGAGTTGCCCTCGGTGCCATTGTAGTGCTTGTATCGCTCCAGGATGGAAAGGCGCTGCTCGTCGTAGTCGTAGCCACGGTAGAAGTGGTAGTTATCGCCTGCAGGGTCGTTGATTGGCGAGAACTGGTCGCTCTCCATCTGAGCTATAGTCTCGGCAGGCAACTTGGCCCGCAAATCGTTGACATATTGCTTATAGGTGTGGAAATTCTTCTCGTCGTCAGTGCTGAGTCCGTTAAGACCCACGTCCTGTCGCACACGCGAGCCCGAAGCGGTCTCGAAGGCATAGGTGAGCGACGACTTGGTAGCCACCCTACCCCAATTGGTCTCGCGCACGGCAAGCGTGTCGGTGTCGAGATAGGGCAAACCGTTCTCGTAGCTCTTGAGACCGTCCTTGAGGATATCCTCGCTAATCTCACCCAAGTTGATGTAGAAGTCGCCACCCTCCTTGTTGGGATTAGTGTCGTCGAGGAATGGATCGAGCAACCAGAACTTGATGTACTCTACATTGTTAGTAACAAAGTCGGTGTTATCAATCTTGCGCATGATACCACCCCATCGCTTCTCGGGATTGAGGAGGTTGCCACTTGGGTCGAGATTGTCGGTGTCGAGGTTATAAGGTCCTCTCTCCTTAGGATAGAACGAGAGGTTGAGAGTCTGAATAGTCGACGACTCGCCATAGTTGAGCTCACGCCCTGGGAACACCTCGGTGTAAGGAATCTCACGCACATAGGGGTTGGAGAGCTGGTCGAGGTCGTTCTTGATGTAGCCAGGCACATAGGATGAGTTGCGCTGCGTGAAGAGTCGGTCGATGTAGTACCACGACAACAACGAGCGGTTCTTGCCATAGTTCACATCGTTGGACGAGGCAGCCTCGGGGAAGAGCGCATCGTTAGCGTTGTCGTAAGGAGTGGAGGCCAGGAACCATGAATAAGGCGAGCGCAGGTCGATGCCCGTCTGCGTTGACTCGAAGTCATCGATATAGGAGCTACCTGCATTAGAACCAGTGCGCGACTGGTGCGGCAGCAGCTGTGCAAACTCACCGTTGATGTTGACCGACGATGGTGCCGTGGCATTGACAGTTGGAATCTTGTTAATCAAGTTGGTGAGCCACATGAAGTTGGATTTATAGGACAGTCGTGCGCCCCAGATGGTGTTGTTGACAACCTCGTTGCCAATGGCCACCTTCTCGGTAATGTTCTTCTCGCCATAGTGCATCAGCGTACCACCGATGTGGAAATCGTCGTTGAAAGCATAGTCGAGGTCGAGTCCAAGCAACGTTTTGCGCTGAGTGCTAAACGTGGACTGGTTCTCGAGCGAGACGCTGATGTTAGTTCCCGCATCGATGATGCTCTGGTTAGTGATAGTAACGGTACCCATGGTGTAGTCGACGGTGTAGTCGCTGTTCTCGGTAAGAGTGACTCCACCAGCAGTAACGATTACTGAGCCACGCGGCACATTGGTTGCGTTAAGGCTGATGGTGTTCTTATTGGTTGACTGGTACTCACCAGTGAGCACGAACTTGTTCTTGTCCTGCACCTGCTGCGCCTCGGTGAGCTGCATGCGGTAGAGTTCGTCGTAGACGTACTTGTCGGCAATGGCATCGTTGCCAATCTTCATGCGCAAGTGCGAACCGAAAGGCTCAACAACAGGGAAAATCACCTTGCCACCCGAGGTGGTGATGGTGTAGCCGTCGATGAAGTCGAAGCGTCCATCGGGGTTGAAGTTGTTGTTAGCGTCGAGGCGGTCGAGGTTCATGACCCGCAGCAGCTGCTCGCCCGCGATGTTACCCTCGTTGATGTAAGGCAGCTCAATGCCAGTGGTATCGTTCAAGTACTTGATATTGAGCCTAAAATTAGAGCTTTGCACCTGATAGGCACCCAGCGAGTAGACATTCTTCATCATCAGGTCCCACATGGGGAGCTGGGTGTTGATGGTAGTACCCTTAAGCATCTTGACGTAGAGCGACTGCTCGGTTGAGGCAATATCGCTCGCGAACTCACCCACCTGATAAGTTTTTCCCATATAGGTGTACTGATAGGCGACGGCAAGCACCTCGTCGCTTGCCAGCGACGTGTTGAGTGAGATGTAGCCAAGCGATGAGTTAAGCCTGTACTCATTTGACGACAACAGGCGTGCGCTCTCAATCTTCTCATAGTCCTTACCACCCTCGAAGTCGTAGGCGCCAAGAGGTGCCAAGGCATTGGCCGCCTGGCTGATGTAGCGTGCATCGGGGTAGTTGGTCTTTATCTCGTCGAGCAAAGTGTTGCTTGTGTTGGTGGGGTTAGGCTGGCTTGTTGTAGCAGTCCAATGGCTGTTGCCAATGTGCTTGTTCTCGGCCACATCCATGAAAGCCATGATGTTGCGTGACTCGTTGAAGTTGCCACGCTTATTGGTAACCCACACCTCGATGCGGGTGATGTTGATGCCGCTCGACACCAGTGGGAGCTTAGAAGTCCAGGTGTCGTAGTTGTCGCGGAAGAAGTGCGAGAGGAAGAAGTGTCGATTCTGGTCATACTTGTCGGCCGTGATGTAGAACTCGGTGGTTTGAGCTCCACCACGCGTGTTAACCGTCTGCGATTCAGAGTTTTGTTGCGAAACAAGAGCAGTGGCAGTGAGTCGCCCGAATTGCAGTTTAGTCTTAATACCAAAGAGCGCCGAGCCACCCCTAATGAGTTGGGACCCGGTGGTCATGCTCACGTTACCAGCCTCGATATTCTTGATAATCTCGTCCTCCTTACCCTCGTAGGCGAGCTTGAGGTTACGATTGTCAAACTCGAATGTGGCATCGGTGTTGTAGGTCATGTTAAACTTCATCTTGTCGCCCACCGACGCTTGAATAGTGGCCTGAATCTTCTGGTCGAAATCGAAATAGGTCTTGCGCTTAGCATTCATCGACAAAGCAGGGTTGTCGGTCTTGTTGGTCTTGACACCCATCTTAATCTGCACCGATCCCTGCGTCTTGAGCTGCACACCGCCAGGGCCAAAGACCTTCTCGAGCGGTCCAAGGCCGAACTGCATGTCGAGGAAATTGAAGGGATTTTTCTTCTTTTCCTCGGCTGTTTCGGCATTCTTTTGGCGATAATATTGCATCATCGACTCACGCAGCGTGAGATTGTTGTACTCGTCGGCCGTGAGGATGAACGGAGTGACCACGTCGTAGTCGCCCACCTTGGTGTGGATGATGTAACACCCTGTCTCATAGTCATATTCGGCCTCGGTGACGATATTGCTGGGATTCTTGAGGTCGGCAGCATACTCGCCCTCCTTGAGGTCGTCGTAGTTCTCGGGAACCGTGGGATGCACCTGGTAGCGCATCTTCACGTTGTCCTTTTTCTTGTCCTTGTCGACAGTGCTCTTGTCGGGCACTGGTGGTGGTGGCTTGAGCGTGGAGGTGTTATATTGAGCATGTGCAACATTGGCTGCCAGCGCAATCATTATCACGCTCAGCAACAATGTTGTGAATGTCTTTTTCCTATTTCCTGAATCAAAAAAATTCATCGTCAACATTTATTATCACTTAAAGCACCCCTCCCGACAAGCGACGCCAGCGTCACATCATCTTCAGGGCCTTCTTGATAGCTTCCTCCACGGTGATGTTTGGGCTGTCCTTGAGCAGCTTCTTGAGAGCCTTTTGCGACATTTGCTGCGAGAATCCGAGCATTACCAAAGCCGCCAGAGCCTCATCGTAGACCGCGCTGGGTGCGCTATCATTATCTAATAACGTATCAGATGCCACTTTTATTTTATCTTTCAGGTCAACTAATATTCTTTGGGCGGTTTTTCCACCAATTCCCTTTACCGATTTCAGTAGTGATACATTGCCGCTTGCGATGCATTGCTCAAGGTCGGCCGGCGATAGCGACGACAGTATCATGCGAGCAGTGTTGGGCCCCACTCCACTGACGCTGATTAGCAGCATGAAGAGTTCGCGCTCATGCTTTGTAGCGAAGCCAAAAAGCACATGCGCATCCTCTCTAATAGCCTCATAGACATAGAGTTTTGCCACCTCGTCGCGTGAACGCTTCGACACCTCGTTATAGGTGGTCAACGATATGTTAATCATGTAGCCCATGCCACTATTGTCGAGCACGGCATAAGCTGGGTTGAGCTCCGAAATTTTTCCACTAATATAGTCGTACATGCTCCAAATATTTAGGATAAAATGCCTTAAAAAACAGTTTAAACCACAAAGGTAATTATTTTAATTTAAGTGTACAAAACTCGGTTTATCAAAAAATGCTCAAATCACCACAATTAGCGACCAATTAGCGAGCTGGCGGTTACAAAACATAACCGAGAATTTGTCACATAGCGTAACAATCCTATTATCAACACATTGTCCCATCAGCATTAAATGTCATAATAAATGCAAGGTTTCAGATTAAAATTCACACTCACATCGCTGCGAGTCAGGCTGATAGAGCATTGCTTAGAGCAGGCTTATAGAATTAAAAGATGATAAAATGAAATTCACTATTATAGGTTATTTTTATTATAATAATTACCTAATCGTTGCGATTGTCCACGACAGCGAAAATTAATAAATTTGCAACGACTTTTAAAAAGAAAATCCTTTATGCTACTATCTGAACTTAAAACGGGCGAAAAAGGAGTTGTGGTGAAAGTGATGGGCCACGGCGGATTCCGCAAGCGCATCATCGAGATGGGCTTCATCAAGGGCAAGACCGTGGAATCGATACTCAATGCACCACTCCAAGACCCTGTGAAATATAGAATTATGGGCTACGAGCTGTCGCTCAGGCACGACGAGGCCGCCATGATTGAGGTTGTGAGCGAGGAAGAAGCTGCCGCCACAAGCAATCACGACGAGGTTGCAATCATGCCTGGCAGCAGCGAGATGGTGGAAGTGAAGCAATCCAGCAGCAACCTGAAAGAGCTGGCCACGAAGAAGCGCCGCACCATCAACGTTGCCCTTGTGGGTAACCCCAACTGCGGGAAGACGTCGCTATTCAACTTTGCCAGCGGCGCCACCGAGCACGTGGGCAACTACAGCGGCGTCACAGTCGATGCCAAGGAGGGCAAATGCGAGTTTGAGGGCTACACCTTCAACCTCGTGGACCTGCCTGGCACCTACTCGCTCACCGCCTATAGCCCCGAGGAGCTCTATGTTCGCAAGCAGATTATTGAGAAGACCCCCGATGTGGTGATCAACGTGATTGACTCGAGCAACCTTGAGCGCAACCTGTACCTCACCACACAACTCATCGACATGAACCTGCGCATGGTGTGTGCCCTCAACATGTATGACGACCTGGAGCGCAAGGGCGACAAGCTCGACTCGAGCAAGCTGGGTCAGCTCTTTGGCGTGCCCATGATTCCCACAGTGTTCAAGACGGGCAAGGGCGTTGACCTGCTGTTTCACATCATCATCAACCTGTACGAAGGCATCGACTACATCGACGAGCATGGCAACATCAATCCCGAGATTGCCGCCGAAATTCAGAATTGGCACCGAGAGTACGGCAAGGACATCAAGGACGACCACGAAGAGGATTTTGCCGCCGGTGGCAAGGTGAAGAACAACGTGTTCCGCCACATTCACATCAATCATGGCCCCGACATTGAGGAAGCAATCACAGTGGTGAGGCACGAGCTTGAGAAGAACTCGCACATACGTCATCGCTACTCACTGCGTTATCTTGCCATCAAGCTGCTCGAGAACGACAGTGAGGCCGAGAAGATTGCACTGGCACTGCCCAACGGCAAGGCCATCATTGCCAAGCGTGATGAGCAGACGAGAATCATCAACATAAGCACCAACGAAGACAGCGAGACTGCCATCATGAATGCCAAGTATGGCTTTATCAATGGTGCCCTCAAGGAAAGCTATGTCGAGGGCAACAATCCTAACGCCCACCACATCACCAAGCGGCTCGACAACATTGTGACCAACCGATGGCTGGGATTTCCGCTATTCTTCGTGTTCCTGTGGCTGATGTTCTGGGTCACATTCACAGTGGGCCAATACCCGATGGACTGGATTGACATGGGAGTGGAATGGCTAAAAGACCTTGTCAACAACAATATGCCCGACGGTCCACTCAAGGCGATGGTGGCCGATGGCATCATTGGCGGCGTGGGCTCGGTAATCGTGTTCTTGCCGCAGATTCTCATTCTGTACTTCTTCATCTCGATAATGGAAGACTCGGGCTACATGTCGCGAGCGGCATTCATCATGGACAAGCTCATGCACGGCATGGGGCTGCATGGAAAGTCGTTCATTCCCATGATTATGGGCTTTGGGTGCAATGTGCCAGCCATCATGGCAACGCGCACCATCGAGAGCCGCAACAGCCGCCTCATCACCATGCTGGTGCTGCCATTCATGAGTTGCTCGGCCCGCCTGCCCATCTACATCATGATAATAGGCGCATTCTTCGCCAGTTACCAAAGCCTAATCATGCTCTCGCTCTATGCCATAGGCATTGTGGTGGCCATCGTCATGAGCCGCGTGCTCAAGCGCTTTCTCATCAAGAACGATGACACTCCATTTGTGATGGAGCTGCCACCCTATCGTTTCCCAACGGCCAAGGCCATCTGGCGCCACACCTGGTCGAAAGGCAAGCAGTACCTCAAGAAGATGGGAGGCATCATCCTGGTTGCCTCTATCATTGTGTGGTTCCTGGGCTACTACCCCAACCACGACGCTTACAGCACCAGCCAGGAGCAACAAGAGCACAGCTACCTGGGAATGATAGGCAAGACTATTGAGCCAGTGTTCACACCCAACGGCTTTGACTGGAAGCTCGACGTAGGCCTGCTGGCAGGCGTTGGTGCCAAGGAGATTGTGGCATCTACCCTGGGAGTAATCTACAGCAATGACGACAGCTTTGCCGACGATGAGAGCGTGAGCGACGACACCGTCAAGTACAACTCGCTCAATGCCAAGATGACAGCCGACGGCATCACGCCCCTGGCAGCCTTCAGCTTCCTGCTCTTTGTGCTGCTCTACTTCCCATGTATAGCGACAATAGCTGCCATTAAAGGTGAAACTGGCAGCTGGAAGTGGGCTTTATTCGCCGCCCTCTACACAACTGCCGTCGCTTGGATAGTATCAACACTAGTCTTCCAGATAGGCTCGCTTATATAGTTGTTGAAGACAATTACGGACAAAAACAGTGTTTTCTTATAGATTAGGGACAATTGGCTCAATGGAACCAATTGTCCCTAATTGTTGCTGCCTTATCATCTCGGATTGTGCTAATTCTGGGAGACGCGCACGGCCCGCACGCTTCGACCGCTGTATCGCGAGAAGTATTGGTAGTTCCAAGTAATGCGGCCTGTATCCTCGAAGTGTAGGGCGCGAGCGTGGTTAGGATAGCTGGTGCTGAGCGTGCACGACCAATAGAGGCCATCAGTGCTGGCTTCGTTAGGCCCGAAATAGGCAATATTACCTGCAGCCGGCAAGAACAACGACACGCCATTGTGCTTGCTTGTCACCAAGCAACCGTTCACTCCGTTTCTCGTGATCCACTGCCAGTCACATTCATTAAACAACTCTTTAATCTGATCTAACGACGGCATGCGCCACTCTGGACCCCAGTTGGCGGTGGCGGCATCGTCCTCGGGGTCAAGCTCGGTCTTGTTATCAGTGAAGCCGTTGTAGCCGTAACTGCTAATGGTGCAGTACTTGGTCATGGTGTAGGAGCTGCCGTTGCACCACTTGTAAGTACTCCAGTCATACACGCTCTTGGGCGTGGTCTCGCCCCAGGCAAAGTAGTCGCCATACTCCTCGGGACTGTTGGCGCCCACGTTCATTGTGGCCCAAAGCGTGCCGCTGGGCAGGCCCATGTCGACGTATTCATGCTCAGCTGCTCCGTGCTCGTTGTCGTCGAACTTGAGCTGCTTGCCGTCCCAGGTGGCGTACATGTGGTAGGCCTTGCCTCGCTCTATGGGCAGGGCCGAGCTCTTGGTGTTGCTCGAGGTGACGCTCTTGCCGTTGATTAAGGATAAAAGCTTGGCGTTGGTCATCAGTTTGCCGCTGGGCATGTACCACGACAGGATTTTGCCTGTGTTGCCGGCTTTGATTAGAATTGGAGGGCTCTCCACGTCGCCAGACTCGGCGCTTGAAGCCGCAGGATTATAGCTGCTGTTGAGGACGGTGTTGTCGTGGTACTTGAACCACGGCTGGCTCACGTCAAACCCCATGTGGCGAAAGGTAAGGTCGCTGCTTGAGCTGTTAGTAACATGAAGAATCTCATAGGTGCCTAGATGCTGGAACTTTGCCTGGAAGTTGGTGGCAGTGTTAGTCTTTGCCGTAATGAACCACATGGGCGAGGTGGCCTCACCATTGGAGTCCAGGTTGGTGCGCTTCATTGTGCTGCTGGCTATCACTTCGTTGTCGGCAGCCTGAGCGCTGATTCCTGTCACGCCTATCACGTCATATACCAATGAACCGTCGACCGACGACGGCAGGGAGAAGTTGAACGAGCATGTCTTGCCATCGCTGCTGATATTGTAGACGGCAGACTCTTCACTCACCTTGTAGACCTTATTATCTTGACGTACAAACACTTGAATTTTATCACCGCTTTTCCATTTGGTGATGAGATTGAGTGTGTTATCGTCGCTCGACACAGCCACGCCCTTGAGTGTGCCATGGCTTGGAGTGGTTCCATCGCTTGGCATAATGGCGGTGACCACAATCTCACCGTTGCCACCCATGAGCCTGTCGTCGTCGGCACAGGCTCCCAGCAGCATCAGCACAGCGATGCCGCACATTATGAATATATTGTTGATTTTGTTCTTTTTCATGTCTTTGTCGTTTTTAGGGTTTTACAATTGAAGACCTGGAACATCGGGAACCACAGCACCGTTACCATTGGAAGTCGCGCCACCAGTCTTGAACTTGCCGCCCTTGCGTTTCCAGATGCGGGAGAACGAGCCCATCTTCATAGTCCAGTAGGGGCGCACATCATAAGTCGCGTTCTCCACCAGATTGCTTGTGGGAATGTCGGCCTCAATCTTGTACTCGACACTAGTGGCAGGATAATTGGATTTCAATGAGATATATTTCCATTCACGCGGCAACTCATTCCCGTTATAATCCTTTTTAATCTGCGCATAGCAGAAGCCATAGTCAGTCTCAAAAGAACTGAATATCGATAAAAGGGTGGAGCCTTTCTTGGCCTTAACATGAACAAAAGGACTGTTCTTCACGTCATCTTCAGGAGACATGACGAAATCGTTGAACACTGGAAAGAGCGTAGCTCCCTCAATCAATGGTTTCTCGATAATGTTCAAGTCTTCTGACAAAGTGCCTCCAATCTTTTGGCCTAAGATATTGAACTGCAGTTTTCCCTCCATAGGCACCGCTAAACCAAGAGAAAGCGAAAGGTTATCCTTAATCTCGATGTCATCAACACTAAAATCAAGAGCGGATGCCTGATATTTCACGGCGAGCTCGCCCTTTGTCTTCATGTAAGGCGAAATAGCTGTGGCCAACGAAACATTATCAGCGTTATATAATTTTAAACGCAGGTAGGGACCCACAAAGAATTTCACCTCACCAGTGAGGCCCACATCGGCATTTAAGGCATCAACGAGAAGGTCCTTGGCACTCTTTGACACAAAATCGCTCTTGGGCGTGAATCCATAATCCCAATGCTTGTTGCTGTAGATGGCATCACGGCACCATATTAGCCTAGAGTCAAAACCGAGTGTCTCGAAATCAAGGGGTTTAAACTTGATATAAGCCTTGCCGCTCGAGGACAAGATGCCCACATAATATTGCACCGTGGGGACAATCACAACGGGTACTCCTAGAATTGTGAAAGCGATGGGTTTCAGCTTAGTCTCTTTGGGCAACTTAAACCTGTATTTCTCCACATCTTTAGGCTCAACTTTAACAGCAGCCTCAACTGTAACTTGGGCTGATGTTGAACCATCAAGGGTGAATCCGCACCTATAGGGCCATCCGTTCTTGCAGTCCCAGATGAATGAGCCGCCAAGTTTCAATTTAAGCGAGCCATCAACACTTATATATTGACTTTTCTCAAGCCAATCAGAGATCACGACCTTGTCACCGAGCTCTTTCTTGAATGACAGCTTTACTGTCCAGTCGAGAAGGTCAAAATCTCCCCTAGGTCTGATGCCGTTGGATTTAGGTTGATTGAGGGTGGCATTCTCCTCATCGTCGGCGAGGCTGAACTGAAGTGGCTGCTCGAAGCTGGCATCGGGCAGCACCTCGTTGAGTGTAGCAGGCGAAGTCTTGATTGTCACGTTGCCGCCGCTCTGTTGCACGCTCTCAACATGGTAGAGAAAGCCCTCGGGGGCCGCATCGGTCACGCCCGAGACGATAATCTCGCCCACTTGGGGAATTTCCTTGGCTGTAGCAGCATCTAGAACCACTGTGCCGTCGGCGCGCACTTCTTTCACGATGGCTTCGGTGGAAGAGTCGTCACTGTAGACGTGGGTCACTGGCTGTTCATACTCTTGTTCAGGAGGATCGGGTTCATCATCTTTCCCAATTTTAAAGACGCATGATGACCACAGCAGTGCCGTCATCGACAGCATCAATAACACGGCATACTTTTTCATTTTCATTGGCTTATGCAAATTCTATCGCCCTTTTAGTCTCCCGAAACCAGGCATGGGTTATGTTATGGTTACCGATAAAAAGATAGCGTGGAGACTTGTCCTGATTATTCGTTCAAGGGCATCGCCAAACGCCTCAGTAGAAATAAACAGTATCCCCCACGCCATGCCCATATACTGTTCCCGCCTACTGGAGGAATGATAGGCACGCATGAGCGTTTTGTTACTGCTTATCCTTCTACTTTTGAAATTGGCGATTTCTTGAACGAGGATAACGCAAAAACGCTTTCTAATATGTCTTCGGGAAAGGGCTCGACGCTACGAGATTTCCTGAATTGCAACAAAGTTACACATTATAGATGTAATGTGCAAGAAAAAACAATAAAAACAAGCATTAGTGTCCCATAAAAATGAAGTGTGGGATGCCTTCGTCTAAATTGATTTTATAGTTTCAACTGCCATATTGATTTTTGTGCCGCATGAGACGACAATAATCTCGAAAAGCAGCACCTATCGGCATCGCAAAGATGGCTATCGCCAGACTATTCTGTGTTCAGCATAATGTGGAATTTCTTTTTTTCCTGCGTAAGCAGGCTTTATGACGAACTACCTTCGCAGCTTTTTTTACACAAAAGCGGCACACTCCAGCCGAAGCAGGAATGTGCCGTAAAAGGTTGTTTCTAAGGAGCCCATCCTAAAAAATGTGCGAGGGGGGGCAACAATAACACATTGCCAATCAACACATTGCACAAACGCACAAGTTAAACGTCAGTTGAGCGGCATGTTCACAATCGCGCATTATTTATTCTTCATTGGTTTGTTCCCACTGCTCCCAATCGGTATCGTTCAGTAGTCTTTTCACTTGTTCTTTTAATGGTCGCAAGTCGTTTTGAATAACCGCCCAAACAATATTACTATCAACTTGATAGTAACCATGGACAAGATGGTGACGCATATCTGCAATATCACGCCAATTAACTTGTGGGTTATTATCAGTAAATGGTTTGCTTAATTTATAAGCAGCTTCACCAATTATCAAGGTATAGTACACAATGCCACCAAACAATATCTTGTCGTTTGTCAAATCCTCAAACGTCACGCCATCAATTCTATCTAAAATGGTATCAATTGCTTGAAGAATGTGTTGCAGTCGGTTTTTATCTCTAATTGGCTCTCTCATAAATTAAGACTTTATCGTTGTCAGCTGACTCTTGGGCGAATGGCATTAAATTCCCTTCAGTAACCAAATCTACTGACCGACCTAACAACCTCTCCAAATCGCCCCACATACCGAAATAGCGGAATCCAATGGGACAGCTTTTGTCAAGCGTTATTATCAAGTCAACATCACTGTCGGGGGTTTCCTCGCCACGAGCGAAAGACCCAAACAGCCATGCTTTCAAGACGGGTTGAGTCTTGAAATACTCGGCAATTATTGTTTTGATGTCTTCCGTACCCATGATTAATAAAACCTAATATACCATAATGCAAAGATAAATACAATTTTCCAAACTGCAATCAAAATCATCAAAAAACATTGGATTTTTCTGATTTTCCCATAGTTGCTGTAATGAACGATTTTTTTTGGGGGGGTAGAATTAAGGACAATTGGCTCGATGTGGTCAATTGTCCTTAATTAATTGTATCTAAAGGAATAGAGATATAATATTGTCCTTTATTGTCGTCTAAAAACGTTAGAACTGGTTGTAGATGAAGGGCTGAACTTCGGCGCTTGAGAACTGGATTACAAGTTGCACAGCGACGATGAACACGAGTAGCTTCAGCAGCCAGTGGCACTTCACAAACCAGTCACTGATGTCCTGATAAGTTTTCTTGGGCACAAAGTGCAGGGCAAAGATGATGATCATGAGAATGCACCAGGTTTTGCGTGCAGTGAAGAATGGCACAAAATAGGCAGGGTCAAACTCGGTGAACGCTTTCTTGATTACTAGCCATGAATTTGCAACATCACCAGCACCAAAGATTGTCATGGTAATGCAGATGAAAATGAACGCAAGTAGCCATGACACAAACTGCACCGCCTTGTTCTCGCTTGGGAACCAGCGGTCGAGCGGCTTCTTGGTGGCCTTGTGCACCACAAGCGCGGCGCCATGGGCCCCACCCCACACGATGAAGTTCCAAGCAGCACCATGCCACAGGCCGCCCACGAGCATAGTAATCATCAGGTTCAAGTACTGCCGTGCCTTGCCCTTGCGATTGCCGCCGAGTGGAATGTAGATGTAGTCCATGAGCCAGCGAGAGAGCGTGATGTGCCAGCGCTTCCAGAACACTGTCATGTTTTGCGAACGATAAGGAAAATCGAAGTTGATGCCCAGGTCAAAGCCCATGATGCGGCCCAGGCCTATAGCCATGTCGCTGTAGCCCGAGAAGTCGCAGTAAATTTGCAAAGTGTAGCCCAGCATTGCCATCGCCAGCTCGTAGCCACTGTAGCCAGCCGCCGTGCCGAAGGCAATGGTGCTGTACTGGCCGATATAGTCGGCAAATACAGCCTTCTTTATAAGACCCATCAGAGCGAGCCAAAAGCCGCTGTAGACCATCTCCCTGGTCGGTTCCTTGTTGTCGCGCAGCTGAGGCAGGAACTTCTCGGCGCGCACAATAGGTCCCATGGCCAGTGCAGGGAAGAATGAGAGATAGAACAGGTAGTCGAGCCAGCTCTTGGTGGGTTCAATCTTGCCCTTGTACACGTCGACCACATAGCTTATCGTCTTAAAGGTGTAGAACGAGATGCCCAGTGGCAATATCAAGTCAAGAGGCTGGAAATTGGTCTTTATGAGCTCATTAATGTTCCAAAGAACAAAATTAGTGTACTTGAAAAATCCCAAGATGCTCACCGACACCACAATGCTGAGCCACAGCCAAAAGCGACGCATCTTGCGAGTGGTCTCAGCCTTGATTTGCAACGCAAAGAACCAGTCGAGCACCGAGGTTGCCACCAGCAGGAGGAAGAACCATCCGCTCGACTTATAGAAGAAATAAAGGCTGAAAGCGATGACGAAAATCATCATCTTGGTGCGCTTGCTCTTGAGCAAGCCATAGATGGGGAGGAAAATCAAGAACAGGCACCAAAACAGGCCACTGTTGAACACCAGCGGCTTGGCAGCATCGAAGCATAGCAGGTTCCACACGTTGTGGAAGAATGTGGATATATCAAATGTTGTGTCCATCGGTTCACATTATTATATTATTATCTACTAACGGGTTGAAGCAACTCGAGCTCGTCGGGGCGTCCCTTCTCGCCAGCAGGAGGAGCATCAAGGCGGATGCGGTGGGCCGACTTGGTCATGATCCACTTTGCGATGCGGTCCATCCACAGCATTGAGGAAGGAGCATTGGGGTGTGCGCCATCCTTCTTGCGGTCGTAATGCTGATCGGGGGTATAGGACTTATAGTAGCATCCCTCGGGCACACTGCTCTCAATCATCTCATTAATGCCAGTGTCGTCCTTCCAGTTAGGAGGCCCAATCCAGATGTAGGGGATGTCACCCATTTGCCTGATAATCTCGTCGACATACTTTTGCCTATTCTCTTTAATGTCGCGAATAAAGAGTTCATTACCACCCAGGCTGAAGAGGATATAGTTGGGTTTAAACTTGTCAATATATTCCTTGAGAGTGGTGCGTGTGCCATAAATCTCGGTGGTGGCACTATACCAAATCACAGCATAGAACTTGTGACCATTCTTCTTGGCATAGGCCGACATGCGCGGGAACAAGCACTCGACCATCGAGTCGCCAATGAAAAGGATGGTCTTAGCGGTAGTGTCCATCTCGGCCTTACCTGGCTTCTTTTCATTTTCCACCGAATCGGTCTTAACGCTCTTAGCTGCAGGCTCCTTAACGGTGGCAAAAAGCGTTTCGTTAAATTTTCCTTTCTTCAAGCCTATCGACTCCGATAGCTTGTCGCTCTGCGCGAAGACAAAGAACAAGATAAGAGCCAGGCCCAAAATTGCACACAATACTTTATAAGCTTTTTTCATTTCAAGATAATATTCGTTGCATCAGTTTTTAGAAAAAAAACATCGCCAGGGCATGGCTCATGTTGCCACCACGCCCTGAGATGTTGCATATCAGTTACTTGCCTTTAATGGGAGTGATTCCAATGCCTGGAATGTCGTGAAGCGTGATTTTGCCATTCTCCACTGTCATGCCATCGAAGCGGTCGTTGGCGATGAGCAGGTTACCGTCGAGGTCGGCATAATCGACCACTGGCGAGAGGTTGGCAGCGGCAGTCACAGCGCACGAAGTCTCGGTCATGCAGCCAATCATCACCTTCATGTCGAGCGCACGCGCCAGGGTCACCATCTTGTGAGCCTCGTAGAGGCCAGTACTCTTCATGAGCTTGATGTTGATGCCGTCGTACACGCCCTTGAAGCGCAATATGTCGGGCAATCGCTGGAATGCTTCGTCGGCAATGATGGGCAGTGGCGAGCGCTCACGCAGCCATGCCGTTTCGTCGATCATCGTCTTGTCAAACGGCTGCTCCACAAAGATGCAGCCACGGTCCTTGAGCCAGTAGCACATTTCCAATGCTTCCTCCTTGCTCTTCCATCCCTGGTTCACGTCGACACAGATGGGCACATCGGTCATGCTCTTAATCACCTCGACTGTCTCCTTGTCGTTGTCAAGACCCATCTTAACCTTGAGCAGTTTGTAAGGAGCAGCTTCTTTCACCTTCTGCCGCACCACTTCCTCGGTGTCGATGCCAATGGTGAAGCTGGTGACAGGAGTCTTGTCGGGGTTATATCCCCAAATCTTGTACCAGGGTTGCCCCATGATCTTGCCCAGCAAGTCGTGCAGTGCAATATCCACACTGGCCTTAGCAGCGCGATTGTTGGGGGCCACATTATCGACGTAGGTCAATATGTCCTCAATCTTGAATGGATCGTTAAACTGACTCAAGTCGAGACTGCTCAAGAACTTGGTAACGCTCTCAACACTCTCGCCCAGATAGGGAGGCATCGATGCTTCGCCGTAGCCAATAATGCCGTCGTACTCAAGCTGCACCTGCACATCGGGGGTGGTAGTGCGGCTGTAGCGTGCCAGGTTGAACGCATGACGCAGTTTTAACTCATAGGGAGCAAACGAGAGGTTAAGCCTACCCGTCTTAGCCGCCTTTTTAGTGGCTTTTCCCTTAGCCGAAATAGAGATGGGAGCTGAGGCTGCTATCAAGCCCAAGCCTGTTCCCACAAGAAAATTTCTTCGATTCATGTTATTATATTTATTTGTTAATTATTTGTTTTTATCAAAATACCAATCATGGTCGCGCACATAGATAATGCCCTTAGTGCCAATCATGCCGTTGATGCGGCTGATGGAAAGCGGACTATATAGATAGTCGGGGGCTTCGGGATTGAGGTCGTTGATTTTCACCTGACCTGAGCAATGAATGTACTTGCCATCGCGCAGATATAGGCCCACATGAGTGACACGGCCAGTTGTGCTGTTGCCGAAGAACAAAAGGTCACATAGCTTGGCATCGTGCCAGTCGGCAATTTTCTTTCCAGTCAGTGCCTGCTGTGAAGCGTCGCGCTGCAAGATGATGCCGTTAGAGAAGTAAGAGACCTTGGTCAAGCCCGAGCAGTCGGTAGCCTTGGTAGAGGTGCCTCCCCACAAGTAGCTTGAGCCCATCATGCGTCGAGCAGTCTTCTCAATCTTCTTAAGGTCGATGTTCTGCTGAGCCCACTTGTCAAGTTGCTCAACACTCTCCTTGCTGACCCATCCTGTGCGTCCGTCGGGAGTTGCAAGCTCAATCCATTTGCCTTTTTTATTCACCGCACACAAAATGTCGCCCAGCACCAGGTCGCTCACTGTTTCATCACCTTTAGGTTCGGTCACTAAGCGGTCATCGTAGACAGTGACGATGTAACGCTCGGCACTTTTCCATTTGGTGAGTTCCTGCTCATTGACAAACTTCAAGGAGCTCTCTGGAACATAAGCGATGTAGCCGTCGGGGCACTGCACTCGGCACCACTCTCCCACTTCAATCACGCGAAGCGGCATTCCCATGATGCCTTGCGTGGCCACCTCGGCCGAGTGCTTGGGCTCGCAACGCAGCGTAGCTATCGAAAGCTTAACCAATGCCCACTGCTTATCGGCAGGGACTTTATTGGCAAGCACCTCAATGCTATTATGATACTTAACATTATATTTATCTAATTCGGCACTGATTGAATCTTTTTGCCACTGATAACCCACAGTTCCCGTTATCATAGGCACATGTAAATCAATTGCATTAAGACATCTTACATCATCCCAAATTGCCACCCTCTTATCGGGGGCTAACCTAGATTTAAGGTCATTGAGTTTTTTGCCAATCTCAATTGCATCTGAGAGTTTTGTTTCCTGCTCATCGTTAAGGAGATTTTGAGCCATAGCGGTCATGCCTACGGCAGTTGCCACAAGCAACAGAACCAATGTTATAGTTTTCCTCTTCATCTTTATTATTTATCAATCTTTTCAATAGAGTTAACAGTAAGGTGAGATTTCCAGGTGTCGTAGTATAGGTTACCCTTGCGCCACTCCACCTCACCAGGTTGGAAGTCGACCGTCTCGCTGCGAATATACTTTTTCTCGGGACTAAGCTTGTCGCCAATGGTTTCATTAGAAGCCATTCGATAGAGATCGATGCCTGTGGTGTAATAACTGTTCATGGGAGTGCCCACGGCACTGCGTCCGAACGACTGATCGGTAGGTACCCATCCCACTCCTTCAAAGTAAGTCTCGGCCCAGTCGTGCCAGTTCACCTCGTCGGGGTGGATCATCCATCCACTCTCCCATCGAGCAGGAATGCCCAGGCTACGCACCAGTGCGATATAGAGCAATGCCACCTGCCCGCAGTCGCCATGACCGTTGGCCAGCACATAGTCGGGCATGTTCTTGATAGTGCTATACTCTCGAGCACCAGCCCACGGATAACGCAACGAAATCCAGTCGAAAATCTTAGATGCCTGCAACACAGGATTAGTCTCGCCCTCAACAATCTCACGTGCCAGAGCGCGCATGTCGTCGGTTATAATAATGTGTGGTGGCTGGTTGCCAGTGAATTCCTTATACTCAGCAGTATTGGTATTGTAAGGCTCAACCATTGCCACGAGGTCTTGCTGGGCGATGTGCCGCTCGGCCACGTCGTAGCTGAAGGTGTACTCAAAGTGAGTGGGCTTGCCCTTCTGGGCAATGGCCTCCATATACACCGTGTGGTGCTTGCTGCCCTGGCTATATGTTACCGGCCTGTTGCTCGACTCGAGCTTGATATTGCGTTGCCTCATGTTTTGGTAGGGGAACGGCATCCACACCCGCAACGTTTCGCCATCAGGCACGGCATCGGCATTCACATCGAGCGTGAAAGTGATGTTCACGTGCCGCCAGTCGCGAATTCCATTAGCGTCGGCTGGGCACTGCATTGCCTCGAGATAATACTTACGGCGAATGTTATAGGTTTCCCACTTCTCGGCATCATGGTCCTCCTTAAGTTCGTCGGCAAGGAGCCACAAGTTTCTCACCGACTTGCGGAACCACCATTCCTGCCCATCGATTGTCATGAACTCAATCTTGCGGGCACGCTTCCACTTGCCTAATTGTTCGCTTGTGACATTGGGCATCTTCTCACGAATGAGCTTGAGCCCATCATCAGGAGTCATGTTGAAATCCTTGCGGATGCGCCCCATGATGGTGATGAGCGAATCAATGCGCACCTCTTCCTGAACACGCGTGGCCTTTGGGAGCGACTTCATGAGCGCCTCGGCCTTCTTAAATTCTCCCTGCTCCATCAATCCTTCCACTTGCGAGAGCCAGCCATCCTGTCCCATAACAGCAACAGCGCTTGCTGCAACGAGCAGAGCAGTTAATAGTTTCTTTCTCATATATCAATGGTATCTATAATTCAAGACTATCATCATTTAGTTGCGACGACCAAGCAATATCATCACATAATAAACCAGAGTGGCCAGTGAGCTCAGTGCAGCCACCACATAGGTATAGGCCGCGGCATGGAGCGAATCGCTGGCATGCTTGGTCTTCTCGCCATGAGTGATGCCTGAACTCTCAAGCCAAGCCACAGCACGCCGGCTGGCATCAACCTCGACTGGCAACGTGACCAGACTGAATAGCGTGGTCAAGGCAAAAAGAGCTACGCCCACTCCCATAATGATGGGGAACGTCTCGATAAGGAGAATACCGGCCAGCAAAATCCATGTAATCCAGTTAGAAGCAAAACTAACCACAGGGACCAGCTTAGTGCGAAGCTTCAGAGGAGCATACCCTTGAGCATGTTGTAACGCATGGCCACACTCATGAGCTGCCACAGCGGCCGATGCCACACTGTTGACCGAGAACACCACATCGCTCAAGTTCACGGTGCCATTGGCAGGATTATAATGATCGGTCAACTGCCCATTCACACTTGTGACCTGCACATTACTAACGCCATTGTCATGTAGCATCTTAGCAGCGACATCACGGCCTGTGAGTGGAATGTCGAGAGGTTCACGTGAATATTTCTCAAACTTGCTCTTAAGCGAACTCTGAACCACATAACTTGCTATGGTTATGGCAATAAAGATGATGTAAACGAGTCCCATATTGAACTTTCTTTTTCTTGTAACAAAACAAACTTTTAAAAAACAAAAAAATAGAGTTTTTTCAAAAAAAAAGCGTCGTTTTTTTTGCATTATTAAATTTTGATGTAAATTTACACCGTTTTTCTGAACTGACAAAAAAAATCAAAGAAAAACTCTATTATTTATTGTTTTAATTTAACTAACTTAATTTACTTATTACTAATTATGAAAAAGTTATTGTTCATGTTTGTAGCTACTGCTACTATTTCTCTTGTTTCTTGCAACAACACCGCTACCGAGGGTTCACAGGCCACCAGCGACTCAACAGTTACTGAGATGACTGCCGACACTACTGCCACCGACACTCTTCCCACCGAGGTTGCCGAGGGACTTGAGAACGTTCAGAACGAAGCTGCTGCCGTTAACGAAGCCGCCGCTACCGATGCTGCCGCTGCTACCGACGCTGCTGCTACCGATGCTACTACCGATCCAAGAATGCAGAACGTTAAGGATGCTGCCAACGACCTGAAGCAGGCTGGCAAGGACGCTATCCAAGACGTTAAGGACGGCAAGAGCGCTAAGGAGATTGGCAACAACCTCAAGCAAGCCGGCAAAGATGCTCTCGACAAAGCTGGTCAAGACGCTAAGGATTTAGCTAAAGAGAAGACCAACGAGGCTATCGAGAAAGGCAAGAACAAAGCCAACGAGGCTATCGAGAAGGGCAAAGAGGCTCTCAACAACGCTCTGAAGAAATAATCATTTCTCCAAACTCATCAAAAGGGGGAGACACTCACAGCGCGTGTTTCCCCTTTTTTCATTTATAACAAAAAAAATGACAGTCAACACAATCATCGAAAAAGCCAAGCAAGCGTTAGGCATCACAGCGCTAAACCCCATGCAGAACAAGGTAATTGCCTGCTGGACTGAGACCCACGACGACCTGATAGTGTACTCTCCCACAGGCACTGGCAAGACGCTTGCCACTGCCATCCCTGCACTACTCGTCATCAACGACCAAGCTCAAGCGCCACAAGTGCTGATTATTGCCCCATCGCGCGAACTTGCAGTGCAAACCCATGGTGTGCTCAAGAAGCTCTCGCCACTCACTCAGTCCACATGCTGCTACGGTGGGCACAACAGTGGCGATGAGCGACTCTCGTTAGCATCAAAGCCCATGATTGTCGTTGGCACTCCAGGGCGACTGCTCGACCACATCAACAATAACCACATTGACACCGCTGGCGTGGACACCATTATTCTTGACGAACTTGACAAAACCCTCGAACTTGGCTTCAGCGACGAGATGCACGCCATCATGAACCACTGCCCCACGACAGCACGCAAAATCCTGACCTCGGCCACCATGATCGACACGTTGCCCAATTATGTAAAACTCAATAATTGCCACACAATCAATTACTTGAAATCGAGCGCTCTCATGACCGACGACCGCATCACGCTGTGGAACGTGAAAGCTAAGGACAACGACCGGCTCTCCTGCCTGCTGCAACTGCTCTACAGCATTCCCGACGAGCGCACAATCGTGTTTGCCAACACCCGCGAGAGTGCCGAGCAGGCCTATAAATTCTTAACTGCAAGAAAGATGAGCACCGCACTCTATCATGGTGCGCTTGAGCAAATTGAGCGTGAAAAGGCTGTGGCAATGTTCAACAATGGCACAGTAATAGTGCTCGTTGCCACCGACCTTGCAGCACGAGGCCTCGACATTGCCAATGTGAGACACATTGTGCACTACGAGCTACCACTGACCCATGAAACCCTAATCCATCGCAATGGCCGCACAGCACGCGTTGATGCCACGGGCGACGCTTACCTTATCACTACGCTTAACGAGCCACTGCCCCACTTTGTGGAACAATGCCGCATTTTCAACCATCACTCCCCTGAAAACAACAAAATATCGCACATTACCACTATTCACATCAGTGCTGGCAAGAAGGAGAAAGTGTCGCGAGGCGACATCGTGGGTTTCCTCGCCACTCACGCCAGCAACCTTGAGGCCAACGAGATTGGCACCATTACCATTCACGACCATTACTCGCTGGTAGCAGTGCCTGCCGCCAAAGCCAAAGAAACAATAAACTCAGCTTCACCCTTCAAACTCAAGAAGCTTAAGGTGAAACTGAGCATTGCAAAACCAATACTCCGCTTTGCACGAAGCTGACAGATTATAGTGAGCCAAAGAGTTTGTCGAGCCGCTCCTTAGATTGCAACCCAACCAACGTTTCAATAATGTCGCCTGTGCGAGAAATCACAACAATTGTGGGCACTGCTGTTACATTAAACTCTTGTGCAATTTCGGGAGATTGGTCAATATCCACTTTATTAAACTCAATCTTGTTGCTATACTTCTTCTCCATTGCTTCCATCGCTGGTGCCATAGCCTTACAAGGCCCACACCATGTGGCATAGAAATCAACAACCATGATCTTATCATATTTCTCGTCTACTGCCACTCTATTAGTATCGATAGCTGAGTTTGCTGATGAATCGGTAGTCAAAGCTGTTGCATTGCTTGGCACCTCGCCTGATTGTGTCGAAACCATATTATCATTCTTATTGCTACAAGCACAAGAAATCAACGAGAGGACTATTGCAATTAATATTACGTTTCTCATAATTGTATCTATTGATTAGTTAAGTTCACCTTTTCCTTGTCGTGTTACCTCGGGTTCACTACCGGTGCAGTCAACCACAGTTGATGGCACAAGACCGCCTCGGCCTGCGTCAACCACAATATCCACACTGCCACCCAATGCCTCGGCTATGAGTTCGGGCTCGCAGCGATAGTCATCGTCATGCGCTGGCACCGAAGTGGTGAGAATGGGATGACCCAGCTCGCGCTCGATGGCAGTGGCTATTTTATTGTCAGGAATACGTATTCCCACTGTGCGGCGTCCCTTGAACGCCTTTGGCAGTTTCGACAATGCTGGTAAGATGAAGGTGAATGGGCCTGGGAGGTTGTTCTTCATCAAGCGGAACTGAGAGTTGTCGAACTTGGCATACTGTGCCACCTCGCTGATGTCGCTGCAGATGATTGACAAGTTGGTCTTGACCGACTTCATCGACTTCAAAGCACAAATGCGCTCGATTGCCTGGTTGTTAAGCGCATCGCACCCAATGGCATAGACGGTGTCGGTGGGATAAACGATGATGCCTCCATCGCGCAGCACATCAGCAATTTCCTCGATGTGCCGAGCATTAATGTTCTCTTCTATAATTTGTAAAACTTTCATATTCTAAAAATCAGTTTTTATCATTGTTTCAATATTTGTCGCACTTGCATATTTCTCGAGCAGTGAAGCAGTCCACGACAGACACTCGTCAAGAGGCATTTCATCGCCAAAGGCGTTGATGTTGATTTGCACCCGGCGTGTTGATGGCGTGAACTTGGTGCGTTCCTCGTCGCTGGTGGGAGTGGCAATGCCACCTTGAGCATCACGATACACTGGCATGCCCTCAATGTTGAGCAGGCCACGACCTATTCCGCAGTAGGGCTCATCTTTTTCGCCCACTCCCATTGTCAAAGTGTCGCCCACTATCTTGTCGGCATCAAGACCACTAATGGGGTATCCACTCTTGACCGACACCAGGTTCACCACATCGATGAGTGTGGTGAGGCGATATAACCCAAGCTCTCGCACTATGCGGCGGCACAGTGCCTCGCTGGCCACGCGGTAGCGACCAGGGTCCTTGCCCAGAGCCTTGTATAGCTTGCGAGTGGCGGCAATTGCAGGCCGCTGGTTTATTGCCAGCAACTCATAGTGCTGCTTCACAGCCTGAGCCTCACGCTCGAGGAGTTGCCACAGCTCGTCGCAGGTGTCGCCATTGACCACATCGGCACTCAGCAGCCCTATCTTCATGCCAGGGCACACTGCCAAAATACGCGCATCAATCTCTACATTAATCATCTTTAATATTATTTTTCGGCAAATTTAATATAAAAAACCGATTTTTTGTGTATTTTTGCACATTCATTAACATGAGAACTATTTTTTCATCAATTAATTAATACACAATGAAACATCTTTTTCTTACTATCATTGCTGCAAGTTTAGCACTTGGAGCAATGGCCGACGACAAGGTCGTTAACCCCGACAGCACAGGGTTTAAATTCAAAGACATCAAGGTTATTAAATCCACACCAGTGAAAGACCAGAACAAGTCAGGAACTTGCTGGTGCTACTCAAGCAACACCTTCTTTGAGAACGAAATCCTGCGCAAGACTGGCAAGGAAGTTCACCTGAGCGAGGGATTTGTGGTTTATCACTGCTATCTCGACAAGGCTATCAAGAATGTGCGCATGGACGGCACAAGCAACTTTGCCGAGGGTGGCGCTGGTCTTGATGTGGCCTACGTGTGGGAGAACTACGGTATGGTCCCCAACGAGGTTTACACTGGCATGACCTATGGCGACAAGAAATTCAACACTGCCGAGCTCACCGCTATGCTTCAGGGCATGGTCAATGTGGTGAACCAGCGCAAGCTCAAGAAGCTCACTCCATCGTGGATTGACGGCTTCAAGGGCGTTCTCGACGGCTACATGGGCAAGCTGCCCGAGACTTTCACCTGGGAAGGCAAGACCTATACCCCGAAGTCCTACGCAGCATCGCTGCCCCTCGACATGAACGACTACATCTCAATCACTTCGTTCACTCACCACCCATTCTACAAGCCATTCGTGCTAGAGGTTGCCGACAACTGGACTTGGGAGCAGTCTATGAACGTTCCCCTCGACGACATGTGGGAGATTGCCAACTATGCCATCAACAAGGGCTACTCAATTGCTTGGGGTGCCGACGTTAGCGAGCGTGGCTTCCAGTGGCGCAAGGGCTATGCCGTTCTTGTTAAGGAGAAGACCGAGGAAGACCTCAATGGCACCGACCGTGCTCGCTGGGATCAGCTTAGCGACAAGGATCGCGACGCACAGCGCTGGGAGATTAAGGGTCCAGGCAACGAGATGACAGTTACTCAGGAGAGCCGCCAAGTGATGTTCGACACCAAGGAGACAACCGACGACCATGGCATGGTAATCGTTGGCACCGCTGTTGACCAGGAAGGCAACAAGTATTTCAAGGTGCAAAACAGCTGGGACACCAACCAACTGTATCACGGCTTCTTCTACGTGAGCGAGGCATTCTTCAAAGCTAAGACTATGAACATCATCGTTAACAAAGAGGCTATCCCTGCAGCTATTGCCAAGAAAATGGGTCTCTAATTAATGCATAATTCATAATGCACAATGCACACAAAAGCGCTCCTTCAGGAGCGCTTTTGTCTTATAATAATGATTGTGATGCTTATCAACCGATTATGGTTGCAACTATTTTTCGTGGGCCACCGTGGTTGCGATATTCACACAGATAGATGCCTTGCCATGTGCCTAAGTTGAGACGGCCACCTGTTATGGGAATGTTGAGCGACACACCACTTATTATGCTCTTGGCATGGCTGGGCATATCATCACGGCCCTCCATTGTGTGAAGGTAGTGAGGGTTGTCTTCAGGAACCATGTCGTTCATTATAACCTCTAAGTCGTGGCGCACATCGGGGTCGTAGTTCTCACTTATTGCCAGGCCGCAACTTGTGTGCTTGACCATGAGATTAAGCAAGCCAACATCGGGTAACGGTCCAACATTCCTCTCAATCTCACTCGTAATCAAGTGAAAACCACGAGGTCGTGCCTGTAACGAAAATTCCACTTGCCTTGTCATCGCTTATTCATTCTTGATGTTTTCCAAATCCTCACTGGCCTGTTCCCACTGAGCCATTACATCCTCGAGTTGCTGGTTGAGCGCTGCATGCTTGGTGTAGATAGCGGGGTCGGTGGCATTGCCCTGCGACAGTTGCTCCTCAATCTCAGCGATTGCCGCCTCAGTGTCAGCAATCTGCTGCTCAAGCTGCTTGACCCGCTTTTCGGCCCTGCGCACCTCACGCTCATGCTCCTTTTGCTCCTGATAGCTGAGCTTTGATGCGCTCACCACCTTTTCTTCCTGTGGTGCTACTACTTTATCCCTCTTCTCCAGCTCTTGAAGCGACTGAATTTTCTTTTTCTCAAGGAACTCGTAGATGCCGCACAGGTGCTCACGCACACGATGGTTGCCAAACTCATACACCTTGCTCACCAGACCGTCGAGGAAGTCACGGTCGTGCGACACCACAATAACCGTGCCGTCGAAGTCGGCAAGCGCATTCTTGAGGATGTCCTTGGTGCGCATGTCAAGGTGATTGGTGGGCTCGTCGAGTATGAGCAGGTTCACAGGCTGCAACAGCAATTTGAGCATCGCCAGTCGTGCCTTCTCGCCTCCCGAGAGCACTTTCACCTTCTTCTCACTTGCTTCGCCGCCAAACATGAAAGCTCCCAGCAGGTCGTTGATGCGCGAGCGCACGTCACCCACGGCCTCATAGTCGATGGTGTCGTGCACGGTAATCTCTTGGTCGAGAAGCTGTGCCTGGTTTTGGGCAAAGTAGCCAATCTTCACATTGTGACCTATTTTGAGCGACCCTTCGTAGGGAATCTCGTTCATGATGCACTTCACAAGGGTCGACTTGCCGGCGCCGTTCTTGCCCACGAAAGCCACCTTCTCGCCACGCTTGATAGTGAACGTGACATCGCTGAAAACGTTAAGGCTGCCGTAGCTTTTCTTCACGTCCTCGGCAATCACAGGATAGTCACCCGAGCGGGGGGCTGTGTTGAACCTCAATCGCAGCCTCGAGTTATCGACCTCATCAATCTCGATGCGCTCAACCTTGGCAAGCTGCTTGATGCGGCTCTGCACCTGCACTGCCTTGGTAGCCTTGTAGCGGAACTTCTCGATGAAATCCTCGGTGTCCTGAATCATCTTCTGTTGATTCTCGTAGGCTCGGCGCTGCTGCTCCAAGCGCTCCTTGCGTAGCTCCACGAAGTGGGAGTAGTTCACCTGATAGTCATAAATTTTGCCAAGCGAAATCTCGATGGTGCGAGTGGTCACATTGTCGATAAACGCGCGGTCGTGACTCACGAGCAGCAGCGCGCCACGGCGGGTCTTGAGGAAATCCTCAAGCCACTGAATTGACTCAATGTCGAGATGATTGGTGGGCTCATCGAGCAGCAGCACGTCGGGACGCTGGAGCAAGAGCTTGGCAATTTCCACGCGCATGCGCCAGCCGCCGCTAAACTCACTGGTGTGACGCGAGAAGTCGCTACGTTCAAATCCCAGGCCCAGCAGCGTTTTCTCAAGCTCGGCCTCATAGTTCTCGCTCTGCATCATCGTGCGCACGTCGGTCTTAGCCGAGAGGCGCTCGAGCAGCGATTGATAGTCATCGCTGTCGTAGTCGGTGCGCCGCGCAATCTCCTCGTTAATGGCGTCAATCTCACGGTCCAGTTCCTTCACGTGGTCAAATGCCTTGGCAGCCTCCTCGCGCAGCGTGCAGTTGTCAACAAGGCGCATCTGCTGCGGCAGGTAGCCAATGGTGACGTCGCTAGGCTTAGAGACACTGCCAGCAGTGGGTGCCTGCAATCCTGCGATAATCTTGAGCATCGTTGACTTGCCTGCACCATTCTTACCAACAAGAGCGATGCGGTCGTTCTTGTTGATCACATAATTTATATTGTCAAACAACGGCCGAGCACTAAACTCAACCTTCAAGTTCTGTATCGATATCATCGTCGTTCCCTAAAAAAAACGCCACAAAATTACATAAAAATAGTGCAAGGTGAGCGAAAAACAAAATTTATTTGAGTTTTTCCGAACCGCAGCCTGATTTATCTAAATCTCAAGCAATTCTCACAAAGTGTGTTTTTCGCTTATAGACTCTCATTGTTAAATAAAGTTAAACAGAGACTACTTTTGTCGCTTATGCTTGTCAGAATGTAAAACATACTTTACATTTGCATCCAGAAATACATAAAATTTTCCAACTATGAGATCAAATTATTTATTCCCCACAGCATGCAAGAAGATTGGTTGGGCATTGTTTATCCCTTTCGCCATCGTTGGCATCATCTTTCTTGCAGATAGCAGCCTATTGCCCGAGATAAAATGGAATCCTGTTGTAATCTACACCGGTGCACACTTAACCGACCACGGACAAGTGCCTGGAGAGTTCTTCAAGAGCATTAACGACGACATGAAAGAAGAAATCATCGTCATTGGGCTTGCGATAGCATTGTCGCTAATATCATTCTCGCGCGAGAAAGATGAGGACGAGCTGGTTGAGCACCTGCGCGCCAAGTCGCTGGTGTGGTCGCTCAAGGCTAATGTGATATTGCTCATTATTGCCACACTGCTTCTATATAATGACCAATACGTTACATTCGCATGGATCTACATGTTCAGCGTGTTCCTGCTGTTCATTATCAGGTTTGAGATAGAGTTATACCGTTTTCGCCACAGCAGCCATGAAGAATAGCATCAGAGTTGAGCGCGCAATAGTGCGCATGACGCAGCAACAGCTTGCCGAGGCGGTGAAAGTGAGCCGCCAGACCATCAATGCCATAGAGGCAGGAAAATACGTGCCATCGGCTGTGCTTGCCTTGAAGATTGCCCACACCTTTGGCAAGTCCGTGGAAGACATCTTCACCCTTGAAGATAATGATTAATATAATATTTTCATTAACACCTTAAAACTTTGAATTATGGACTTTCTCCCATTAAATATAATTCTAATAATGGTCTTGATAGGTGTGTTAGTCTATGTGATTAGCTCCATTAAGGACCTGAACAGAAGAATGGAATCATTCGGTGAAATGCTCAGTCGTTTTATCGAGGAACAAAATAATCCTGCTACGGAACCAGAAAAAGAATTAACAGCAGAACCAACTCTCGCCAATGAACCACCAGTGGTTGTTCCTTCGATTCCTGCCATGGAAACACCTCCACCATTGCCTGTCACTGTTGTGACTCAAGAACCGGTTGTCGCGGCCATGCCCGCCCCAGCACCAGTGGAGATGGAAGTATATAACGAGCCTGTCGATGACTCTGTTGGAGAAGACGTTGAAGAATTCACCCAGGAGCCTGTTAAGGAGAAACGCAACTTCGAGAAATTCATTGGCGAAAATCTCTTTGGCAAGATTGGCATCGTGGTGCTGATAATTGGCGTGGGATTCTTTGTCAAGTATGCCATCGACAAGAACTGGATAAACGAGACCACTCGCACCATCTTGGGCTACTTGCTGAGTGGCGCACTGCTTGGCATCGGCTACAAGCTGCACAAGAAGTATCGCACCTACAGCTCGCTGCTGGCTGGCGGTGCCTTCGGTGTCGCCTATGTGACTACAGCTGTTGCCTTCCATTACTACCACTTGTTCAGCTCAACCACAGCGTTTGCCATTCTGGTGGGAATTACAGCACTGATGACGGCTTTGGCTTGGATTACCGACAAGCGCGAACTTGCCACCATTGCCCTTGTGGGCGGCTTCATAGCTCCATTCATTGCCAGAAATGGCGAGGGCAACATAACTGTGCTGTGCACCTATTTGCTGATTCTCAATGTGGGCATGACATTTGTCGCATTAAGAAAGCTATGGAGCGAACTCCCGCTGCTGGGTGTTGCTGCCACATGGGTGATATTGATGGTGATGGGGCGGTATTTAGTCTTCCCGACTAAGACCCAATTGATAGTGCAAATTGCCTTCGACACAGCCTTCTTCATCCTCTTCATGGCAACTCTCACCCACTCGTTGTGCACTAAGCAGCAACACTGGTTCTCGGGATTTCTGTGTGTGGGACTAATAATGAACAGTTTCATCTATTATCTGCGCTGCCATGTGCACCTGAGCGACATCAACTGCACTTTCTATAACGATCAATTGCCCAACTATGGCGGCTTGCTGGCGCTGGGAGTGGCACTGTGCAGCGCTGCTGTGGTGGCGTTGTTGTGGAAGAAGCGCCAGGGCCTGTGCCGTGTGGCTTTCCACACTCACTTGTCGCTCGCTGTAGCTTTCATCGCTATAGCAGTGTGCGCACAGTGCGAGGAGGCCACCCTTGGCCTAATGCTATGGGCAATCTATGCTACCATCCTGTTCTACCTCTGGGCTCAGTCACGCATCAAGACTCTTGCCTATGGCAGCTTTGTGATGATGTTCATCACTCTGGTGGGATATTTCTACTTGTTTGCTAACAACGATGTTCACATGGGAGAACACATCTTTGCCAATGGGCTCTTTGTCTCGACATTGGTCTATTCGCTTTGCGTGCTCTTTGTAGCGGTGCTCATCGACCGCAACTTCCACAACCTGCGCTCGTCATTTAACATAGTGTGGCCAGCAGTGAATGGAGTGTCTTACGCTACTGGCATCATCCTGTTCTACAAGGCGTTTGTCACCGAGTTTATCAACCACATGAACAACACTATGTCTATTATGATGATTGCCATGTTCACGGCGCTGATGCTACTTGGCCTGTGGGTGGCTTTCCACAAGCGTGCAGCAATCAAGGACTATGCTGCTGTATATTTGTTGACATTGCTGCTCAGTGTAATCACATTAACGGTGAGTGTGATGGTTAATGACAACTTGTGGGTCGCTTGGCTCAACGCAGCCATTGTAGCAACCACTATCACCGCTGTAACATGGCAATACAGCCGCCAGCAGGGCTACAGCAGCACGGGGGTCGTCATTTTCCTCAATATCATGGTGACTATCGCCACTGTGCTTGTTGCCCGATTGCTGCTTGTGCAATGTGGTGTGCAAGATTTCAGTGCTGGCCTGTCGCTATCTCTTGCTACTGCTGGTGTGGCGCAGATGGTTGCTGGAATGCGCATGCACCGGAAGGACCTGCGCATTATCAGCCTCGTGACCTTTGCGTTGGTAATTGGCAAACTCATCATCTACGACTTATGGAAGATGCCGGCAGTAGGCAAGATTGTGACCTTCATTATCCTGGGTATAGTACTGCTAGTTCTCTCATTCATGTACCAGCGCCTGAAGAACGTGCTTTTTGACAACGATTCCAACAGAAATTAAAAACACAGAAATGAAAAGCTTTTTATTAATTTTAATTCCACTCGTTCTAGCGTCGTGTGAAATGGGTTACAAGAACGATGGCAAAGAAGTTACCTATCATTCTTGGAACGAGGGCTCGGGACACACTTCATTTAGAGTAAAAGCCGACCCTGCCACATTTGAAGACTTAGGTGACGACTATGGTCGTGACAAACATCATGCATTCCTTGAAGGCAGTATCATAGAAGGAGCTGATGGCGCTACGTTTAAATATCTTGGACATTGCTATTCAGTCGATGCCAATCATGTGTTTTGCTATGATACTATCATGTCGACAGCCGACCCAAAATCGTTCAAAGTACACAGTGCCCTCCTGACCGAAGATAAAAAAGATTATTACTGGTGCGGCAACGCAATACAGGTTGTTGACAAGAAGACATTTATTGTTTTAGGAGATATTGACAACTGGGAAACTTCATGGGGCAAAGATAAGAAGAATGGCTATTATTTGGGAAGTGGCACAGTTTCACTGGCCGACGTTGCCAGCTTTCATCCAATAAAAGTAACAAGAGGAGTGATGTCGGGGGCTTATGCAGCCGATAAGAAAAGAGTCTATTTTAAGAACCATGTGGTAGAAGGTGCTGACCCTGCCACATTTCGTGAAGTTAGTTTCTATGTAGGGCAAGACAAGAATAGAGTTTATAGCGAATGGCATCCCACTGAGATAAAAGACTTTGCCTCACTTAAAGAAGTAGGAGGGATGTATACCGACGGGCATCATATTTACAGCCGCGATTTAGTTCGTTTTGATGGTGCCGATCCAGATACGTTTGAGGGTCTTGGTGATAATTGGTATGCCGACAAACAGCACATTTGGTGGTCCAACACTCTAGTGAAAGAAGCTGATGTGCAGTCTTTTGAGCCAGTAGTTCTATACACGTTTTTTACTGGAACTAAAGAAAGCATGGGTAGCGATTTTAATTATGGCAAAGACGCCTATCATGTTTTTTTCAGGGACTCTATTATAGAAGGAGCCGACCCTGCCACATTTGAGAAAATTGATTTTGATGGCTCATGGACGGTTTTTGACAAGAATCACATCTATGAAGGCAAGAACTCCGAGAAACTACAAAAGTATCTAAAAGCAAAAAACAAAAATAACTCACGTTAATATAATCTCTAAAAGTTGCACCTTAGGGTGTCGAAAAGCCAGCTCACGCTGGATGGCATTCTTTTGTGACAAAAACTTGTATGTCACTAAAATAACCGCTATCTTTGCGGATGGCAGAAAACAGATTGAATTATGACAAAACTAAGATTACATATTATTCTTGCAATAGCTTGTTTGGGCTTGTTGTTCTCGTGCAGTTGCAGTAAAAGACAAGAAATCAAGCAAAGCAACGTGCCTTATGAAATATACACAAAAGACAAAACTCAAATTGCAGACTGTATCATGAAAAATGTGGAGTATTATAGGCAAAACCATCAAGATAAAGATTCATATTATTGGGATCACGCAAACTTTTTTGAGCCTTATTCACATTTCTACAACAAAAAAACAGATGAATATGTCATTGCTCCTATACCTGCATCACAGTATTTGATTGTTAAGGTTGATACTATTGTTTATAATTCTGATGGATTGAAGTGTTTTATTTTTTGTGGATTTGAAACCAAAACAATTAAGTCTGATTTTTTGATTTCACGAGAACCAGAACGGAATTTTGATGCAAAGGCTTTTGTTGGAGTCAGAAACAACATCACTGATTCAATCACAATATACCCTTTTGTTAAATATGGCATTTGGGGTTATAGCAATTATAAAGAAGCGGTAAGTGATTTGGAATATCTATATTTCAACAAATTAAAGGGCGAAACTCTCTCAGCAAGTCATTATGTACACAACAGCTTCGAACAAAATGTTGGTGACAACGATTTTTTTGAGCATTCCGTGATATTCCAACCCTTTGATGATAGCACTTACAACTATCAATATTGCTACAAAGAATTAATGAAATATCCCTTTTCAAAGTAATGACTCATCTTAATTCATAAAATAACCGCTATCTTTGCGCATGGCAGAAAACAGATTGAATTATGACAAGAAAAAATTATAAATGGGCTATATTGCTGATGATGATTTGGACCACGGGCTTCACTGTGGGTGCGCAATCGGCAAGTCAGGGTGCTTCATCGCCTATGATAGTTACTGGAGTTGTGGTTGATGCCTCTGATAATAAACCTGTGAGAGGGGCAATTGTCTCAATTAAGGATACTAAAACTAGCATTACGACTGATGCTGATGGGCGGTTCAGCATTTGTGCTAAGCAGACTGATTCTCTTGTTGTTACTGACAGACACTATGAAAAAGCCGTGGTAGCAGTTGATGGGCAGCCAATGCAAATATCGCTATTACCTCCATCGATTTTATGTGGTTGGGCATGCGGTTATAATGTGCCTGATGCTTCTGGCACTGTTTATGATGATGAGGGCAAACCCTTGTTTGGTGCTACTGTAACGGTGCTTCCGTCGGGAAAAACTGATATAACCAACTCCAATGGGTGTTTCACTATCAATCAGATTGAAGAGAATGACCATTCGCTTAGGGTGGAGCATCCAGCTTGCAAATCTGTGCAAGGGCAAATTGAGGGTAACTACTTTATTGTCAGACTTGAGAAAAACATTGTGACAGGCGTGGTGCTTAGTGCCGAAGATGGAGAACCAGTTATCGGAGCGCATATTTGTGCTAAAGGCACAAAAAACGGCACTGCCTCTGATTTTGATGGCAAGTTCAGCATTAGCGTTACCGATGGTACTGTTCTCACTGTGTCGTTCCCAGGACTTAAGCCACAAGACATTGTTGCCGACAGCCGCCAACCAATGAAAGTAGTTCTTGAAAATGATGAGAATGATCCATTTACTGGATTAATCAGTTGTCCACAACCGATCTCAGTGATACGAATGGATTCTCTTGATTTTGTGCTGCCTGAGAGTGAGTTCCTGATTGCACAGCAGCATATTGATATTTTAAAAGGAGACTATTATAAACTCAAAAATATAGAAATTTGCAGAGCGAAATATCTCCTTAACCGCGAGATTGATAAGCGCAAAAAAAATGTCTCAATTTATGGGACTCCTGCTTTGGAACTTAGCAGTTATGCTAGGCAATATTTGGGGTTCAAACACAATGGACATCGTTTGATATTCATAAGTCAAACAGACAAAAGCATCTGGTCAGACGGTTTTGACGATTTTGACAAACATTTGAAGACTTTGATCATCCGTGACGCGCCGCAACTTAATGTGCGTGCCATTATTGATTTAGATACCGAAGGTTTCGTCTACTTCTCTCTGTGTTATTAAAAAATAAGAGCATTAAAGATTGCCGAGGTGCTTTGAGGACAAACACTTGCTCTTGACCAAAATAAACTATATCTTTGCAGAAAAATTGAATTATGATTGACGGAATAAAGATATTGTGCGGGCCGGTGCAGGGATTTACTGATTGTCACTGGCGTAATGCACATCAAGAGATATTTGGCGGACCTGATGGGTATTACGGGCCATTCATGCGTGTGGAGCATGGCGAGATAAGAAAACGTGACCTCGCCGACGCGAGTCCTGAGAATAACACTGTGCCAGTGTTCACGCCTCAGATTCTTGCTTGCCAGCCAAAAGATGCTCTGCGCATGGTTGAAGCACTTAAAGACAGGGGACACCACGCCATCGACATTAACCTGGGATGTCCTTTCCCTCCCATAGCATTGCACCATAAAGGCTCGGGACTGCTTCAATATCCCGACGAAGTGAAGAAGCTCTTTACTGCACTGAGCAAGGTTGAAGACGTGACCTATAGCGTGAAAATGCGCCTGGGCTGGGATGAGCCATACCACTGGCGCGACATAATTCCGCTACTCGAAATCATTGCTCCCACTCAAGTCACGGTGCATCCACGCACTGGGCGCCAGCAATATAAGGGCGTTCTTAACCTCGATGAGTTTGAGGCGATAATTGCAACATGCCCCTACCCTATCGTGTATAACGGTGAAATCAAAAGTCTCGAAGATGTGACACGCTATAAGCAGATTTTCCCCAGCGTGTCGGGACTGATGATAGGCCGAGGGTTAATCGAGGACCCAGCGATGCTTTGCCCCGAGAAAGCAACTCCCGACAACTATTGCGAGCTCCACAATCGCCTGCGCGACGCTTACACCGAGCAACTTAACGGTGGCGAACATCAACTGCTGCTCAAGATGAAGTCGCTGTGGGAGGTATTCCTACCAAATGCGCCTCGTAAAGCGCTGAAAGCCATCAAGAAGGCATCGTCGATGGCAAAATATAATATTGCCGTTAACGAGCTGTTCTACACCCTCGACGAACAATAATTCACACCAAGCACAACAATCCCCCGCATCAATATCGATGACGGGGGATTGCCCTATCTCTAAAAAATCCAGATCACACGACTAGAGTCCGACAAAAGTCCGACAAAAGTCTGACATCTTACTTCATGCTAAACGTCACATAGTTAATCTTGTCAAAGATCGACGACACTGGCTTAATCTGGCTACTGGCACTCATACCCATCTGATCCGACATTTCAATCGATTTTTTCAAATTAGTATAAATCACCAGCTTGCGATCCTTCATCAGGTTAGTCAGCGCTGCTGGAGCAGCATCACCCATAGCCCTCGCCGGTTGAGCTGCCGAAGCCTGATTCATGGTGACATAGAAGTTGTTGCCACTATATCCAAACCACACCATGTCGTTCATGCTATAGCCATTACCCGACTGTCGCAAGCCCTCCATGCCAGTCTCTTGCATCAGGCCCACCACATCGGGAGTGATGTTCTTGCCCTCGGCAAGGAACGTGAAATCATCAGGTGAGCGCATCACGCCCACAATATTTCCCCTCAACTTGCTCAAGATCGACGACACTTGGTCAACAAAGCCACCAAGCATCTGGGCCATGTCAGGATTGCGGCTTGTGATCTTGGAGATATTCTCTTTCAAGAATTCTGCAATCTGAGCACCATCAGCATTGGCCACAAAACCAAACACATCATTCGACGACAGTGAACTGAATGCCTTCTCCGAGATGAAGCCATAAGCTTTCATGCCCTTGTCGATGGTCGACTGAACTTCCGAGTCGCTCGACGACACACCACACATGAAGTCGCAAATGCCATCGGTTATCGAGCCATCAATATCAATCTCCATCGAGCGCAGCTTCTCCAAGTCTTCCGACGACACGCCGGCACTGGCAGCCGCAGCGGGTAGGTCCACATCGGGAATAATCGACAGGTCGGCACTCAAGCTTGCAAACGAGCCCTTGGCATCGGCCTTGTCAAGTATTTTGTTGTCGCCCTCTATGGTCTTGCCCATCACGCGATCAAGGCTTCTCTCGAGTGCTGCCTTGTCGTTGCTTGTACTAAACAATGCCACACACGCATCGTCGGTGATGGCCAGCACCTGACCGTTACCCGAGTCAAATGAGTAATCCGACTTTTTTGTTAGCGCACTCTTCGCATTTTTTGTGTAGGTGAGCTCGCATTTTGAGCGGTCGTCAACCTTAACAACCACGCCGCCCTCAACGTTCATGCCATTGCGGCGTGCGAAGATGTACATTGGGCTTGTGATGTCAAAACCGGTGTCTTTCAGGTCGCTCACATCATCGCCCAGGGCATCTTTCAAGTCTTTCATCAACTTTTCCTCATCAACTCCAGCCTGCTTCAAGAACGTGGCAATGTCGATTTTAAGCACCACCTTGCTATCGGCGGGAACATACGACTTGTAGTCCTCGCTGCTACAAGCCGACATAATCACAGCAATAACTATTGCCGACAAAAACAATAATTTCTTCATTTCAGTAACGATTTTTAATTTAGATTAATAACTGCACAAAGATAAATGTTTTTATTTAAAAAAAACAACTTTTTGGCAACAAAAAATTCTTATTCTAAATAGAATTCTCCAGTCAGCGACTTATATTCGCTGCTGTAACCACCATTAGCGTCAGCTATCACCAGGCTTTCAACCTGTGGCTCGGCATCGCCCATCACCATTTCCCATAGCAAGCGTTTCACCGGCCCACCGGCCACCGGAATCACACGAGTGAGTCGCCGCAGCCCCAAGCCGTTCTCCACCATCAGCCGCCGCACCGCCAGTTCCACATCGGCAGGAGTGATGATACTCAGCACCCCGCCAGCGGCAAGCAGCTCACAGCTGTGGCGCAACAGCGAGGCATAGTCGAGCCGCGTGGTGTGGCGAGCCACGTTGCGCCCAGTAGCTGGTGGCAACACACCATTAGTGAAGAATGGTGGGTTCGACACTATCAGGTCCCACTCGTCGGCACCACACTCATTGTAGTCGGCCACCTCAGCGCTGAGACGCTCGGCCCACGGCGATTGCTCAAAGTTGTGGCGCGCCTCGCCTATTGCACCTGCATCAATGTCGATGCCATGCACCCGAGCGCATGGGTTGCGTTGAGCCACCATCAGTGCAATCAGCCCGCAGCCGGTGCCCACATCGAGCACCCTACAGGCACCTGCCACATCGCACCATGCGCCCAGCAGCACACCGTCGGTGCCCACCTTCATCGACGTTTTGTCGTTTAGCACACTGAACCGCTTGAATCTAAAAACTTTTTCTCTTGCCATAACAATACAAAGTTAGCAATATTCCACAACAACTTAACGCTTTCATTCTCCTTATTTTATAAAATAACTGCATTTCAACAAAAAATGCCGCATTTTCTTGCCAACCAGCATTTTTTTTACTACCTTTGCACCGCTTTTCGCCGAAAAGCACCAATTTTTATTTATTAATTAATTTATTACAAACGTTTTATGTACAACTACGAAACCGTTTTCATTTTGACTCCCGTTTTGTCTGAACCTCAGATGAAGGAAGCGGTAGAGAAATTCAAGACAGTGCTCACCGAGAATGGTGCCACTATCGAGAATGAAGAGCTGTGGGGCATGCGCAAGCTTGCCTATCCCATCCAGAAGAAGACTACTGGATTCTATGCGTTCCTCGAGTTCGCTGGCGAACCTACAATTGTGAACAAGCTTGAGACCGCCTATCGTCGCGACGAGAAGGTGATTCGTTTCTTGACTTTCCGTCAGGAGAAGTTCGCTCACGAGTATGCACTTAAGAGAAGAAGCTTGAAGAAGAATGCTGCGAAGGCTGCCGATGAGGCTCCTGCCGAGGCACCTCAAGCTGAAGTTAAAGAAGAAACTAACGAATAATGCAAGGAGGAAACACAACTATGGCACAAGCTCAATCAGAAATCCGTTATCTTACTCCACTGTCGGTAGACACAAAGAAGAAGAAATATTGCCGTTTCAAGAGAAGTGGCATTAAGTACATCGACTACAAGGACCCCGAGTTCTTGAAGAAGTTCCTCAACGAGCAGGGTAAAATTTTGCCTCGCCGCATCACTGGCACTTCGCTCAAGTTCCAGCGCCGTGTTGCTCGCGCCGTTAAGCGCGCACGCCACCTGGCTTTGCTGCCCTACGTAACCGATTTGATGAAATAATTTTAAAACTGGAGGTAACACACTATGAAGATTATATTGAAAGAAGACGTTATCAACCTTGGATACAAGGACGACGTTGTTGAAGTGAAGAACGGCTACGCCCGCAACTATCTCATCCCAACTGGCAAGGCCATCATGGCATCGCCTTCAGCTTTAAAAGTGCTCGCCGAGAACCTGCGTCAGCGCGCTCACAAGATTGCTAAGATCAAGAACGACGCCGAGGCTGTGGCCGAGACCATGAAGGGTATCGCCCTTACAATCAGTGCTAAGACCGACAACCGTGGCACCATCTACGGATCAGTTGGCAGCAACCAGATTGCCGAGGAGCTCGCTAAGCTCGGTCACGAGGTTGACCGCAAGATCATCAAGGTCGAGAACGTTAAGGAACTTGGCAACTACACCGCCACAGTGCAACTGCACAAGGAAGTTGCTGTTGAGATTCCTTTCAAGGTTATCTCTGAGAACGCTCCCGAGCAGCAAGAGGCTCCAGTTCAAGAGGAGGCAGCTCCCGTTGTAGAGGAAGCTCCTGCTGTTGAAGAGGCACCTGAAAAGGACGCCGAGTAATTCATCCCACAAGTGAGATTGCCCACAAGGGGCAATCCCACCACATCAATAAGAGCCGCGACCCACACAGGCCCGCGGCTCTCTTTTTCCCCACCCCATCCCCCCACCGTTTTTTTTGATATTGCTTTCCACCACCACAATCCACTACCTTTGCCCTAAAGTAGGAGGAGAGAGAAAAAAAGAGACAAAAACTAATTCCAGTGATTCCATGATTCCACTGATTCCATGATTCCATCGCTTCCTAGCATTACTAGTATTTCTAGCATTTCTAGTATTTCTAGCATTTCCTAAAAAATTCCACTGATTCCAGTGATTCCAGTGATTCCAAAATAATTGTTTGTAATTGTTTGAAAAAAAACACTGCGCAGCAAAAAAAATTTCCTGTTTCTAACATTTTTCTATAACTTTGCACGATAATAAAAAAACACATTAATAAATCATGCCCGACACCAACCTACAATATGACCAAGTCATAGCACAGTGCCGCGAGATGTTCATCAACAAGATGAAAGACTACGGGCCCAACTGGCGAATACTGCGACCCGAGACCCTCACCGACCAACTTCTCATCAAGGCAAAACGCATTCGCACTCTCGAAATCAACGGAGAGTCGAAAGTGGGCGAAGACATCTGGCCCGAATACATAGGAATCATCAACTATAGTGTTATCGCTCTCATTCAGCTGCAATTAGGGTATGGCGACGAAATCGACATCACTAGAGAACGCGCTCTCGAGCTCTACGACCACTACATTGGCGCTACCAAGGCGTTAATGATTGCCAAGAACACCGACTATGGCGAGGCATGGCGACTCATGCGAGTGAACAGCTACACCGACATGGTGCTCTCAAAACTGCAACGCATCAAGGCCATTGAGGACAACGGCGGCAAAACCCTCGTGAGCGAAGGCATCGATGCCAACCTGCAAGACATGATCAACTACTCAGTGTTTGCACTCATCAAGCACAACGAGGGCGAGGCCTAACACGGTTCACACAGGTAATGTTGCTATTCTCATGGCTTCACGATTAAAAGAAATACACCAGAGCATCGCACGCAATCCCTTCAACAAGATTGCCGTCATGGTGCTGCGCATCGCCATTGGCGCCACGTTCATCATCTCAGGATTCGTCAAGGCAGTCGACCCCATGGGCAGCGTCTACAAGTTCCAGGAGTACATCGCAGCACTGCAATTCAGCAACCTTGCTGGCAGCGAGGTGGTTATGGCTTTTGCACTACCTGCCATCGAGCTTACTCTTGGCGTGATGCTACTCACAGGATGCCTGCGACGTGCCACACCAATGCTCATGCTTGGCCTCATGGCCCTGATGCTACCTCTCACCTACTTTCTCGCCACAACCAATGCCGTGGCCGACTGCGGATGCTTTGGCGATGCTTTCAAGCTCACCAACTGGCAGACCTTCTGGAAAAACGTGGCTCTCACAGTGGGGCTAATCTACCTGCTGCTACACAACAAGTCGGTGCCATGCATCTACGGCCCTATCATCCAGTGGATTGTCATGCTACTCACTTTTGCCCTGAGCATCGCAATCTCAGTGATTGGCTACGGCACTCAGCCGCTGCTCGACTTCAGGCCCTACAAGGTGGGAACACACATTGGCTCGAAGTTGCAACCCATGAGCGAGGACGACTTCGTGTTCATCTACGAGAAAGATGGCAAGCAGCAAGAGTTCAGCATCGACAGTGTGCCCAACGAAGAAGACGGGTGGACATTCGTCGACCGCAAGAAGATAACGCCCGACCTCTCACCCGCCCAGAAAGCCGCACTCAACGCCATCAGCATCTACGACAGCGGGACCGACGTCACCGACGAGGTGCTCGACTCCACTACCAACCAGATGCTGCTACTCATCCCCGACCTGCCAAGGGTGAACCGTGCCTACGCCTTCGTCATCAACGACCTGGCCAAGGCTTGTGAGAGCAAGGGCGCCACATTCTATGCCATCACATCGGCTTCTCAAGCTGAAATCGAGCAATGGACCAGCCTCACCCAGCCCACCTACCCTATCTTCACCGGCGACGACAGCGAAATCAAGATGCTGGCCCGAGGCAACCCAGCCATCGCCTATATCGAGAATGGCGTCGTCATGTGGAAGCGCACTTTCAGCTCACTACCTGCCAAGCGACTGCTCACCAGCAAGGTGCCACTGGCAAGGCTCAGCGACGACATAGCACCATCCTATCAACTTTGGGAACTCTTGTGGCCCTACTTGCTCATCATGATAGCCCTGCTATTCGTCAACCGCATTTACCCAGTGGTGAGCTATATTGTGAACCTCTTCAAGAAGAAAGAATCACACAATCAACAAAGTGACAACTAACATAGTATAACAACTATATAACTCTAATTTAAAATTTAAAGAACATGAGAAAAAACATCGTTGCAGGCAACTGGAAAATGAACACTACAGTGCCCGAAGGAGTTGAACTCGCCAAGGCTGTTAACGAAGCAGTGGCTAACGCCAATGGTATCAAGTGTGACGTGGTGATTGGTGTGCCTTTCACTCACCTCACTGCTGTTAAGCAAGTTATCGACATCAACAAGGTGGGACTCGCCGCAGAGAACTGCGCCGACCACAACAGCGGAGCCTACACTGGAGAGGTGTCGGCACCCATGGTAGCTTCAACTGGTGCCAACTACGTAATCCTTGGTCACAGCGAGCGACGCGGATATTACAACGAGACTGCACAGATGCTCAAGACCAAAGTTGACCTCGCTCTTGAGGCTGGACTTAAAGTGATCTTCTGCTGCGGCGAGAGCCTCGAGGAGCGTGAAGCTGGCAAGGTTGAGGACATCATCAAGGCCGAAATCAGCGAGTCGCTCTTCCACCTCACCACCGAGCAGTGGAGCAACATCGTTATCGCCTACGAGCCCATCTGGGCCATCGGCACTGGCAAGACCGCTACAAGCGACCAAGCCGAGGAAGTGCACGCTTTCATCCGTGGCCTCGTAGCCCAGCAATATGGCCAACAAGTGGCCGACGACACCACCATACTCTACGGTGGTAGCTGCAAGCCCAGCAATGCGCCCGAACTCTTTGCCAAGCCCGACATCGATGGCGGACTAATTGGTGGAGCATCGCTCAAGGCTGCCGACTTCATGGGCATCGTAACAGCGTTCTGATACTCGCTGCCACAAAATTGAACATCAAAAAATTAGGTCACATTGATAAATTTTTATATCTTTGTGACCTGATTTATATTTATAATATCATCAACCCAATGAAACAGTCTCATTTCAAGCACTTTATATTAGTGGTCGCAATGGCTTTTGCATGCTCGCCAGCAATTTATGCGCAGGTCAACATCAACGCTCCAACTGGACTCAACCAGGGCACCAGAAACGAGCCCGAGCGAAAGGTGGAAACCCCAGCAACAACCGAGCCCAAAGCCGAAACAAGCACTAACACAGAGACCAGTGCCGATAACGGAAGCAGCCAAGCAACAACCAACGCTGCTGCGCCACGACCCGTTCAGCGGCAGCAGTCGTCACAACCAGTCAACAACTCGGCAGTCAATGCACCCAACACACAAAAGAAACCTTGGGTCGACACCAAGAAACCCGAGTCGCTCAACCGAGACTTCAGCACTGGCAAGAACAGCTCCAACCTGCAGTCAAGGCAAGAAGTGGAAATGAGAAGCTACGGGTACCGCATCCTCGTCTACAACACCAACAAGTCGAAGAATGCCAAGGCCAACGCTCAAAAACGAGCTCGCGACATCTCCATCAAGTTCCCACAATATCAGTTCTACTTCAACTACAAAGCTCCCACCTGGCGACTGCGACTTGGCGACTTTGCCGAGGAACAAGATGCACGACGAGCAATGAAGCAGCTGCGACAGGCATTCCCCATGTATGCCAAAGAAATGACTATTATTCACGATCACATCAACGTGTGGAAATAAAAGAACATGAGCAATAACAAAGTACCTCAATACGATAACGACCAAGTCGAGAAACTTGCGTCACACATCAAAGCTATTATAGAACTCCTGGGCGAAGACCCTAACCGCGAAGGGCTGATTAAAACCCCACAACGTGCCGCCAAGGCACTTATCGACAACACAAGCGGATATGCAACCGATGGCGGACAGCTCATCAAGCAAGCTCTGTTCACACACTCGGGCGACCAAATGGTAATTGTCAAGGACATCGAGTTCTACTCTCTGTGCGAGCACCACATCCTCCCATTCTTCGGCACCATTTCCATTGGATACATACCCGATGGAGAGATTGTGGGACTCAGCAAGCTGGCACGCGTGGTCGAGAGCCAGGCAAGGCGACTGCAAGTGCAAGAGCGACTCACGGGCGACATTTGCGACATCGTCAACAACAACATCAAGAACAAGGGCGTCATCGTTGTGTGCGAGGCAGCCCACATGTGCATGAAAATGCGAGGAATTGAGAAACAAGAGACCACTACCGTCACTATTGAGTATTGCGGTGGTTTTAAGGACATTGCAATGCAGCAGCAATTTTTCAACCTCATTAAATTGAAAAAACAATAAAAAAAGTTGCTCAAAAATTTTGCCAGTTCAAAAATTAGCACTACCTTTGTACCCGCAATCGAGAAATGATGATTGCTAAATGATGCGACAGTAGCTCAGTTGGTAG
>DEJJ01000015.1:0-1570 GCA_002353285.1 Porphyromonadaceae bacterium UBA2751 | reverse complement strand
GGTCCGAGTCCCGTCTGTCGCTCAAGGTTAATAACCTCTATGTCCAGGTGGCGGAATTGGTAGACGCGCTACTTTGAGGGGGTAGTGCCCGATTGGGCGTGTGAGTTCGACTCTCATCTTGGACACCAATTGAAAGTGATAACAAGTTGCAACGCAACAAGTTGTCGCTTTCTTCTTTTTGTTTGTCCCATATTTTGCCCCATATAGACCCAATTTTACGCCGTTATACACCCTGATATTTTCGCCATCAGACATCACCCTATTATTGCCATCAAGTGATACAAAATGATATGGTTTGAAGGCTTTGTTAGCAATGCCAAAAGTATCATTCTCTTTCATATCTACTTCAAAAGAAAAGAAGCCTAAATCTTATGTCAAAAATTGACATGAGTTTTGTCACATTATATTTTTCTATTGCTGGTTCTTGGATATTTGACGAGCGGCAGCAATTGCATCGGACTGCCTATCAAATGTTGAAGTCAGTCTTGAATTGCCGTCGCCTTTAATGCCCCACTTATCTCCAGCAGGACAACATGTTGGTTTTTTCTCATCTATTAACCTCCTTTCTGAGCCAAGTTTAAACAAACATGTCATAGCGTCTTATATTACCCATGCAAAAATTAACCCAGAGTCGAATTTGAGATAAAATTGTACTAATAACCGACAAAAATGACAATATACAACATAATCTTTGTCGTATTTATACATATTTAACGCGAATAATTGTCTGAGTTCTGAAATAATTTATTATCTTTGCAACGAAATTTCACGAAATATCAGACGTCATTATGTTATTGTCAGCCAAATTTGAAAACATTTACTCGTTTAACGAGGAAACGCGCATCTTGTTCACAGCCAGCAAGAGCGACCAATTGCCGTTGCAAGTGTCACGAGCGGAGAAACGGGATGATATATCCGTGCTCCGTATGGGATTGATTTATGGTGCCAATGCTTCCGGAAAGTCAAACATCATAAAATGTTTGGCTATTATCAAGGAGTTTGCCTTGAATGGTTGGAGCAACCTCAAATATAATTACTTCAAGATGACGGATGAACCCCAAGAGCGTTCGAGTATCGAATTGGAGTTTAAGGCAGACAACCAGTTCTTTGCTTACGGGACAGCTTTCTCTAAAGGTGGTTTGCTTGAGGAATGGCTATATAAGACTGGCAGCCGCAATGACACCATGATCTTTGAGCGTAAACGCAATGGTGACAGTTGGGATAACACTATTGCACCTCAGTTCCTAAAAGATGAGGATGGACAATTCTTGAGGTTCCTGATTGACGGCACTCCTACCAAGGGTACTTTCTTAAGTGAGTATATCAAGCGTAACGGAAAGGGAATAGATACGATTAAATCTGCTCGTAAATGGTTTGAGAATCTGAATATCATCTTCCCCAATACACATAGAACAGATTTCCCATTCCGAGTTGTGAACGACACCCAGTTCAGAACTGTGATGCGCGAACTGCTAAAATATTTTGGAACAGGTATCTCAGACCTTCGTCGCATTGAGTCGAAATCCGAAGAATTGGGCATTCCCGATGAAATCCGTCAAAAGATTGAGGA
>DEJJ01000017.1 GCA_002353285.1 Porphyromonadaceae bacterium UBA2751 | reverse complement strand
CTTTCGGTCATTTTTTGCTTTTTGGGTGGGAATTGTGCAATAATCGCCGCGGGGCATTGTGTGCTCGCGGCGATTATCATTTTTTTTCCTTACTTCAAAAATCTGGTCAGTCGGACTTGTCAGACTTGGTCAGACTAGGTCGGACTTGTCTGACTTCTGGCATCTGAAATCTGATGTCTGAAATCTGACTTCTGACTTCTGCTTAGAGCTGTGGGCCGGCTGCTACGAGTGCCTTGCCAGCTTCGTTGCTCTCGTATTTAGCAAAGTTCTTGATGAAGCGGCTTGCGAGGTCGCGTGCTTTCTCCTCCCACTCGGCTGGGTTGCTATAGGTGTCGCGTGGGTCGAGGATAGCTGGGTCAACACCCTCGAGCTGAGTGGGCACGGTGAAGTTGAAGAAAGGAATCTGCTTGGTGGGCGCATTGTCGATGCTGTGGTTGAGGATAGCGTCGATGATGCCGCGAGTGTCGCGAATCGAGATGCGCTTGCCTGTTCCGTTCCAGCCAGTGTTAACGAGATAGGCCTTGGCACCGCTCTGCTGCATGCGCTTAACGAGTTCCTCGGCATACTTGGTTGGGTGCAACTCAAGGAAAGCCTGGCCGAAGCATGCGCTGAAGGTTGGAGTGGGCTCGGTGATGCCGCGCTCGGTACCAGCCAACTTAGCGGTGAAGCCGCTCAGGAAGTAGTATTTGGTTTGCTCAGGAGTGAGAATAGACACTGGAGGCAGCACGCCAAAAGCGTCGGCACTCAAGAAGATAACCTGCTTGGCAGCGGGGCCGTGGCTGTGTGGGCGCACGATGTTCTTGATGTGGTAGATTGGGTAGCTAACGCGAGTGTTCTCGGTCACGCTCTTGTCGGCGAAGTCGATTTTGCCGTCCTTGTCAACGGTAACGTTCTCGAGCAGAGCGTCGCGGTGGATAGCGTTGTAGATGTCGGGCTCGCTCTCCTTGTCAAGGTTGATAACCTTGGCGTAGCATCCACCCTCGAAGTTGAAGATACCCTCGTCGTCCCATCCGTGCTCGTCGTCGCCGATGAGTTTGCGCTTGGGATCGGTAGAGAGAGTGGTCTTACCGGTGCCGCTCAGACCGAAGAAGATGGCGGTGTTCTCGCCGTTCATGTCGGTGTTAGCGCTGCAGTGCATAGCTGCGATGCCCTTGAGTGGGAGGTAGTAGTTCATCATTGAGAAGAGACCTTTCTTCATCTCGCCGCCGTACCATGTGTTGAGGATCACTTGCTCCTTGCTGGTAACGTTGAAGACAACAGCAGTCTCGCTGTTGAGGCCGAGCTCCTTGTAGTTCTCAACCTTAGCCTTGCTTGCGGTGTAAACGATGAAGTCGGGCTCCTGGTCGAACTCAGCCTCGTTTTGTGGACGGATGAACATGTTGGTCACGAAGTGAGCCTGCCAAGCCACCTCCATGATGAAACGCACCTTCATGCGAGTGTCCTGGTGAGTGCCGCAGAATCCATCGACAACAAACAGGCGCTTGCCGCTGAGCTGCTTTTGAGCGAGCTTCTTAACGGCTCCCCAAGTCTCGAGGCTTGCAGGGTGGTTATCGTTAGGATACTCAGGAGTAGTCCACCACACGGTGTCCTTGCTGTTCTCGTCCATGACGATGAACTTGTCCTTAGGCGAGCGTCCGGTGTAGATACCGGTCATAACGTTGATAGCACCAAGTTCGGTCTCTTGGCCCACGTCGAAGCCCTCAAGGCCCTCCTTAGTTTCTTCGTTGAACAATACCTCATAGGTAGGGTTGTAGAGCACCTCCTGCACGTCGGTGATGCCATAGTTCGCTAAAACTGACTTATCAAATTTTGCCATAGTTTTAAAAATGTGTTTATTGTGTTACATTAAGTTTTTTCGTTATAGAACCTATTGAATCCCAAAAAGATGGGTAGAATAACCTCAATATCATTTAGCGGCATTATTACCACCGCTATATATTTTAAGAACGCAAAATTACACAATTATTTTGTATAAGTTGCAGTATTGAGGAAAAATTTCCTTAATTAAGCATTTTTAATGTGCTAATTAGCATAAAAATTATTCAAAATCGTAGGTAGCTGTGAGTTAAACCTTGAAGATGGTTAAAAGTCTAAAAAGTAGCAATCAAATAAATGAAAGTAATGCCCTTGGTGCTTTTTTTGTGGTGCATAGGCATTGTTTTCGGGAAATTGTGATTAAATTTGCATTTTGATACAAAAACGCACTTTTTTAAAAACATGAAGATTATGAAGACTTTAGTTAGAAATATCATCGTGCTCGCCCTGATGGTGGCCGCTTGTGGCACTGGCAGTGCAGTGGCTCAGCAACTGCGTGATGCCAGCATGAACTACATGGGCAAGATTGCACCTAATGGCACGGTGCGCAACAGCGAGTACAGCGCAGTGGGCTATTTCAATAACGATGGCACCATAGCCAATGCCAAGGGCAAGACCGTGGGTCGCATCGACGCGAAGATGCAGATTCTCGACAACGATGGCAATCGCTTGGGCTACGTGAACACCGATGGCTCGGTGCTTGACGGTGAGAGCCGCCCACTGGGTAAGATTGAAATCAAGACCGGCAAGGTGAGCGATGCCGAGGGCAAGGTGCTGGGCTATGCCAATGGCATCTCGATACAGCGCGTGGCCGCCTACTTCTTCTTCAACTTTTTTAAATAACCGATGAACTGCAGTTTTTTTTATGGCTAGCATAAAGGATTTATTGAAGGATATTCTCAGGCCATCTTATCGCAGCCTGCTGGCTGCCACGCATGCCGGTCATGAATGCCGGTGCAACTTGTGTGGCCGGGAGTTTGCCAGCATGCGTCCCCTGCGAGGGCTGCATGCCGATGGCACTTCTTATATAATAAAAGACGGGGTGGGCTCTTGCTGGAAGTGCAATTCTTATCCGCGCAACCGAGCGCTGTGGCACTGGCTAGTGAACGATTTTAAGATTGAAGAGAAAGTTGATTTTGAACTGCTTCACATTGCCCCCGAGCAGCAATTGGCCGACAAGTTTCTTAAAATGCCCGGCATCAGGTACACGGCAGTCGACAAGTTTTGTCCTGGCTATAAGTATGCCAAGTACGTTAAGCATGCCGATGTCACCGATTTGCCATTTCAGGAGTCGATGTTCGACATGATCATTTGCAATCATGTGCTGGAGCATGTGAAGGACGACAGCAAGGCAATGAGCGAGCTGCACAGGGTGCTCAAGCCTAATGGCACGGCGGTGCTGATGGTGCCAATCGACATGGATGCCGAGCACACCGATGAAGAGAAACCCGACGAAGAGCTCACGGGCGACGAGCGCGAGCGCAGGTTTGGTCAGTATGACCATGTGAGGATGTATGGCCGCGACTATTTCGAGAGGCTCGAAAATGCCGGATTTCATGTTGAGCACATTGGTTTCTCGGCCGATTTGGTCAAGCAGCTGGCACTTGAGCCTAAAGACGAAGTGATTGTTGCAATGAAAAAATGATTAACGCTAAATAACTAGTTATGAAACACATTCATTACCTGATAATTGCGCTGCTGATGGCGCTGGGACCGATTGCTGCTGAGGCACAGACGGTGCGCAACAGCAACCACAGTTCGGTGGGCTACGTGCGCAGCGACGGGCGCGTTGAGAACAGCAACCACAGTTGCATTGGCTACATACGCAGCGACGGTCGCGTTGAGAACAGTAACCACAGCTGCATTGGCTACATACGCAGCGACGGGCGCGTTGAGAACAGCAACCACAGCTGCATTGGCTACATACGCAGCGACGGCCGCATCGAGAACAGCAACCACAGCTGCATTGGCTACGTGCGCAGTGATGGGCGCGTTGAGAACAGCAACCACAGCTGCATGGGCTACGTAGAGGGCGTGAGCCGCGAGTGGGCCGCAGCATTTTTCTTCTTCTTTTTCAACTAATTGAATCATTGTTATGAATAAAAGGATAATGATGCCAGCATTGCTAATAGTGCTGGCATTTTTCCCTGTGCTTGCACAGGAAATGTCGCTGCCGAGCGACTCGCTGCTGCGCCGTGAGGTGGCACGCATGCTCATGGTGGGATTTCGTGGCGACAGCATCAACGATTCGAGCGACGCTGCACGCTATGTGCGTGACCTGCACGTGGGCAGCATAGTGCTCTTTGACGTTGACCTCACCAGCGATGGCCCGCGCAAGATAGGCACTCGCAACGTCACCAGCAAGGAGCGCCTCGCCAGGCTCACCAGCCAGCTCCAATCCTATGCCGACGAGCCCCTGATCATCGCCGCCGACCAGGAGGGAGGCTTGGTGTGCCGCCTCAAGCCAGAGTATGGCTTCAAGCCCACGGTGAATGCCTTGTACTTGGGCACGCAGGACAATCGCGACACCACACTCTACTATGCCTCGCGCATAGCCAGCGAGATGCGTGAGTGTGGTGTGAACCTGAACCTTGCACCCGTGCTCGATATCCACCGTGAGGATGGTCCACACCTGGGCCACTACAAGCGCTGCTTCTCGACCGATGTCGACGTGATTGCACGCAACGCAGGCTGGTTCATTGATGCGCACCACAGCCAGGGCATCATGTGTGCCGTGAAGCACTTTCCTGGTCATGGCAGCGCCCTGGGCGACTCGCATCTGGGCATGGTGGATATCACCGACACTTGGAACAAACGAGAGCTCGAGCCGTTCTCCAATCTCATTGGGCAAAACAAGGTTGACGTGGTGATGACGGCCCACATCTATCACCGTGGTCTCGACCCCGACTACCCAGCCACCTTGTCGCACAAGATTGTTACCGACCTGTTGCGCAACACGCTGCACTATGACGGCGTGGTGGTGACCGACGACATGTACATGGAGGGCATCTTGAGCCAGCACAGCATTGCCGACGCGCTGGCACTCGCCATCAACGCTGGAGCCGACATCTTGCTCGTGGGCAATAACATCGACACTGGCTTTGAGCCCGACCGCCCATTCCTGCTTGTGGACACCATTGTGAACCTGGTGAAGACAGGTCGTGTGCCCTACGAGCGCATCCACGAGTCGAGCGAGCGCATCTTGCGTCTCAAGGGCAAGATAGTTTTGGGTTTTGAGTTATGAGTTATGAGAGGCTTGCGGCCTGAGGTTGGGGCATTTAAAATTCAAGAAAATTGGAAAAACGGACAAAATGCCCCTAAAAAGCATTGGAAAAACGGACAAAATAGTGATTGTTGGTTCGTAAAAGTATGAGTGATAGTTGATTATAGTTGGAGAATTGAAAACCCTGCTGGGCGTTGAGCTGCAGCAGGGTTGTAATTATGGATAAAGCAGGGTTGTTAGTTGTTAGTTGGGGATTAGTGGCGCCTGTGGTGTGGGAAGCCTCGCAGCACTATGCCCAGGGTCCAGCGGTTCTTGATTTCGGGTCCCCAGCCAGTTTTCATTACGCTCTGTGGCGCGTAGCGGAAGTAGGCACCGAGTCCGTGCCAGCTTAGCATTGCGATGCCGTCGAACGAGATCTTGCGCTGGTTTAGGCCGCGAGTGGTCTCGCTGAAGTCGCTCTTGCCTGTGCGGTAGGAGTTCTTGTAGTCGGCAAAGAAGTTCCAGTTCATCACTGCGCCCACTGCCACATTCCAGTTCTTGCCCAGCGACTGGTTGAACATGAGTGGGAACTGCATTGAGCGCACGAGCAGGGTGGTGTGATGCTTGTCGTGCTGCTCGTCAAGCTTATTGTAACCCAGCACTCCATCCTCACTGCGGCTCCAGAAGTAGGGCTTCTCAAGACCATAGCGATGCCAGTTGAAACCCACGCCGAGCGACACTCGCGAGCGTCCCTGGTTGAACACTCTGGCCAAAGCCACGAGGTTGAGGATGCCAATCTCGCTCATCGACTTCTTCACGCAATCACGGTCGGCATCGGCAACACTGTGACGCCCCCAGCCAAACATAAGGTCGCTGGTAAACACTTCCCAGTGTGGCACCTTGTAGGTGCTGTCGTACCTTGAAAATGGGTAACGAAACTTCATGTGTCCGCTCTCGCTCTCGTGTGCATAGAGGCGGTTATCGGCATCGGCCGAGACTTTGTACTCATATTGGTAATCCTTGTCGTCTTTGCTCCCGTCCACTTTCAGTTTCACCTTGCCGTCGCCCTTGGTGATGGTGACTTTGCTTGGATTGTTGATTACTTTCACTGTGTCGGTCGGTTCAGCGCCACTCATGCAGGGCGCTGTGATTGCTGCAGCAAGCAGCAGTAAGTAGAGTTTTTTCATCTTATGTCAGTTATGATTAATAATTATGCAATAATAATAATTTAATGTGAATTATTGTTCGTTATTGTCGGGGCGATACTCCAGGATGTCGCCTGGGGTGCAGTCGAGGGCTCGGCAGATGGCGTCGAGGGTAGAGAGTCGCACCGCCCGTGCCTTGCCGTTTTTCAGGATTGAGAGGTTGGCGAGGGTGATGCCCACACGCTCGCTCAGCTCGCCCAGCGACATTTTGCGCCGCGCCATCATCACATCAAGATTTACTACAATCATATAAATGAGGGTTCAAAAAATTAGATGGTTAACTTTTGTTCTTCGGCAACGTCGTAGGCAATCTTGTAGAGCGACGCGATGATTAATGCCACCAGTGGATAGAGAAACATGTTGTCAGTTATGACTACGGCAAGCTCGTCGGTTTTGGCGCAAGCGATGCTCTTGTTGTCGCTCAAGAAGGAGTAGATGGGCAGCACCAGCACCATCACCCAGAGCAGTATCACATTAGCACGGCTAAAAATAGTGCCGTCTTTCAAGTACCTTAATATATTAACTATAAAGGCGGTGAAGAGTCCAGCCATAGTGAGCATAGCAAGACGGTGCAGGATGAAGAAGGTCACTTTTACTCCTATGCGAGGCGAGTCCCAGTTAATCACTCCCTCGCCACTGCCAGTGGTGAGAACAAAATAGGATTGCACACCATAGAATATAAGCCACAATGGGATGAGTGCCAGCATCACATAACACACGATTTTCAGGAATTTTACTGTTTTTTTGTTCATGACGAAAAAAGTTTAAACCCGAGCTCGGGAAGGGTTAAACATTAGAATTCGCCAGCAAAGATATAATGGATTTATCGAAAAACGATAAAATTATCTCGTTTTTTAATAATTTTTAATTGTTTTGTAGGTTGTATGTGTTTTTAGTGTTATTTGCTTTTTGGGGCTTTTCCTTTTTTAGTGGTTATAACTAAGACGCCGTTACCTCCACGGATGCCGTAGATAGCTGTCTCGGAGGCATTCTTGAGAACCTTTACCGACTCGATGTCGTTAGGATTAATCATGTTGAGTGGTCCATCGTAGGCCATACCATCGAGGATAACCAGAGGATAGGTGCTGGCGTTTAGTGAGTTGATGCCACGAATGAGAATTGATGGCGACACGGCAGGATCGCCCGACGAATGGTCAAACTGCACTCCAGGCTCTTTGCCCTCGATAGTGCTTTCAAAGTTCAGGTAGTTTCTTTCCACTCCACCCGACGCCAATCTAGAGCCAGAACAACCGGCCAAGAGAGCAACCATGAATACTAGAATCAATTTTTTCATAACATCATTATTTTTAATGACATAACATGATTTAATCACAAAATTAGGCAACAATCGTGGTAAAAGCAAGTTTTTTACGCGTTTTTGTCGGCAGTGAGGATTTTAACACAATTATTTTTTTTGAAATAAATTCGGTGAATAATGTTTCTATTCGCCGAAAAAAATCGGTGAATAATTTGGTTTTTCTCCGAAAAAGGTCTATTTTTGTCCCCAAAAACAGGAATTATGCGATTTATACATGATCACGATAATTGGTGGCAGTTTCGTTATGATAGCCAACGTATACTGACCGAATTGGGGCGAGTACGCGCCAGGCAGGGACAAGTTTTGGGCAAAATGTTGTCGTTGGGATTTGATTCTCAAGATGAGGCAGTCCTCTCAAACATGTCGCTCGAACTTGTGCGTTCATCGGAGATTGAAGGCGACAAACTGAATCTTGCTGAAGTTCGTTCCTCAATAGCTCGCCGATTGGGCATAGATACTGCTGGGCTGGTGCCAGTTTCACGCTACGTTGATGGTGTGGTGGAAATGCAGTTGGATGCGACTCAAAACTTCGCCAAGCCACTCACTCACGACCGCCTTTTTGGATGGCACAATGTGTTGTTCCCAACAGGAATGAGTGGATTGTATCGCATTGATGTGGGCAAATACCGTTCGGGTGAAATGCAGGTAGTGTCGGGGGCTATGGGTAAGGAGAAAGTTCATTATCAGGCCCCAGCGGCCGAACGTGTGCCAGCCGAGATGGAACGCTTCATAGCCTGGGTAAATGACAGTGAGGATGTTGATGCTGTGCTGAAAGCGGCAATAGCACACTTGTGGTTTGTATCGATTCACCCCTTTGACGATGGCAATGGCCGAATAACAAGAGCCTTGACCGAAATGCTCCTTGCACGTTCCGAGAATTGCAGCAAGCGGTTTTATAGCATGTCGGCCGCAATAAAAGAGATGCAGAAGGAGTATTACGAAGTGCTGGAACGCACACAACATGGCGATGGCGACATCACCGAGTGGCTATTATGGTTCTTGGGGTGCTTTGAACAGGCATTAGATTCTACCGAAGACATCTTGTCGGCGGTAATGCGTAAAGCAGAATTTTGGGAACGTTATCGTGATGTCACTTTCAACGAAAGGCAACGAAAGCTGTTGAATATGCAGTTCGACGGTTTCTTCGGAAAACTCACCACCAGCAAATGGGCAAAAATAGCTAAATGCTCTTCCGACACAGCACTTAATGATATAAACGACCTTATCACAAAGGGAATACTAAGAAAGGCTGATGCCGGAGGACGCAGCACAAACTACGTCATGGTGGAGTGATATAATCACCCGCAAGGAGAAAATCTATTCCCTCTCTGACCCTCTGCTAAGCTTTAATACTAAAATTTTTGGTTCGTTATTTTCAATTCCAGCGTATAAATTTATTTACATTGACTCTACATCAGGGTCATATAAATCAAAAAACTGAGAGCTAATTATTAATAACTAAAAAGTATTTTGTACCTTTGTAGCTTAATTTAGAATAATATTATATAATACGAAGATATGGATTATAACTTTAACGAGATTGAGAAAAAGTGGCAACAGTACTGGAAGGATAACAACACCTATAAGGTTGACATCGATGAGAGCAAACCCAAGTTCTATGTTCTCGACATGTTCCCCTATCCCAGCGGTGCTGGTTTGCACGTGGGTCATCCGCTGGGCTACATTGCCAGCGACATCTATGCGCGCTACAAGCGTCAGCGTGGCTTCAACGTGCTTCACCCCATGGGCTATGATGCCTATGGCCTGCCCGCCGAGCAATATGCCATCAAGACTGGCCAGCATCCTGAAATCACCACCAACCAGAACATCAAGCGCTACCGTGAGCAGCTCGAGAAGATAGGCTTCTGCTACGACTGGGACCGTGAGGTGCGCACCTGCGAGCCTGGCTACTACAAGTGGACCCAGTGGGCGTTTCTGCAGATGTTCAAGAGCTACTATAACACCGAGCTCGACAAGGCTCGTCCCATCGATGAGCTTGTGGCATATTTTGAGAAGAACGGTAGCGAGGGCTGCAACGCACATACCAGCGCTAATGTGGAGTTCACCGCCGACGAGTGGAACGCCATGACCAACGCGGAGCGTAGCCAGATGCTCATGAACTACCGCATCGCCTACCTGGGCAACACGATGGTGAACTGGTGCCCCAAGCTGGGCACGGTGCTTGCCAACGACGAGGTGAGCGAGGGCCTCTCGGTGCGTGGTGGCTATCCCGTGGAGCAGAAGGTGATGCGCCAGTGGTGCCTGCGCGTGAGCGCCTACGCTGGCCGCCTGCTGCGTGACCTCGACACCATTGAGTGGAGCGAGTCGATCAAGGAGACCCAGAAAAACTGGATAGGCTACAGCGAGGGTGCCGAGATGCTATTCCCCATCGTGGGCAGCGACGAGCAGTTGCTCATCTTCACCACCAGGGCCGACACCATCTTTGGCGTGACCTTCATGGTGCTGGCGCCCGAGAGCGAATATGTGGAGCAGGTTGTGACACCCGAGCAGCGTGCCGCCGTTGATGCCTATCTCGATGAAGTTAAGCACAAGACCGAGCGTGAGCGCATGATAGAGAAGAAGGTGAGCGGCGTGTTCAGCGGCAGTTATGCCCTCAACCCCGTCACTGGCAAGGAGATACCCATCTACATCAGCGACTATGTGCTGGCCGGTTATGGCACTGGTGCCATCATGGCAGTGCCAGCCCACGACAGCCGCGACTATGCCTTTGCCCGCCACTTCGACCTGCCCATCATCCCGCTGATTGAGGGTGCCGATGTGAGCGAGGAGAGCTTTGATGCCAAGGACGGCATCATGATGAACTCGAGCAATGAGCGCTTGCAGCTCAACGGCTTGCAGGTGAAAGACGCCATTGCCAAGACCAAGGAATATATCGCCGAGGCTGGAATAGGCAAGGTGAAAGTGAACTATCGTCTGCGCGACGCCATCTTCAGCCGTCAGCGCTACTGGGGCGAGCCCTTCCCCATCTATTACGATGAGGACGGGCAGCCACAGCCCCTTGACGAGAGCGAGCTGCCACTGCAGCTGCCCGAGGTAGACAAGTTCCTGCCCACCGAGACTGGTGAGCCTCCACTGGGCCGTGCTAAGAACTGGGTAGCGGCCAATGGCCGTCCACTCGAGCTGAACACCATGCCTGGCTTTGCTGGCTCGAGCGCCTACTACCTGCGCTACATGGACCCACACAACGACAATGCCCTCGTGAGCAAGGAAGCCGACGAGTATTGGCGTCAAGTTGACCTGTATGTGGGTGGTACCGAGCACGCTACCGGTCACTTGATTTACAGCCGCTTCTGGAACAAGTTCCTGTACGACTACGGTTATGTGTGCGAACCCGAGCCTTTCCGTAAACTTGTGAACCAAGGCATGATTCAAGGTCGCTCAAACTTCGTTTACCGCATCAAGGACACCAACACGTTTGTGTCCTACAACCTCAAGAATGACTACGACACCACCCAGATTCACGTCGACATCAACCTGGTTGAGAATGACATTCTCGACGTTGAGGCGTTCAAGGCTTGGAGCCCTGAGTATGCCAATGCCGAGTTTGTGCTCGAGAATGGCAAGTACATCTGCGGCTGGGCAATCGAGAAGATGTCGAAGTCGATGTACAACGTGGTTAACCCCGACGACATCGTTGAGCGCTTTGGTGCCGACACGCTGCGTCTCTACGAGATGTTCCTTGGTCCTGTCGAGGCAAGCAAGCCTTGGGATCCTAACAACATAGGTGGTGTGAGCCGCTTCCTCAAGCGCCTGTGGGGACTCTTCTTCAAGGGCGATGAGATGCAGCTTGTCGACGAGAAACCCAGCGCCGAGGCGCTGAAGTCGATTCACAAGCTCATCAAGAAGGTGACTCAAGACATTGAGCAGTTCTCCTACAACACCAGCGTTGCAGCGTTCATGATATGCGTCAACGAGCTCAGCACCATGAAGTGCAAGGCTAAGAGCGTGTATCGCGACCTGGTGGTGCTGCTCTCGCCGTTTGCTCCCCACATTGCCGAGGAGCTGTGGCACGTGCTTGGTGAGCAGGGCACCGTGTGCGACGCTCAGTGGCCTCAGTGGAACGAGGATTACCTGAAGGAGAGCGTGGTGAAGTACACCGTTCTGTTCAACGGCAAGCCCCGCTTCAACATTGAGGTGCCCGCTGGCACCGCTCAGGACGAGGTTCAGGCTCAGGCCCTGGCTCACGAGGGAGCAGCCCGCTGGCTCGACGGCAAGCAGCCCAAGAAGGTGATTGTGGTTCCCAACAAAATCGTCAACGTGGTAGTTTGATTCACGAGAATCGAAGATTGTGAACAGAGAACGAGGATGATTATGCATTGTGCATTATGAATTCTGCATTAAAGAAAGAGCGCATACCGTGGCTTGACTATGTGAGGTTTTTCAGTATCTTCCTGGTGATACTGTTTCACACTCCTCCGCAGACACCCATCATGGATGGCAAGGTGATTATCAACTTGCGCATCCCGCTCTTCTTTTGCATCTCGGGCTACCTCTTCGACATTGCCAAGTACAGCACCTTGGGGCAATTCTTCAAGCATCGTGGCAGGCAGATATTGGTGCCTTACTTCACCTTCTTTGTGGTGTTCTATGCCCTGTGGCTGCTGGTGGGTCAGCGGCTGGGCGACGCCGATGTGAGCTGGTGGCAGCCGCTGGTCGACTTTGTCAAGGGTGAGCCACACACGGTGCTGGGCACCTTCTGGTACCTGTCGTGCCTGCTGGTGATGCAGCTGCTCTACTACTTGATGCAGCGGTGGCTGCCGCAGCAATGGGTGTTCCCGGCGAGCATCATGCTCTCGGTAGCCGCCATCAACTGCCCACTTGAAAACTACTGGCACGTGTGGAACGCGATGGTCTACATGCCGTTCTACGCCTTTGGCAACAGCTTCAAGCGCTACATCCAGGGCGTGGAGTTCAGCTCAAAGCGCCGCACTGCCGTGCTGCTTACGCTTGGCGTGATCTCGATAGTGATAATGGTGCTGAGCATCTACATCGAGGAGAAAAACAGCATGAACGTGATAAAGATAGCCTGTGGCGTGATGACGATTCCCACCTACATTGCTATCGCCAAGTGGTTTGCCAATCGCTATGGCCGCAATCGTGCGATTCAACTGGTGGTGATGAACGGTACAGTGTATCTGGCGTTCCAGAATCACCTGATAGGCTTTGTGAAAGTGATGCTTGAGCGTGCCACCTATGTGGGTGTGATGGACGATTACATCTGGATTAAGTTCATAGCTCCGTTAGTAGTCATGGCGGCAATCTACCCCTTTGCTTGGTTTGTTCATTACCATGCCCCCTGGATGCTTGGCAAGAGCAAGCAGGAGGTGATAAAAGTTTAGAGGTAAGGATTTAGAGAGAGAAAACACGCATTTCATTTATACACATGTGATACACACACAATGCACTACCTTGGCGAGATTATATCGATAGGCGTGGCGTTCTCGTGGACTGCCACTGCGCTGCTTAGTGAGTTTGGCAGCAAGCGCATGGGCAACCTCACGCTCAATGTTGCCCGCATGGGGCTGGCGTTGTTGTTCTCGATAGTCCTCTTTTGGGTGGTGACAGGGAGTCCGCTGCCAGCGCATGCAAGCAATGAGGCCTACCTGTGGATGCTGCTCTCGGGCGTGGTGGGCTATGTGATAGGCGACTTTTGCCTGTTTCAGTGCTACATCATCATTGGGTCGAAATTTGGGCAACTTTTCATGACCTTGGCCCCCATCACAGCTGCTGTGATGGCGTGGATCACCTTGGGGCAGGAAATAAGCCCGATGGCAATAGTTGCGATGCTGGTGACGCTCACTGGCATCGCCATCACAGTGCTGGGCCGTGACAGTCACGGTCATCACAAGGTGGTGCTCGACCTGCCGCTCAATGGAGTGCTGTTTGCCGTTGGTGCCGCCGTGTGCCAGGGCGTGGGGCTCGTGTTGAGCAAGATAGGCATGAACCACTATGAGGCTACGATAGCGACTCCCTGCGAGCCGTGGATGTTGCCGTTCTTTGCCAACTTCTTCCGCTGCGTGGCAGGCATTGTGGGATTCTCGGTGCTGATGATGTTTCGCGAGGGATTTGGCTCGCTGCGCAAGAACATCACCGACGTCAAGAGCATGACGGCAGCGGTGCTCACCACCATCTTTGGCCCCTTTGTGGGCGTGGGATGCTCGCTGCTGGCTGTGCAATACACGAGCGCCGGCATTGCCAGCACCCTCATGGCACTCACCCCCATCATCATCATCCTGCCTGCGTGGTGGCTCTTCAAGCAGCCCATCACCGCCAAGAGCGTGGTTGGCGCCCTCATCTCGGTGGCTGGAGTGTCGCTATTCTTCCTTCTATAGATTTTCAGTGTCTACTTAAACAATCTGGTGCATTTGTTGATTATTCCCCAAGAAAAGTGTGTTTTTTGTTGAATATTCACCAAGAAAAATGTGGTTTTTTGTTGAATATTCCCCAAGAAAAGTGTGTTTTTTGTTGAATATTCCCCAAGAAAAGTGTGGTTTTTGTTGAATATTCCCCAAGAAAAATGTGGTTTTTTGTTGGTTATTCCCCAAGAAAAATGTAATTTTGCAAATAAATTTTATGTAAACATAATATGAAGCGCTTAATTTACAACGATTTGCTTGGTTGGAAGGCTCGTGGCGACCGAAAACCTCTCATTCTCCTTGGTGCTCGCCAGGTGGGAAAGACCTATATTTTGAAGGAGTTTGGCAACAAGGAGTTCAAGCAGGTTATTTACCTAAACTGCCACCAAAATAAGTTTGCCGACACCCTCTTTCGTGATTTTTCGGTAGAGAGGATCATTACCGAATTGGAACGATATTATGAAACTAAAATCGTGCCAGGCGAGTGCATAGTAATTTTTGATGAGATTCAAGAGGTTAAAGATGGTGTTGCTGTGCTAAAATATTTCTGTGAAGACATGCCCTCGCTTCATGTTGCTGTTGCAGGTTCACTCTTGGGCATCTCGCTCAAGGAAGATGAGTCCTATCCAGTGGGTAAAGTCAACACCTTGCGCATGTATCCCATGACATTCAATGAGTTTTTGCTCGCATGTGGGCGCGAAAGGCTTGTGGAGTTGCTTGATTCACTTGATTGGGAACAGATAAATGCCTTTAATGCGGTGTTGATTGATTACTTGAGGCAATACTACTTTGTGGGCGGAATGCCTGAGGCTGTGAAGAGTTTTGTTGAAAGCAACGACACGCAACTGGTTAGGGAAATACAACATGAGATTCTTGATGCTTACATGCGAGATATATCAAAACACACAAAGCACAAAGCCGAAAGAATCAGGCAGTTGTGGAACAGCATTCCAGCTCAGCTGGCGCGTGAGAACAAGAAATTCATCTTTGGCGCAGTAAAGAAAGGTTCGCGTGCAGCCGACTATGAGGAGGCAATTCAGTGGCTTGTGGATGCTGGCCTTGTTAGTAGAGTGGAGCGCATCACTGCCCCAGTGATGCCGCTCAAGTTCTATTGTGACTACTCGGCCTTTAAACTCTATTTCCTCGATTGCGGACTGCTGGCGTGCCTAAGTGAGGCACCTGCAAAGGACCTGCTGCTTGGAACCAATGCTTTTGTGGGCTTTAAAGGAGCTTTTACCGAAAATTATGTGTTGCAGCAATACAAGGCAGTGACAGGCGCAACTCCTTATTATTACTCAAAGGATAATTCCACTATTGAAGTAGACTTCTTGTATCAAAACGACGGAAGGGTGGTCCCTGTGGAAGTGAAAGCCGAAGTCAATGTCAAGAGCAAGTCGTTGAACAACTTTGTTAATGTGGATTTTGCCGACAAGCAGCTAAAGGCCTTGCGCGTCTCAATGAAGCCGCACATCGATCAAGGCTGGGTGGAAAACATCCCTCTTTTTGCCGCCGAGTCATTTTTCCGGCATCAATAATTGAGGCTAAAATCTCTCCCCTATTCTTTAAGCCAATGCCTGTGGGAATGTGGATTTGCTTGTTTGAAAAGTATTTTGTATCTTTGCATTTCGTTTTTTAGAGGGTTATTTTTTCGCTTATGGAAATCAGTTTCATGACACAGAATGTGGCGATGCCACCCATCGATGCCGAGGCGTTTGAGGGGTGGATTGAGGAGGTTGCCCGCAGGCATGGCAAGCGCGTGGGAGCGCTCACCTATGTGCTGTGCGACGACGAGTATATCCTCGCCACTAATCGTCAGTTCCTGAGCCATGACTATTACACCGACATCATTACCTTCGACTACAGCAACAGTCACCGCATAGCTGGCGACATTGTGATCTCGCTCGACACGGTGCGCTCTAACGCTGAGCAGCTGGGTGTTGACTACAACACAGAGCTGCTGCGCGTGCTCGTGCACGGCGTGCTGCACCTGTGCGGCATCAACGACAAGGGTCCTGGCGAGCGCGAAATCATGGAGCAGCATGAGAACGAAGCCCTCACGATAGCCCCAAGCAACATTCTGGAATAGACAATGAGATTTGACTACGACGTCATAGTGATTGGTGCCGGTCATGCCGGCTGCGAGGCGGCGTGTGCCGCTGCCCGCCTGGGCTCCCCTACCCTGCTCATCACAATGGACATGAACAAGGTGGCTCAGATGAGCTGCAACCCCGCCGTGGGAGGCATAGCCAAGGGCCAGATAGTGCGCGAGATTGACGCACTGGGCGGCCAGATGGGCATCGTTACCGACCGCAGCTCGATCCAGTTCCGCATGCTCAACCGCAGCAAGGGTCCCGCGATGTGGAGTCCGCGCTCACAGAGCGACCGCACCCGCTTCATCGAGAACTGGCGCAAGATACTTGACGAGACCCCTAACCTATATATGTGGCAGGACAGCGCCACGAGCCTTGTGATTGACGAGGGCGTGGTCACTGGCGTGACCACCGCCTTTGGCGTGACATTCAACGCCAAGACTGTGGTACTCACCGCAGGCACCTTCCTTAACGGACTGATGCATGTGGGGCAGGTGCAGATGGAGGGCGGCCGAGTGGCCGAGCCAGCGTCGCGCGGCATCACCGAGCAACTGGTGGAGCTTGGCTTCAGTGCCAACCGCATGAAGACTGGTACGCCAGTTCGCCTCGACGCTCGCACCATCGACTACAGCCAGTGCCAGCGTCAGGATGGCGAGGCCGACTTCCACCACTTCTCCTACATGCCTGGAGTGCGCAGCGAGCTGCGTCAGCGCCCCTGCTGGATAGTGTACACCAACGACGAGGTGCACCGCGTGCTGCGCGAAGGACTCCCCTACTCTCCCCTCTACAACGGACAGATACAGAGCGTGGGCCCACGCTACTGCCCCAGCATCGAGACCAAGCTCGTTACCTTCCCCGACAAGGACTCGCACCAGCTCTTCATTGAGCCTGAGGGCGAGACCACCCAGGAGATGTACTTGAACGGCTTCTCGTCGTCGATGCCCTGGGACGTGCAGATTGAGGCTCTGAGCAAGATACCTGCGCTGCGCGATGCGCAGATTTATCGCCCTGGCTACGCCATAGAATATGACTACTTCGACCCGCGTCAATTAACCCACACCCTCGAGACCAAACTCGTGAAGAACCTGTTTTTTGCAGGTCAGGTTAACGGCACCACAGGCTATGAGGAGGCCGCCGGGCAAGGACTCGTGGCAGGCATCAATGCCCATCTTAAGGTTGAGGGAAAAGAGCCATTTGTACTTGGGCGTGACGAGGCCTACATAGGCGTGCTAATCGACGACCTTGTGACCAAGGGCGTGGACGAGCCCTACCGTATGTTCACCTCGCGTGCCGAGCACCGCATCCTGCTGCGCCAGGACGATGCCGACATGCGCCTCACACCGCGCGGCTACAAGCTGGGCCTTGCCACGCAGCAGCGCTACGACCTCATGGCCAGCAAGCGAGACCAAGTTGATGATTTGGTGGAGTTTGCCCATAACTTCTCGGTAAAGGCATCGATAATCAATCCCATGCTCGAAACTGCTGGACATCAACCACTTAGGCAGGGAGTAAAACTCTATGACCTGCTCTTGCGCCCACAGCTTGATATTCAGCAACTTAGGCAGTTTATACCAGCCCTCCAGGAGCATATCGACGGGCTTGAAGATGCCCGCCGCGATGAGATTATTGAAGCTGCCGAGATCAAGATTAAATATCACGGATACATCCAGCGCGAGGAGATGATAGCCGAGAAGATAGGCCGCCTCGACCGCTTGTATATTAAGGATAAGTTTGACTACCCCACCATCCAGCAGCTCTCGACCGAGGCAAGGCAGAAGTTGGCGCGCATCAATCCCGAGACCATTGGTCAGGCGTCGCGCATCCCCGGCATCTCGCCCAGCGACATCAACATCCTGCTGGTGCTCATGGGGCGATGAAAAAGAGCAATGTTTCACGTGAAACAATCACCTCTCCCCTCCCCCCTCTCGGAATCACAAGAACGTCCCCTCTCCCACCCTCCCCTCTCCCATGTAATGACAATAAAAGACATTTAAAAACATAAAAATGGAAAAAGAAAAAATCGAATTTGTAAAGAGCAAAGTGAGGAATATCCCCGACTTTCCCGTAAAAGGCATACAATTTAAGGACCTGACCACAGCGTTCAAGGATTCGGAGTCGCTGCGCATCATGTGCGATGCCCTGATTGAGGAATACAAAGACAAAGGCATCACCAAGGTTGTGGGCATCGAGGCCCGTGGTTTCATTTTCGGGGCCATCCTGGCTGCAGGTCTGGGTGCTGGATTTGTGCCCTTGCGCAAGCCTGGGAAATTACCAGCCAAGACCATTAAGAAGACCTACACTAAGGAATATGGCGAGGACACCATCGAGATCCATGAGGATGCAATCAACGAAGGTGACGTGGTGCTCATGCACGACGACCTGCTTGCCACGGGCGGCACTATGGCTGCTGCTCTCGATCTCGTGAAAACAATGAACCCCAAGAAGGTTTACGTCAACTTCCTGTGCGAACTCGTCGATCTCAAGGGCCGTCAACTGTTCCCTGCCGATGTGGAAGTGACCTCGCTCTTTGACTTCGAGGGAGAGTGAATTTTGCACAATGCACAATTGGGCTGCGCTGTTTTACTCTGTCCGACTCTGTCCGACTTTGTCTGACATTGTCCGACTTTGTTTGACATCTCTCCTCTCACTCTCACCTCTCCCCTGAAAAAAACTATGCGTGACGAACTGAAATTGACAATATCGTTGCTTCCCACGAGCCCTGGCGTGTATCAATACTTGAACCGTGAGGGTACGGTAATCTATGTGGGAAAGGCCAAGAACCTGAAGCGGCGCGTGAGTTCCTACTTCAACCGTGTGCATCCTGTGGTGCGCACCAATCTGCTTGTGCGCAACATTTGGGACATGAAATACATTGTGGTCAACAGCGAGGAGGAGGCGCTCGACCTTGAGAACAGTCTCATCAAGGAGTTTCAACCGCGCTACAATGTGCTGCTCAAGGACGACAAGAGTTACCCATGGATTTGCGTGACAAAGGAGCTTTTTCCACGCATTTTTATCACCCGCGAGAAGCATGCAAGGGGAACAAAATACTATGGGCCTTATCCCAAAACTGAGGTCGCCCATGCCCTACTCGACACCATCAAGCAGCTCTACCCTATCCGCACCTGCAGGCATAATCTCACAGCCGAAAATGTGGAATCGCGCAAGTACAAGCTCTGCCTTCAGTATCACATCAAGAATTGCGAGGGCTGTTGCCAGGGATTTGTTTCACATGAAACATATAGCAACTACATCGACAGCATCGTCAAGATATTGAATGGCGACACCAAGCAAGTGAGCGATTTTCTCATGCAGGAGATGATGGCCAGAGCTGCCGAATTGAAGTTTGAGGAAGCCGAAGTGCTCAAGCGCAAGTATCAGTTGCTCGAGAACTATCGTGCCAAGTCGGTTATCGTTAACCCCACAATCCACAATGTTGACGTGTTCACAATTCTGCGCGACGACGATGCCGCCTATGTAAACTTCATGCACATGCGCAACGGAGCAATTGTGCAGAGCCTCACGGTGGAATATAAATTCCAGGATGCTGGCAGCGATGAGACTGTCGAGGAGGTGCTCTCGAGTGCCGTGCGCGACATCAGGGACCGCTTTGGCGAGACTTATAAGCACGATCGTGTGCGCGAAATTCTTGTTAATGTGGTGCCCGATTTCGAGATTGAAGGAGTGGAATATGTGGTGCCACAGCGTGGCGACAAGCGCAAACTTGTGGCCATTTCACTCAAGAATGCCGAGCAATATCGCGCCGAAAAACTCAAGCGCATGGAGAAACTCAACCCCGAGCAGCGTGCCACTCGCACCCTCACCACCATGATGAAGGACCTGCATCTGCCGGAGCTGCCGCGCCACATTGAGTGCTTCGACAACAGTAGCATCTCAGGCACGAGTGCAGTGGCTGCGTGCGTAGTGTTCAAGAACGCCAAGCCGTCGAAGAAAGACTACCGCCACTTTAACATCAAGGAGGCCGACGGCAACGACGACTATGCCCAGATGCGTGAGGTGATTAATCGCCGTTACTCGCGGCTGATTAGTGAAGGTGCCGAACTGCCACAACTGCTGGTTGTGGATGGCGGCAAGGGCCAGCTGAATGCTGCCGTCGAAGTGCTCGATGAACTTGGGTTGCGTGGAACAATCGCAGTCGTGGGCATCGCAAAACGCCTTGACGAGATATACTTCCCTGGCGACTCGGTGCCACTCTACATCGACAAGAACAGCGAGACCATTCATGTGATACAGCGCCTGCGCGACGAGGCACACCGCTTTGGCATCAAGCATCACCGCAACAAGCGCAGCAAGACGCAAGTGCACAGCCAGCTCGACGACATCAAGGGCATAGGTCCCAAAACACGCACTGCGCTGCTCAAGCACTTCAAGAGCTTGAAACGCATCAAGGAAGCCTCGCCCAATGAGATTTCGCTCGTTGTGGGGGCTGCTAAAGCCAAACTTGTGATTGAGGCACTGGAGCAGCTCTAAAAAGGCTCTTGGATGTGGAGTGACCATCTGTTGTGGAGCTGCAGTGCGAAATGGGGTGGGGTGGTGGCGAACCTCCATTTTTTAGACTCAAAATTTGAAACAAACTGAAGTCGAGGTTAAGGTTGTGGTTATCAATGAAATAACGTTAAAATCGGGTGAATTTAAGCCGTTTTCCTCGCATTTTTTAGCTCAAAAATTGCATTTCAAGCCAAATATACACGCCACAAGTCAATATTTTTTATTATCTTCGTGACATAAAACTAAAACCATAAAATATTACTATCATGATAAATGTGTTCCATATTGTGTCGAGCAAGACGTGGGGTGGCGCCGAGCGCTATGCCAGTGACCTCGTGGCTCGGATGCGTCATGATTCTGATTACTATGTTGAGGTGGTTAGCGCCAAGAACGACGACATCATTGAGCAATTCCAGAAGATGGACATCCCCGTGTCGATTTTGCCCCTGAAAGGAATTCGTGACTTCGACAGCCCAGTGCGCCTTGCCCGCATGCTGCGCAAGGGCAAGAACATAGTGCATGTGCACACCTATCGCGATGCCGTGACCGCTGTGATGGCACGCATCATCAGTGATAACCCCGACACCAAGGTGGTGTTCACGCCACACTCGCTCAAGAAACCCACTTTCAACTATGTGTCGAAGAAGGTGTACAACAGCATCGACCAGTATGTGTTTGTGTCGCAGTTTGCCTATGATTATTTCATAGCCCATGCAGCACCCCGCTTGAAGAAGAGCGTTGCGAGTGTGATACCCGAGAGCGTGCTCAACACCGACACCAGCGCTCAGGCACCTGTGCCCGACCTGCACAAGGAGTTGAAGATGACTCCCGAGCAGTCGCTCATCATGTTCCATAGCCGCCTCAACCACGACAAGGGCATCGACGTGCTGCTCAAGGCAATAAAGAATGTTGACCGCAACCGTTACCACCTTGTGATCTTGGGTGAGGGGCAAGACAAGGCTGTGCAACGCATCAAGAGCTATATCATTGAGAACAAGCTGGTTCACAACGTTCACTTGCTGGGATTCCAGCGCAATATGCATGGCTACCTGTGGCAGTGCGACTTCGGAGTGCAACCATCGACTATTGCCGAGATGCAAGGCATCAGTAACCTGGAATACATGAAGCAGGGCAAGCCCATCATCACAACCAACAACGGAGCTCAGTGCGAGTACGTGCGCGACATGGAGAATGGCATCCTCGTCAAGCCCAACAATGTGGAGCAGCTCACCGAGGCCATCAACACCCTGATCAATGACCGTGACCTCACTCAGCGCTTGGGCCGCCAAGCCAAGCGTGACTTCGACACTCGGCTCAACTACGACAAGTTCTACGAGAAAATCACCTCGCTCTACAGCCACCTCATTGGAAACTGATAGGGGAGTGGTTTTATTTGGGATTATGGAGGATTTTAGTTACTTTTGCAATGCATAAACGTTGACACTTGATAAAATGAATCCTTACGCACAATTTGCCATACTCACTGCGTCCTCGATAAGGATGCTGCCGCACATAGCGCTATACCTGTGCAATCGCAAGAAAATCGACTCTGATTTGCGTCAGTATGGCGAGGGCGATGGGGGAGTGGTGACATTCATCAAGGTGTGCACGCGTCAGCGAGTGTTCCGCAACTTGTTCTACTATCGCATGGGCGAGTATAAGTCGGTGTTCATCAAGTGGTTGATGCCTGGTGAGCGCACGCTCAACATTTGGTGCCCGTCGATAGGGGAGGGGTGCCACTTCGAGCACAACTACGCCACCTATCTCAATGCCGAGAGCATAGGCAAGAACTTCTACTGCCTGCAGCTCGTGACGCTGGGAAACGACAAGGACGGCAAGCGCCCCAGCATAGGCGACGACGTGAAGATTTTCACTGGTGCCACAGTGTTTGGAGGCGTGAAAATAGGCAACCATGTGACAATAGGCGCTGGTGCGGTAGTCAATAGCGATGTGCCCGATGGGTGCACCGTGGCTGGAAATCCTGCACGGATAATAAAGCGCAACGGCGAGGCCGTTGATATTCCTCTTGAGAAATGAAAAAGATGAAAGTTGTAATCATAAATCATAGCGACATGCAGGGAGGAGCGGCAATCGTGTCGCTCAGGCTCGTGCATGCCCTCAACGAGGCTGGTGTTGACGCCCGCATGCTCGTGATAGACAAGCAGAGCCAGGACCCACAGGTGGGCGTGATGGGCAGCAAGGTTGGCAACAAGTGGCGCTTCCTTGCCGAGCGGTTGGGCGTGTTCATGCGCAATGGAATGCGCCGCGACACCCTGTTCAAGATTGACACTGGCTCACATGGCATCAACATTGCCTCGCACCCGTGGGTGAAAGATGCCGATGTGGTGTGCCTCAACTGGGTGAACCAGGGCACCCTGTCGCTCAATGGCGTGAAGCAGTTGGCACTCAGTGGTAAACCTATAGTGTGGACCATGCACGACATGTGGAATTGCACTGGAGTGTGCCACTATTCGTTTGAGTGCGAGCAATATAAGGAGCATTGCCACAGCTGCCCCCTGCTTGAGACCCAGGGCAACGACCTCTCGACCACGATTCAAGAGAAAAAGCGCCAGCTCTATGAGCGAGTGCCCATCCATTTTGTGGCCGTGAGCCACTGGCTTGCCGAGTGCTGCAAGCGCAGCACGTCAATGGCTGGCAGCGATGTTAGGGTGATTTATAATGCTTTTCCCATCCACGACTTTGACTGCGGACGCCTCGTTGGCGAGATTGACGGCATACCAGCAGGGAAGAAGATAATAGTGATGGGAGCTCGCCGCCTCGATGTGGAAGTGAAAGGCTTTAAGGAATTTATCGAGACAACTCAATACATCGCCCGCGAGAAACCTGCGCTGGCATCAAAGATTCATTTTGTGCTTTATGGTGACATTCACGACAAGACATTGCTAAAGAAGATAAAATCGCCTTGCACTTATCTTGGCACGATAGGTGGCACCCAGCAGTTGAGCCAGCTCTATCGTCACAGCGACATAGTGCTGTCGACGGCACTCTATGAGAACCTGCCAGGCACGCTCATCGAGGGGCAGGCGAGTGGTTGCCTGCCAGTGACCTTCGGCAAAGGTGGCCAGGCCGACATCGTTGACCACCTTAAGACTGGCTATATCGCCGATTATAAAGATGCTGCAAGCGTAGCTGCAGGCATTGAGTGGGCAATAGATGCCGGCATTTCGCGTGAATTTCTCCATAGCGAGGTGGAGCGCAAGTTTGCCGCCTCTAAGATAGCTCAACAATACATTCAACTATTTAACGAGATAACAAGCTAATAAACAATATTTTAATCTAATTATTCTTCTAAAAAAACTATGCAGACAGTTTTATTCACAAGTACGATATTCGGCCCCATCCACAGCCGCCGCTTGGGCACTTCGCTGGGCGTGAACCTGATGCCTAATGATGGTAAGATTTGCTCGTTCGACTGCCTCTACTGCGAGGCGGGCTTCAATGCCCAGGGGCCTGGCACCACAGGAGTTGCCAAGCGCGAGGCGCTCAAGAAGCAGCTCAAAGCCAAGCTCCAGGCCTTGAAAGAGGCTGGCGAGGGGCTCGATGTGATAACCTTCTCGGGCAACGGTGAACCCACGTTGCACCCCAACTTCAAGGAAATAGTGCACGATGTGATCACGCTGCGCAACCAGTACTACCCTAATGCTAAGGTGAGCGTGCTGAGCAACGCAACTATGGCAGGCAAGCCCAGCGTGATTGCTGCCCTCAAGCAGGTGGATAACAACATCCTCAAGCTCGACAGTGCTGTGGGGCACACATTGCGACTCATCAACCGCCCAACGTCGCCCAATGTGCTGCCTGAGGGCATTATCGAGGACCTGAAGGCCTATGGTGGCAAGTGCATTGTGCAGACCATGATGGTGCGTGGCGAGCACGACGGCGAGATAGTGGACAACACTACCGATGCCGAGATCGACGCCCTTATTAACGCCTATCTCGCAATAAAACCTCGTGAGATAATGCTCTACACCATCGACCGCAAAACGCCCGAGGAGAAGCTCGTGAAGGTGCCTGTCGATGATTTAAAACGCATCGCGCGCCACATCGAGGCCGAGACTGGCATCACAGTGCAAGTGACGGGGTAGCTTTTAGTTCATAGTTCATAGTTAAGCAACTCACAACTTAACGAATTATGTATTATTTCGAGGACAAGGAATTTGGCGAGGTAATGGTGAGTTTGCGCGCAGGAATGCGCAGCATCACCATGCGGTGGAAGGGCGACACGCTCTACATTAACGCGCCATCTGCTGTGTCGAACAACAAAATCTACAGTACACTCGATAAGTTCCGCGACAAATTGCGTGCTGAGCGCCCAAAGAATGTGGCGAATTACCACTTGGGGCAGGTGATACAGTGCTATGGCCTCACTCTCACAATTGCTGAGCAGGCTCAAAGGAGCAGCCTAATTGTCTATGAGCACAGTGATGATAATGTGAACGTGAAAGTGCCACCAGGCTTCGATTTCAACACCCCCGATAACAAGCGATGGATGTCGAAGGCGTTGCGGCAAGCACTCGACGGTCACACCAAGCCGCTGCTTGAGCTGGCCGAGGAGGTGATCAATAGGGTAGGGGTGGCACCTCAAGGCTTTGAGATAGGCCATGGGCTGCACAAGCTAGGGCACTGCACGCCAGGCAAGGTGATACAACTCTCGGCCAACCTCATGTTCCTGCCCGAGGAGTTGATTGAACTCATCATTTGCCACGAGCTTGCACATCTCACCCACATGAATCACTCGCCACAGTTCCATGCGTTGGTCGACCAATATCTGGGCGGCCGCGAGCGGGAGCTCGAAGCCAAGCTAAAAACCTTCAACTGGCCAGTGATTAGGTGAGAAGTGTAGCGACCAAATCTCACCAATTTCACCACATTTGGTCGAAAACGAGGCGAAAACCGACCAAATCTCGATATTTTTGCCACATTTGGTCGAAAATGAGTCGAAAACCGACCAAATCTCGAATTTAATCTTCAAAAAGCTGATCGAGGTTGACTTGGCTATTTACAACACCTGAGTGCTTGCCTGGAATTACCCCATAAGTGGTAATGAAAGTAGTGACAATGGTCTTGCGAGTGTTAGTTTCAGCACGAAACAGTGCCATGCGGTTGCGCAGTGTTTGCTCATAATTGGCAGTGATGGAGATAGGCTCTTGTGAGAATTTTATCTCGCACAAGTGTGTGATGCGGTCGGCACGGTCTATCACTAGGTCGACTTGTGTTCCTGGCATGTTGTTGTGGCCACTGCTGCGCCACACGCTCGACTTGGTGTTTATTGCCGTGAGGCCCAGTGCACGCTTTATGTTCTCAACGTGGCGAAAAGCTACAATTTCAAAACATAGCCCTTGCCAGGCACGAACTTGTGGCGTTTCGGCCATGCGTTGCCACACGTTACTATCAAGAACAGAACGATTTTCGATAAACCGCAAGTAAAATAAAGTGAACATGTCGGTCAAGCGATAAATCGTTCCTTTCTTCTTTTTGCCATTCAGATTATATCCTACAATGAAATCGCTATTAACAAGATTAGAAAGAACTTTTGATAGCGCTCCTCCCTGCCTGCCAGTGGCATGAGAAATTTCTTGCCGCGTGCAGCCAGCATGGTGACTCGCCAATAGCCTGACGACGTCGCCATAAATTTCTTTTCCACCAAAGAGTGCACCGTAAAGCTCGGCAAACTCATTGTGTAGTGTTGCGCCTGGATTAAGGTAAAGCAAGTCGACGTTTTGTGCAAGGCTCAGTTCGGGTCTGAGCAGGTTAAGGTAGAAAGGCACACCGCCAAAGCACATGTAGCACTGCGTTATTTGATACCGGTCCCACTCGCACCCTTTGCTAGCTAAAAACTGCTCTGTTTCCGATAAAGAAAATGCATGAAGATAGATGCGCGATGTGATGCGGCCATGCAATCCACCTTGGTTCTCAATCAAGTGGTCAACCATCCACGAAGTGGCCGAACCGCAGCCAATTAGCATAATGTCGCTGCGGAGCATGGCCCATGTGTTCCAAAAGTCTTCGAGTGCCGACACAAATTGTGAATTAGAACGTCCCATCCAGGGCATTTCGTCAAGGAACACCACCTTCTTGCGCTCGGTGGGCATTAGTTCGAGCAGTTGCTGCAACGCATCGAATGCGTCGTACCAGTTTTTCAAGCTTGGAGTGGTGGAAAGGCCGTAGCTGTGCAGTGTCTCGGCAAACCGAGATAATTGTCGCTCGAGAGGAGCACTGTGGCTTCCTGTGAAATAAAATGAAAAATGCTGCGACATGGTGTGGTTGACCAAGCGTGTTTTGCCCACACGCCTGCGCCCGTAAATTACCACAAATTCAGATTGTGAGCTGTTGTAGCAACGCATTAGTTCGGCCTTCTCATTTTTGCGGCCTATGAATGTTGTTTCCATCTTCAGTGTTCTATTGAGTAGGTGAAAATATTTATTAGTGCAAAAATAATCACATTTGGTCGAATTTCAAAATATAACCGACCAAATCTCAATATTTTTACCACATTTGGTCGAAAATGAGGCGAAAACCGACCAAATCTCGATATTTTTACCACATTTGGTCGAAATTAAGGCGAAAAACGACCAAATGTGGCTTTGAGGATGGTTGATGGATGGCTTGGGGGGTAACAAAAAGAGCCTTGCACGCGTCGATGCGTGCAAGGCTCTTTTTAAAAGATGTTGTGGTCTAAACTATTAGGGCATTACTTCTTGTTGCCCAGGAGGATGGTGTAGACTGCGGTGATGTCGCCCACGTTGATGTCGCCGTCGCCGTTCTGGTCGCCGTTCACGATGTTGCTCATGTCGCCGCTGAGCAGGAAGTTGTAGAGTGCGGTAACGTCGGCAGCAGTAACCTCGCCGTCGCCGTTAACGTCGCCAGCAAGAGCGCTCTGGCCAGCCTCGCCTGGGAGCAGGATGTCGGCATGGCTGTCGAGTGCAGCAATCTCCTTGAAGCAGGCGCGGAATGGTGCAACAGCCTGTGGATTGCTGGCCCACTTGGCCACTGCGCCAGCAGCATCCACTGCATATACTTGTTCAAACATCTGGTTGCTGAATGTTCCGGCCATGAGGTAGACTTGGCCGCTGGTGTTGGCGATGGGCTCGGCCTTGAGCAGAACATTGGTAGCAGCCCATGTGATGGGAGTGTTAACCAAGCTAGCAGCCTTGTTGATGGCGATGATGTAAGGCACATTGGCCTCGATGCCGTCGACTTGAGCGAAGGTTGCCACGCCGTCGGCCTCTTGAGCAAAGCGCTCAATCCACATGTCGCTGCTGCTTGCTGAGCAGGTGGCAGGAGTGAAAGGCAGCACGATGGTGCTCCAGTTCTCGGCCACACCGTCCTGACGAGCCTTGGTGAAAGTGCGCTCGTAGCTGATGGCTTGAGCTGTGAAGCTCTGAGGAGTGAAGTAGGGGTATCCGTCCTTGAGAGCGATGCTTGAAGCCACGTTGCCCATAACCAGGTTCTTACCGCTCAGAGCAGCAGGCACAGCCTGGTTCTCGTCGAGCAGGTAGATGGTGTTGGGGTTGCTGTTAGGCACGATGCTGGTGAGAGTGAGACCCTCGAGGCTCACGGCAGCTGCATCGTCAGCAATCTGGAAGTTCTCAACAGGCTTATAGCCATTGCGCTCGCCTCGATCGTTCCAGGTGATGATGCCAGGCTTGATGTCGTAGTAGACCGACTCGCCAGGCTTCACGATGTTGTCGACGTGCGAAGCATCCTCGCTGTCGGGCACATTGTTGCGGGCATAGATGTTCATGGCGTAGGTAGAACCGTAGGCCAGATTGTCGAAGTCGAAGTAGAGAGTCTTCGACTCGCCAGCAGCGAGCGAGATTTGGCTCTGCTTGTAGGTAACCATCGAGCCCTTGCCATTCTCAACGATGAACAGTGGTGCTAGCACATATTTGCTGTAGGCACCATCGCTGTGGTTGGTGATAGTGGCGCTGAACAGGGCGTGGCTGTCGTAGATCACGTCGTTGCTGCTTGGGTCGTCGGCAGGAACCGAATTCTCGGCCTTGATCACTACCGAGAGGTCAAGCTCCTCGGCTTCCTCGCTTTGGGCAATGGTTACCGAGCCAGTGCCAATGGTGATGTAGTCGCCATACTGGTCGATACGCATAAGCCTTACGCTCTTAGTGCCTGCCGAAGCTGGAGTGACGTTGAAGGTAACAACCGACTCCTCACCTGGCAAAATCTCGGCTTGCACAACGGTGGTGTACTGCGAGTACTCGTCGATTTGTTGTCCGCCAAAGTCGAGATACAGGTCGCCAAAGAAGCGGTCAACGCTGTTGTTCTTGACGGTAACATTCACTTGCTCCTTGACGCCTACCTTCTCGCCACCGGTGAATTGCCACCCTGTGGTCTGCAGGTCGATAGTGGGGTGTGCACTTGCCTGGCAATAGGTGCCGCTCATGTTCACCTCGATGTAGTGGCGGTCGGTTTCCTTCATGGCCTTCCACTCGGTGGTGCCTTCCACTTGGTAAACACCAATCAGGTGATAGGTGCCAGTGAGTCCAGCACCGAAGTAGATAACTTGTGACGAAGTGGAAGTCACGCCGCTACCGAAGCTGTGGGTCTGTCCCAGGGCCGATGTGGTCACTTGCATGTAGATGTTGTCCTCGGAGTTGGCAAGCACCTCGAAGGTGCCGTCGGCAGGATTCTGCAGTGCGAGGGCAGTCTTGAACTTCTTGCCCGAGCCCGAGTGGTCGCTGTAGCTCACCTTCACAATCTTCGACTTGTAGATTTTGAAACCTTGCGACTGCGAGTCACGATCCCAACCGCTGGGGCCGCTTGTGCCAGTGGCGGTGAGTGCAGGTTCCTCTTCGTCCTCGTGAGGAGGAGTGCCGCCAGGAATCACGTTGTAGACGATGTTCTGCTTCATGTTATAGCCCTCGGCGCTGCTTGAGCCGCCAATGCCGCTGGCATAGGGGTTCATGATGGCGAGCTGGAAGTAGCCATTGCCCATGCCACCCCAACCCCAGTTGATGTGGAAATAGTTGCCATACTCATAGCCGTCGCAAATGAACGAGTGGCCGCCGCCACTGCCTGCTGTGCCGTTGTAGATCATGGGTCGGCCAGCTGCGAGCTCTTGGTACACCATGTTGTCCCACACCTCTTGAGTGTAATCGTTGCGATAGGCGAGTTTAGAGCCGTAGCCAAACAGGCCGAAGGCCTTGGGAATGTCGTCGGTGTAGGCACCGGTGGCACTCACGCCATATTGCGACTTCAGGGCGCAGCCCACGTAGAACATCAGGTGAGCCACAGCGCTGGTGTAGACCTCGTCCTCGGCACCGGTGTAGGTGTCGCGCATGTGGACCCAGTCGAATGTGGTGATGGGTAGCTCAGGCATTTGCACGGTGGAGTAGTTGTAGTTGCCGTCGCTATAGGTGAAGCTGTAGGCAGGAATCACCTGCGAAGTCTGTTCGGGATATTTGTAGAAGTTCATCAGCTGCGACATCGAGGTTGCCACACAGCCAGTGTAGGCGAGCTCATAACCGTCGGCCTCATCATCGCTGTTCATGAACTGAGGGCACTCGTTCCAGTAGGGAGTGGCCTGGTCCCACTTGGTGGTGATCAGTGGAGCGATTGAGTTGCGGGTGTCGACCACGCTTGTGGCACGTGGAGCAGCAATCACGCTCTTAAGCATAGCAGGCTCCACCTTGTCGAGCAGTGCGATTTGCTGTGCATACTCTCCGAGCCAGTTCTTCATGTTGGCAGGAGCTTTAGCCTCGTCGAAGTAGCCCTCTTGGCTATAGCCTAGGATGGGGTTAGTGCGGTCGTCGCCCGAGACGATAACGAAGCCCTGGTTGTTGCCCACGTTGAAAATGTAGAACGGAGCTTGGCTGCCCGACTTGAGCATCTTGTGACTCAGGACAACAGGCTTAATGTTCTTGTTAGCAAATGACTTCTTAGTCAGGAAACTGGTAGCCTCCTGCTGGGCCTGCTGCTGGGTGATGGGAGCAGCTTGCGCAAGCAATCCCATGCCCAAGAAGAGCAATAGCAGACCTAAAATTCGGTTTTTTGCCATAAAAAATGTTGGGGTTAAAAGGTTTAAAAATAGTTGTTTATTGATAAGTTTGGTTTCTTAGATTTTTAATTTGTGCCATAAAAAGCAGGCAAATATACAATAATTATTAATAATAAAAAAATCGAGAAATGAAATCATGCTGAAAAACAGGTGATTTAACCATTTTTTTCAACGAACAGGGTTGCTGATGTTAATGCGAGGGCGTGATAGGGCTTATGGTTGTTGTGCGCTAGATGATTGGCGAGGTGTGCTGGGGGTAGGGCAGAGTGATAAAAAACTTGAAAGTAAATTTTGGTGTTCCTATTTTTTTGGGTGGTAGTTACTGGAATAATTGGGGGTTGTTTGAGATATAAGCATATAAAAATGTGGCTGCGTAGACTGCCAGTATGATGAGGCTAAATGGAATGAATGCCACGAGTATGCGCCAGATGGTGCCCCAGTAGCTGTAGCCAGTGAGCTGCTTGATAGGGACGATGGCATATAGTGCTATCAGCAGGTCGAATATTAACTCGGCTTTGAAACTGAAACACAGCAGCGATGGAATGATGGTGCAGATGAGAATGATGTTGGCGATATAAACCACCGCGACGAAGCACTCGGAAAATCGCAGGTCGGGAATTGCTGGACAGTGCCGGATCATGAGATAGAGCGGCCCTGAGAAGAGCAGCAGATAGACGAGCACTGCCAGCTGCGGGTTTTGCATGATTCTGTACTCGATGTTGTAAATGTTTTTGTAGGCTTCAATGCTGGCTTGCCTTAGCTTGGTGGTGAGAGTTCTGTCGGCCTTGACTTCGGCCTGCCTTCTCTGGGCATATTCTTTCTCGACATTCATGTACTGCTCGTAGCGGTTGATGCCCTTGATGTTCAAACCGGTGTCGATGAGCAGTGCCAGGGTGCAGATGAGGAAGAGCATCTTGAAAGGTGGGAAGTAGGCCATCTGCATGCCTCGCAGGTAGTCGCGAATCATGTAGCCAGGTCGCAGAAAGAGGTCGCGTAAGGCTCGGAACATGCCCCGGTTGCCCAGTCCCCACACATCAATAAAGAGCAGAAATGCGTTCTTGAATGAGTAGCGCCCAATCTTTGAAGACTGCCCGCACTGTGGGCAGAAGTTTCCAACATAATGCCTGCTGCATGTGGGACACACGTGCTCGACGTTGGGCATGGGTTTCACATGGTGTGGAACCTTCTGCCACTCGCGGAATTTCTTGTATCGCTCTTTATTCCCCTTGAGCATTTCTGCCACGGGGCGTTTTTTCTGGGGGCGATGTGTCCTCAACGTGTGTGACATTGCTTTAGATGGCGTTTACTTGAAAAACTGGATAAGGAGGTAGGTGAGCAGGAGGATGAAGATGACGAAGCCGCAGCCTGGCAGTGAGAATGTGCAGCTGCGATAGCGTGGTGCTGACTCGGGGTCCTCATTGTTTTGGGCCGCCTGCTCGAGCTGCTGCATGAGCTGCTTCTCGGTGTCGTAGCGGCGGCTGCGATTCCAGTAGTTGCTGGTGATGCGGCTGTCGTGCGGGATGAGAATCTTGCGTGGATGGATGCCGTCGAAGGGTGCCACCACCTTGTTGTCCTCGAGTTGCTGCATGAGGGTTTCGGCCCGCTCGGGTGTGATGTCGAAATAGCGTTGGAGCATGGGCAGGGTGAGAGCGTCGCAGGTGCGCACATAGTCGACTGCTGCGCTGTAGAGCGGGTCGAGGTTCTCGAGTCGCTGCTGCTGCTCGTAGTATTGCTCACCCTTGAACTGTGGTGGCTGCTGTGGCTGCAGCTGCTCGATGGGTGCTTTGTCGGTGGGAATGTAGGCAATGCCGTCGACGATTTTGAGCACCGACATGCAACTGGGGCATGTGATGATGTGGTTGAGCTTGGCGAGCTCTTGCTCCGATTGGGTGGTAACATGGCCACACTTGGGACATTCTATTTTCATGATTCTCAAGCGGTTGTGGTTAATTGGCTGTTATGCCGTCGAAATGACTTCCAAGCAGGATGTAGGCGATGAAAAAGATTGCCACTGCGATGATGGTGAATGTGAGGCATCCAGCAATGCTGAAGATGCCCGTGGGGCGGCCTGTGTCGTTGCTGCGGCTGGTGCGGCTCTTGGCTGGTTTTCGTGTGTTGCTTGCCATGGGTGGTCTTACTCGGTTGCGGTTGTCATAATTATTGCGGGGTGCGTAGCTGGTGTGGGCAGCTGGGCTGCTGGCGGTTGCTGTGGTGGCAGCAGTTGCCTGCTTGGGTCCTTGATAGGCTGGCGGCTGCACTTTCACATACTTGCCACACTTGGGGCAGTAGTTGATGCCCTCTCTTAGGAATGTGCCACAGTTGCGGCAATAGCGCAGCACGTCGTCGCGGTGCTGCTCGGTGGTGGCGGCAGGCTTGTACTGTGGCGGTTGCACGGTAGCGGCGGCAGTGGTCGGGGTGGGAGTGCTGGTAGCCTCCTGGGTGGTGGCTGGTTGCTGTGGTTGCTCACCAGGAGTTTCTTGCTGTGCCTCGTCGTCGAAGTACTCAAAGTCGGCAGCAATTTGCTCAAATCCGTCGAGGTTAATCTCGGAAAGGCACTGCGGACACACGTAGTGGCCCTCGAGTTTCTCGATTTCCTGTATAGAGACGTCGATATGTTTCCCGCAATTGGGACAGTAGATGTGCAATTTCTAAGAGGTTAAGTGTTGAAAAACAGAGTGAAAAATAAAGGTGTAGGGACGCGTGTGCGTGTGTGCTCTCGGTAGTGGGAGGGGACACATCACACTCGTTGTCCCTACACCTCACATCATGTGGCGAGGATTAGCTCGCTCAAATGTGTTATTTCTCGTAGTGAACGGTGGCCTTGATCACGATGTGCCACTTGCCGTTCTCGAGCTGTGCACGGCCAGCGCGGTCGGTGACGATGCGGCTCATGCCAGCAGTTGACTGGATGTTGTTGACCGAGCAAGCGCGGCTCAGGGTGTCGCCAGGCATGAGCAGTGCCAGCTTGTGCACCTCGCTCTTGTTGATGACTGAGAACGAACCACTCTTGCCGTTCATGGTAGTGAGCTCGAAGATAGAGTTGCCGGGCTCATATTGTGACGAAGAGCGTGAGAAATTGTCGTTCTCGTCGGGCTTGGCCATGAAGAGTGTGCGAGGCTCGCCAAATGCTGCGCTCTGTGCAGGCTCTTGCTGCTTGGGTTGCTGCTTGGGTTGCTCTTGCTGCTTGGGTTGCTCCTGCTGCTTGGGCTCTTGCTTTTTGGGCTCGGCCTTCTTGGGAGCAGCGGCAGTGGCAGCAGTGGCGGTAGCAGCAGCGGCAGGACGGTTGTCGAACTCAATCTTCCTGTTTTGTGCCAGGCCTTCCTTCTCGTCGAGCCTGTTGTTGTGCTTGTGAGGCTTGTCGGCCTTGTGGTCGATGTTGACTGTGCCACGCTTGAAGGCATCGCGCAGTTTGTCGATTTGCTTCTGCATGTTGTTGATGTCGTCTCGGTTGTCGCGCATCATTGCTTGGTTCTCCTTGCGTGCCTGCATTGCCAGGAATGTGCCAATGGCTCCCAGAGCGAGGCCCAGGATGGTGAGGATGTAGAGCAAGCCGTGGCTTGAGTCGTTGCTAGAGCCCTCGTCGGCCTTAGCTGCAGCCTGGTCGCCAGTGGTGGCGGTAGAGTCGGCGGCAGCTGTAGCAGCAGTTGCGTTAGCCTCGGGAGCAGCGTTGGGGATTATCTCCTCGGGTTGAGTCTTCACCTCGTTGCCAGTGTGGCTGGCGTTGTACTTCTCAACGTCGCGCCTGACACCGCCCTTGATTACAGCGCCCTTGTCGTACTCGGCCGCGATGGTCGAGATGAGCTTCTCGATGTCGCCACCCTCGTTCTCATGCTTCTTGAGCTTGTCGTAATAGGTTACCCACTTGTCGCGAGTGCCGTACATCAATTTCAGGTCTTCGAGCGAGTAGTTCTCGTTGGTCTTGGCAATGACCTTCTCCTCGGCTTGAGCGAATCCCAGGTCGGTAGCAATCCACTGTGCACCGATGGCCAGGCCGTGGTTCCACTGTCCTTGCGAGAGGTTCTTAGAGTTGTCTTGAGCGTTAACGCTCATCGATGCCATGGCAGCCATGACACACACTAGAGTAAAAATAATTTTTTTCATTTCGATAATAATGTTTTGTATTGTTTTATGTTATTGTTATTCTTATTCTTTTTTGATTTTTAGTTAGTTACACTGTGCTGGATATTACCTCGTTGCACAGGTTCTTGAGCAGGTTGTGGCGGATGATGCCGATGATGGGGTAGAAGAACGGCACATCCTCGATGGCCTCGTCGCCAGTGTAGCGTCCCTTGAGGTAGTTGCCAATTCCTGCGGTGAGGTAGTTGCTGGCATTGTCGCCCAGCACGTTGCAGAAGATGCGGAACACCTTGTTGTCGATGCCAAACTCGTCCTTGGTGACGTTGTCGCACAGGGCGATGAAGAACTCATTGAACTTCTCGACCTGCTGGATGAGCTGGTCGCGCACCTCGATGTCGTAGACCGACTTGATGGTCAACGGCTTGTCGCTGAGCATTGAGTAGCAGTACTTCATGGCGTTGATGTTGCGCGGTGTGAGGCGGTTGACATCGACATTGCCATCCATGCGCAGGCTCTCAAGGTTGATGCCACCGCGGCAGGTAATCTGCTTGGGGCTTTTGTTCTCAATCTTGATGGAGAAGCGCTCGGTGTACTCCTTTTCAAACACACGCTCGACGATGAGCTTGGTGAAGTCGGTTACCTGATCGTTGCTTCCCAGGATGTTGAGAATCTTGGAGCCGGTGCCGCTAAAGTAGATCTGCTTGGGCATCTCGTAGTTGCGTGCTCGCATCGACTGCGCGATGTAGTAGATGATGGCGGCGTAGAAGTACATGAATATCAACTTGCGCTGCGAGTCGTTGCGCAGCAGCGTGTTGTAGCTGTAGATGTTGCGGTCCACCTCGCGCAGCGAGCGCAGTTGCTCCACGTTCTCGATAGAGAAGAGGAATGCGTTGACGTCCTGCGAGCGCTTGCGCTTGAGCACATCCTGGAGGATGCTGTTGAGGTAGCCAATGTCGCTGTTTTTGGAGATGAGACGCTTGAAGTACTCGCCATAGTGGCGGATGAGCGGGTTGTTGTCGGCATCGCGCTCAGTGAAAGCGTCGCCAAAGATGGCATCACCGGCAAAGCGGAACGACGAGATGGCCACTGGCTCGGTGTCGAGGCGATTGGCGGTGGGCTGATAGATGACGGTGTCGGTGGTGCCGCCGCCAATGTCGATTGACACGAAGCTGCCTCCGCTCACGTCGTCGCCGCGGTAGAAGTAGGCTGGCGCGATGCTCTCGGGGTAGGCGTGCAGGTGGCTGTCGGTGTCGGGTCCGAAGTAGGTGTGATATAGCTCAAGCCAGGTGTCGTCGAGCTTGCGTCGGTCGCTGCCTCCCATGCTCACGGGGAAGAAGTACACGATGTTGGTGCGTGCCAGGTCGCCGTTCTCGAGCAGCACCTTGGCCTTGATCAGGAGCACGAGTTCACGCAAGAACTCTCGCGAGAGTGTGATGTCGCCCATCCACTTGAGATTGGTGGTGATGTCGTAGCCATCGAAGTACTGCCTCTCGTAGAGGAATGGGATGTTGATGTCGCCAAAGAGCTTGTGCCCACCAGTGCTTATCTCGTTGCGTGCCAGGGCACTGCGCAGTGGGAAGCCATACACATTGTCGATGTCGCTGGGCAGGAACTCAACGCGCTGCAGCTGGTCGGCAAAGAGCAGAGTGCCGCGCTTGAGCAGCGAAGCGATGAGCACCTGACGGTCGCTGTGGGCAAACTCCAGGTCGTGGGCATCGTGTCCACGCTCCGACCACTCGACGTGACTATTAGTTGTGCCAAAGTCGACGGCAAAGATGAGCTCCTTGCTGCTTGCCACATAGGGTTTCCACAATGGCACGATGTAGCCGGCAAAGGTTCCCGATGGCGTGGTGACGCTGGCCTTGACGAGGTCGAATGAGCCCTCGAGGTCGTAGTAGTAGGTGCTGTAGGTGCCCTGCGAGCGTGGCTTGCCGCTCACCTTGAGGTCCTCGCTTGTCATGCCGTCCTTGAAGAACTCGAGCGATGCGTCGCCACCGTCGATCATGCTGAAGAGCTGCACGGTGTAGTCGTCCTTATAGTTAGTGCGCACAAATGGAAAGATGGCAGCCGACATTATCACGTTGGTAATGATGCGGCCTGTGCCACGCTTCTCGTCGAAGTGCCACGATGGGTCGTCGATGGGATAGTAGTTGCGAGTGAGCTCGATGTAGCGCTTCTTGAGGGGCACGCGCAGCGTGACGTTGACCGAGCCATCGAGCAGTTCCTCCATCTCAAGCATGTTGCGGCCGCACACCTGGCGTGTGACGTCGCTGGCGTTGAAGTACTTGAAAAACTCCTGTGTGAGAGGTAGCAGATAGCCGTTGCGCGATGGCAGGGTCTTGTTGATGACGTTGCCGTTGAAGAAGTGGTCGTCGTCGACTGGACCTGCCAGGCGGATGAGAGTGTCCTGCAAGAAATCACCAGTGGTGATGAATGGGTAGATTATGCTCGTGTCGGGCAGTTTGCGCTTGGCAATGGGGGTGTCGCCCACAAAGACCTGCGTGGAGCTGTCCCACTCCTTGTCGATGTAGATGTAGTGGTCGACGCTGCCGTTGAAGTTGTTGCGCAGCACCAGTGGCAACTTGCCCTCGACCTGGCGTGTGGGTGCGATGACGAAGTCGCTGCTGGCTGCCATGGTCATGATGTCGCGTGCGCGCTTGTGATAGAAGCGTGCGCCCAGCACTGTCACCTCGTCGTCACCCACAAAGGGGTCGAACTCCAGGTCAAGGCGCTCAACCAGTCGTGGGGCGAGTTCATAGCTCAGAGCCTCAAGGTTAGGCACCACTTGTGTGAGTCGCCTGTAGAGTTCAGGCTTGCGCTCCATGATGATGTCCTTGTTCTTGAGCATGTAGTCATACACACCCTTCACTGCAGTGCGCAGCGTTGGGAAGGCGTTGAAGAGCATGAACATGTAGTAGACGAAGTCTTCGTCGCGTTGCCACAGGTCGCGTGTGTCGCTGTCGAAGAGCGAAATGCCCTGCTCCACCTTGATGCCCGTGATGGGCTGCTCGCTCTCGCGCGGCACGGCAATGGTGAGCGACGATGGCGACGTGGCTCCTATCACCTGGCTGTTCCACAGCAGGATGTACCAGTCGGTGAGCAGGTTGAAGTTATACTTGGTGTCGCTGGTGAGGAATAGTTCGAGGGTCTCACCGTAGAGGCGGTGCTCAGGCTCACTCTTGAGTCGCTCAAGCTGCTCGTCGCGGTTCCAGCGCACAATGTGCAGGTATTGCTTGTGATTTTCGTAGTCAAAGAATATTTGAGCAATATCAAGGGCATTCGACACCAGTCGCTTGTCCATCATCGAGCCAGCGAGGCGGGCGTTGCTCGCCAGGTGCTCAAAGGCGTTTTTCACCAGGTCGAGTTGAGCAAATGGACTGGGGATGGCCGTGCGCGGATTCTCGCTCAGGCCGCCATTAGGGTCCTTGATTTGCTTGATGTCGTCGTCGAGATAGGGCGCAACCGGAATCCAATCCTGTGCGCTTGTCTTCGTCGTCTTCTTGTTATATGATAGTACTTGACTCATAATAGTTGTCAGTTATCAGTTGTCAGTTTTTTGGTTTTTCTAGATTTTCTAGATAGTCTAGAGGTTCTAGAAGTTCTAGAATATCTAGTAAAGTTCTAATTGATATTGTCGTAACGATCGGTGATGATTTTCTCGGCTGCTGTGTAGAAGAGGTCCATGAGCTTGAGCTCGGCATTGCTGCCGTAGCGGTTGTTGTCGCGGCTGAGCTTGTTCATCTCGGCCTTGAACACGTCGTTGTCCACCTTCTTGCTGCCGAAGAGGCCCTTCTTGGTGAGCACCTTGTGGATGGCCTTGGTCATGTCCATCTCGCCCTCGTTGAAAAGGGTGACGTGGCGGCGATTGTGCAGCAGCTCGGTGAGCCACTCGATGTAGCTGTCGAAGAACTGCTGGGTGAGCACGCGGTAGAACTGAGTGCTGGTGAACTCGCGCGTGATTTTGGGCGCATCCTCGGTAAATCCCTGGCCTATCATGCCGTTGAGGCCTGTGCGCAGGAAGATGTAAAGCAGATGCAGCTTCACCATGGGGCGGTAGATGAGCTGGCGCGTCTCCTGGCCAAAGCTTGAGAAGTCGACGAAATCGGTGTCGTGCTCCAGTCCATACTCAAATGCCTTGGTGGCCAAGGGCTCGCCAGTGGCAAGGTCGGTGAGTTCGCTATCGGCAAGGCTCAAGAACTTGAATGGCGCCATGGCACCCACCAGCTCAATGAGGTGGGCAGGGTCGTGCTGGTCGCGCTTGTCGCCTGGGTCGTAGGCATAGGGTGCATTGTGTCCGTGGTCGCCCAGGTAGAAGATGGCATTCACGGCATTGCGCCCGTTGCCGGTGAGGGTGTTGTTATAGTATTCAAGCGCGCTCTGGGTCTTTACCACGAAGTCGGCGTTGTCGATTCGCTTATCGTTCTTGTCGTCGCTCTCCATGAGAGAGAAGTAGGGGAGCACTGTGAGGCCGCCAATGGGTGCACGCTGCAAGAAAGCCTTGTTCTTGGCATCGATGTTGCGTGCCTGACGAATGTTTTTCACAATGATGGGGAAGCCTGCTGCTCCCGTGCCGCCAAAGATACTGCTGATGAAGAATATGCGGTCGCCGTCGGCAAACACGTTGGCAAACGCCTTAAACTCGTTGCTATCTTTCACTCCGTTGAGAGCCACGCTGCCAATGTTGGGCGAGCCCACGAAGCCAATGCTCATCTTGTTCTCGAGTTGGTAGTCGGCAAAGAGCAACGATGTGAGTGCCTGGTTGGGCTCGTTCATTGTGTTGTAGCTGATGAAGTCGCGGAACTTGAAGTTCTCGACCGCTGCCAGGTTGAAGATGAATGAGTCGTCGAGAGGCACTTGGCTACTCGACACCACTTCTTTGAGCGTAGATATCTTGGTGGCGAAGAATCCCTCGGCATTGGCGTTCTTGCCATAGAGTTTCTCACGGATGGTGCCGTAGGCGCTGAGCAGTCGCTCGGTGCGCTTGAGGTCGGCGTTCGACTTGTGTGGGTCGATGATGATGGGCACTATCTCAAGGTCTTGCAGGGGACGTCCGCTTGAGTCGACAGGTCGCACACCAGCAGCGCACAACATAATCATCGACTTGAGCACGCGAGACCCCGTTCCGCCTATAGCAAATATAAAAAGTTTCATTTATCGTTATTTATTGTCGTTATCGTTTATTGTTTTTAGGGATTTTATGGATTACATAGTGAGAAAAAAATTCTCCCCTCTCTCCTCTCACTCTCCCCTCTCACTCTCCCCTCTCCACTATTGAGGAATAGGAGTGTGGCGACAATTACTGCTCCACCACCTGATTGAGAACGAAGCAATCACAAATGTCAATGCAGTGAACAGGATGTTATATATCTGGAAGGTGAATACGGCAGTGCCATAGTCGAAGCCTTCAAGCAAATTAGACACTACAATAAAGCACACCACAGGGGTCAACACGGCTGTAACGCCAAGCATTGCCAGCCAGTGATACCAGCGGTCGAACTTCACTGAGTTGATTACATAGTAGTAGATTGCAGCCATGCCCCACGACATAGCAACTGTGACGGCTGCCACAGTGCCATAGGCGCCAGTGTTGTACATCTGGTCGCTGAAGCCGTTAACACTGTAAAGGGCCTCATAAAGCTCTACTCTAAAAATCCAGAACAGCACGCTAATCACTGCTCCAAGCACTAAAAATATTACTTTGTCTCGCATATTTTAATAGTTAATAGTTCATAGTTAAGTGTTTATAGTTACGTAACGACTATTAGTCTTCAAGTTTGATTACAATTTTTCCATAACTGTCGTTGCCAGCCGAGAAGGCATCGTAGATACCCTGCAAAAAGCGTTCCAAACCGAAGGTTGTGGTGGCGAAGCCAGGCGCTGCGGGGTCGATGTCGGTTGTTGACGACGACTCGCTAATCCACTGTGGGAACTGGTTGGGCAGGGTGATGGAGAGCTGGTCGCGCGAGGAGGCAAACTTGCCCTTGGCGGTGATGAGGTGGGTCATGCCGTCGAGGTAGGCGCGGTTGTTGTTGGTGATGTCATCGGGCTTGATGGCGCGCACGGTAATGGCGAAGCCGCTCTGCGACTGCACGGTGTAGTTGGCAGCATTGGTCAGGAAAGCGTCGTCCTTGGCCAGTGGCTTGAGATTGGCTGCGATGGTGAAGCACAGCACGCCAGTCTCACGGTCGCCCTCGCAGTGGGTGAGCGTGTGCTGCTCGTCGCGAGACTGGCGGAAGCGGCCCACGTTGTCCTTCCAGTCGGGCACCACCTTGAAGTTAAGTTCGCTGGCCGCCTGGTTAAAGCGGTAGCTGTTCTTCAGGCCGCTGGGGCGCAAGAACTTGGCAAAAGCCTCGTCGGCGTTCATGCGGTCGATAGTGGCGGCGTCGGCAACGATTATTACATAGAACGGACGCTTGCCGTTGTAGGCAAAGGGTGCTCCGTTGTAGGGGTAATACTGTCCGTTGTAGTCGCCCATGAGTTGGTTCACGATTATCGACTTGCCCTTGTAGGTCTTGAAGATGCTGGTTGCCACACTGTTCTCCTCGTTGAGGATTTTCTCGACGCTCACGTCGGCAGTGTTCTGCGGCGAGTAGATGAGGTCGGTGATGAGCACGCTCACGTTGCCAGGCTTCTGGGCCTGGATGATTTTCTCGAAGATGAGCTTAAAGTCGGTGTAGCTGGCGTTGCCAGTTCCCTTGGTGCTCTCGTAGATGTTGCGGTCCTGCAAGAAGGAGTCGACCGTGCCGCTGTAGGGGTAGATGTTGTCGTTCACGATGTTGATTTTGGTGCCCTCCTTGCTGGGGAAGAAGTTGATGAGGTCGTTCACGGCCTTCTTCAACTGGCCGCCGCCACCCGGGGTGTCGTAGGGCGTCATCGAGCCGCTGCGCTCAAAGTAGACGGTGAGCGTTAGCTCCTTGAGGCCGTAGCCAGTGATGTCCCACGTCATGGGCGGGCGCAGCTGGCTGCCCACCTCGTTGATGTACTTGCCCAGGGCTTCCACGTTGATGTCGCCGCTCTCGGTCACAAAGTCGGCATAGCTCTTGGGGTTCTCCTTGATGATGGCGCAAATTTTCTCGTAGCTGGCCTGAGTGGTGTCGCCGTCGATAAATGCCTTCTTCACTGCTTTCTCAAGGCCACCGCCGCCACATGAGGTGGCAGTCACGGCCAATGCCAGCATCACCACAGTGATGCCCAGCAGGTGATATACTCGTCTTATTGTGTTCATTTTCAGTGCATTTAATTAATATTCTATGTAGTGTTAGTTAGGTGGCAAAAAGTGCCACTTCACCTTATAACTTGCAAAACTACAAAAAAATATTTATTTATGCATTAAATAAACAAGAATTAAGAAAGTTTTTGGTTACTGCTTGGGAAGAGTGGATGATTGGTGGTGCCGTTGAGTAAAAACAAAAACACTTGAATCAGCTCCAAGTCACTGGGCCGTAGTAGGGCTTGAGGTTGGTGACGTGGGTCCAGTAGATGGTCTCATCGCTCGAGCCATGATAAAGTCCGTACCAGTTGCCCTGCTTCTTGACCACATAGACCGGCTCGCCGTCCTCAATTTGGTAGGCAATAGAGTAGTTTGTGCCAGGGCCGTAGCGCAGGTTGCAGGTGCCAATGGCGGTGTACCAGCCCTTGCGGAAAGTTGACTTCTTAGCCTTTGATTTCTTGGCAATTAGGGTGTTGCTGATGTTGCTGTTTTGACCAGCATTTTGGGCAGGGACATCGCCTGCTGTTATGCTCAGTGCCATGGTGGCGGCAATGGCAAGTAAAAACGCTTTTTTCATAACTGTAGAAATGGGTTTTGTTTTTCAAAAGTTGATTATTAAATAGATGTTACAAAGGTACAAAATAATATTTACTTTTGCTCTTTTATTTGATTTTATTTGATTTTTTTAAAAACACAGCAATTTTGAAATTTAATTACTAACTTTGAGGCATATTTAAAATAATTGCAACTTTAAAACAAAAACGATATGAAACCTTCTATATTAGATAAAAAGCACTCTCTTGCAAGGCATCAGGCAAACTTAGCTTTGTGTCGTTCAATTGCATTTTCCCGCATTCTTATTATCATCTGTGCTATGGCGTGCTCGCTTGGGGCATGTGCGGGCGAGTCGGCTAAAGTTAGAACTCACAGGGCAACCAAGCAGAGGCAGCAAAGCAAAGCCAGTGTGACTTCGCAAGTGACAAAAAGCAATAAACCTCTTGTTTTGAGCGATGACGACAAACTTTGCGTCGATAAGGTTAATGAGCTGGCATTCATTCTCATGAAGAAACAGTCGGCAAATGCCCCCTTCAAGAGTTTCACTTTCTCGCCGTTAAGCGTGAGCTATGCGCTTGCTATGGCCAGCAACGGTGCCAGTGGTGCTACTCTCAAGGAAATAGAAGCGTTGACTGGGCATTCGTCAGCGGCAAATGCTTTCTACAGCAAGTATGTGGCTCATTTCATGCCCGAGATAGTGATGAGCAACTATCTTGCGATGAATAAGCGATTTGCTATCAATCAAGATTACATCAGGGCGATAAAAGGCGTGTATAACGCTCAGGTGGGCAATCTCGACTTTGGCACCAGCAAAGCCACTGAGCAGCTCAATGACTGGATCAACCAGCAGTCGGGTGGCGAGTTTGATAACATAGTCAAAGAGACTCATCCCAACGAAATTATCTATCTCATCAATTACCTGAAATTTAAGAAGCTGTGGGCTAATCCTTTTGACAAGATATTCACTTTTGACCGTGAATTCACCAACGATGACGGCACCACCACTATTGTGCCGTCGATGTTCCGCTATTTCCGTGAACTTTACTACGAGGATAATACCTGCCAGGTAGTTTCAATGAAATATGACAACAGCGAGTTTCGCATGCTCGTTGTCTTGCCTAAGAACTCAAAAATCGACAAGTTCCTGATGTCGATGAGTGCTAGCGAATTCAGTCGCATTGTGTCGGGCCTCAAAGCACCTGGCATGGTGGTTGACTTGAGATTGCCAAGATTTTCAACCGACTGCAATCTAAACCTGCGCGACATGCTTGCAACCTTGATGCCAACGGCTTTCAATGACAATGCCGACTTTAGCCGCCTGAGCAAGGTGCATTCCTACATCAACCGTTTCACGCAAGACACTAAGATTACCGTCAACGAGTATGGCACCGAAGCCAGCGGCGTGACAGTGCAGAGCAACATGTTTAAATCAATCAATTTGCCTTTCAATGCCACTCATCCCTTCCTTTATTTCATCTATGATGAGACCACTCACGCCATCCTCCAGGCAGGACAGTTCTGCGGCGATGGATTTAAGACCATTGAGTCTCGCAACTCAAGAAATGTGACTGCTAATGATAGCTATGATGCCAGCGATGACGGGTTTTTTAATTCATGTGCTCAAATGCCTCATTTCCCTGGTGGTGATGGAGCACTGATGAGGTTTATTAATGATAATTTGAAATATCCACCCGAGGCATTTGAAAACAGAATCGAAGGTAAAGTTATCATTCAATTTGTTGTGACCAAGACAGGAAAGGTGGGGCAAGTGAGGGTTGCACGGGCAGTCAATAGATATCTTGACCGAGAGGCGATTAGGCTGTGCAAGATGCTGCCCGACTTCACTCCAGGGCGCAATGCTCTGGGCGAACCAGTGAGTGTGTGGTACACATTGCCAGTATCTTTCAAATTGCCAAATAATAATTGAAGTAACACTCCCTTGATGACTGTCGGGTTCACCCTGTGTAACTGCCATTTTGTTTTTTGGTGGCTTTATTGTGGGAAAAAACTAACTAAGAGGGTGTGCTTTCCTCAAAACGCACGTTAATAATCAGTGCAAAACCGTGGTTTTTGCATAAAAACGTCACAAAATCGCTTAACATTTTTGCCATTAAATAAAAAATGTATACCTTTGCGTGCTATTTTTGTAAACTATACACTTTTGCAAATAAAAACATAAAAAACAAATATAATGGCAGCATTAGAAAAAATTAGAAAAAGGGCCGTTATCCTGACAATCGTCATTGGTGCAGGCCTTCTAGCATTTATTCTTGAAGAAGCTGTGCGTGCCTCGGGTGCATTTACTACCGATACACTTGCAGCTAAAGTAGGAGATGAGAAAATTGAAATGCAGGAATTCCAAAACTTGTCGCAAATGAGGCAGCAGGCTCAGGATCCCGACAGCAAGACCGACCCCGCTGTGATTCAACAGCAACTCTTGCAAGAGATTATCCAAGAGAAACTGCTCACCCAGGAGTGTGACGAGGCTAACATCATCGCATCGGGCGATGAGGTGTCGGAGCTGATGATTAAGAACCCTCCCCAATCAATCCAGCAGATTTGCCAGCAGAATGGCATGACACCAAAGGACCTGCTCGACTTCATCAAGAATCCTAACGCCGACCCACAGTCGGTGCAGCCAGTGCGCGCAATGTATGAGCAAGAGGCTCAAAAGATGGCCAACCAGCTCTTGCAGGCCAAGCTTGGCATGCTGCTGATGGGTTGCCTCCAGGCTAACGACATCGACATCGCACTGACCAAGGAAGAGAGCACTGTCTATGATGTGACTTATGCCAAGGTTGACTATGCCACCATCGACGACAGCAAGGTTAAGGTTACCGATGCCGACCTGCAGCAGGCCTACGACAAGTATAAAGCCCTGTTCAAGCTTGAGGATGAGAGCCGTCGCGTTCACTACATCAAGGTTGACGTTGACCCCTCGGCCAAGGACAAGGCTGCAGCTGGTGTTAAGATCAACAAGATCTTTGCCGACCTGCAGAACAAGGCTGGCATCAGTGGCGTGCGCTCTAACAGCGACGTAGTGCTCGACTCACTCACCACCACTCAGGCCGACAAGCAGATGTTTGGCACCAAGGTTGAGAACAAGGACGAGCTTATCAACAACCTGATTGCCGCTGGCGTTAACAGCTGCGACAAGAAGGACCCCACTGGCCGCGACCGCAACACCTTCATGTACAAGGTTACAAGCGCTTACCAGAGCATCGACTCGGTGGGTCTTGACATGGTGCTGGTTCAGGGTCCCAAGGCTCGCCAGGATTCAGTGCTTGCCCTGCTCGAGGGCGGCATGGCCATCGACTCGCTCGCTGGCAACCCCAACATCCAGATTCAGAAGAGCAACGCTCAGCAGCTTGCTCGCCCATTCATGTTCCCCGACTCGGTTCGCAACAAGATTAACGCCAACGCCAGTGGTAACTTCTTTGCATGGCAGGTCAACAAAGAGGGCGCAATCTTTGCTAAGGTTGCTCAGTCGAAGCCCGCTGTAACATTCTACAACATTGCCCGTGCTAAGTTCACCGACTATCCAAGCGAGGCTACCAAGACTCAGCTGCAGAATGACCTGCAGAAGTACTTGAACAAGAACAAGGACATCAAGGCATTTGAGAAGAACGGCAAGGCTGCTCACTATGACGTGGTTGAGGAGGTTATCACTCCTGCCACCACTCAGCTTGGTGCTCAGCAGTCGCAGTTTGGCATGATGCCAGGCGTTCCTCACAGTCGCGAGGCCGTGAAGTGGGCGTTCTCGAGCAAGCCAGGTACAATCTCTCAAATCTTCATCGACGACAATGCTCTGCTGGTAGTGGCAGTTGACGAGGTTTACAAGGATTATATCCCCCTTACCGACCCCACCGTTAAGCAGCAGCTCACCGAGCTGGTGAAGAACGAGAAGAAGGGCGAGATGCTCATGAAGCAGTACAACGGCAAGGCTAAGGACGTGGCTGGCTATGCTGCGCTGATGAAGTGCAACGTTGACAGCGCAAGCATCTCGATGGGTGCTCCCCAGCAGATGCTTGAGGGTCGCGTGGCAGGCCGCGTAGCAGGCCTTGGTGCTAATGGCAAGGGCAAGGTTCAGCTGGTGGCTGGCCGCAACGCCATCTATGCCGTTCAGATTAATGGCACCACTCCAGCCCGTGAGCTTCCCAAGCAGCAAGTGGCAATGCAGTATCGCCAGCAGAACTTCCCCGTTCAGCAGATGCTCAACGCCGTGCTGCAAGGCAGCCGCAAGGTTAAGAACAACCTCATTAAGTTCAGCTAATCGTAGCCGAGCTTGAGGTGACGAATAAGGTGCCGGGCGTGATTGCTCGGCACCTTTTTTTTATAAAAAGTTGTGAGAAACCAAAAATATGAGTAACTTTGACCGATTTATATACATTATTTTATAAAATGACCGAAATAAACCAGATTCAAGACGAAATCATCGAGGAGTTCAGTGGCATGGACGACTGGATGGATAGGTATGCTTACATCATAGATCTTGGCAATGGCCTTGATGCGCTCGACGAGAGTCTCAAGACCCCCGATAACCTCATTGATGGGTGCCAGAGCCGCCTGTGGCTAGACGCGCAGTACCACGACGGGGTGGTGACCTACCGTGCCGACAGCGACGCCATCATCGTGAAGGGAATCGTGGCACTGCTCATTCGCGTGCTCTCGGGTCAGAAACCACAGGACATTGTGGATGCCGATCTCTACTTCATCGACCGCATAGGGCTGCGCGACCACCTGTCGCCCACCCGCAGCAATGGGCTACTCTCGATGCTCAAGAACATGAAAGCCTATGCCATGGCTTATTCAATGCATAATGAATGAACTAACCATAAGACTGTTGAATTAAAAAAAGAATATTAACTTAAAAACCATTACAATTTATGTTTAAAGGACATCCCAAGGGGTTAATCCCCGCCGCGTTGAGCAACATGGGTGAACGCTTTGGCTACTACATCATGAATGCAGTGCTGCTGCTGTTCCTGTGCTCAAAGTTTGGTCTTAGTGATGAGACCAGTGGCGCTATCTATTCAGTGTTCTACTGCTTAATCTATGTGTTGAGCTTGGTGGGCGGTATCATTGCCGACCGCACTCAAAATTACAAGGGCACCATTCGCTGGGGTCTTATCATCATGGCGCTGGGCTATGCGCTCATCTCCATCCCTATCCTTGCCACTAAGGGCAACATGAGCTGGCTACTGCCTTTCACATGCGTGGCCTTGCTGCTCATCGCCTTTGGTAACGGCTTGTTCAAGGGCAACCTGCAGGCTATCGTGGGTCAGATGTATGACAACCTCGAGGCCGATGCTGCCAAGAAAGGCCCTGAGGCTCTGAAGGCCGTTCAAGGCAAGCGCGACAGCGGTTTCCAGATTTTCTATGTGTTCATCAACATTGGTGGCTTGATTGCCCCCTTCATCGCGCCTTACTTGCGTGAGTGGTGGCTTGGTGTTAACAGCCTGCAATACAATGCTGAGCTTCCTGCTCTGTGCCACCAGTTCATCAACGGTGCTGAGGCCATGACAGCCGAGGCTGCCAGCAACCTGCAGACCCTTGCTCAGCAAGTGGGTGGTTCGCTGCCCGCCGACATGGGTGCCTTCTGCCAGAAGTATCTTGAAGTGTTCAACACTGGTGTTCACTACTCGTTTATTGCATCGGTTTGCGCAATGCTCATCTCGTTGTGCATCTTCATCTATTATCAGAAGATATTCCCCACTCCAGCCAAGAAAGAGGCTAAGGTTGTTGAGAACTACACCGCCGAGGAGCGCAAGGCAATGGCCACCGAGATCAAGCAGCGCATGTATGCTCTGTTTGCAGTGCTTGGCGTGGCCGTGTTCTTCTGGTTCTCGTTCCACCAGAATGGTCAGTCGCTGTCGGTATTCGCTCGCGACTTTGTGAAGACCGACTCTATTGCTCCTGAGATTTGGCAGGCTGTGAACCCCTTCTTCGTGATTGTTCTCACTCCAATAATCATGTTCATCTTTGGCGCTCTGAGCAAGCGTGGCAAGGAGATTTCCACCCCTCGCAAGATTGCCATTGGTATGTTTATCGCTGGTTTGGCCTATTTGTTCCTGACTCTCTACTCCTACACCGCAGGTTATCCCTCGGGCGAGGAGTTCAAGGGCATGGAAGTGGGCGTTAAGGAAGGCATGAAGGCAGGTGCATGGGTACTGATTGTGACCTACTTCTTCCTCACCGTAGCCGAGCTGTTCATCTCGCCTCTGGGCTTGTCGTTCGTGTCGAAGGTAGCTCCCAAGCACTTGCAGGGCTTGTGCCAGGGCTTGTGGCTCGGTGCCACCGCACTTGGCAACCTGCTCATCTGGATGGGCCCCTGGATGTACAACCGCTGGCCATTGTGGATATGCTGGACCGTGTTCCTGGTAGTGTGCCTCGTTTCGATGGGCGTGATGCTGGGCATGGTGAAGTGGCTCGAGCGAGTTACTAAATAACACATCTTTATGATACCATAAAGGCCGAGGGGCTGAATAACATCAACCCCTCGCCTTTTTAGTTTAACAACAACTTTATGTTCTCTGTATGTTGCGATGCCATCGCAACAAATAACTAAAAACAAAAAACTAACCCATGTTTAAAAATCAACCAAAAGGCTTATATGCCCTGGCGCTTGCCAACACTGGCGAACGCTTTGGCTACTACACGATGATTGCCGTTTTCGCACTGTTCCTGCGTGAGAACTTCGGGCTCGAGCCAGGCACTGCAGGCTTGATTTACAGCAGCTTCCTGATGCTGGTGTACTTCCTGCCGGTGATTGGTGGCATTCTTGCCGACATCTTCGGTTATGGCAAGATGGTGACCAGTGGCATCCTTATCATGTTCTTTGGCTACGTGGCGCTCTCGGTGCCCCTGGGAGGCGACACTGTAGCACTCGTTGCAATGATGGGAGCTCTGCTACTTGTGAGCCTGGGAACGGGCCTTTTCAAGGGCAACCTCCAGGTGATGGTGGGTAACCTCTATGACGACCCGCAGTACAGCGAGCGGCGCGACGCCGCCTTCAGCATCTTCTACATGGCAATCAACATTGGCGCCATGTTTGCCCCCACAGCGGCAGTGAAGATTATGGAGTATGCACAGACTAATCTTGGCGTGAGCGTTGCCGACAGTTATCACTTCGCCTTTGGCGTGGCTTGTGTGTCGCTCATCGTTTCAATCATTATCTACTATGCCTTCCGTGGCACCTTCCGCCATGTGGAGAAGAGCGCCATTTCGAGCAAGAAGGGCAACAAGGATGCTGCGGCAGCTGCCGAGCTGGCACCTGGTGAGACCTCGAAGCGCGTGGTGGCTCTGATACTGGTGTTCATCGTTGTAATCTTCTTCTGGATGGCATTCCACCAGAATGGTTTGACACTCACATTCTTTGCCAACGAGTTCACAGCCAAGACTTCAAGTGGCCTGCAGAGCATGGCATTTGACGTGTGGAACCTGGTGCTGTGCATCTTTATCGTGTATGCGCTCTTTGCCATCTTCGACTCCTCCAACAGTAAGCGCGCTCGCGGCATTGCCGGTGGCGTGATAGTGGCATGCTTGGGAGTGCTCATTTATCGCTATTTCAATCTGGATGGTCCCATCGACATTGCTGCTCCCATCTTCCAGCAGTTCAATCCGTGCTATGTGGTGGCATTGACACCAGTGTCGCTCGCCATCTTTGGGTGGCTGGCGCGCAAAGGCAAGGAGCCAAGTGCTCCACGCAAGATTGCGCTGGGCATGCTTGTGGCTGCATCGGCGTTCCTGATCATGATTGTAGGCTCAATTGGCCTGCCCACTCCCGATGAGCAAAAAGCACTGGGCGACGCAGCGACCCTGGTATCGCCCAACTGGCTCATCTCGACCTACCTGGTGCTCACCTTTGGTGAGTTGTTGCTCTCGCCCATGGGAATCTCATTTGTGACCAAGGTTGCACCTCCCAAGCTCAAGGGCTTGATGATGGGCGGCTGGTTTGCCAGCACAGCCCTTGGCAACTTCCTCGTGAGCGTGGGTGGTTACCTGTGGGGCGGCCTCCCACTGTGGGTGGTGTGGAGCGTGTTCATTGGCGTGTGCGTGGTTTCGGCCCTGTTCATGTTCATCATGATGAAGCGCTTGGAAAAGGTGGCCAAGTAACAACTTCGTAAGATATATTATTCTCAAACAAAAATAATATAAGAGGGTGTGTAATAAGAAGTGGACCCCAAAAGTTGGACAAAAAACTTTTGGGGTCCACTTCAGCTGTTGGTTTAAGCCGTTGAAATCTCCATTTTTATGGTAGATTTTGACGGTTTTTGTTATTTTTTGTTATCTTTGCACTAACAATACTAACCATAAAACAAATAAGTGACAATGAAGAAGTTTTTATTTCTCTCGCTGGTGGCTGTGGCGATGACCCTCTCATCGTGCTCAGGCTCAGGCAGTGATGGCAAAATCGACGTTAAGCAAGAGGCTGTGACTCTCAACAAGAGCATGGTTGAAACCATCGACAAGACTCAGGTGACCACTCGTGAAGAGTATGACGCTCTGAAGATGAAGCTCGACTCGATGGAGACGGTTTACTATGAGGCCTATAAGTATAAGGCCGACTCGCTGGGAATGGACCAAGCGGTTATTACCGACACGGTGCGCGCCGAGTTTGACAAAACTTATCGCGAGAAGATTAACAAGGCACTCGACGCCAAGCAGAAGAACCTGGAGCAAGAACAGGCAAAATAGATGAAACCATCGATGTGGGATTGACTCTCACTCCATGTTGCTCCCAGCAAGTGCATGAAGCATGCGCTGAGCGGTAAGGTGCAGGGTGGGGTGGACCCACTCTGGTGCAATCTCGGCCATGGGCTTCAGGAAGAAGTCGCGGCTTGCCATGTGGGGGTGTGGCACCTTGAGGCTGGGCAAGTCGATGACGAGGTCGTCGATAGCCATGATGTCGATGTCGACAAGACGGTCGACGTAGGCACCATTGGCATCGCGGTGGCTGCGGCCGTGGTTGAGCTCGTGCTCAATGTCGTGAATGATGTTGAGCGCCTGGATGGGTGAGAACTGGCTATCGATGGCGATTCCCATGTTGAGGAACCCGTTGTCGCTGTCGAATCCCCAAGGCTCGCTCTCAACGATTGATGACCTTGCCACCACGAGTCCTAAGTCGAGCGACAGGCGCAGGTCGGCGGCCCAGAGGTTTCCCTCGCGGTCGTCGAGATTAGAGCCTATGTTGAGATAATAAATCATTTTTATTGTTTATTGAAAATGGGTCTAGAAATTCTAGATTTTCTAGAGATTCTAGACCCACTATTTTGGTTGAGATTGTAAGGCACTAGAGCATTACAGAGTCTTCTGCACCTCGATTTCCTCGAATGCCTCGACAATGTCGCCCACCACGAGGTCGTTGAAGCTCTGGATGCTGAAACCGCACTCGTAGCCACTGGCAACCTCCTTGGCATCGTCCTTAAATCGCTTGAGCGATGCGAGCGTGCCAGTGAATCGCACAATGCCGTCGCGAATCACGCGCACCTTGCAACCACGCTTGAGCTTGCCATCCTTGACCATGGCACCGGCGATGGTTCCCACCTTGCTGATGTGGTACACCTCCTTGATCTCGGCGTTGCCAATGACCTCCTCCTTGATGTCGGGCGAGAGCATACCTTCCATGGCGCTCTTGATTTCCTCGATGGCATCGTAGATGATGGAGTAGATGCGGATGTCGACCCCCTCTTGAGCTGCCAGACGCTTGGCATCGGCCGAGGGTCGCACCTGGAAGCCAATGATGTAGGCATCGCTGGCAGCAGCCAGTGTGACATCGCTCTCGCTGATGGCACCCACGGCCTTGTGGATAACGTTGACCTGAACCTCGGGTGTAGAGAGCTTGATGAGCGAGTCGCCCAGGGCCTCGATAGAGCCGTCGACGTCGCCCTTAACGATGATGTTGAGCTCATGGAACTCACCCAGGGCGCGCAAGCGGCCAATGTCCTCGAGTGTGCGGCGATGCTGCGTGCGCTGCATCTGCTCACGCTGCAGTTGCTCGCGCCTGTTGGCGATTTGTCGTGCCTCCTGGTCGGTGTCCATGACGTTGAACTTGTCGCCGGCGGTGGGAGCACCGTTAAGACCCAGGATAAGAGCTGGCGACGAAGGTCCAGCCTCCTTGATGCGCTGGTTGCGCTCGTTGAACATAGCCTTGACCTTGCCATAGTGAGTGCCAGCGAGCACGATGTCGCCCACACGCAGAGTGCCATTGTCGACGAGCACAGTGGCGATGTAGCCACGTCCCTTGTCGAGCGACGACTCGATGATTGAGCCGGTGGCCTTGCGGTCGGGGTTGGCCTTGAGGTCGAGCATGTCGGCCTCGAGCAGCACTTTCTCCATGAGTTCTTCCACGCCAATACCCTTCTTGGCCGAGATGTCCTGGCTCTGATACTTGCCTCCCCATTCCTCGACGAGGTAGTTGAGATTGGCAAGTTCTTCCTTGATTTTCTCGGGGTTAGCACCTTCCTTATCAATCTTGTTGATGGCGAAGACGATGGGCACACCAGCGGCTGAGGCATGGTTAAGCGCCTCCTTGGTCTGTGGCATGACATTGTCGTCGGCCGCAACAATCACGATAACGATATCGGTGACCTTAGCACCACGGGCACGCATTGCGGTGAACGCCTCGTGTCCTGGTGTGTCGAGGAAGGTGATGCGGCGCCCGTTGGGCAGCTTCACGTTGTAGGCACCAATGTGCTGTGTGATACCACCAGCCTCGCCAGCAATCACATTACTCTTGCGGATGTAGTCGAGCAGTGAAGTCTTGCCGTGGTCAACGTGACCCATGACAGTGACCACTGGTGGACGCTGCTGCAGATCCTCGGGATTGTCTTCCTCCTCGTGGATAGCCTCGACCACGTCGGCACTCTCATATTCGGTCTTGAATCCAAACTCCTCGGCCACAATGTTGATGGTCTCGGCATCAAGACGCTGGTTGATTGAAACCATCACACCCAGGCTCATGCAAGTGCCAATCACCTTGTTGATGGGCACGTTCATCATCATTGCCAGGTCGTTGGCGGTAACGAACTCGGTGAGCTTGAGAATCTTCTTCTCGGCAGCTTGCAGAGCCGCCTCCTTGCTCTCCTCTTCTCGCACAGCCTCTCGTTTCTCACGGCGCCACTTGGCACCCATGTTTTGCTTCTTGTTGGTGAGTCGTGCCAGCGTCTCCTTCACCTGACGCTGAACATCCTCCTCGTTGACTTGTGGACGCAATGGGCGTTTAGCCTTCTTGTCCTTCTTCTTGCTGTTCTCGTTATCTTTGTTCTTTGCGTTTTTGTTAGCGCCTGGCGTATTCTGGATTTGCTGGGCGGCTTTTTCGATGTCGATTTTTTCTTTACCTATGCGGCGACGTTTTTTCTTGACTCCGTCTTCACCCTGGCGAGCCTTTTCCTTGGCGAGTCGTTCCTGACGTCGCTCTTCCTTGGTTTTCTTCTTGGGTCGAGTCGACTGGTTGATAGCCGAGAGGTCGATTTTGCCCACCACGTTGATGCTGGTTTTGAGCACGGGAGTGGTGGTGAAGATTTCGGTGCTTGAGCTAGTGGTGGTAACCTTGGCAGGCTCGTCAGGTTGCTCGGTAGCGGTTTCGGGCTTCACTGGCTCGGGTTGCTGGTCCACTGGTTGTGCAGGTGCAGGCTGCTCGGGCTCGGGCTCGGCTTTTGCTGCAGGCTGCTCGGGAGCTGGTTGCTCAACAACGGTCTCGGCGGGCTTGGGTTGCTCGGGAGCAGGCTGTTCAACAGCAGGCTCTGCAGGCTTGGGCTGCTCGGGAGCTGGTTGCTCGGGTTGCGCCATGACAGGTGCCACCGGCTCGGCGGGCTTGGTGGGCTCGGGAGCTGGTTCTTCCTTCTTGGGCGCAGGCTTGCCGGCACTGTCAAGGTCGATCTTGCCTATCACCTTTGGCTTGCGTATTTCGGTTTCGGTCTTGACCTCCTGTGGCTCTTTAGGCTGGTCGGCTTGCTTAGCCTTCTCGCGCTGTCGTGTGCTGGTGAAATATTCCGACTTGAGCTTCTGCTCCATGTCGGGCTTGAATTCCTTGATGAGGATTTCCAGAATATCCTCAGGAATCTTGGTGTTGGGGTTTACCTCCAGTTCAATCTTCTTCTTGGCAAAGAAGTCCTGGATGGTTTGAAGTCCAACATTCAAATCTTTGATAACTTTACTTAATTTTACACGCATAGATTAAAAATAACGAGTTTTGTTTCTTTGTATGATGGTTAGTGGAGAGTGAGAGTGGAGAGTGAGAGTGGAGAGTGAGGGTTGTTAATCCTCAAACTCGGCTCGGAGGATGTCGAGCACCTCGTCGACGGTATCTTCCTCGAGGTCGGCACGGTCGATAAGATCCTGACGTGGAGTGTTGAGCACAGCCTTGGCAGTGGCGCAACCAATGCTCTTGAGAGCGTCGATAACCCACTGGTCGATCTCGTCGTTAAAGCGATCGAGATAAACGTCGTCCTCATCATTGTCGAGGTCGCGGTACACATCGATGGTGTAGCCAGTGAGGATAGATGCGAGCCTGATGTTGAGGCCGCCACGTCCAATTGCGAGCGACACCTCGTCGGGGCGCAGGAACACCTCGGCACGCTTGCCTTCCTCGTCGATGCGGATTGTGGTGATCTTAGCTGGGCTCAGGGCACGCTGGATAAAGAGCACTGGGTCGCTGGTGTAGTTGATCACGTCGATGTTCTCGTTGCGCAACTCTCGCACGATGCCATGTATGCGCGAGCCTTTCACGCCCACACATGCTCCCACTGGGTCGATGCGGTCGTCGTAGCTTTCAACGGCGATTTTAGCTCTCTCGCCTGGCACGCGTGCCACGGCACGAATCACAATCAGGCCATCGTGAATTTCGGGCACCTCGAGCTCAAAGAGGCGGCGCAGGAAAGTGTCGCTGGTTCGCGACACAATGATTTTGGGGTTGTTGTTTTGGTTGTCAACCTTGTGTATGACAGCGCGCACAGTGTCGCCCTTGTGGAAGTTGTCGGTGGGAATCTGCTGGTCCTTGGGCAGGATGAGCTCGTTCTTGTCGTCGTCGAGCAGCAGAGCCTCACGCTTCCAGCTCTGGTACACCTCGCCACTCACGAGTTCGCCCTCCAGGTCCTTGAACTTGTTGTAGATGGCATCCTTTTGCAGGTCAAGGATTTTGCTGGCCAGGGTCTGACGCAGGTTCAGGATGGCACGACGTCCAAACTTGGCGAAGTCGATTTTGCGGGTGTGCTCCTCGCCGATTTCGCAGTCGGGGTCGGGGTTCTCCTCATCGTTGCGTGCATCGGTAAGTCCAATCTGCTGGTTAGGATTTTGAACTTCATCGTCGGCTACCACCTCAAGGTTCTGGTAAATCTCGCAGTCGCCCTTGTCGGGGTTCATGATAACGTCGAAATTCTCGTCGCTGCCAAACATCTTGGCAATCACGCTGCGGAACGACTCCTCCAAGACACTAATCATCGTGGTCTTGTCGATGTTCTTCAACTCTTTAAACTCCGAAAACTGGTCGGCCATATCGACCGTTTCTACTTTCTTAGCCATAATTGTGTTTAAAACTGTATTATATTTTTAGTGTATTTTACTTCGTCGTACTTGAATGTGTGCTCCACGTCGACAATCTCGGGGCGCTTCTTACCGTCGATCTTGGTCTTGGTGGGCACTGTGATGGTGAACTCCTCGTTGCTGGCGCTGGTGAGAGTGCCCTTGAGCTTGCTGCCTGCGGTGGTGAGCACCTCGACCTCGCCGCCCAGGTTTTTCTCATATTGCTGTAGCACCTTGAAGGGCTCGGTGAGGCTGTAGGAGCCCACGGTGAGCTCGTAGTCCTCTACATCCTGGTCGAAGGCCTCGTGCACGGCATTGTTCACAGCGATGCAGTCGTCGATGGTGATGCTCTCCATGCTGTCGAGCTGCACGTCGATTACGTTGTCGCCGCTCACTGTGATGTCAACGAGGAACATCTTGCTGTCCTCGAGAGCCTTGTTGATTACTGCGGTGAGTTCTTTTTTGTCGATCATTCTTAATTACATTAATGTGGGAAAAACATCAATTGTTCTGTGCATTGAGCATTGTGCATTAACCCAATGTCCTTTCCCAAATTATAACAAAATAGAGGAAGCTTCAGAGCCCCCTCCGTCCGGAATTGCGATGCAAAGGTAGTAATAATTAATAATATAAGCAACACTTGGCCACATTATGAGCACTTTAATGAGCTGCAAGCCGCTTAAAATTAGCAAGAATTAAAGAAAATTAACTATCGATAACACGGCAATTACAACAATGCCACGCAAAACATTGTGTGCGTGGCATTGTGTGTTAGAATTTCAATTCATTGAGCCTTATTGATAGTGCATTACCTCACTCGTCGAGGCTCGTCTGCAGGAACACATCGTGTATTCTTGTAGTTGAAAATGATGCATTAACAAGATTGACTGGCTCGATTGATGTTATTTGGTCGACAGGCACATCAAAGTAGCCAATGCGCTTGATTTTATTAGACACGTTGCGAGCTTCCTGCATGCTGAAAATGCCATAAAGCGTTCCGCTGTCGCTAACCGAGATGCCCTTGGCATACATGTCGTAGATCACATCCGAATAGGTCGCCCTGCTGACATAGTGAGGATCCTGGCTGTTAAAAGCGATATACCCCATTGTGCTTCGGTCAGTTGAATAATTAATAGGGGCAGCACGATCATCGGCCCAAAAATAGAAAGTGTTGTTATACACACTAAATCCTTTAACAACTTTCATTCTCCAGTTGTCGTGGTCTTGTGACTCATCGCCAGCCACCAGCGTGAACGCTTTAGTGGTAAGGTCGAACTTGTAGAACAGATTGCCTAAATGAGGGTAATATTGGTCTTGACTGAAATTGATGTAGGTGGCAGCCAGGTAAACTACACCGTCCTTGATGCACACGCTCTCAAACAGGGTGCTGTTGCGAGAATAGGTGGCGATGGTGGGAGTTGCACCACTGTAATCAATCACAACAACATATCCTATCGACGAGCTATTATACCATCCACCATCTGAACGATATCCTGCGATAATCACTTTCTTGGAAGAGGTGATACCTGCCATTGCTGTGGGAACGAAATTGTTAATTGTGCCTATTAATGTTCGGCCCTTGTAGATTGAGGTTGTGATAGAGGCATTTGCAGTGTTGCTGCTGCGCGCCGAGGAGGTGTGGAACACTGCTCTGTTGCCATCCACATAAACCATGGGTAAAGCATAGTTGTAAAGATTGAAACCATCGTAACTTCGGTAGTTCCAGTCGCCGGTGATGGCATCGGTGTACTTGTTGAAATATCCATCGGTGTGAGCACCGCTGCAATAGTAAACTGCTGCATCGCAAGCGTTGGAATTGGCATTGCTGTAGCTCACCTCCTTATTGTTGTGGAGCATCACATACACATATTTGCCATGGGCGCGCACCTGGTGGGCATCGGTGTAGCCACTCCACCCAAGCCCCGAATACATCTGGAACTTATTGTTGCGCCACAAGGCAGGAATATATTCACCGTCGGAATAAATGCTTCCTGCAATCCACAGCGTGGGAGACACGTCGACACGCACCGAGTAGTCGAGCACAGTTCCCGTGTCGAGTTTATACTTGATGTAAACCACAGCCGAGCCCACTTTGTTGGCCAGAATCATAACGTAACGATAGCCGTCGTAGGCTGTACCATTAGTGACCGTTACCACGTCGTTAGAGCTATAGGCCGCTATCACACTACCGGTTGAGGCAATGTTGGCACCATCATAGGCCTTCAACGTGAATTCAGTGCCCACCGTGGCTTTGGCATGAGGCGTGATTCCCGCTCTTGCCACAATAGCATTGTCGGCCTCATCGGGGGTGGTGCTCACGAAGTAAGTGTCGCGTTGCTGGTTCGACAGCGTGTTGGCATTGAAGGTGGTGGATTTTCCAAGTGCCAGTTGCGACAAAGTGCTGTTGAGGGTGTAGCCGTGAGCGTCGCTGTTTCGGTAAAAGCACAGTGTGAGTTTGCTTGGCACACGAGCCCCAGTTCTCCATTTGCCGTAGGCGTGACCCACATTGTTGTTGTCGATGTCAATCACAGGCGCCTTGGTGCTGGTGGTCACAGTTGATTGCAGGATTGAGCTCACTCCATCCACATGGTCGACGGTCTCATAGAAGTAATCGCCGGCATGTGCCCCTGTCACGTCGATTCTCGACACGGCGTGGTTGAGTGACATGTTAAGCTTAACGTATAATTTGTTGTTTTTCAACGAAACCGTGTAGGAACCACTGCCGAATGCCACGTCGCCAGTTGCGGTAATAGGCTGGTAGGGTGAGACTATCGTGCTTGTGTTGCAATGCTGAATGTAAACGGCCTTGACGCTGCCTCCCGAGGTCACAAATCCATTCTTTGAGCTCCCGGGGTGATCAAGCAATTGCCAGCGGCCGTTAACGCGTTTCATTACATAGCGATTTGACTCTGAATTATCAACCGCAAGGATGATCACATCGTCATTCTGCCAGCTGTAAGGCACAGTAGTGCCACTTGATTGCGCATTGTAAAATTGTGGCATATAGATTGTGGAGCCACCGGTGGAACCGCCCCCGTCGTTGAGCATCACATTGTACACTACAGTCACATCCACACTCGAGATGTGCCCGTCGCCGTCCTGGTCGCCGTTCACGAGGTTGCTGTTGTCGCCATTGAGCAAGTAATTGTAAAGGGCAGTGATGTCGACGCTGCTCACATGCCCATCGCCATTCACGTCGCCAGTGAGCGTGCCCTCGTCAATCACATAGTCGCTTGTGCTTACTGCCATGGCACCGAAGGCTACCATCGCGGCAATCAGTAAAAGTGAAATTCTGTTCATAGTTATATTATTGTTGTTATTTTGCAAATTTATGAATAATAACCTGAAATTACAAGCGTTGATGCCTTGTTTTTTGTGAGATTGTTACAGCTGGCGTCCCTCGAGGGCGGCAAAGCAGTCGCGCCAGTGCTGTGGCAGTGGAGCAGGAGTGCGGGTCTCGGGGTCGAGGTAGACCATCACTTGCTCGCAGGCGCACTTTATCTCGCCAGTGGCAGTGTTTTGCAGCACCTGCAGCACTGTGAAGCTCTTGTTGCCAATGTGCTTGACCTGCGTTTTCACCACCAGTGGCTCATCGAAGTGGGTCTCGTGCAGGAAGTTGCAGTTGATGTTGGCAATCACCACGTTCACGTTGTTCCAGTCCTGCCGCTCACCGGCAGCTCGCTCAAAGTAGTTGCTCTTGCCCAAGTCGAAGAGGTTGAGGTAGACCGAGTTGTTGACGTGTCCCAGCGTGTCGAGGTCGCTGAATCGCAGCTGCACTGGCAGCTCACAGTGGAATGGGGTGCTGATGTTGAAGTCCATATTATTAAGTCTAGTTTTCTTAGGATTTTATTATCGAAATATTATTTCCTTTATCACGGGCTTGCCCACGAGGTTGTTGAGCTGCTCGATGATGCTGGAGCGGGTGAGCATGAGGTCGTTGCGCAGGGCCGCCGAGGAGATTTTCACCGTAATCACTCCGTCGTCGACGTAGCGCTCGGTGGTCATGCGGTTAACGCCTGGCCCCACCACTTGGCCCCACAGGTGCAGCGCCTTGTGCTCGAGCACAGCAGTCTCGATGTCTTCCTGTTGCATGAAATCGCCTATTATCTCGGCTATCGACTTGGCATTAGTGCGCTTCATGGGCGTGCCTCCTCCTGGCGGCTGGCAATGGGTGTTATCACGCCGCCCTCGACTGCAAACATGGCATAGTCGCCACTCATCATCGAGATGATCTCGTCGAGGTGGGTGCGATTAGTGTCGGTGATGAAAATCTGCCCAAAGTCGTGGCTGTTGCTCACCACGTTGATGATGCTCACCACGCGCTGCTCGTCAAGCTTGTCGAAGATGTCGTCGAGCAGCAGGATGGGTGTGGTGCCTGTGTATTTCTTAAGGAACTCAAACTGTGCCATGCGCAGGGCAATGGTGTAGGTCTTGCACTGGCCCTGCGACCCGGTTTTGCGCATGGAGTGGTCGCCGAGCCACAGGTCGATGTCGTCGCGGTGCACGCCGCGGGTGGTGTAGCCCATTATCATGTCGCGGTCGCGGCAAGCGTTGAGTAGCTGCTGCATGCTCATCTCACTGAGGTGGCTCTTGTAACTCAAGCGCACTTGCTCGGCATCGCCAGCGATGGCGCGGTAGTAGCGCATGAAGATGGGTGAGAACTCCTCGAGCCACTGCTGGCGTGCCTGGTGCAGTGTGGCAGCAGTGTCGCACATCACCTGCTCCACGCTCTCATAGAGCAGCTGGTCGCGGTAGTCGTGCTTTATCATGGAGTTGCGCTGCTCAAGGGCCTTGTTGTAGCGAATCAGGGCATCGAGATACTGGCGGTTGCCCTGCGAGATAATCTGGTCCATGAGTCGACGTCGCTCCTCTCCACCACCTCTAATGAGGTCCCAGTCGAGAGGCGACACCATCACCAGTGGCAGCAGCCCTATGTGTTCGCTGAGCCGCTTATAGTCTTTGCCGTTGCGTTTCACCGTCTTGCGCTTGCCACGCTGCACGCTCAGGGCAATCTCTTCGGGTGAACCCTTGCGGGTGTATCGTCCTTGCAGCATCAGGAACTGAGCATCGTGGTTGATGACCGCGTTGTGCTCGTTGTTGCTGGTGAAGCTGCGGCAGTAGCTCAGGTAGTAGATGGCATCGAGCACATTGGTCTTGCCCATGCCATTGTTGCCAATGAGGCAGTTTACCTTGGGCGAGAACTGCAGCTGCGCCTCGGCAATGTTTTTATAGTTCAATATGGAAAGCTGTTCCAGCGTCATAGCACTGCAAAATTAGATAAAATATCGCACATTTTCATTAAATTTGCAACCTAAAAAAGATAAATGCTCTAAAATCAAGCTATGAAACCAGTTTTCCTGATAGGTTACATGGGGTGTGGCAAGACCACACTGGGCGAGCCCCTGGCAAGGCACATGGGGCTGCAGTTTGTCGATTTGGACGACTACATCGAGCGCAAGTACTCGATGAGTGCCAAGGAGATATTCAACACACTGGGTGAGCCAGCATTCAGGCGCATTGAGAGTGAGGCCCTTGCCAAGGTGGCAACTGATGCCCGCAATGTAGTGGTGGCTTGTGGTGGTGGCACGCCGCTGGTGCCTGCCAACATGGAGCTAATGAATCGCATGGGCATTACTGTGTGGCTACAGGCCAGCGTGGAGCGCATCGTCTCGCGCCTGGTGCTGCCTGAGCAGCGTGCCAAGCGCCCACTGCTCAGTGGCATGACCGATGAGGAGATAGCCCAGCAGGTGACGAGAGGCCTTGAGGTGCGTCGTCCACACTATGAGAAAGCACAGCTGCGCTTTGACTCGAGCCACCTTGAGAGTGAGCAGGAGATAGAGCAGAGTGCGCAGCAACTGGCCCAAATCCTTGATGGGCACACTGGGGGGTGAGAGCTTCAGGGCTTTGGGGCCGAGACTAAATCGAGCACCACCTCGCCGCCTAGCACTATGCCGGCTGCTGCAGGCACCCATGCGTTGCTGGCAGGTGCCCGCCGTGTTCCCTGCTTTATGGTTTCGCCCTCTTGGCTTGGCTTGCGTGGCAGTTCCTTGCTGAACACGCACTTGAAGTGCTCGATTCCCTCTTTCCTGAGTTTCTTGCGCATGATGCGTGCCAGTGGGTCGACGTCGGTGTCGCTGATGTCGGCAACCTGGAATGCGCTGGCGTCGAGCTTATTGGCGGCTCCCATGCTGCTAATCACTGGCACATCCAGCCGCGTGCAGCGGCGCACGAGCTCCATCTTGGCGCTTACGGTGTCGATGCAGTCGACCACGTAGTCATATTGCGACAGGTCGACCTCATGGGCATTTTCCACCAGATAGAACATCTTGAATCCCTGAGCCTTGCATGAGGGATTGATGTCGAGGATGCGCTCCACTGCCACGTCAACCTTGTAGCGCCCAATGGTGCTTGTGGTGGCAATGAGCTGGCGGTTGACGTTGCTCGGGCTCACCACGTCGTTATCGTAGAGGTGGATAGCCCCCACGCCACTGCGTGCAAGCACCTCCACTGCGTAGCCGCCCACGCCGCCCACGCCGAAGACGGCTACACGGCACTGTGCCAGCCTCTCGACTGCTTCCTTGCCCAGCAGTCCCTCGGTGCGTTGGAACAGATCGTTGGGGCTTATGTTAGCTTGTGAATCCATAAGTCGGTTGGTTATTATCAATGACAAAGGTACAAATTTTTATTGATGCACAAGAGACTAAAATCGTAAAAAAAATTTTTGGTTTATACAGGTAAAAAATATATCTTTGTGTGCAATAAAAAGATTACTATAATGAAGTACTACATAGTTGATGCCTTTGCCCAGCAGCCCTTTGGCGGCAACCCTGCCGGTGTGGTTCTGCTCGATGGCGATTTTCCAAGCAGCAAGTTCATGCAGCAAGTGGCTGCCGAGTTTCGTTATTCAGAGACGGCTTTTGTGAAGCGACACAGCGACAATGAGTTCACTGTGCGCTACTTCACTCCTTGTGGCGAGGTGGACCTGTGCGGGCACGCCACGATTGCCACCTTTGGCATGATGGGAGCTGAGGGCATGGTTGCCGCTGGCACCTTGTGCCTGAACCACACCCTTGCCGGCGACCTGAGCGTGAAGGTGGGTGAAACGGTGATGATGGAGATGGCAACGCCACGTGTGCTGCCAGCCAAGGTTGATGTTGAGCGCTTGCAACGCATTATGGGTGCAAAGCGTGTGTGCGATAATCTGCCAGTGATGGTGGTGAGCACAGGCCTGCCCGACATCATGATGCCACTGGCAAGCCTTGACCAACTAAATGCTCTGACCCCCGACATGGATGCCCTGGCTCAACTGAGCAAGGAGTTGGGTGTGACCGGAGTGCATGCCTTTGCCCTTAGCGACGACGGCTACACCGCCCATGTGCGCAACTTTGGTCCACTCTATGGCATCCCCGAGGAGAGCGCCACTGGCACCGCCAATGCCGCGCTTACCCACTACCTGCATCACAATGGCATTATTTCGAGCCCCTCGCAGTGCCAATTTCTTCAGGGCGAGGCAATGCAGCGCCCCTCGGTGGTGGCCACTTCGCTCATGCCCGATGGCACGGTGTGGGTGGGCGGAAAAGTGCAGATTATAGCCAGCGGAGTGCTGCGTGTGGATAAAGACTGAAAAATTGGCACGATTTTTGCAAGGATAGTTGTAGATTGCAAGTTTATCGTGCCATTTGTTGCGAGTGAGTAATTTTATTACTACATTTACGCTTCCTAATAGAGATAATATTATTCATTAATTAAATTATAACCGTTATGATAGAATACTTTCAAGCCAACTTGTGGCAATTTTGGGCTCTCATTGGAGTGTTATGCCTGATTCTTGAGCTCACTTCGGGCGACTTCTTTATCATGTGCTTCTCGATAGGTGCTTTTGTCTCTGCTGTGGTGGCAGCCTTCGGCACTGGATTTATGGCCCAGCTCATTGTGTTTGCCGTCGCTTCACTGCTGTGCCTGCTCTTTGTGCGGCCATTGGCACTGAAGTACTTCCACCGCAACGACCCCGACCAGCCCAGCAATGTCGACGCAATGGTGGGACGCCGTGGTGTGGTGACCGAGGACATTCCTGAGCGAGGCCACGGCCGTGTGAAGATTGATGGCGACTCGTGGAAGGCCTGTGGCCTCGGCGATATTGCCATCGGCAAGGGCACTCGTGTTGAGGTTACTGAGATTAATAGCGTTATTATCACGGTAAGACCTTGTGAATAAGTAGTTTAAAAATTATTTAACTCTAAGTTTTTATTTATATTTATGGAACTGAACACATCATTAATTGTCCTTATCACCCTAGTGGTGCTGGTGCTCATTTTCATCAAGATGAGCCTCGTGATCATCTCGCAGAGCGAGACCAAGATTGTGGAGCGGCTAGGCAAGTATCATGCCACGCTCAAGCCGGGTATCAACATCATCATCCCGTTCATCGACAAGCCCAAGAACATCATCTCGCTGGCCAACGGACGATATGTCTACACCAACAAGATTGACTTGCGTGAGCAGGTCTACGACTTCGACAAGCAGAACGTTATCACCAAGGATAACATCCAGATGCAGATTAACGCGCTACTCTATTTCCAGATTGTAGACCCATTTAAGGCTGTGTATGAAATCAGCAACCTGCCCAACGCTATCGAGAAACTCACGCAGACCACCCTGCGTAACATCATTGGTGAGCTAGAGCTTGACCAGACTCTAACCTCGCGCGACACCATCAACAGCAAGCTGCGTGCCGTGCTCGACGATGCCACCGACAAGTGGGGCGTTAAAGTCAACAGAGTTGAGCTGCAAGACATTATGCCACCAGCAAGTGTGCTGCAGGCCATGGAGAAGCAGATGCAGGCCGAGCGCAACAAGCGCGCCACCATCCTCACCAGCGAGGGCGAGAAGGCTGCCGTGATCCTGCAGTCGGAGGGCGAGAAAACCTCGACCATCAACCGTGCCGAGGCCGAGAAGCAGAAAGCAATCCTCGCTGCCGAGGGTGAGGCACAGGCTCGCATCCGCCGCGCCGAGGCCGAGGCCATCGCCATCAACCAAGTGGCCGAGGCTGTGGGCAAGAGCGCTAATCCAGCCAACTATCTGCTCGCCAAGAACTACATCGAGACGCTGCAGACCATCGCCGGCGGACCTGCCACCAAGACCGTTTACCTCCCTTACGAGGCCAGCAACCTCATGGGCAGCATTGGCGGCATCAAGGACATGTTCAAGAGCGAATAAGAAATTAAATCGCGCGCCCCTCTCCCCATTGCACTGTGCCTAATGCACACTTATAAAAATTCTCCGATCATCAATGACCGGAGAATTTCTTATTAGGGCCATAAATCATTCAATCTCCCTCGAGGATGAAGCAAGGTCGACATTACTTATTTATAACTAAGAAGAACCACAGTCGCAGCACGTTCAGCCCCGATGAACCGATAGTCACGGGTTATCCCTTTTCTGTGCCCAATTTGCGTTGTTCTCTCATCTTTTCGTCAATAATGGGTCTGTTGAGAACATACCATAATAGCACCAAGCAGCCAACTTGGTAGCAGGAAGTTTAGGAGTAAGCCCAAACCCCAACCGTCACAAAGACGCAAGCAGCGACAAAAAATGTACCGCATGACGGAATGGAAGAACTTGCGCAACTATTGGATGCAGCAACACCCACTTTGCCAAATGTGCCAAATGAATGGTGTGACAAAAGAAGGTGAACACGTTCATCACATGCTTTCACCCTTTGAGGAAGGACTAAATGAGTTTGAAGCCAAGCTGCGATTGCTGTCATGGCAAAGTTACTACCGATTGTTCAGATATCCAAGAAAAAATGCAGAAAATATGAAATGGTACTTCAAATTTTCACCGAATTTTTGAAGTGCCATTTCCAAATTTAATCTTTTGGAAGAGGTGTTACAGGTTGAAGTAGTTCGAGCGGTCGAGGCTGCGGCTGCGGCGATGGCTTCCATGATGTGGTGCTGGCGGACTTGGACGCTGGCGTCGAGGCCAGGGCGATGGTGCGTCAAGAAAAAGGACTCCGTTGTGCGCCAGCGAGATCTCTCCTGGCGTGGGATAAGTGCCTCCACCAACTAGGGCAACGGCACAACTACACGATTATGTGGTGGGATAAATTGTGTATTATTGAAACTCTGCCATGTTTTGGCATAATGTGTTTTGATATTTGCGATAAAAATTCTAAGCAAAAACAAAACACACAATGAGTTTCAAGATATTAAAAGCAATCAATCATTTTGTTTCCCAAGTTTATGCGCTTTGCAACATCTATAATATAACCCCATTTAATGAGTCTATTGTGCATAACATTATAACCTTATGGCTCACAATACTCATTATGAAAAAGATACTCAAGATTTATAGATAGAAAAAGTTGTGGCAGAAATCAATAGTAACATCTTTACATCATTGGCTGTGCCAAAAAAAAACACAGTCACGGAGCGTTTTTATATTGGTTGATTTGCCTGAATAATATATTTACTATAAATTTGCTGTCAATAACCATTAATGTATAACTATGGCAAAGAACCTATTTGCTCGCTACCTGTGGGAGATCAACACGCTCTATGAGCGAGGCAACATCACTCTTAAAGAATTAAATCAACTGTATCGCGACAGTTACCTCTATGACGAGGCCGACGAGGAGGCACGCTTGGAGCGACGCACCAGCGCTAACGATGACGATGGAGCCATTCCACGACGCACTTGGGACAACCACCGCCGTGAGATAGAGACCATCTTCGACGTCAACATTGAGTGTCGCAAGAGCGACAACACTTACTATATTGATGATGATGAGGGCTACATGGCGAGCAGGATGACGCACATGGTGTGCAACCATTTTGCCGTGAAAAATATGCTTGGCGAGGCTAAGAACCTCAAGCAGCGAGTGCTCTATGAGGATATTCCTTCGGGCTTCAACCACTTGACGACCATAATACAAGCCATGCGAGAAAACAAGGTGCTCAATATCTCTTACAAAAGCTTTGTGCGCGATGATGTCACGCAATTCTGTCTGCATCCTTATTGCCTCAAGGTGTTCAAACAACGCTGGTATGTGGTGGGATGGCATGAACCCACGAGCGACATTCGCATCTATAGCCTTGACCGCATTAGCAACATTGAAATTTTGAAGAAAAAATTCAAGATGCCAATCGACTTTGATGCTCAAGAATATTTTGAAGACAGCTATGGCGCTTTCCGCAACGATGGCGTGTCGCCAACGGTTAGAATCAAAGCTAATGCCGAGGAACGGGAATACCTGCGCACCTTGCCATTGCATCACTCACAGCAAGAGGTGGAAACAGAGCAGGACTTCTCGGTGTTTGAACTGCACATCAGACCATCGTTCGACTTCAAGCAGGCGATCCTTGCCATGGGAGCCAACGTGGAAGTGCTTGAACCACAAACGTTGCGTGACGAAATAAAATCCACACTTAACAATATGCTAAAAAAATATACGTAATTTTTTTGCTACTGCACCATGTTTTGGCACAGTTCTTGCCTTATTTTGCAATGAAAGAATCAATTCTGACAATTTTTTAAAAAAATTAATACTATGACACTAAAAGAATTAAAAGAGTTAATTAAAGGCAAGCGTATTGACCGCATTTCTGGATTTTGCGACAGCTATGAGCAGATGCTTGACCGCTGTAGCATTGATGTGCATAATGGCTCCATCGTGATCGACACCAGTGATGATGGTGACAATAGTGATCAGTTTGAGCCTGTGCCCAAAGTGATTGACCAACTGCTAGCAATGCCCAGCGAGTATGATGACTATTCTATCTTGAAATCTGGTTTCGACAATAATAATGACAATGGACTACTTGTGCGTCAAGTAATTTGCGTCAGGTTTGAGCACTCACACAGTGGTGGCACGGGGCTGAAACTTCTTGGTCGCGAGCCTTTGAGATTTATCGACGATGTTGATGACGATGAATTTCTCTATTATGAACGTGTGTATAATGTGGAATTTATCATTGAAGACCCCAGAGCCCAGAATCTGAACGAGAAGTTCATGGATTTTATCTATGCCAACTGCAATTGGCCTCCTTCTTGCAAGCGACTCGACGAGGACGCGATGTATTTCTTCTATGGCGATGATGCCACTTTCTTATCATTTGTCACCGATGAAGGCACTAGCGCCAATCTTATTGCTCTGATTGCGGGCGCTTTTGATGGTGCCTATTTCACCCGCACGCCACTAACACCTGATTCCGAGGTGGAACGCTTGAGCAACGACCGTAATGGCAAGTACTTTGGTCCTTGCCAGGCTGTGGTATATCCGGCATATATCCCCGATGATAACGCTCCACACTTAACAGTGATTGCCACCGCAGCCTGCTACGCCAAGGAGTGCGCCAGCAAGGATGAAATGGAGCAGTTCATTGCCAGTCTAAACCCCGATGAGGCTGTGGGCGACCTGGTGTGCCGCGTCACCACACGCTACATCGACGACCCAATTGACTTAATTATTGAAGCGATAACAATCCAATAAAAAAACATACAAGAGACAGCCGAAACGCTTGAAAGGAAGTAGGCGAAAGTTACAAAAGTAATACATTATGACACAAGAAATGGGCGAATCCCTTATTTATTCCTGGCTACGCCATGTGAAAGGATGCCAAATCGTTCAAACTAATTGGACAGCCTCTCCCACATGGGACATGAGATACTTTATGGAAGCTCAAGACCTCTATTCTCGTTTTCTCAAAGATACTAGTACCGAGGATCTTGTTGAAGATGAATGCAAAATATCTTTCAAGCAATCGTTATATCAAACAGAGATTGATGTAATAGGCTTAAACAAGACAAGTCTTAGTCACAATGGGAAAATTTATGCTGCTGAAGTGGCTTTCCACAGTGATGGACTACATTACAATAAGAACGGCAAGAACAACTCTACTGGAAAAGTGATATCTAAGCTTATTAAGAATGCCGTTGCAGTTTATGCTATTTGGGGTAACATAGAAGCTGAGGTATTATTTGTAACGCCTGTTATCTCCCACGAATTTAATCAAAGCATCCAGAGTTACATCACATTTTTAAATCAACTTGCGTCTAATTACGGCTTAAAATATAACTTCAGGTTTGTCGCTGGCGATGACTTCAAGTTAAGAATCATCGACCCTGTTTATATCATGAGTCAGGGTGTGAACGACTCCTCTGAGATGTTTTTAAGAGCCCAAAAGTTACTTGATATTTCAGGAGTCCTTTCTGTGAAAAACAATTTGAAAAATCCTGATTCGTTTGAAGAGTTTGGTGCCATTGGTGAGATTGCTAATAAAGCTTTAAGGGCTTGTCTGAGCAACTTAAATATCACCCAAAAGATAATTACTGGATTAAAACCTTTGATGAATTCTTCTAAACTTGCCCCTATAGTAAATATTGTTCCCCAGGGCTTATCAAATAGATATTATAAGACACCTATAATGGCCAAGAATGGTGAATTTTATCTTTGCAACCACTGGTTTGTGAATAAAAAGACAGATTTAATCAATTATATTATAAGCTTATTGTAGACAAGAGTTCTTCACACTAATTGAAAACATAAAAAGAGACCGCCGAAACGCTTGGCCAAGAAATCGTTTTGGCAGAAACAAAATAAAATATTGTGCTAATTAAATAAGTTTTATAAAATGAATATAGAAAAAAAGAAATTTAGTATTGAAAAATTAAAATATCCTGCTTCGGACAAGATACAATCAAGAACTTCAACAGTAGCAAGGTCCATGGCATCAACCTTGATGCCACGAATTGGCGCATCGAAAACTGATATCGATACATTAAAAGAATTTTTGGGAGAATTAGATAAATGTGTTTATTGTGGCAACGATGCAACACATCTTGATCATCTTTTCCCATTAATAGTAGACCAATTCCCTACAGGCTATTGTACGGATCCTGCAAATCTTGTACCTTGTTGTAGTGAATGTAATGGAAGCAAAGGTTCTAAAAATTGGTGGGAATATATGAATATTGATAACTATGACCAAAGTGATGAAAAACAATGTAAAATAATAAACCGTTTAAAAAATAATAGTGATAATTGTAATTTAGACCAAAGAAAAGAGAATTTAAAACTATATTGCAAAAAATTTGGTCTTCCTTATGAAAACTCAGTGGAAAGTAATCATAAAAAACTGTTTTTTGATGATGAGATAAAAAGCTGGTGGGATGCAATGTATAATAACATTAAGAAAGCCCTTGATACTGCTCAAATTCAAATAGATGCATTTAATGCTGGTATTAAAACTAATATTTTAGGAATGAATAAAGACTTTAACACATACATTTATGGCTTAAGAGATATTGCTCTTCAGAAAAAAAAGCAACCCCCATATATTACTAATGAACTATTAGAAGAATCCAATGAATTGCATGGTGTGGCTAGAAAAGCATATGAGCTTGGTTATAATAAGGCGTCTTCAATAGTTAATGATAATTGTGATCTCAAGAATTATTACAGTGATGATAATGACTGGCTTAAATATGTAAAAATCAAATGATAAAACAATTAGTGTATTTGTTCACTGTGGTAGTGCCTAATTCGCTAGGCACTACCACAGATTTTTCACCCATTCAGCGATAGGCGAGGTTTTAAGTCTCGCTCGCGGTCAAGGAGGTTCATGCTTTGGATTAGGATGCTGGTGCTGCGAGGATTGTGCTTGAAATCTTCGCATTCTTTAATAATTGAGATTCGTCTCTTCTTTTTTCCATTACTGCGCAAGGTTTTGGCACAGTTGTTGCTGTAATTTGCATCAGAAACATTAACTAAATCATTTTGAAAGCTATGGCAACAACGTTATTACAAAAACTTAAAGACGCTCTTAAGAAGGACGATTTGGATGCAGACGTCAAGGGCGATGTGTTGGTTGAAATAATTACAATCATAGCAACCAACAACTGCTGCAGTATGGGACTTGGATATGAGAACAAACTTGATGCAGCCGAGCGCGCATTAAAGCTGTTCATTGCTGGCTGGAAAAGTCTAGTAGAGCAAACTGATAGCATGGATGCACTGCATCGCAAACTGAAAGTTCTGTGCCTCAATGCATGCCAGATTGAGAGGCGCAGAACACGAGGCATCAGTGATGCCCCTATGGGAGTGAGAATGGGAGACAACTTTCCTGATACATGGGAAATATAAAAAGATAAGGCTATGTTCTCGGTATTATTTGGATTCATAATTGGCTTTGTCGTGACCATCATAGTGGGTGGCGCAATTGTGCTCGCTATAGCCGGCATAGGATGGTTGCTGATAAAGCTGCTGGAGTGGTTCTTTTTCGACTACCTCAAAATATAATTGTCGCCATACTGGGGCTGCTATATACCTTGGTGCACATTATCGTGACAAACTTAAAATATAATACTTTGAATTATGGAGAATGATATTACTTACACCACCAAAGATTTGCTCCGCGATTATGAGCAATGGCTAAAAGGGTTCAGATTTTTAACCTATGCTAGAATTGAAACATATAAGGATTATGTGAAATTGTTTATCCGTGATGCCGCAGACTTTCTCTATGCCGAGAATATAATCGACTCGCTGGCGTCGATAGCAAGATATGACCATTTGCACAACACTCGCTACGCCAAACTGACGCAGAGGATTCTGTTTTCAGTGCATTACGACAAGACTCTTTCGCACATTGCTGAACCCGAATTATTTTATTTTGAGAGACGAAAAGCGTTGGCTAAACTTGAAGAACTCATCCGCTCCGAGTCATTTCAGAAGAAAATCAAAGACGTGAAACCCGCAAGCGAAACGCTTATCAGCGACATCAGGATGTGGCGAATCGTGCATGAGACTGTAAAGAATGAAATCTGGCATTTGAAAAATAACATAATCGCTGAGATTCAAGAAGAAGTGGATAACTTCTTCTCACGAGAAGATCCTCTTGATGATACCAAGACTCAAAACAAGGATAACAACACTGAGGTGTAATTGAGGCGCTATTGCATTTATTTATTAATCACTTGTGAATAAAAAAGATATTAACTAAATTTGCGGATGAGATAAAAAAGAGAGCGCCGAAACGCTTGAAAGGGAGTAGGCGATAATTATTCTAGTATTTTTTATTATGAATACTACTTTTAAACAAAACATTATTGATGCCATTAGCTCAATTAATGTGGATAGCAGCTGTAAGGATATATTGTTGGATTTTGGATATATATTTGACAAATCAAACAAAAATCTTAAAAGAATTACAGTTCCTTTATCATGCATTGCAAATGGATGTACATTATCCTTTGGTAAATTTAGATTTGGTGTCGAAAGCAAAGATCAAGCATTATCGTTAGGGAAGGTTGCATTCAAATTAACTAATAACGATGCCGAATGTTATGGTGAAACAGTTTTTAATGGGCAGGTCTATAAATTAAATAAGTCTGTTGATTTTTACCAAGACAACTGCTCCATAGTTAATGACATGTGTGATGATCCGTTCTTTCATTATCTTTTAGAAGTAAGTGGAAATATTCCAGTTTATACAGAAGAAGATGGTCCTGATCATTATATAATTAATCTATATAAAGAGAGACATAAAATTAGAGATGCTATAAAAATGATTCTTTTAGGTATTTATTTACCAAAAGGATATGATAAACATCCAGATAAACCTTGTGTCGTGCTTTTTACAAAGAATATTCGTAACACAGCAAGTCAATTGAATGTTGATTTTAAATTCAATTTGTCTGAAGATTTAGCTTATTCTTGTTTATATGATTTTGTTAAAAACCATGAATTGGCTCATGCGTTTTTTGATAAAGATCAGAAAAACCACCTTGCAAGTTGTGATATCTTTATTGAAGAATGTCTTGCGAACTATGCTGCACTTCTTTCAAGAAAGAATAATCCTAATACTCTTAAAATGGGAAAGGCATTGGTAGAGAGACAAGCCAAATTGAATTCATTTAATCCTGGTTACAACTATGCCCTTCAGTTATTTGACAGCAACTTTGATCCAAAGCTTATCGGTTGGTGGAAATGGCGATATTGCCATGAGTTGAAAGAGAATGTTGATTATACAACTCTGTCTAAAATAAATGATTTGGCTGAGATTTTTGACATTAAGGGTTTAAAATTTGAATAATATTGAGGACCAACACAAATAGCTATTTGGGAAAAACAATAAAAATACTTATACGAATCAAATTGATAAAGAAGTCCGCATTTTTCTTGTATGCATATAAACGAGTTTTCATTGCCCGAGTATTGCCTTGATGGGGAGAATGTGCTTGACCATCTTGGAGAGGTGGTGGCGATGGATCTTGCCTTGGGAACCGACTATGCAGCGACTATAGTGGAGTTGCTGCGTTGTCGACCCATTGGCAAGTCCATGACACCTAATGAGTGGCAGGCGAGCAACAGGGCTTTGCAATTGCTGCGCGAGCGCATCACAAGCGAGTCATATCGCCAATGTGCCGCCACTCTTGAGCCGTGCTCTCTTGAGCAGGCTCAGCGCTGGATATCTTTCCTGCATGGCGTGACCGATTGCAAGTTGTACAACATGCACATGCTGCGCCCATTGTTGCTGAAACGCGCCAAGGAGCAGGTGATGCTGCTTCCCGAGGCGCCCCAGAGCATCAGCCACTTGGAATTGAGCAAACTGGACTCAGCCTTTGCCAGTGATATGCAGCTGCAAGAGCGCTGGCATGCATTGCTCAACGAGATGATTGCTGGCGCCATGCTTGAATGCAAGACAGAACATGACGCCGAGAAAATTACAATCGCCGACATTTCCTACTTCGCCATCGACCATTATGGCAATGTGGCAGTGAAACGTGCCGGCTCAAATGGCTACGAAGAACTAGTGCGCGGTGAATATGACCCCTGGGGACTTGTCAGTGGCGAAAAGCTAAAGGCAAAATCGCTTCAAGAAATAGAATTTGCCCCTCGCACCAGCGAGAAAGCTCCACATGGCACTTATCCCACCCTTGAGGCTTTCGCTAGTGGTGATGTGAATGTCGACAACAACCAACTCTTGAGTGAAATTGAATCCCTTTTCAAAGATTACACCCACCCATGGCAACTTGCCACTCCCAATGTCAAGAACATGGAGCTAATCAAGGTTTTTCGAGATGTTGGCTACTCCATCGATAGCATGGACGGCAGCTGAAAAACAGCTATACCGTTTTTAACTAGCGGATAATTTTACCAGAAAATATATAAACTTTGGGAATAAATATATTATTTTTGACTGAACGCTATAGCTTGCATAGGATGCTTACTGATAAAGCTCATGGAGTGTTCTTCAATTATCTCAATAAATAAAAAATTACTTGCTAAAAATGAGTCAAGCTTGACAATTCTTTCAATCCTTATGCTTGAAAAGTCAAAAAGAATAACTAAATTTGCGGGTGAGATAAAATGAGATTCACAAAACGCTTGAAGGTTCGGCGTTACAAGTGTAGAATTGTTGAAACATCATCTTTCGAAACCATTAAATAAAAAATATATGGCAAATTACGTAGACTATTTAGTAAGACTTGAAGAAGGCGAAGAGCAGCTTGCCGAGATTCGAGAACGTTTGGAAAAACTGGAAGCAAGAGAGCCCAAGCGCAGCTTGAAGGGGCTGTGTGAGGAGTTTGGATGTGGTCTTTTTAGCGAGAACAAGTATGGAAAGGACAGCAGTTGGAAGTTCTCCGATTTGGAAAGTGATCCCGACCCTGGCAAGTACGGCGAGATTCATCTTGTGATTCGCGCGACACATGACATAGGCGAGGAATATGATATGAATATGTATGTGCCGTTCTTTGCCGAGGATATGCTTGCCGACTACGATGAGGTGATTCCAGAATGTTGGCCAATAAAGGGCGGTTATGATTATCTCATTTCGATTGAAGGTGATGAAGAGCAACTTGCCGAGCTTAGAGAGAGGCTTGAAGAGTTGCAGGAAGAGACTGGCAATAGCCTTGCGGAACTGTGTGAGGCAATTGAATGCTCAGATTTTGATGAGAATAAATATGGCAAGGATAGCAGCTGGAGATTCTCAGATCTTGACGAATGCCCTGACCCAGGAGAAAATGGCGAGGTAAATCTAATCATTCACGCCATGAGCGACATAAGCAAACGTGGTGAAGAAGGATACCCATTCTTTGGTGATGACCTGTTGGGCGATTTCGAGGATCTGTGTGCCGGCTTTGAAGAACTCTAAATCCTAATGAAATGCTGCCAGATTAGACCTATTTAAAGGTGTTTTACAAATTAAAATAGTTGGAGCGGTCGAGGTTGCGGTAGGCGATGGCTTCCATGATGTGGGGGGAGCGGACGGTGACGCTGGCGTCGAGGTCGGCGATGGTGCGGGCTACCTTGAGGATGCGGTCGTAGGCCCTCGCGCTCATGTTCATGCTGGTGATGGCTTGGCGTAGCTGGGACATTCCTTCGGCGTCGGGTTCGGCATATTTGTGCAGTATGGCTGTTGTCATCTGGGCGTTGCAGTGCACGCCTGGGTGGTTCTTGAAGCACATGTAAAAAATCTCACCTCCGTCAAATAGTGTCGAAGGTGAGAGATAAGAAAGTCTTTTAATAATAAAGTCAATCTAGGGCTACGTAGGTAAAATCCCCAACGCTCATGCACGCCTTCTTGTAATCGAAGTTATACATGCGCATGTACTGTTCCTTAACTTCTACTGCTCCGTTGTAGAACGGGTTGGTGCAGTGCTGACGAGTAGTGACGGTTATCACCATTTCGGGCGTGATTACTTGCCCATTGACGCGCCTTGTGCGCTTGGGTGTAATTCTGAAAACTTTGCTCATAATGGAAAATAAATAATAGTAAAACATAAAAATAGTGTTACAAAGATAGTTATTTCTATTCTTCTTTTTGATTGTCTCTTGCGTCGTTTACATAGAAAGTTAAGCTGTCGATTGTTGAGCCTAAGTCAACAAGACTATCAGCAATACCAGAAATATCATAGTATTCTTGCCAGTTATGCAATTCTCTTTGAAAAGTACGTTCGAAGGTCTTTGTCAGATGACCAATATCTTTCTTGGCCTCTTTAGCCCAAGTCTCAATGCTTTCGAGAACTCTTATTTTATTCTGTTCTTGTTTCATTAATAACGTGTTTTATGCAGTTAACTTGATCCTGTGCATGGCTTATATGGCCAGCCAAACTTTCCAGAGCTGCATCTAGATCTTGAATACAATCTATAATGTCAGAAAGATTATCGCATTCTTGCAACCTTTGCAGCTCTTGATGATATGCGCATTCGAAGGCCTTTGTCAGATAACCAATATCTTTCTTGGCCTCTTTAGCACAAGCCTCAATGCTTTCGAGGGCTGCCAACTTGTCTTTTCTTTTTGCCATAGTTTCTTTATATAGAGTTAATCACAATGCAAAGAAAACAACGACCTCTGCCAAATGGTGGCAGAGGTTTGACGATGAGGCATTTTTTTGAAAAAAAGTTTCCAAAAAATTACTCATTTAGCATTCCGATAGCTCTATCGGCAATTTCTTTAGTTATTCCATCATAAGGATTGGTTAAAATAAATTGAGGCAACTGAGAGTCCAGTATCACATACTCGTCATCAATGATAACGTATCGGGCTTCTGCTGTTGCGTGGTCCAAAAGCCATGATGCGATTTCTATTCCTTTGCAATGTCCCATTTCGATGTCAATATCATTCGGTTCGGCAGTCAATAGCCAGCTGTCACTGGCTGTAAACGGAGTGATGTCGATCAAACGTCCAGGCAATCGGCGTGCTGCCCACATCTCCCTTAAAGCCTTTAATCCAAGATATTTCCATGAGGATTCAATTATAATGTCTGCACAAGTGGCGTCAACAATACGCTTAAGCTGCATCACAGCCTCTGGGTCAAAGAAAGCTCCATTCTCATCTCCCCAAGGTTTTCCTTGCGATATAAGCAGATTTTGATAAAACTCCGTATTCAATACCCCATCAAAATCGAGAAAGATATATTTGACCATTGTTAATGCAATTGATTATTTCATCAAAAAGGTATAGAGTTCCCAGTATTTAGAAATGGCTACGTCGTGGAGAAGTTTATTTTCTCGAGCATCACATCCCAAAAGAACAGACAGGTAGTCCCAAAAAGACTTGCGATGGTGATGGTGCTTGAGGTGAGCCATCTCATGCAATATGGTTTCGTCCATCAAAGCTGGTGGAAAAATGACAATAATAGGTGATAGACGTATTTGGTTGTCGTGAGTGCATTGTCCTAGTATGCCTTTTCTCATTTTCTTGACAGTGACATCCTTGGCATACAACTGATGTATGGCCTCTAACTCATGCATTCTATTGGGTAGAGCTATTGATGCTCTTTTCGTGATTATATATCGGATATTTTCTCTCAACCATTTCTGGAGCCTCAAGTTCTCGAAACACTGGTCTTTATGATACAAAACATATAGTCTAGAATAGTCCTCACTATGGACTAAATGGACGCATGTAGTGCCCACCACGTAGGTTATGCATCTAGGATGCTCCATTTCACAAAATGCCAGTAGGTCGCATTTATCGCATTGTTGCCATTCAAGGCTGAATTGTGGGAAATGCAGTCGAGTGTTTGGGTTTATCCAAAACTTCGGCGTTTTTTTATTTTTACTTTCCATATTTTATCTAGAATATTGCTGTAATTAATCGAATCGTTGTCAATTTTGAGCCCATAGAAGCGGGTTCCTTTGTTGTGCTCTTTTTTCATTTTATCCATTGTGGTCCTGCTTGGGATATCAAAAAAGAAATCACTGATAATTAACACATCGGCCATGCCAAAAGTTAAAGTATTCAACATATTTAGAGCGGCATTGAGCATTTGCTCCCCATCAGTGCCACCAGTGTATATGTCTTCAAGACATTTGTCAACCAACTTCCAACTACCAGGACGGGAAAGGTCTAAAGTCTTAGCTCTTACCGAGAAAGTAATGAGAAAGCATTTACGTCTCTGTTTCTTGGCCATTCTTAGCAACTGCAACAGAAGGCTTTTTGCCAGTTTTATAGGCTCTCCGTCCATTGAACCACTCGTGTCAAGACTGACGATGATTGGTCCTTTTTCCAGTCGTGGTTTATTTTTCTTCTGTTGCTTTACTTTCATCAGACTTTGTTCTTTAGGCTTATTGGCAAATAACTGGAGTTTTTTTGTGGCATATTTGAGGTAGAAGATATCCTCAGTTTCCGTGTCTGCCATGACAGCGAATTCAATAGGTAACACATGACTCAGGTCGTTTCCGTTGGATACTTCGTCAATCTCTACAGCAGGTTTTGGTGGAGATGGCAACAGTGGTAGGTAGCGTTTGACAGTATCATCCATTTCGTCTTCTCGCTTGGGTTGTTCTCTTCCAATGATACGAAGTATCTCGGCCAGCGCTTTATAGGAGTACACGACTGTTTCTATTTTCTTGCGTTCTTCGTAGTCGTAATTGCCACACTCTTTCACATGATGTTCCCAAGCCTTCTCATTCCTTTCAATAGTCAATTTCTTCAGGCGCACCTCTCTTTGGTCACACGCTTTTTCCCAATCTTTAACCATAGATACGAAAACAGCATCAAGATCTTCGTTGTTCTTAATCTGTTCAATATAGCCATCAATATTAACCTCTACGGGCTTATATTTAGTCTTAATGGTGCGATAGACCTGTTTCCAAAGTACTCGTTTCCGATCTGTTCCGCCTGAAGCAAACGCGGCTATCAGCGCTTTTTCTTGACGGTGGTTCTCTTCTATGGGTTGGAAAAGCTTCAACATGGCCTCTATGAATTTCATCAGCTCGTCTTTCAGTATCTCCACCCATATCGGGTCTTGACTTTCTAGTTGAGGATTATCTTGAATCGTTTGACTAATGAAATCGCCCAGCAAGTCACCTTGAGGAATGCTTTCCGGCAACTGACCACGGTCCATATAAAAATCAAAAGCCTCGTCATATTCCTGTAACTTATTGGTGATATCTGTCATTTCATTGCTCATATTAAGGTTTTGGCATTATGAACCTTTATGGCCACTTCGTTGAATCTTTTCTCACATTTTGCCAGATATTTATTGGCTAGTTTCAAGTCATCGCTTGAGAGAAATAGATGTTTAGACTGGGTAAACTGTTCTTGCAGCTGTTGTAATTGCGGTTTTATGACATTATTCATTCTTATAATGGCAGCTTCGCTCCAACTAATGGAGTTACTCGCAGGTTGTCCATTCCTGTTAAAGCTCAACATTCCCTCAAAGCCGTATGGTGTGCCATCGATAATGATGCCACCTTTGCATTTCAACAGTTTAACCTTTTTCACTTGTGAAGAATCCCTGCTCTTGTAATCAAACGGTGTACCAGTAGAGATTACCCGAACCAACCATGTGTTTTTGTTCTCATCCCTATAGAGTATGCCATCCATAGGCATTGTTGGGTAAATCTTGTTGTAATCATGCTTATAGAACATGCATTTTCCTTTTGGAAAATCACGCAAGGAGAAGTACATGTAGTTGGTCAAAAGGAAAGATTCAGACTGTTTTTTGTCATTTTCCTTTATCACAGGTTCAGCGCTAAATTTTAATTCGTGTTCTAGTTCTTTTTCCATTTTGTCTAGTTGGTCACCGATGGAGGCAGTGAGGCCATTCAATACGATATCAATGGTAGTCGCTATAGTTTCTGCTTTGTTCCACAGGCAATGAATGAGTAGTGGCACATCAGTCATATCTATAGCTTTGCGACCATTGAGGAACGCTGACGTTTGCATCAAGTGGAAACACTTTTTCCAGCGACGGTCTGAGACGTAATAATCCATGTCATTCACCCCCTCTTTCTTTGTTTCCCCCTTCATGCGCTTACGTATACTTGTTACTGCATAGCAAATTTCATCGGATATTTCAACCTTGTCGATATCTTGCTGCCAGGAATTGAACAGATCATCGTCAATCAGGCAGTTGCTGGGCACAACAGGATCTTGGTTTATTCCCTGGCGAATCATCTTATAGAATGATGCCTCGCTATTGATGCAGTTAGAAACCATACGTACAAGAAAACGGTCCCATAAGGCTTCAAGACCTTCATCTTCGGAGGGCAACTCGTTACTAGCTGCTATGAGTCCTTTCATGGGCAAATGAATAGTATCCCGCCCATTCTGAAATATTTTCTCATTAATGGCTGTAAGCAGCGAATTCTGAATGCTTGGACTTGCTTTCCAGATTTCATCCAGGAACACGATTGTGGCCGTTGGCAGAAAACCATCAACCACACGCTCATATCTATCCTCGTTCTTAAGCAAGGATATTGAGACGGGACCGAAAATCTCATCAGGTGTGCTGAAACGCGACATGAGATATTCAAATGACCTACAGTCCTTAAAGGCCATCTTCAATCGTCGGGCGACAAGGCTCTTTGCCGTTCCTGGTGGACCGAGAAGGAAGATGCTCTCACCAGCAATCGCACTAAGCAAAGCCATCGCAAGGATATGCTCTTTCTCATAAATGCCTTGCGCAAGCACCTTGAGCAGTGTTTTTATTTGAGTTTCAACTTTCATGCATATTTTTTCTTAATAAAACAAGCCCAGCGGCTCATAACATTTGATTATGGGGCAAAATTAAACTGGAGCTATGCCAAATTGAGGCACAGCTCCAGAGGAAATGGTAATTATAGTATTTTTTAAATCATTATTTTTTCATTCTTATTTCCTTATCCAATTTTTCAATTAATTTATTCTCTTTTATGCGTGTTAATTCTCTATCAATAATATCTATAAGTTGATGGCCTTTTACCATATCAATCAATGTGTCTTTACCGTCCCAATATCGGAGATTTCCTGGGAAAAACTTTGTGCCGTATGGCCAATGTTTAGATTTTCCATCACACCAATCATCAAACTGTTCAAGTTCTTTCTTTTCTTCTTCACGATAACCGTCAGCTACAATGCCATAGTAAACCTCGCAGCCATAGTTCTCAATCTGAAAGTAGCCATGATACTCTTTATTGATAAAACGAATTTTTTTATAACCCTTCTTCTCGCCACTTGGAAGATTTATAAATTCTTTGTCATATTTTAACTCTGTTCCATACTTTTCAGCTAATATAAATAAACGTTTATCTATAAAATCTTTACGTATTGTCATTATTATTTCATCTAAATAATGACGAATAGACATTGTTGATTCTATATTTGCCTCATTAATAAGCAGATTGATAAATTCATCTTTATTATCTTCACTCATAATATTAGTTATTTCTTTTAAATTTGTAATGTATTGAGATAGTGTTTCTCTTACTCTTGGGAATAATGCAGCTATACCGACGCAATATTCAAGCCAATTCATGATGTCTTTTTTATAGCTAATGGTTTGATAATCAAACTGCTTATTGCCTAAGGAATCTTTACTTGGCTCATCTCCTTCTTCTAATGATAAATAAAGTATTATATATTTGTTTGAGCCTATTATGTTTTCAGCGTAGTTATGATATCTGAGTAATTGATTTTTTTGGTCGTCAGCATAAATTTTATTTTCGATTATTATTGTCTGTTTATTATCATCTTGAATAAATATATCTATTCGACCTCCCTCTGTATAATTTTCAGATATATTTCCGATATAAAACTCACAAAAAACCTTAGCTGATTTAGTGTCAAACTCAAAAATTGTTTTTTCTCGTTTAATGACAATTTTTAAAAAGGCATCAAGAAACTTATCTCCTAAACCATGATCTCCATTAGGATTAAGAAGCTCAGCTAAGAATGCCGAGTGTAGCCTAACCTCACTTGTTGAGAGTCCAAGCACATTGAAAATGTTGAAGTTTTCACCTCGTTTACGTTTCTCTTCTTGTTGTGTTTTTTCTTTTGCAACAATTTCTGAAACTTGTTTTAATAGTGATTCTAATTTTATCATCTGTCTTGTATTTGTATTACAAAGCTGGAGCGTGTTTTCCTTTGTTTTGACCATCGGGATGGCGGTGGCACCACATGCCTGTCATTGACATAATAGAAGTAAACTGTTGTCAGCAGTATTTGCAAGTGTAGCGTTTCTTTTCACAACCCTCGTAATGTTTGTGTGGACCTTTATTTGAACCATTTGGGTGACGGTGGCATTTCATGCCAGTTAGTGATTGAACTGATGCGAACTGTTGTCCACAATACTCACAATAAAATTTTGCCATAATTATATTGTTTAGAGATTAATACTTTCTGCAAATTTATCTCATTTTTTTGAAATTTCCAAATAAAACTGCCTGAAAATCAGCAAAAAAAATAATTTCGGAGTGTTTTGGGCGGTGTGGAACCTTATTAGCCATTTTTTGAAAAATTCATAATAATTATTTTGATAAAATACCCCCTATTCCGTCATCATCGTCATTAAAATCTTCGTCTCGGTCAAACATCATGTCTAGAAGTTCATCCCTTGAGCTTGTTCTTTTTTTGTGCCTTCTTGTATCATCGACCTCATCAGGAAAATCAAATGGAGGTATTCTGTCATTATCATCAAAACTCTTTATTTGATAAAGCTCTTTTTTGAGTTCATCAACCTCAAGCTCAGGCATATCGTTCTTGCGATAATGTTTGTAGTCCTTTAGGGCCAAATAAAGGTATAATTCTTTTTGCCAATCTTCGTGATACTCATTCAAAAAATGGATTATTGATGTAAACCAAGAGTCTTCATCACTAATATATATGAAGAAACTGCCAAATTGATAGGCTTGTTCATCATCCATCCCATTCTTTATAGCTTGCTCATAAGCATCAGCATAGATTTCAGCGACATGATTAAAATGACGATTCCCGTGGTAACTATTCATTTTATCAGCAAAAGCATGGGAATAAATCTCACTTTTTCCACCTTTGATGCATTGGTGGTATAATTCACAATACTCAAGAGCCTTTTCATGAAGGTCAAACTCAAATTCGTGAAAGAGTTTCTTATACCGATCTCTGAATAATATTTCGTCACTCAAAGAATTTACATGAATATCCAGTTCCTTATCTCTCTGTTCCCTATCGTCTATTGAGTTATAAGCATAAAATACTATGTTAAATTCTTCTTCATCTAAAGCCTGCTCAGCATATGAATTTGCCCAAGTCTCGGAATGACCTTTTTCGATTTCAGTCGCAAAAATAATAGTACGTTTACTGGCTATATCAAGAATGATGGATAATTCTCTGTTTTCTTCTTCAATGTCCTCTTCCGTAGCATCTTCATCTTCAGGAAGACTTAGCCATGATTGATTTAAACTCTCTCTAATCTCTTTATCAAAAAATGGAAAAAACTTCTCATCTATTCCCAGTTTGTCAAAAGCGTTTCTAATTAAATCATCTGTAAGTGTAATCATATTATTAAATATTTTATGTGTTTACAAAACTTTTCTTGCAATCCTGCGCTCGCTGTTGGCTGTTGGCCGTTTCAAAGTCTATTGCAGCAAAGTCCAGCATTATCTAATCCTTATATAAGTCAAGCATCCGTTCAATTCTCCCTCTCATCTCATCGCGGAGCCATTGTGGCTCTAGTACTTCTACTTCTTCGCCGTTCCAAAGCAGTTCTTGCATAAAGTCGTAAGTTGGGCGCAGGTAGTAAGTAAAGATACTGTAATCCTCATTTCGCTCAACCTCTTCCTGCGACTCATGCAACTTGAGGCTGCGTAGGTAATTAGCTTGACTAGTAGAGACTTTAATCTTCACTATTTCCTTCTTGCAATCGTCATAGCACAAAACGCCAATGAAGCCATCAAAATACTCTTCAGCATCCCAGTCCTTTGGCATAGTGAAGGTTTCCTCGGTCTTCTCCAGCATCAGTATGCGATCAAGGGCGCAAACCCACGGCGAATAGCCAGGTTTGTCGTATCTCACTACAAGATACCAGCGCTGGCGGAACAGCTTGATGCACAATGGTTGCACGTTGTAAGTCCTCTCTTTTTCGCTCCAGAAGCTCTTGTAAGTGATGTTGAGCACCCGGTTCTCCTTCATAGCATCGATGATGGGCTGCAGGTGTTGCTGGCCCGATGGCACATACTCGAGCAGAATGCGGTCCTTGATGCCCTGACAGCCTGCCAGTGCGTTGCCCACGCAGTAGGTGCTGTAGATCCATGATCGCAGACCGTTGTTGCTGATGTCCTCCTCATTCTCTATGTAGTAGCGATAGTCGCCGCATCGCTCGTTCTCAATAAACAATCCGAACATGTCCTGAATGGCATAACGCCAATTGTTAAATGTGCGCAATGGGATGTCCTCTCCGCCACTCATTTCCACGTTGTCGCGCCACCGCTCGTTGATTTCCTTGAACGTAATGCGTTTGGCTCGATATATGGTCTCGATGAGCCACACATATTTCCCGACCAAGTTTTGTTGAATGTTATAACTCATAATTCAATGTTTTGTGCAAAGATACAACAAACCTATGCCAAATCATGGCATAGGTTCATATTTTTATTGTAAAAAAGTAAATTATTACAAATTAAAGTAGTTGGAGCGGTCGAGGTTGCGGTAGGCGATGGCTTCCATGATGTGGGGGGAGCGGACGGTGACGCTGCAGTCTAGGTCGGCGATGGTGCGGGCTACTTTTAGGATGCGGTCGTAGGCGCGGGCGCTCATGTTCATGCTGGTGATGGCCTGGCGCAACTGGGCCATGCCCTCGGCGTCGGGCTCGGCGTACTGGTGCAGCAGTGCGGTAGTCATCTGTGCGTTGCAGTGAATGCCTGGGTGGTTCTTGTAACGCAGACTTTGGATGGCTCGCGCTTTTATGACTCTTTCCCTGATTGCCGCGCTCGGTTCGCCTGGCTGCTTGCTCGACATCTGCTCGAAGTTGACGGGCTGAACCTCCACTTGCAGGTCGATTCTGTCCAACAGTGGGCCCGAAATCTTGCCCATATAGTTGTGACGCTGGTGGGGCGTGCAGATGCATTGCTTGGTGGGGTGGCCGTAGTAGCCGCAAGGGCACGGATTCATCGAGGCCACGAGCATGAACGAGGCTGGATAGTCGATGCTATACTTGGCGCGTGAAATCGAGATGTGGCGGTCCTCCAGCGGCTGCCGCATTACTTCTAAAACCGAGCGGTTAAACTCTGGCAACTCGTCAAGGAAAAGGACACCATTGTGGGCCAAACTGATTTCCCCCAGGGGTAGGATATGACGAGCCACCACATAGGGCTACGGCACAAGTATACGATTATGTGGTGGGATAGAATTGTGTCATTCATAGACTAATTTATTTTAAAACTCAGCCAAATTCAACAAAAATATTTCATTTTGGCTGAGTTTTAAAGGAATTTTTGTGATTATTCAGTGAATTGACTTGAATTATACCGCCCCAAAAATGGGTTTAAAATAGTAATTTTGGGGAGATATAAAATCAAACTTGCCCCAAAATGGGTAAAATTGACTCCAGCATCATCAACCATGCTGTTACACTTGACGAGTTGCTTTAGTAGAGATTATGTGTTTTAAAAATTATATTTTTGAGAATCCAAAATATTTTTAGCTTCTTTTGACTTTAAAAATATTATCACTATTTTTGCAAACTGATTCATACCAAATCATAAACCAAATTAGGCTATAAAAACCGTGACAACTGGTAGAAATAGATATTACTCATCCACATCACTATTAATCTCCAAGCACAGTCCACCATAATGGATTGTGAGGATTTGTCATGTGCATACATAAAAACTATGAGATTCATAGATGATATAGATTCCACTAAAATGGCAAGTAATCAAAATATAAAGGATGAATAACTTTATTATTAAATATATAAAACAATGAAAACTAAATTACTTAAATCATTTTTGCTCGCATTAATAGCGGCAATGCTCCCGCAACTGGCAAGCGCCTACGACTTTATGGTCGATGGATTGTGCTATAACTACAACAGCGATGGCACAAGCGTGACGGTGACGTGGCAAAGAACTAATTCATATGGATATGGCAATGGTTATGAAAATCTTACAGGCGAATTAAACATTCCTGAAAATTTAACCTACAATGGGACTAGCTATTTTGTTACTTCGATTGATGACTTTGCTTTTGATAGCTGTACTGGCTTGACTTCAGTGACAATCCCCAACTCAGTGACTACGATTGGTAATGGTGCGTTTTATGGTTGTTCTGGCTTGACATCAGTGACCATACCCAACTCGGTGACTGAGATTGGTGGTACGGCGTTTCATTATTGTACAGGCTTGACCTCGATAACATGGAATCCCAAAATATGCGAGATAAATTCACAATTCGATCGAACAGTTTTTTGTGGATGTTCAAATATCAACACTTTTACATTTGGAGATGAAGTTGAGATAATACCTGCGTATCTTTGTGGTCTTTTGATAGGATTACAATCTGTTACCATCCCCAACTCTGTGACCACTATTGGCGACTTCGCATTCAGTGGTTGCATAGGCTTGACTTCGGTTACCATCCCCAACTCGGTGACTTCTATTGGGGAATATAACCAAGAAATCAAGGGTAAGACGAACGTGGAGATTATTCCCGTAAGTGCCTGACAGACTGCTGATTTTATGTATTCCATGTTTCGATGGGCAGGAATGCATATTGTGAAATATGGCCATCGTTCCGTTACCAAATCGTTACCTGTCTCGTTACCGAAAATTGTATTGGTAACGAATGAGACCCCGAATTAGTCGGAGGCTCGGAAAAACATACATATTCGGACACATTCTTCCATACGGAGGACGCTTGTAATTGAGCTAATTTTGCAACCAATTTATAAGCGAGTATGAAAGATGAAAAATTCAAGGTGCTGCTCTACCTCAAAAAGAGCACGACAGACAAGAAAGGAAAGGCTCCCATCATGGGACGTATCACCCTCGGAAACTCGATGTCTCAGTTTTCGTGCAAGATTTCCTGCACCCCTGACTTGTGGAATCCCCGTGAAAGCCGTCTGAACGGCAAGAGCAAGGAGGCGGTAGAGGTGAACCGCAAGATTGAGCAACTGCTGTTGTCAATCAACAATGCCTATGAGTCCGTAAAGGCACGTCAGTCGGACTTCTGTGCCGCTGACGTTAAGGCGGTCTTGCAGGGTAGCATCCAGTCACAAGTAACGCTGATGCAGTATGCACAGCGCATGAAGGACGAATGTCATTCACGCATCGGCGTTGACCGTGCCAAGGGCACCTACTACCACTATAAGGCTTTCTGCGACTATCTGCAAGCCTTCATCTTGAAGAAGTTCAAGACTGAGGACATTGCTTTCGGGCAGCTGACGGAGCAGTTCATCTATGATTTCCAGTCGTACATCTGTGACGAGTGCGGACATGAAGGATCTGCCCGTCATTTCCTTGCCCTGCTGAAGAAGGCTTGCAAGGGTGCCTTCAAGGAAGGCATTGCCGAAAGGCAATACTTCGCCCACTTCTCACTGCCGAGGAAACGCGAGACCACTCCCAAGGCTCTCAGCCGTGAGACCTTTGAGAAAATCCGTGACCTCCAGATTGACCCTAAGCACGAAGGTCATATCCTCTCCCGTGACATGTTCCTGTTCGCCTGCTACACTGGCGTACCCTACTCCGATGTGGTGTCCGTCACGGATGATAATCTCTCCATCGACGAGGACGGCAACCTCTGGCTGAAGTACCTGCGCCGTAAGAACGAGAACCGTGCAGCCGTGAAACTGCTGCCCGAAGCGATTGCCCTCATAGAGAAGTACCACGATGATACGCGAAAGACACTCTTTCCGTATGTGTTCCACCGTACCCTCCATGCCCATCTGCGTGGCATATCGGGCTGGATAGGTCTGAAAGAACCCATCCACTTCCACCAGGGGCGACACTCGTTTGCCAGTCTTATAACGCTTGAAGAGGGTGTGCCGTTGGAAACCATCAGCAGGATGCTCGGTCACACGAACATCAACCAGACACAGGTATATGCCCGTGTCACCCCGAAGAAACTCTTTGAGGACATGGACAAGTTCATCGAAGCAACCAAAGATTTTAATTTCATCACAAAATAAGGAGAAACGATTATGAGAAGTACATTCAGCCAACTGTATTACATCAACCGTGCCAAGGTGAAGACCGACGGCACCACAGCCGTCATGTGCCGTATCACCATTGACGGAAAGAGCACCGCACTGACAACGGACATCTACTGCCGTCCGGAGGACTGGAACGCAAAGAATGGCGAAATCTCCATTGCAAGGGACAACAACCGACTCCTCGACCTGCGCAAGCGGATTGACACCCTCTATGACGAGCAACTGCGTGAGAACGGTGTCATTACTCCCGAAATCTTGAAGAACATCATCACTGAAAAGACAAAGAAGCCGACAACCCTGCTGCAGATGGGCGAATGGGAACGTGAGCGTCTGCGCATACGTGCCAATGAACTGAACAAGGTGAACACCTACCGCCAGAGTAAATCCCTGCAAGCCCATCTGCAAGAGTACCTGCACTCGCTCGGCAAGAAAGACATTCCGCTGACGGACATAGATGAAGCCTTCGGGCA
>DEJJ01000018.1:3531-58377 GCA_002353285.1 Porphyromonadaceae bacterium UBA2751 | reverse complement strand
GGAAAGATGAGCCCGCGGCAGTGATGAGTGCCTCGGACTGGAAGGGCTCGCCCTCCTTTTGATAAAGTCTGCCATGATAGCGCATCTCGTTGTCCATGCGAATGAGAAATTCCTCGGTGATAGTTCTTGTTTCCATAGTTTGTTGTGTGTTAGGTTAAAAATTCTGGGAGCAAAGGTAAAACCATGGTGAGGTGGAAAACAATATCAAAAAATCAGGGCTTCAGTAAGATGGAAGTGACTGAGGATGAGGATGATGGGCAGCGGGTGCTGGTGGTGCGGTGCAATACTGGATGTTGGTCGCAATTGATGATAGATAGTTGATTGACAGTGATTTAGGAACGAATAGGGAGTGTGATTTTTTGATGGTGGTTTTTTGGCATTTGATTCGGGCATACTCCCCTGTTGAGGGCTTATCAAAATTCTGGTTGAGTGCACTTTGTGCAGAAATCTAACAAATCATGACAAATCAAACAGAATATAATTTATACCCGTTGGCGGAATTAATAAAACATCAGATTTTGACAGAACACTTTGATAATAAAGAAGTTCCTCTTCGAGGCACTTTTCGTCAGATTCAGTAAGGACCAAGCTGCGAACCCCTGCGGGGTCCTTGCATGGTCTTACGAACAAAGTCGGGTCTTCGACCCGCCCAGCGTCTTCGACGCTAATGCCTGGAACCCAATATGTTTTATCATAATTCATACTCAACTTAATTCCGCCAACGGGTAATTTATTGAATTTAAGAAAATTATTTATTTGTTAGATTTGAAAAAATTTGGATGATTTCTCATGCGAATCGTGACTTCTTAATCATGACACAGCCTCCATGATTTGTACTGATTTTAGATAAATTAGGATGCACCTCGATGAATAAAAAATCAAAAACTGAGTTCTTGATTTGGTATTTCACTAGGTTTGCACTAAATTTGCAGTTGCTTTTGTTTTAAGCGACTTTTCAAGTTGATTGAAAGATAATAATAAACAAAAAACATAACATCTTAGAAGAAAAATGAAGAAATTACTATTCAGCACCCTCATGGCCCTCGCCTGCCTCGCTGCAAGCGCTGTGCCAGCAATCCCCACCCCGCAACAGGTGACACAGCCCAATGGCGAGCAGCTCACCGTGCGCATCATGGGCGATGAGTTCTATGGTTACCTTACTACCCTTGACGGTTATACCATTGTGAAAAACGACCAGGGCTATTACACCTACGGCACCCTCAAAGGCGACGACGTGGTGGCATCCAAAATCGTGGCCCGCGATGCCGAGAAGCGCTCGGCCAGCGACCAAGCGTGGCTGTCAGCCACTGGCAAGAGACTGCGCTCACAAGCGAAGGTTGAGAAAGCCAAGCAGCTGCGCGCTCAGCGCGATGCCCTGCCCCACCTCAACCGCATCAACTACAACAACTTCCACGGCCTGGTGATTCTCGTTGAGTTTACCGACGCCCACTTCACTCGCAGTGATGTGCAGGAATTCTATGGACACATGATCAACGACGAGAACTACACCGGCTACACCAACGAGGACGGCTCGGCCAACCCCTACGGAAACTGCACTGGTAGCGTGCGCGACTACTTCTACGACAACAGCAACGGCATTTTCTCGCCACAGTTTGACATCGTGGGTCCCGTGGAGGTCAACTACTCGGTTAACCAGGGCAACAACAATGCCTATTCAATATTCCAAAGTGCTGTGCAGAAGGTTAACCCCTATGTGGACTTCAGCCAGTATGACCTCGACAACAATGGCGCTGTCGACCTGATTTACTTTATCTACGCCGACACCCCATCGAGTAGCGACTCAAGCAGCCCCAACCACATCTGGCCCCACCGCTCGAGCTTCTACTCCTACGTGAAATACGACGGCAAGTACATCCGCGACTATGCCTGCTCGGCCGAGTACATCTATGCCAAGAGCAATGGCATCTTCGACGGCATTGGCACCATCTGCCACGAGTTCAGCCACGTGCTGGGCTTACCCGACCTATATGACACCAATGAAGACGACAACGGCACCAATGGCGAGGCACAGCACCCAGGCGAGTGGGACCTCATGGCAGGAGGCAACTACCAGAACAATGCCCGCACACCAGTGGCCTACAGCCTCTATGACCGTTACAGCACTGGCTTTGCCAACTATCAAATAATCACCGCCGAGGGCGACTACACCCTCAACCCCACCAGCACCACTGGAGAGGGCTTCATCCTCAAAACCCCTACCAACAAAGAGGTGTTCCTCATCGACAATCGGCAAAAGGGAACTAAGTGGGATGCCTACGTCCCTGGCAGCGGCATGACCATTGCACGCATGGACTCGACCAACGCCAGCGTGTGGAGCAACAATGCGCCTAACGGCAACGCCAACCGCCTCTACTATGAGCTGCTGCGCGCTGGTGGCTCCACCGCCTTCCAGTCGCCCACCGATGCCTTCCCAGGCTCACGCTGCGTGACGATGGTGACCAACGACACTCATGCCAACCTACAGGCATGGGGCAACAAGCCCAATCAATATGTCCTCTACAACATTCGTGAGGAAGACGGCGTGGTGAAATTCTCGGTTAAGAAAGACGGCACATTTGTGACTGTAGCCGAGGACTTTGAACCCATGACTCCAAAAACTTCTAACAACTCCACAATTAGCGATGATGGCACTCTGTCGGGGTGGACTCTGGCCAAAGCCTGGCCAGCCACTGTGGCTAATGCCTCGACTGGCAACGGCAGCATCTCGGTGGCAATGAAGAAACCATCGACTATGACTATGACCAGCGACGTGGCATTCAACACCTATATGGTATCGTTCAATTTCTATAACAACACCAACATCAACGCCACTGTGCAGCTCTTCATGTCGACCGACCAAGGCAAGACATGGGTGGCTCAAACTAATGCTATTGGCACCAACTCGGTGATTGCAGGCCCAAATATGAAGAGCACAATTTGTTTCCCAGTTAGCGTTCAGGTGCCAGCACGCTACCGAGTGGCATGCACCGCAGGTTCCACATCGCTGGCAGGCTATGTCGACGACTTCACCATCTACCACAATGGCGCGCTCAGCCCAGTGGTTCCTGGCGATGCCAACGGCGATGGCAACGTTACTGCTGCCGATGTGACGGTGCTCTACAACTGGCTGCTCAACAACGACGGCAGCGACCTCGTTAATGGCGACCAGGATGGCGACGGCGCGATAACCTCGGGCGACGTGACCTTCATCTACTCGATACTACTAGGCAACTAATGACGTTTTAATAGTTAATATTAGAAGGTGGTACTCACTCTAAGCGTGTGATGCCACCTTTTTTTGTAGATTTTTAAGGGAGATTGGTCGAGACAAAGTGGCAAGTGGGCACGAAATGTGGCCATTAGGCGAAAACGCGCTTTAAACCCAAGTGCCGATTTAAGGTCAAAAAACCAAACACAAACCATTGTATTCACTTTTTAAAATTTTGAGCATTATGAAAAGGACAGTTTACAACACAATGATTGGCTTGATGCTCGCTAGCGGGCTCGCCATCACATCAACTGGCGCAATGGCCCAAGGCCGACGCCCAGCAACCAATTCAAGCGCGGCAGCAACAGGCAACCGCAGTGTTGCCACTGCCACTCCAGCCAGGAGCAGTAATGCCGCAGTAGTAAATAACAACAATTCGGTTTCCCGCACCACAATGGGAACCCCAGTGAACCGCACCTCGACTGTGAGTAGTCCACAAGTGAACAGGCCAAGCACCAGCACCAGCACTACCATCAGTCGTCCACAAGCAGGCAACCGCACGAGCGTGAGCACTACAATCAACAACGGCAATAACCGCTCAAGCAGCAGCAACGTTCGCCCCAGCACCAGTGGCAACAGCGTTCGCCCCAACACTGGCGGCAACAGCGTTCGCCCCAACACTGGCGGCAACACTGGCGGCAACAGCGTTCGCCCCAGCACCAGCGGCAATAGTGGCAGGGGTCACGTAGCACCTCCCACCAGCCGTCCCAGCACTGGCACACCTCGCCCCAAAGTGGGTGGAACCGTGATGGCAGGCGGTGGTCCCAAGATCGACTACAATGCCTTCCGTTACAACCACACTCACCGTCCACGCTTCGATGGCGACCGTTTCTTCAACAGCTTCCGTTACAACAGCTGGAGCTGGAGCAATCCCATCCTTCCCTCAGTGCGCCGCTGGCGTCCCACCACAATGTGGGTTTATCGTCCCATTGTGACAGTGAACGTGACCCGCTACAATAGCTATCCCACCATTGCTGGCGTGCTTGGCTTGAGCTGGGGAACCTCGATGAGAAACGCTTTGAACTACTTGTACTACAACGGCTACTACATCGACGGCTACATGGACAATATCGTGTATCTGACCGACATTGAGCTTCTTGACTACGGCTGGGATGATGTAATGCTCCAATTCGACGGCAACGACAATCTTGACTATGTAGAATTTGCCTCTTGGACTTCGAGCTACGACACTTCTCGCTTCTTCAGCCTCTACAACTACCTGACCAGCATCTATGGCACTCCCGTGAGCTTCGCCAACTCGATGTACTCCTGGTACGGAGGCGATGGAATAGGCTACGTGAATCTCGGCTACCAAACTGGTAACGACGTGTTCTACACCGTTCTTGCCTTTGGAGTATAAGGCCAAGTAACGACTATCATAATTACCAAACTCTTTTAAGCACTGGCGTGACTCACAGGATGTGGGCCACGCCTCAATTTTGTGCGCCACCACCCAAAAGAGCAATGGCGAGAAAGACAAAAAGCTTTCTCGCCATTGTGTTGTGACTAATAATTAGATAATTAACCCTTTAACTGTGATTAATAAATAAAGTTGTTAAAAGCATTAATTTCTAATGGGTGCAAATGATTAGTTTGCAGGAGTGAGAGTAGCTGTGTACTCACCTGGGCAAACGAGAGTGAGGGCCACATTGTAGGTGCCAGCCTCAACGGGGATGTTGTCGCCGTTGATGGTGAGGTCATCGAGAGTGCCACCAAAGTTGATGTTCCAACCACCGTTGGCATGGAACTTAAACGTTCCTGTAGTGAAGGTGATGTCGCCTTCCCAAGCACCAGTCTCCTCGTTGTAAGTGAGAGGAATTTCAGCTTCCCAACCACCAGCGATAGCGTCGCCACTGATGCTCATGCTGGTAATCTCTGTGATGCTGTAGGTCATGGCGTTGAGGTTAGCATTCACGTAAACGAGGCCGTTGGCCTGGAGGTTATCGCCGTCGACAACGAGTGTGCCGTTAGAGCCGCCCCAGTTGGTAGCCCATGAGCCTTTGTCCTTCTGGATCTTGAACTCTCCACCAGCATTGATGAAGCCATAGAAGTCGTTAGCGTCCTTCACCGAAGCGAGCTTGCCTCCGTTGCCACTCCAACCGTCGGCATTACCTGCGATGTAAACGTAGTCGTACTTAGCAGTTGGGTCGATAACAGGAGCCTGGCCATCGGTAGTGATAGTGTAGGTCATGTTCTCAACATCGATTGTGAGGTCGAAGTAGGTAGCATTGTAGCTTCCTGGCAGACAGAATGCGCCCTGGTTGCCAGTCACGAGGTTACCGGTGAGAGGACCCTCACCATTGGTGGCAAAGCTGAGTATTGTTCCACCATAGAAGTCGGCAGCGGAGTAGCAGTCCTCGTTGGCAATCTTGAACCAGAAGTCGCCGCTCACGTTGTCGACGTGAATGCTGTAGACGTTCTCGTTGTCGGTGCTCTGAGTGAACTTGTAGGTCTTGTCGGTGGTCGACCAGTTGTTGTTGGTGCCAATGAGGTACCAGTTGTTCTCGGGCTGTGGCTGTGGAGTGAACTCGCCATTGATTTTGAGAGTCATGTTCTCGAGGTCGAGAGTGAGGGTGAAAGTGCCAGGAGCCATCTGGAGTGCGAGGTAGTTCTCGGTAGTGAGAGCAATGTCAGTTCCAAGGAGTGCCTCGGTCACAACGAAATTATTGTCGCCTGGGTTGGCAGCAACAGCACCAAAGCGGTGAGCAGCGATGTCGTCCCATCCAGTCTCGCTCTCGGCATCGGCAAGCTTCTTGGTGAAGCTAAAGTAGCTGAATCCGCTCTCTTTAGTAGTGATCTCGGCGGTGTAGATTTTGCCGTCCTCGGTAGTCATCTCATAGCCTACAGCTGGATTCCACTGGTTGCCGTTGACCTCACCCAGGATGTAAACGTGCTCATTCTCAACAGGGGCAGTGCCAAGCATGATGCTGTAAACGAAGGTGACATCACCACTGGTGATGGTGCCATCGCCGTCGACGTCGCCGTTAACCATTGCAGAGACATCGCCAGAGCCCAACAGATAGTTGTAAAGAAGGGTTACATCGGCGCTGGTGACAGAGCCGTCGCCGTTAACATCGCCTGCAACTGCAGCACTTGCAGTGAAGGAAGTTGCAAATAGTCCTGCAAAAGCAAGAACCACTGCAAATAAAGATTTGAGTAACTTGTTGTTCATAAAACAGAATGTGAAGTTTAAGTTAATAAATTAAATGGTTATTTCTCTTTGTGCCACTTACCCTAACTGGTAAGGGCGTAACTTTCAGCAACAAAGATAAATAATTAATAATTATATTGTTTTCCGAAGAAATTATTTTTAATATAAAAGAAATGCAAACCATTGCACTTGTGAGGGAACGATGGGGTGATTTTACATTTTTTATGCCCAGTTATTGCGGAGCAATAGAGTAAAATCATTAATTTTGTAGGTTAAAACCAATGAACCTTGCAATGAAGGATGATTGACGCGGCTCTATATCTGATTCCTGTGCAGCTCAGCGATGTTGAGTTGAGCAACGTGTTGCCTAATGCCAACACTGCTATAGTGAGGGAAATAAAGCACTTCATCGTGGAGAATGTGCGCTCGGCACGAAGATTCTTGAAGAAGTGTGACCGCGACATCGACATTGACTCGCTCACCTTCTATGAGCTAAACCGCCACACCAGCGCCAGCGAGATTCCAGGCATGCTGAAGCCGCTGGCACAAGGCGAGCCCATGGGGGTGATAAGCGAGGCAGGATGCCCCGCCATTGCCGACCCTGGTGCCGACGTGGTGGCGATAGCCCAGCAACGTGGCTACAAGGTGAAACCCCTGGTGGGCCCATCAAGCATACTGATGGGGCTAATGGGGTCGGGGTTCAACGGACAGAGCTTTGCATTCCTGGGCTACTTGCCAATTGATGCTGGTGAGCGCGCCCGCAAGCTCAAGGAGATGGAGCGCCGCATCATGCATGAGGATCAGACTCAGATTTTTATCGAGACCCCTTATCGCAACAACTCACTCGCCACCGAGCTGTGTCGCACACTGCCAGCACACCTGAAATTGTGCATCGCCACCGACATCACTGGTGCAGCCGAGAGCATCATCACTCGCGGCGTGAAGCAATGGCTTGGCCACCTGCCCGAGATGCACAAGGTGCCCACCATCTTCTTGCTTTACAAGTAGAGAGGGGAGAGTGAGAGGGGAGAGTTTTTTCTGCTCTACTACCCTACTCCTAAATGAGCTCTACTGAATTTTGAAAAATGAGTAAAAACTATGATAAATTTCGCCAGCAGAGGCTTGGCGGCAGCCGATGGGTAGACAAATATGCCATTGGCGAACTGGATTTTAAGGATGAAAACTCGCACAAACGAGACGACCACGACAATGAGCCGTGGAAAGCGTTCCAATATGTGAGTTTTGGAAGCGGAAGCAGTGGAAACTGCTCGTTTCTGGGTAATGAGAACGGAGGTGTGCTAATCGACGCCGGAATCGACCCCGAGCACGTGTATCGTGACTTGGAGGCCAACGGCATCAAGCTATCGAAGGTGAAAGGCATCCTGCTCACGCACGACCATGCCGACCACATTCGCTACGCCTACAAGATAGTGCGCGAGAACAAGCACATGCGCATCTATTGCACCCCTCGCCTGATGGGAGGCCTGCTTCGGCACCACAACGTGTCGAGGCGCATCAAGGACTACCAGGTGAGCATCTTCAAGGAGATACCGTTCTTTCTTGCAGGCATGAAAATTACTGCCTTCGACACGTCGCACGACGCTATCGACAACATGGGATTCAGCTTCGAGGCTGGTGGCAAGCACTTTGTGGTGGCCACCGACATGGGTGTGATTACCGAGCGTGCTGCCCACTACATGCAGCAGGCCAACTACTTGATGATTGAGAGCAACTACGACCGCACCATGCTCGACACTGGCAAGTATCCCGAGTACTTGAAGGCTCGCGTGCGTGGTGCTAAAGGGCACCTCGACAACGAAGTGGCAGCACAGTTTGTGGCAAGCAATTACCACGACGGCCTGAAGTGGGTGTTCTTGTGCCACTTGAGCAACGACAACAACACCCCCGATGTGGCTCTACAGGCCATGATGCGGGCGCTGAAGGAACGTGGTGTGAGTGTGGGCGACGGCAGCTTTGCCCCAATAGAGCGTGAGAAGGACATCCAGGTGTATGCCCTACCTCGTTACGACACCAGCACATGGTTTGTTCTTGAGGATTAAACCTTGCCACATCTTTTGGGTCAAAAAAAGTAGAAATTGCATTTCAACCATTTTTATTACCAATTTAAACAGCAAGTTATGAAAAAGATTTTGTTTATTGCCACTATAGTGGCTTTAATAGTGGGAACATCGGTCGATGCTAACGCTAAGGTTAAGAAAGGTAAGCGCAAAGCCGTGGCTGCCAAGCAGACTAAGAGCAATAATAACAACATGGTAGTAGACCAGGGCATGTGGACCGTAGAGGGCGCACATCGTCTTGACAATGGCGACGTTGCCAATCTTGAGGAAGCGTTCATCAGGGGCTTCTTCGACGAGTATGTCTACACTGGCAACCTCTACAACGACAGCTACTTGCGCTACATCAAGATTCGCTTCACAAGCGAGGCACTTGAGTCGCTCAAGAATGCCGATGGCACCTACAACTGGGACCTGATTACGGGTCATGGCAACATCACCCCCGAGAACTTTAGCATCAAGGAGGTTTCGCCCAAGTACTTCCTGGTGGAGGGTGGAGGCCATAGCTGCCACATTGGCGTGACAGGCACCGAGGGGTCCTACAAAATCTCAAAAGTGGAGAAGTAGATCATCCATCAACCTTTAAACTTCAAGTTTCTATAGCTGTTTATAGCTTTAGGAACTTGAATTGTTTATTCCCACTCCGAAGAGGGCGTAGTCGTAGATAACTGGGTCGTCAGGACGGAACTTGCGCAGCAATGATGTGAGAGCGAGCACGGTTTTCTTGTCGTTAGCCCGCCGGTCGATTAAGCCGAGGGCGCGGGCAGTGTTGCCCACATGCACATCGAGTGGGATGAAGAGCTGTGATGGCTTGATAGCAGTCCACACTCCCATGTCGACTATGCCGTCGTCGCGCACCAGCCAGCGCAATGCCATGTTGATGCGCTTGAGAGCTGTGTTGGTGAGGTTGGTGGGGAGGCAACGCGAGTCGGTAGCGCCACCGTTGGCGTCGGCCATGTGTTGTTGCATGAGTTCCACAAGACGCCATGCCGGTTCCTCGCTGTCGCCCACATGGTGAGCAGCAGCAAAGTGGTTGAGTGATGGATATTTGTCGTAGATGCTCTTGAGCCCTCGCATCATGTACTTGAGATTGCGCGCAAAGAACGTGCGATGCAGGTTAAGGTCATCGGGCAGGTCCTCGTAGGCTGCCTCATCGACAAATGCTGCTGGCTCCCCTTCCATAATGGCCAGCATCTTCTCGCAGTTGTTACATATCATCTTGCGGTTGCCCCAAGCGATAGTGGCCGAGAGCAACGCCGCAATCTCAATGTCGCGCAGTGCCTCAAATCGGCGCGGGAACTGCACTGGGTCATTCTTGATAAAGTCAACACTATTGATTGCGGTTGCTTCCCGGTCGAGATACTGCTTGAGACTTGCGAGCTGCTGCTTATCGAGTGCCATAACTGATTAAAATTGCAAGAAATCGTAGGTTACGAAATGTGTGTCGTTGGCAAGTAATTCGCTATAATAACTTGTAAAATAAGGCTCCAAATCCTGGTTTGAAACGGTTATTTCATGCAATCCCGTCCCTCTGGGCGCAATAGCCCCATCAGGGAGATAGAACACCACACTCTTGCGCCCCAACAGGAACTCGGTGGGCAAGATGTTGGTCTCATGCCAGTTGTCGTGAGTGCCAGTCAATTTCTCGGCCTCGATGCGTTGATTCACGAGTGCTAGAATGTCGTCGGCTTTAGAGAGATCGAAAATCTTGTCGAGCGTTATAACATGGTGGTGCACGCGGTCGTAATGCACAATGTTCATGTTGCGCGACAGCGACTCACCGTTGTGCTTCTCCACAAGAACCACAACCTCAAGCAGAAAGCTGGTGCTGAAATAAGGGAACACGCGATAATGCTGCAACGTTTTATTAATACCTGGCTCAACATTGACTCCCTCGCCAGCGCGCACAAACTTGGTGGAATGTTGAGCAAACTCGGGATGGTCGAGCAAGTGCTTGGTTAGACCGTCCACATCGCTGGCCGATGTTGTGGCAATGCGCGATATCAACTCCTTGTGCAGCTTGCCAAGATTGCTATTGTTGTTGATCGAAGTTGGCCAAATGAACTTAAATTTCACCGAGCATGTCATGGGTTTAAGTTCCTTGCCAACCCTGATCTTGTCGCGCGAAACAAAGGCTGCATCACGCGCAATGGTGTCGAATTTGTCTTCGATAATTCGGTCGGGGATGGTGTCGGCCATGTGAGCTACACTGTCGCGCAGCACATACTCAATGGGGCTCTTGCCATCGCTATTAGAGTTGCCTATCAGGTAGACAAAGAAGGCTGCTATATCGAGCAGCAGCAGCAGACCGATTATTATAAAAAGAGTGCGTTTTGTCATGATTCAGATGCCTTGAAATTGTTCTCAACAAAGATTTTCACCTTGTTCATGAGCCATCGTGGAGTGGAAGTGGCACCACATATTCCTATACTCTCCTTACCCTGCAACCACTGCGGGTCGATCTCGGTTTCGTTGCTTATCATGTGAGAGTTAGGGTTGGCATCGAGGCACTCGGCAAAGAGAATCTTGCCATTGCTCGACTTGCTACCGCACACGAAGAGAATCAGCTCATGACGAGCGGCGAACTGGCGTATTTGAGGTATTCGATTGGCCACGGAGCGGCAAATGGTGTCGAAGCTCTTAAACTCAACAGTGTCGCCAATCCTGTTCTTAATCTCCTCAACAATGGCCTTGAAGCCTTGCAGCGACTTGGTGGTCTGAGAATAAAGATAGATGTTTCGGTTAAAGTCGATTTTATCGATTTCATCAAGGCTCTCAATAACGAGAGCGTTGCCTTGAGTTTGCCCCACAAGGCCATTGACCTCGGCATGCCCTCGCTTGCCGTAGATTACCACTTGTGGCTGACTGCCGTCGGGCTGCTCCAGGTTATAGCTCTTGTTGATGCGGCGTTGCAACTGCAGCACCACGGGGCAAGTGGCGTCTATAATCTCGATGTTGTTGCGGCGGGCAATCTCATAGGTCTCGGGAGGCTCACCATGTGCACGCAGCAGCACTTTCACGTCGTGCAATTGCCGCAGTTGCTCGTGTGTGATAGTCTCGAGTCCCTTGTGCTTGAGCCTCTCCACCTCGTTGCTGTTGTGCACAATGTCGCCCAGGCAATAGAGGTGCCCCGTCTTGTCGAGTTCTTCCTCGGCCTTGGAGATGGCAGTTGTCACACCAAAGCAGAAGCCCGAACCGTTGTCAATCTCGATTATCATTTTTCTTATTAATCAGTTCGCATCAAGGAGATTTTGCTTTGTTATTTTACTTTCTTGAGGAACTCGTTGTAGAGCCACTCATTTTGCTCGTCGATGGTGAGATTAGAGTTGTCGAGGAGCAAAGCGTCATCGGCCTGACGCAGTGGACTCTCCTTGCGAGTGGAGTCGATGCGGTCGCGCTCAACGACGTTGGCAAGCACTTCATCGAAGGTTGTGGTTGTGTCGCCCTTGCTCTGCAATTCCTTGAAGCGGCGCTCGGCGCGCACCTGGGCCGATGCAGTGACAAACACCTTGAACTCGGCATCGGGGAACACCACGGTGCCAATGTCGCGACCATCCATGACTATGCCTTTGTTACGGCCCATGGCCTGCTGTTGCTCAACCATGGCTCGCCTTACGAATCCAATGGCAGCAATCAAGCTCACCTTGCTACTCACCTCCATGCCTCGAATGTCTTTCTCAACATTTCGCCCGTTGAGCCAAGTATTGCTCTTGCCCTCATCATCAACCTTAAATGTTATTTCAATCTTGGGCATGTGGCGACGCAAGCGCTGCTTGTTCACCTTGTCGCCATCGATCATTCCGTTGTCAAGGCAGTAGAGAGTCACAGCCCGATACATAGCGCCAGTGTCGATATAGGCATAGCCAATGCGCTTAGCCAGGGCCTTGGCCATAGTGCTCTTTCCACACGAAGAATGACCGTCAATTGCTATAGTAATGCGTTTTTGTGCCATATATTATTGAGATGTTATAAAATCAACTCTACAAAGTTATAGACTTTTTTCGTGGTGAGCAAGAAAAAAAACTCTGAAGTTATGAATCAATCACAACTTCAGAGTTTCTAAAACTTGTTGAAATCAACAAGCTTGATTCAGTGAGAACAATGCCTGAAGGTCTCCGCTTGAGCCCCAGTGTTCAGGTCATTGTTAGAGCTGATCAACAACCTCAGCGTCCTTGATTACAGCCGCGCGGTCAAAGTCATCCTTGTTGCCAACCACAAGAGTTTGATACTCACGCAAGCCAGTTCCTGCTGGGATGAGGTGACCGCAAATCACGTTCTCCTTCATGCCCTCGAGGTAATCGACCTTGCCGCTGATAGCAGCCTCATTGAGCACCTTGGTAGTCTCCTGGAACGAAGCTGCCGAGATGAAGCTCTTAGTCTGCAATGCGGCACGAGTGATACCTTGCAGAATCTGCTCGCTGGTGGCAGGCACGGCGTCGCGCACCTTAACTTCACGCAGAGCCTTGCGCTTGAGCATCGAGTTGATGTCGCGCAGCTTGCGTGGGGTAATCATTTGCCCCTTGTCGATGTCGAGAGCGTCGCCACAGTCGATGACAATCTTCTTGCCCCAGATGCGGTCGTTCTCGTCCATGAAGTCGCGCTTGTCGACGATTTGCTGCTCAAGGAAGTTGGTGTCACCTGGATCGATGATGTTAACCTTGCGCATCATCTGTCGCACGATAACCTCAAAGTGCTTGTCGTTAATCTTCACACCCTGCAGGCGGTAAACATCCTGAACCTCATTAACGATATAATCCTGTACGGCTGTTGGGCCCTTAATGCGCAGGATATCGGCAGGAGTGACAGCACCGTCGGAGAGTGGTGTGCCGGCGCGCACCGAGTCGTTCTCGAGCACGAGAATCTGCTTCGACATTGGCACGAGGTACTTCTTTTGCTCGCCGTTCTTGCTGGTGACAATAATCTCGCGGTTACCACGCTTGATGCGTCCGAAGGTCACTACACCGTCAATCTCGCTCACGATAGCAGGATTAGATGGGTTGCGAGCCTCGAAGAGCTCTGTAACACGTGGCAGACCACCGGTGATATCACCAGCACCACCGCTCGAAGCGCGTGGAATCTTAACGAACACCTCACCAGGAGTAATCTCCTCACCTTCTATCTTCATCAGGTGAGCACCCACTGGCAATGAGTAGGTCTTGATGGGAGCAGCCTCGGGATTGTCATAATCGTCGGCCGATACCAGCTGAGCCTCGGGAATGCGAGTGTGGTCTTTCGACTCGATGACAATCATCTCGCTCTTGTTAGAGGTTTCATCAACCTCGTTGCGATAGGTAACGCCCTCGATAAGGTTCTTGAACCTCAAGCGTCCACCCACCTCGCTCACGATAACGGCGTTGAATGGGTCCCACTCGCATATCACGTCACCCTTCTTGAGCATGTCGCCTGGCTTGAAGAAGAGTTTAGAACCATAGACGATATTGGCAGTTGTGAGCATCATGTTAGTGTTAGGATCAACGATGCGCATCTCGGCCATACGACCAATCACGATGTCGTGACCATCCTTATCGGCAACAGTGCGCAGCTCGTCAATCTCAAGACGGCCGTCGTACTTCGAGGTCATGTTGCTCACGGCAGCAATGTTACTTGCCACACCACCCACGTGGAACGTACGCAGAGTAAGCTGAGTACCAGGCTCGCCAATCGACTGAGCGGCAATCACACCTACAGCCTCGCCCTTCTGCACCATGCGGTGGTTGGCCAGGTTGCGTCCGTAGCACTTGGCGCACACACCATGCTTCGACTCGCAGGTGAGCACCGAGCGAATCTCGACGCTCTCGATAGGTGAATTGTTGATGCGGTCGGCAGCAGCGTCGTTAATCTCCTCGCCAGCCTCGACTATTACCTCGCCAGTGGTTGGGTCGATAACGTCGTGAACCGAAACGCGTCCCACAATGCGCTCGCCCAGAGTGGCAACCACATCGTCGTTGTTCTTCACCTCGCGGCAAACGAGTCCTCGCAGTGTGCCACAGTCCTCCTCGTTGATAATAACGTCATGAGCCACATCAACGAGACGACGTGTTAGATAACCAGCGTCGGCAGTCTTAAGAGCGGTATCGGCAAGACCCTTGCGGGCACCGTGAGTAGAGATGAAGTACTCCAGCACCGAGAGGCCCTCCTTGAAGTTAGCAAGAATTGGGTTCTCAATAATCTGGTGTCCACCTTCCACACCACTCTTCTGAGGCTTGGCCATAAGACCACGCATACCTGAGAGCTGACGAATCTGGTCGCGCGAACCACGAGCACCTGAGTCAAGCATCATGTAAACAGAGTTGAAGCCTTGCTTGTCGGCCGAGATTTGCTTCATGAGCGTGTCGGTCAATCGGCTGTTCACATGAGTCCAGATATCAATGATTTGGTTATATCGCTCGTTGTTGGTAATGAAACCCATGTTGTAGTTGTTCATCACTTCCTCAACCTGAGCATCACCTTCCTGAATGAGCTGCTGTTTCTCGGGTGGCACGAGCACGTCGTCAAGATTGAACGAGAGGCCGCCCTTGAATGCCATGTAGTAACCCAAGTTCTTGATGTCGTCAAGGAACTTGGCACTGCGAGGCACACCACAGTTGCGAATAACCTTGGTAATAATCTTCTTGAGCGACTTCTTAGAAATCACCTCGTTAACGTAGCCGAGTTCCTCGGGCACGCAGTTGTTGAAGATGATACGACCCACCGAGGTGTCCTTAACGATGTGACGAATGGGGTTGCCCTCGGCATCCACATCATCGACCATCACCGAGATGATGGCGTTCATCGCCAGCTTACCCTCATTGAAGGCGATAGTAGCCTCCTCGGGACCGTAGAAAGTGAGACCCTCACCCTTGGCTCCCTGGCGCAGCTTGGTGATGTAATAAAGTCCCAATACCATGTCCTGCGATGGAACGGTGATAGGCTCACCGTTAGCAGGGTTAAGGATGTTGTGAGGCATGAGCATGAGCATCTGTGCCTCGACAATAGCCTCATTGCCCAGTGGCAAGTGCACAGCCATCTGGTCGCCATCGAAGTCGGCATTAAATGGAGTACATGCCAGTGGGTGCAGCTGGATTGCCTTACCCTCGATGAGTTTAGGCTGGAAAGCCTGAATACCGAGACGGTGCAGTGTTGGGGCACGGTTGAGGAGCACTGGATGACCCTTCATCACGTTCTCAAGGATGTCCCACACCACTGGTTCCTTGCGGTCGACAATCTTCTTGGCACTCTTTACAGTCTTCACGATACCGCGCTCAATGAGCTTGCGAATAACGAAAGGCTTGTAGAGCTCGGCTGCCATGTCCTTAGGAATACCGCACTCGCCCATCTTGAGCTCAGGACCCACAACGATAACCGAACGAGCTGAATAGTCGACACGCTTACCGAGCAGATTCTGACGGAAACGTCCTTGCTTGCCCTTAAGGCTGTCGCTCAACGACTTGAGAGGACGGTTGGCATCGCTCTTGACAGCACTCGACTTGCGAGAGTTGTCGAGCAGCGAGTCGACTGCCTCCTGAAGCATGCGCTTCTCGTTGCGCAAGATCACCTCGGGAGCCTTGATCTCGATGAGTCGCTTGAGACGGTTGTTGCGAATGATAACACGACGATAAAGGTCGTTAAGATCGCTGGTAGCGAAACGGCCACCATCGAGTGGCACGAGAGGGCGCAAATCGGGTGGAATCACTGGAATCACCTTTAGAATCATCCACTCGGGGCGGTTCATGTTCTTGCTTGAACGGAACATCTCAACCACCTGACGACGCTTGAGGGCATCGGTCTTGCGCTGCTGCGAGGTCTCGTTGCTTGCGCGGTCGCGCAGCTCGTTAGAGAGCTTGTCGAGATTGAGCTCAGCAAGCAGGTCGTAGATAGCCTCGGCACCCATCTTGGCGATGAACTTATTAGGATCGCTATCGTCGAGGTTGCGGTTGCCCTCGGGCAACTTCTCCTGAATAGCAAGATATTCCTCCTCGCTCAGCAGGTCATACTTGTGCAGGCGGTTCACCTGGTCGCGGTCCTTAGTGCTCTCGGCGATGCCAGGCACTACATTGAATGCGCCAGTGGACTCGTCAACAACCACATTACCTGGGTTGATAACGATGTAACGCTCATAGTATATAACCGAGTCGAGCTTCTTGGTGGCCAAGCCCAGCAAATAACCAATCTTGTTGGGCAGCGAGCGGAAATACCAGATGTGAGCCACAGGCACCACAAGCTGGATGTGACCGCAGCGCTCACGGCGCACCTTCTTTTCAGTGACCTCAACACCACACCTGTCGCACACGATATTGCGATAGCGGATGCGCTTGTACTTACCGCAATGGCACTCGTAGTCCTTAACAGGACCAAAGATGCGCTCGCAGAAGAGACCGTCGCGCTCTGGCTTATAGGTACGGTAGTTGATAGTCTCGGGCTTGAGAACCTCTCCCTTAGAGTTACCCAGGATGTCGTCGGGCGACGCCAGTCCAATGGTAATCTTAGAGAAGCTACTTCTTGTCTTATTATCTTTCTTAAAAGCCATGATCTAGTATAGTAATGAAAGGATAACGGTTATAACTATTAATCGAGTGTTACACTCAAGCACAATCCACGCAACTCATGCAGGAGCACATTGAGAGATTCGGGGATGCCCGGAGTGGGCATGGGATCGCCCTTAACAATTGCCTCATAGGCGCGGCTACGGCCTGTGACATCGTCACTCTTGATGGTGAGGATCTCCTGCAGCACATGACTTGCGCCAAATGCCTCAAGAGCCCAAACCTCCATCTCTCCGAAGCGCTGACCACCAAACTGAGCTTTACCACCAAGTGGCTGCTGAGTGATGAGTGAGTACGGGCCAATGCTGCGAGCATGCATCTTGTCCTCAACCATGTGGCCGAGCTTGAGCATGTAGGTCACGCCCACAGTAGCCTGCTGGTCGAAGCGCTCGCCAGTGCCACCGTCGTAGAGCCAAGTCTTGCCCACGCGAGGCAGGCCAGCCTTGTCGGTCCACTCGTTAAGGTCGTCGAGCGAGGCACCATCAAAGATGGGAGTAGCAAACTTAACGTCAAGCTCACGTCCAGCCCAGCCAAGCACGGCCTCAAAAATCTGACCCAGGTTCATGCGCGAAGGCACACCCAGTGGGTTAAGCACGATATCAACGGGAGTACCATCGGCAAGGAACGGCATGTCCTCCTGGCGCACCACGCGCGACACGATACCCTTGTTACCATGGCGTCCTGCCATCTTGTCGCCCACGCCAATCTTGCGCTTCTTGGCGACATATACCTTAGCCATCTGCATGATTCCCGAAGGCAGCTCATCGCCTATCGAGAGGTCGAACTTGCGGCGTCGCAACTCGGCAATAATACCCTTGCTCTTGCGCAGGTAGTTCATCACGCACTGGCGTATCATCTGGTTGATGTGATCGTTATTGGTCCATCGGCTCAGGTTCACCGAGTCATACTCAATGTTCTTGAGCACCTCCATGGTGAACTTGTTACCCTTAGCCACAACCTCGGTGTCGAGGAAGTCCTTCACACCCTGTGACTGCTTGCCATCGGTGAGCACGAGCAGCTTCTCAACGAGCTTGTCCTTGAGAGCTGTGAGTTGTGCTCCGTACTCGTCGTCAAGCTTCTGAGCATCGGGGTCGCCGCCCTTAGTCTTTCTCTTCTTGACAGCGCGGGCAAAGAGCCTTGTGTTGATAATCACACCCTTGAGCGAAGGATTAGCCTTGAGCGAAGCGTCTTTCACGTCGCCAGCCTTGTCGCCAAAGATAGCACGCAGCAGCTTCTCCTCGGGGGTTGGATCGCTCTCACCCTTAGGAGTGATTTTACCGATGAGGATGTCGCCAGGTTGCACATGAGCACCCACGCGAATGATACCGCGCTCGTCGAGGTCCTTGGTAGCGTCCTCGCTCACGTTGGGGATATCGCTTGTGAGCTCCTCCATGCCTCGCTTGGTTTCACGCACTTCGAGGGTGTACTCGTCAACGTGAACCGAGGTGAGGATATCCTCGCGCACCATGCGCTCATTAAGCACAATAGCATCCTCATAGTTGTAACCCTTCCATGGCATGTAAGCCACCTTGAGGTTGCGTCCCAGTGCAAGCTCACCATCGCTGGTAGAGTAACCCTCGGTGAGGATGTCGCCCTTCTCAACACGCTGGCCGGTGTTGCACACTGGCCTCAAGTCGATAGTTGTGCTCTGGTTAGTCTTGCGGAACTTTGGCAGGCGATACTCCTTAACTGGCTCGTCGAAGTTGACAAACGCCTCATCCTCGGTCTGGTCGTAACGGATGCGGATGACATCGGCATCAACATACTCGATAACACCAGCGCCCTCGGCCTGAATTTGGGTGCGGCTGTCGTAGGCCAGACGCGCCTCGATGCCAGTACCAACGATTGGCGCCTCGCTGCGCAGCAGTGGCACAGCCTGGCGCATCATGTTGGCACCCATCAGCGCGCGGTTAGCATCGTCATGCTCAAGGAATGGAATCATGGCAGCTGCAATCGAAGCAATCTGCTGTGGCGACACGTCCATGAGCGAGATCTCCTCGGGGGCAACCACTGGGAAGTCGGCATCCAGGCGGGCCTTAACCCTGGGATTCTGGAATGTGCCATCATCGTTGAGTGGTGCATTACCTTGAGCGATGATATTGTTCTCCTCGCTCTCGGCAGTGAGGTAAACGATCTCGTCATTATTGAGGTTCACCTTAGCGTTCTCCACCTTGCGGTAAGGAGTCTCGATGAAGCCCAGCTTGTTAATCTTAGCGTAGATACACAGCGATGAAATAAGACCAATGTTAGGACCCTCAGGAGTCTCAATTGGGCACAGGCGGCCATAGTGAGTGTAGTGCACGTCACGAACCTCGAAACCTGCACGCTCACGCGACAATCCACCAGGACCCAGGGCACTCATGCGGCGCTTGTGAGTGATCTCGGCAAGCGGGTTGGTCTGGTCCATGAACTGCGACAGAGCATTAGTGCCAAAGAAGGTGTTGATCACCGACGAGATAGTCTTAGCATTAATCAGGTCGATGGGAGTAAACACCTCGTTGTCACGCACATTCATGCGCTCACGAATGGTGCGCGACATGCGAGCCAAGCCCACACCAAACTGGTTGTAGAGCTGCTCACCCACAGTGCGCACGCGTCGGTTGCTCAAATGGTCGATATCATCGACATCGGTCTTGCTGTTGATAAGGCCAATGAGATACTTGATGATCTCGATGATGTCTTCCTTGGTGAGCACACGCACCTCGTCGGGAGTGGTCAAGCCCAGCTTCTTGTTGATGCGGAAGCGACCTACATCGCCCAGGTCGTAACGCTTCTCGCTGAAGAAGAGGTTATTGATCACTTCACGTGCACTTGTGTCATCGGGTGGCTCGGCGTTGCGCAACTGGCGATAAACGTAGTTGATGGCCTCTTTCTCGCTGTTACATGTGTCTTTATTAAGAGTGTTGAAGATGATTTGATATTCACCTGTGTTGATGTCTTCTTTGTGAAGGAGGATAGTCTGCACTCCCGAGTCGAGAATCTCGGCAATGTTGTCCTCCTCGATAATGGTGTCGCGATCGATAACAACGTCGTTACGCTCGATCGAAACCACCTCGCCAGTATCCTCATCAACGAAATCCTCGTTCCACGACTTGAGCACGCGAGCTGCAAGCTTGCGGCCCACCGAGTTCTTGAGGTTGGTCTTGTTTACCTTAATCTCCTCGGCAAGACCGAAAATCTTGATAATGTCGTTATCAGTCTCAAGACCTATTGCACGCAACAGAGTGGTTACGGGCAATTTCTTCTTGCGGTCGATGTAGGCATACATCACGTTGTTGATGTCGGTTGCAAACTCAATCCAGCTGCCCCTGAACGGGATAATACGTGCTGAATAGAGTTTGGTGCCGTTGGCATGAACGCTCTGGCCAAAGAACACGCCAGGCGAGCGATGCAGCTGCGACACAATCACACGCTCAGCTCCATTGATGACGAAAGTACCCTTGTCGGTCATGTAAGGAATCGCACCCAGATACACGTCTTGCACTACGGTAGCGAAATCCTCATGATCGGGGTCGGAGCAAGAGAGCATGAGCTTTGCCTTGAGTGGCACACTGTAAGTGAGGCCACGGTCAAGACACTCCTCAACGGTGTAGCGTGGAGGATCGATGAAGTAGTCAAGGAATTCAAGTTTAAAGTTGTTGCGAGTGTCCTCAATGGGGAAGTTCTCGCTGAACACTTTATAGAGTCCCTCGTTTTTTCTTTTCTCTGTGGGAGTATCTAATTGCAGAAAATCTCTGAAAGATTGTAATTGCACGTCAAGAAAGTCGGGATAAGGATATGGATTCTTGACGCGGGCAAAATTAACGCGATTGGTTTTGGAAACTGACATTGAAAAATAAAATTAAGGTGAACTCAAAATAAAAAAAGACACAAAAAGGTTAAGAATCGACAATCACTTGGGATTCTTAACCTATATACCTGATTAACAGGCAGTATTATTTAAGTTCAACTTCAGCTCCCTCAGCTTCGAGTTGTTGCTTCATGCCCTCAGCCTCAGCCTTGGCAAGACCTTCCTTAACGGTGCCAGGAGCGTTGTCAACGAGCGCCTTAGCCTCCTTCAGGCCAAGACCGGTGAGCTCCTTAACGAGTTTGATAACTTTAAGTTTGTTAGCTCCAGCGGCCTTAAGAACTACGTCGAAAGAAGACTTCTCCTCCTCGGCAGCGGCGGCGCCAGCGGCAGGACCAGCAGCAACTGCTACAGCAGCAGCGGCGGGTTCGATACCATACTCATCCTTAAGGATCTGAGCGAGCTCGTTTACTTCCTTAACTGAAAGATTAACTAATTGTTCTGCAAAAGCTTTTAAATCTGCCATTTTTGTATGATTTAATTGAGTTGTTATTAATTTTCTTTATTTGATAATGTTTCCAGAATTCCGTGCAGCTTGTTGCCACCACTCTGCAGGGCGCTGATAACGTTCTTAGCAGGCGACTGCAGCAATGCCACAACGTCGGCGATAAGTTCGTTCTTGCTCTTGATTGTAGCCAGAGTGTCGAGTTGGTCGGCGCCCACATAGGCTGTCTCCTCAACAAACGCAGCCTTCAGTGCAGGCAGTGTCTCTTTCTTCTGACGGAAACTCTTGATAAGTTTAGCGGGAGCATTACCAGTGTTGCTAAGCATCAGTGTGGTGGGACCAGCAAGTGCGCCATAGAGGCCACTGTAGTCAACATCACTCTGCTCCATCGCCTTCTTTAACAAAGTGTTCTTAACAACCATCATCTTGATGTCGTTCTTGAAGGCTGCACGACGCAGCTCAACAGTTTTCTCGGCATTCAAGGCAGTGGTCTCGGTCAAGTACACGCAGCTATAGTCGGCAAGTATATTCTTAATTGCCTCAATCTGTTTTGCTTTATCTTCCTTTCTCATTTTTTTCTCCGTTTTTTAATTAAGCATCAATCGACTTAACATCAATCTTGATACCTGGACTCATAGTACTTGAAAGATAAATGCTCTTCAGATAGGTACCCTTCGCGGTGTTAGGCTTGAGCTTGATAAGGGTGTTGATGAATGCCTGAGCATTCTCCTTGATCTGCTCGGGAGTGAACGACATTCTACCAATAGAAGTGTGCACAATACCCTTCTTGTCAACCTTGAAGTCAATTTTACCTTGCTTAACCTCCTTAACGGCCTTAGCCACGTCGGGGGTAACAGTTCCACTCTTGGGGTTAGGCATCAAGCCACGAGGACCCAGGATGCGGCCCAGAGGACCAAGCTTGCCCATGCACTGGGGCTGAGTGATGATTACATCAACATCGGTCCAGCCACCTTTAATCTTGTCGATATACTCGTCAAGACCTACATAGTCGGCACCAGCCTCCTTGGCAGCAGCCTCGGCGTCGGCAGTACACATAACAAGAACCCTTACGGTCTTACCAGTACCATTGGGCAGTGAAACCACGCCACGAACGTTCTGGTCGGCCTTGCGAGGGTCAACACCAAGACGTACATCGATATCAGCCGAGGCATTGAACTTTGTGTAGGTGATTTCCTTCAACAAAGTGGCTGCCTCTAAAAGGGTGTAACTCTTCCCGGCTTCAATCTTCTCCTTTGCTAACTTGTGATTTTTTGTAAGTTTACCCATAGTTCAATTGAAGTTTTAAATGTTCTCAGGGAATTCGCCCTTTACAGTGATACCCATACTTCTTGCTGTACCAGCCACCATTCTCATAGCCGAAGCCAGAGTAAAACAGTTCAAATCAGGCATCTTGTCCTCAGCAATTGCTTGAATCTGCTCCCAAGTCACACTAGCCACCTTCTTGCGGTTAGGCTCACCCGAACCGCCCTTGATCTTGGCGGCATCGAGCAGCTGCACAGCAGCAGGCGAAGTCTTGACGATGAAGTCAAAGCTCTTGTCGGCATAGTAAGTGATCACAACAGGCAGCACCTTGCCGGCGCTACTCTGAGTGCGGGCATTGAATTGCTTGCAAAACTCCATGATGTTGATACCCTTAGCACCAAGTGCAGGTCCTACTGGGGGTGAAGGATTGGCTGCTCCACCTTTAATCTGTAATTTGATCTGTCCAGCAATTTCTTTAGCCATTGTTCTTAAAATCTAAAATGTTTATATAATTGATAAACAAGTTGCGATACGTGCCCTCTCACGTAACATTAAGAGGCTCACTCTCGCGTTACCTGCGAATTGTCCAACTCGAGTGGAGTCTTGCGACCAAACACCTTGACCATAACCTTGAGCTTGCGTTTCTCGCGGTTGACCTCCTCGATTTCACCAGTGAAGCCGTTGAAGGGGCCGTCATTGACCTTTACAGTCTCACCCACGATGTAGTCGTTGGGCGAAGCGTCGTCGCCAAGCTGCTCACCTTCGGCCGCATTGAGCATGCGAGCAATATCGCTCTCGCGAATGGGCTCGGGCTTGCGGTCGGTGTCGCGGCTGCGCACGAAGTCAATAACATTAGTAGTGTTGCGCAAGTAGTCCTCAACATCGCCACGCAAGATGCACTGCACAAACACATAGCCCGAGAACAAGTTGCGGTCCTTGAGGACCTTCTTGCCGCCACGGGTAGTGTAGACCTTCTCGGTAGGCACCATCACCTGAGCCACATATTTGCCCAAGTCGGTGTTCTTGCAGGCCGCGTCAAGCATCTCCTTGACTTTAGCCTCTTTGCCCGAGATGGCACGCAGAACGTACCACTGAAGTTTTTTGGTTTCAGCCATTGATCTTAAAAATTAGCGTTGTTGATTACTTGTTTTTCTACACTCATCGAGTGAACTCGGCGTCTCAACCCAGTGTGATTTCACGTTGATTACAGCGCAGGCTTAGATAGCCAGGCCGTAAACCAACTCCATCACGTTGTTGATAATCCAGTCAACCACCCAGATAAGAAGAGCAGCAATGATGGAAGCAACCATTACCACGATTGTGCTGTTGACTAGTTCACTTCTTGTTGGCCAAGAAACCTTATGAACGAGCTCGTTATAAGATTCCTCGATGTCCGTAAGTAACTTGTATTTTTTCATTGTTTATTTGAGATAATTAGCACGGGAAGTAAGACTCGAACTCACGACCTACGGTTTTGGAGACCGTCGTTCTACCAACTGAACTATTCCCGTGTAAAAAACAGCCGGCTACCTAGTTCCCTGGCATTGCTGCTGACATAGCGCAGCCGGCTGCATTGTTTTGTTATGTCACCTCGCCATCTCTGCTACTGACAGAGACTGAGGTTTCATCACTTGATTAATCGTCGATGATCTTGGTGATTTGACCAGAACCAACGGTGCGACCACCCTCGCGGATAGCGAAGCGAAGACCCTCGCTGCATGCTACTGGAGTGATGAGCTTAACGTTGATCTCAACGTGGTCACCAGGCATAACCATCTCTACGCCCTCGGGCAGGCTGATCTCGCCTGTCACGTCAAGTGTGCGGATGTAGAACTGTGGACGATACTTGTTGTGGAATGGAGTGTGGCGGCCACCCTCTTCCTTCTTCAGCACGTAAACCGAAGCAGTGAAGTGATCGTGTGGCTTAACGAGTCCTGGATGGCAGATTACCATACCACGCTTGATCTCCTTGTAGTCGATACCACGCAGAAGCAGACCTACGTTGTCGCCAGCCTCACCCTGGTCGAGGAGCTTGCGGAACATCTCAACACCGGTAACAACCGACTTGAGGTCAGCACCAAGACCCATGATTTGTACGGCGTCACCAACCTTGATGATACCAGTCTCAATACGACCAGTAGCAACAGTACCACGGCCAGTGATAGAGAATACGTCCTCGATAGGCATCAAGAATGGTTTGTCGATATCGCGTGGGGGCAGTGGAATCCACTCGTCAACAGCCTTCATAAGATCAAGAACTGTCTGCTCCCACTTGGGCTCACCATTCAAGGCACCAAGAGCCGAACCCTTGATAACTGGGGTGTTCTCGCCATCATACTCATACTCGCTCAACAGGTCGCGTACGTCCATCTCAACGAGCTCGATCATCTCCTCATCAACATCGGGAGAGTCGCACTTGTTCAAGAAGATAACCAGACGTGGAACGTTCACCTGACGGGCCAGCAGGATGTGCTCGCGAGTCTGTGGCATAACACCGTCGGTAGCAGCGATAACTACAATAGCACCGTCCATCTGAGCAGCACCAGTAACCATGTTCTTTACATAGTCGGCGTGTCCAGGGCAGTCAACGTGTGCATAGTGACGATTCTCAGTCTCATACTCAACGTGTGCAGTGTTGATAGTGATACCACGCTCCTTCTCCTCGGGGGCATTGTCGATCGAATCAAACGAGCGAACTTCCTGCTCCGAGTAACCCTGCTTCGAGAGCACGAGGGTGATAGCAGCGGTCAAAGTAGTTTTACCGTGGTCAACGTGACCAATAGTACCGATGTTAACATGCGGTTTCGTTCTTACGAATTTCTCTTTTGCCATAACTTTTCTTGTTACTTAAATTATAAATGATTAACTTATTCTTTTGCTCATAATTACACATTTCACTCCGCCCCCTTGACGAGCGCTCTTTTCAACGCACCGCACCTAGAGAAGCGAAGCTTATGTGGTCAATCTTTGAGCCGATGGCGGGAATTGAACCCGCGACCTCATCCTTACCAAGGATGCGCTCTACCCCTGAGCTACATTGGCGTTCCATTTATCCTTAGAGCGGAAGACGGGGCTCAAACCCGCGGCCCTCAGCTTGGAAGGCTGATGCTCTATCAACTGAGCTACTTCCGCAACACTTGCGTTGTGGGAAGAGGTGGACTCGAACCACCGAACCCGAAGGAGCGGATTTACAGTCCGCCGCAATTGCCACTATGCGATCTTCCCAGCATGGCTTGACATCAAGTGTATGATCTCATGCGCTTGTCTTTTTGAGCCTCTTGTCGGATTCGAACCAACGACCCCGAGATTACAAATCACGTGCTCTGGCCAACTGAGCTAAAGAGGCATCATTCGACTTAAAAACCCCACTCGGGGGTTCTAAAGCGGTTGCAAAGTTAGACATTATTTTTAAACTGGCAAAACTTTCCTGAAACTTTTTTTCAAAAAAATCAGCACACCATAGCCCAAGACACACACTACTACCCTATTTTACAACCAATTAGCACACAAAGATTATTTTCAAAAAAAACTTAGCCCAATTCACGGCTCACAACCCCCGCTTGCAGCAATCTTGCCTTATCACATTAATTATATATAAGGGAGGTAGGGGCAATTGAGGTGTGGCACTATTGAGCGACATAGCAGTTGCGTCATCGTGTTGAAGAGATTATTTCTTAATCTCAAATGGCTTTAACCCCTGCCCTTCTTGCTTGATAATCACAGGCATGCCCACGCGGGCGTACTGCTCCTTGAGAGTGACGATGTCGACGTCACGCATGCGTATGCAGCCCTCGCTGTCACGACCAGGCACAGTATTCTCGTTGCCTGTGCTGCCATGAATGCCAATGCCATTGTGACCAGTCTTAAGACGCAGGAACCAGTCGCCATAGGCCAAGATGGCTCCGCGCCCGTCGCCAAAGTCATGGGTCCAGTCGCTGGCGGGCTGTATCTGCTCGATGGTGAAAGGCTCACCTGGCTCGCTCTCAGGTGTGCGCATGTCGCCCGATTTCTCCTTCTGCCCCTTATTTCGGCTCAAGCACACGGGAAACTGCGCCACAGGCACAGTGTCGTTATTGACAGGTGCATACACAGTGAGCCTGAGGTCTTTCTTAGAGATCACAATAAAGGTTTTAGCCTTGTCAAAGGCACCAGTGTATATGTCTTTATATTGCTCTTGCGCAACAACCGGTGCTGTGCTGGCGGCCTTGTCGCCGTCGCTACTGCCGCTACTGCCGCAACTGGCCATGGCGAGTGCAACGCAAGCACAGGCACAATAGTAATAGAAGCTTATCTTCATGTTACTGCTTTTTTATATCATTTCACAGGCACTGCCTTGCCATGCACCCTTGGCTCCCAATCCCATGAACCCTCGTCTTCATCCTTGATGTAGACTGGCATCTTGACGTAAGCAAACTTCTCCTTTAGAGTGATAATATCGCTATCACGCAGACGTATACAGCCCTCACTGGCACGGCCAGGCACGCTGCTCTCATTGCCCGTGCTGCCATGAATGCCTATGCCTGAATGGCCAGGAGTGACCAGGCGCAGGAACCAGTGGCCATAGGCCTTGATGCTGCCACGTCCATCCTTGAAGTCGTGTTTCCACGACGACGCGTCTTGAATCATCGATATGCTGAACGGCTTGCCCTTGGGCGACGATGGCGTTTTCATGTCGCCGCGACGCTGCTTCTGGCCCTTGTTCTTGCTCAGACACACGGGAAACTTGGCCATCAGCACAGTGTCGCCACCTGCCGCCTTGCCATAGACGTAGAGACGCTGATCTTTCTTTGATATAACTATAAATGTGTTCTTTTTCACAACATTACCTGGCACTTGATAGAGCACGGCCACGTCGGCAGGCTTTGTAGCGAGCGATGCGTCAACAACCTGAGCTCTCACTCCCATCACAAAGAAGCCCACCAACAATGATAATATAAATTTCTTCATTACCAATAATTTGTTTTTTAATGACATTTCATTCTCAAGAGCATCAATGTGCCCTATTCAACCACAAAGATATAAATAGTTTCAAAAATCCATGTACTATTTTTTCAAAAAGACATAAAAAAGAGACTTTTTTTCGTAGTTTTTGTATCTTTACTGCGTCTAACGGATGTAACAGAAAAAGAAACATGGAAAAAACTGAGGCTAACTTCAAGAAAATCTTGCACGACCACAAGAGCACCATCTACTCGGTGTGCTACATGTTCTCACAGGAGCATGACGAAGTGGAAGATCTGTTTCAGGAAACGCTCATCAACTTGTGGAATGGACTTGACAAGTTTGAGCAACGCAGCGCAATTGGCACCTGGGTGTGGCGCATCGCTCTGAACACATGCATCACCAGCGACCGCAAGAAAAAACGACGCGTCGACACCGTGCCACTGTCGCTTGACCGTGACTTTCTCGACAGTGACAGTGCCGAGAACCGACAGACGAAACTGTTGCACCAGCGCATTAGCCGCCTGCAACCTTTCGACCGCGCCATCGTGCTACTGTGGCTCGAGAACATGAGTTACGACGACATCGCAGCCATCGTGGGCATCACAACCAAGGCTGTGGGAGTGCGCCTTGTGAGAATTCGTGAACAATTAAAACAAATGAATGACAAAGCATAAATCGAAATAACACTCATGGAAAAAGAACAAAGCACATTCAACGAACTTGAGCAGATGCGTGAACAGATGGCATCTTTCAAGAGCCGTCTCGACAAGCAACAAATCGTCAACGAGCAACTGGTGCGCAATAGCATGGGCTCGAGGCTATCGTGGATTAAAAACTACATCTGGTTCGAGATAATAATAGTACCCATCCTGCTCATCATCATGGCAGTGTTTCATGCCGGCAACGGCTTGTCATGGTGGCTTTACGGCTTCCTTGCCACAGGACTGATTGCCGACGTGATTGGCGACTATATCATCAACCGTATCCCCAAGAGCCAACTCCTGAGCGGCGACCTCATTGAGACCAGCCAGCGTCTGGTGAAGATGAAGAAGCAACGCTCAATGTGGTTCATCGCCGGCCTGATATTTGTCACGATATGGCTCGTGTGGTTCATTCTTGAGGTGGTATTCATCATCGACCCAGGATGCCAGTTGCCCGACCACAACATTGTGGTGGCAATACTCGTGGGGTCCATTGCAGTTGGAGGCGTGGCAGGAGGCGTGGTAGCCTGGCTCATCTTCAGCAGGATGCAACGCACCAACAATCAGCTCATCGACCAAATCAAGCAAGTAATCCAGGAGGATTAACAACCGTCACTAGCCATGAAGAAGAAGATCATCTCTTATGCAATTCCCATTGTGATTGGGATGGCGCTAGGCCTGGGCATTACATGGCTGAGCGGCAGCAACGCCCACGAGCACAGCGACAGCAGCACTATGCACGACGTCGCTTCAATCCTCATCATGCTTGTAGCGCTGTTCATAGCAGCCTACCTGCAAATAATTCTTCATGAGGCGGGGCACCTGGTGTGCGGCCTTGCGAGCAGCTATCGCTTCGTGTCGTTTCGCGTGGGTTCTTTCACGCTCATCAAGTCAAACGGCAAGCTGCAACTCAAGCGTTTTAAACTCGCTGGCACTGGTGGTCAGTGCTTGATGGCACCACCTAGCGATGTGCAACCTGTGGACATCCCCACCATTTTCTACAATGCTGGCGGTGTGCTCATGAACCTCGCCACCGCAACCCTGGCACTCGTGTTGCTATTGACATGCAAGAACAGCATGCCACTGTGGCTCATCTACTTCCTAGGGTCAACGGTAGTGATAGGCTACGCCCTGGCACTGCTCAACGGCCTGCCATTGAAGATAGGTGGCGTGGCCAACGACGGCCACAACATGCTGCACCTGGGCAAGAACAAAATGAGCGTGAAGGGATTCTACAGCCAACTCGTGATCAACGAGAAAATGCAGAATGGTGAGCGCATGTCACTCATGCCCGAGGAACTCTTCGACCTGGGTGGCGAGATTGATTACAGCGACGCCCTACAAGCCAACGTGGAGCTGATGCGCATTGGTCGAATGCTCGACCAGGGCCACATCGACCAAGCACACACCATGCTCAAGGAGGTGATAACATTTCACGGCCATGAGATGCTGCCACTATTGCGCTTTGAGGCACAAAGCGAACTGATATTCACCAGCCTAGCCACTGGCGACATTGAGCAAGCCATGAAGCTCACCGGCGACAAGCAACTCATGTCCTACATCACCCGCCATGCTCGCGTAATGACCAGCAAGCAACGCATCCTCATGGCTAAGGCCCTGATTCTTGACGGCAACCGCGATGAGGCTCAACGCATGTTCGACCAAGTGATTGCCCGCCGCAACAGCTACTTGATGCAAGGCGAGGTGGAGAGCGACATCGAGCTGATGATGCAACTCCTAAACAATGAAAACATCAAAGAAATCACACAAAAAACAACAAATTAACAATTAATAATAATGCATATACACCTTATTTAATAACTTTTGCCTACTTTTGTAGGTTAAAACAAGAAGTGATTATTAAGAAAATACCAATTATTATATTTTTAATCAACTTTTTCAAAGTATGAAACTAAGAAAATTCTTTGCAGCAGCCATGATGCTTATAGCACTTGGCTCAATGGCGCAATCAATGCCCATCGAGAACGACCCTTCGGTGCGCACTGGCAAGTTGCCTAATGGCCTCACTTACTATGTGAAGCAAAACAACTGGCCCGAGCATCGCGTGAACTTCTACATTGCTCAGCGTGTAGGATCATTGCAGGAGGAGGAGAGCCAGCGTGGTCTCGCCCACTTCCTCGAGCACATGGCCTTCAACGGCACAGTGAACTATCCTGGCAATGGAGTGATCGACTACACTCGTTCGCTTGGCGTGGAGTTTGGCCGTGACCTGAACGCCTACACTGGTGTGGACCAAACAGTTTACAACATCAACGATGTGCCTAGCACTCGCCTGAGCGCTATCGACTCATGCCTGCTCATCCTCAAGGACTGGTCAAACGGCCTGTTGCTCGAGGGCGACGAGATTGACAAGGAGCGTGGTGTCATTCACGAGGAATGGCGCGTTCGCTCAAGTGCCAGCCAGCGCATGTTTGAGCGCAACTTGGAGACCTTGTATCCAGGTTCAAAATATGGCAAGCGCATGCCCATTGGCTTGATGAGCGTTGTCGACAACTTCAAGTATGACGAAATTCGCAACTACTACCACAAGTGGTATCGCCCCGACAATCAGGCTATCGTGGTGGTTGGTGACATCGACGTTGACCGCACCGAGGCCAAGATTAAGGAGATGTTCAGCTCTATCCCTGGTCCCGCTGCCAATGCAGCCCAAGTGGTTGATGTAGAGGTTCCCGACAATGCCGAGCCCATCTTTGTCATCGACAAGGACAAGGAACAGCAGTACAACCTCATTCAAATCATGTACAAGACCGACCCTATACCCGATGAGATAAAAGGCGACATCAGCTACATGGTAATGAAATATGCCATCAACATGGCTTGCGACATGCTCAACAAGCGTCTCGAAGAGAAAGCTCTTGAGCCCGACTGCCCATATCTCCAGGCTGGTGCTAACTATGGCAACTACATCTTTGCCAAGACTAAAGAGGCTTTCAGCCTTATCGTTCTGCCTAAAGACGGCAAGAGCACCGACGCTGTGCAAGTTGTTACTCAAGAGGCTCTGCGCGCTTCGCAGCACGGTTTCACCGCTACCGAATATGTTCGCGTGAAAGATGATTACATGAGCAACCTTGAGAAGCAGTTCAACAACCGCAATCAAATCAACAACGACCGCTTTGGCCGCGAATATTGCTCTAACTTCCTTGAGAAAGAGCCCTATCCCTCTATTGAGTGGGAACACCAAATGATGAGCATGATTGCTCCCAACATCCAGGTTGAAATGATTAACCAGCTCATGGCGCAGATGATGCCTACCAACGACTCTAACCTGGTGGTAATGAACTTCAGCCCCGACAAGGAAGGTGTGGTTCTGCCCACTAAAGACGCTCTCAAGGGTGCCATCGATGCAGCACAGGCTGCCAAGCTCGAGGCTTATGTTGACAATGTGAAGAACGAGCCTCTCATCGCCCAGTTGCCCACCCCTGGCAAGATTGTTGGCGAGACCGAGAACACTAAGCTTGGTTTCAAGGAGCTCACTCTGAGCAATGGTGCTAAAGTCATCCTTAAGAAGACCGATTTCAAAGATGATGAGATACGCTACTATGCTGAGTCAAAGGGTGGTAGTTCTCTCTATGGTCCTAAGGACTGGGCCAACTGCCAGATGTTTGACCTCTTCACTCAGACTTGCGGTCTTGGCAACTTTACCAACAATGAGCTTGAGAAGGCTCTTGCCGGCAAGAACGCCAGCGTTGACATCTCTCTCTCTGAAAACTACGAGCGCCTCAACGGTAACTCAACCAAGAAGGACCTTGAGACCCTGTTCCAACTCAACTACCTCTACTTCACCGCCCTTAACAAGGACGAGAAAGCCGCTGGAACCATAATGTCGTTCCTTGAGACTCAGCTCAAGAACAAGAGCAGCATGCCCGAGGCAGCTTTGAGCGACAGTATCAAAACAACAAGTTATAACCATGACTGGCGCGAGATGCCTTTCAACGTTGAGAACCTTAAGGACGTAAACCTCGACCGCATAGTTGAGATTGCCAAGGAGCGTACTGCTAACGCTGCCGACTTCACATTCTACTTCGTGGGTAGCTTCGACGAGGCAACTATCAAGCCTCTCATCGAGCAATACATCGCTTCGCTGCCATCACAACCAGGCGTGAAGGAGAACTTCAAGGAAGGCGCTAAACTTGTGACAGGTGACGTCAAGAACGAGTTCTCACGTGCTATGGAGACTCCTCAGTCTACTTCATTTGTGATGTGGCACAGCTACGACGCTCCTTACACTATGGAGAACGACATCAAGGCCGACATCGCTGGTCAAGTGCTTGATGTAATCCTTCTCAAGAAGGTTCGTGAGGATGAGGGCGCTGCCTACTCACCTCATGGAAGTGCCGGAATGACTATCAAGGGCGACAAGCCTTTCATTCAGGCTCTCACCTATGTGAACATGAAGCCCGAGAAGAAAGACCTCGTTGTCAAGATTATGCGTGAATCGCTCAGCGACATCGCCAATGGTCAAATCGAGGCCGACGCTCTCCAGAAGATCAAAGAGAAAATGATCAAGGACTATGACACCAACACTAAGAGCAATGGCCACTGGATCAACGTGCTCAACATGTATAACTCGTTCAACGTCGACACTCAGAATGGCTACAAAGAGGCTGTTAATAAGGTTACTGCTGCCGACGTTAGCAAGTTTGTCAAAGAGACCCTCGTTAAGACTGGTAACTGCATCGAGGTGACTATGAACCCCGAGGGCAACGCTGCCGCTGCTGTAAAAGACGCTCCTGCTGCCGCTAAGAAAGCAACTGCCAAGAAAGCAACTGCTAAAAAAGCCACCAAGAAGGCAAGCAAACGCAGAAAATAATCGGTTCTAAGCATTTAAATCTTTGAACTTAAGCAATAGAGATTGCGCTCTGAGAAATCGGGGCGCAATCTTTTTTTGTTCTTCCAAACTTGTAGCATTTCAAATATTTTATATTATTTTTGCATGCAGAAACCATATTTTCTTAATCAATCAACATTTTAACGCTTATGAAAAAGATTACTCTTTTAATTCTTGCTGGCTTAGTGGCAATGATTGCCCAAGCCGGAGTCATCAACCAAGACAAGGCAGCCAAGCTCAATGGCATCAATCCCACTGCCACAGTAAAAGCCGAGGGCGATGTTGTAACGCCTCCTGCTGGCCTGGAACAGCAAATCTACACCTTCGAGGGATATGACACCTATTCCAATAAGACAAAGACCTTCGAGGTGTTTGTGGTTTTCGACAATGCCGATGTCTATGTCAAGGGCTTGAGTGAGTATCTCACCACAGCTTGGGTAAAAGGCACCATTGCCGAGGGCGTGGCTACATTCCCCGCAACCTATATGGGAGTATTTGAATTCTGGGGCGACGCCTTTAATCTTGACTTTGACGGAGCCGAGTTCACTGTTAACGACGATGCCAGCGTGCTTACTGCAGCCGACGGCTACACCACATCGGTCGAGGGTGAGATTCTCGACGAGTTCATCAATGTAACACTCACCAAGGTTCAGCCCGAGGTTGCCACACCTGCCACTCCCACCATCACTAACTTCATTGAGGACAACTACGGCCATTACTTGGAGATGACCATCCCCACCACCGATGTTGATGGCAACGAAATCCTTGCCGCTCTGCTCAGCTATCAGATTCTCATTGACCGCAATGGCGAGCAAAGTGTGTATGAATTCACAACCAGCAGCTACGAATTCCTTGAGGAGAACATGACAGTGGTGCCTTACAACTTCACCGACTACTACGACATTGACGTGGCTGGCAAGCAGGTCTACATCTATGGCGACGACATCGACCAGTGGACCGCCATTGGCGTGAAGAGCATCTACACCGTGGGCGGCAAGTCGCGCGAGACTCGTGAGAGCGAAATCTTCTGGTATCCACTCAAGCCAACAGCAATCAGCGAAGTCAACACCAACAATGTGGTTGAAACCAACTACTACGACATGCAGGGCCGCAAGGTTGACGCCAATGCCACAGGCCTGCTCATCAAGCAGATGCGCATGCAAGACGGCACAACTAAGGCTATTAAAGTGATACGTTAACAATCATAATCCATAACGCAAGATAGCGCCCTCATCGCAAGGGCGCTATCTGTTTTTAAATGTATTTGAAGTTTAATCATTAACTGCTACTTTGCGAGCGACTTTCACAAGCTTATCGTTAGGTGTTTTATTGCAGTTTAATGTGTTGTGTTTATCTACAAGTTTGTGACTAGCCGCTTGCACAGCCGACTCAGCGACTCGGGAGTGATGCCCAAGTAGCTGGCTATAGCGCGATTGGTGAGTCGGTTGTGTATGTCGGGAAATCGACTCGACAATGCCATGTAGCGCTCCTGGGGAGTGTGGCAACAGCTGTCGATTGCCTCAAGCATCGCCTTATAGGCAACCGCCTCGCTTAGTTTCATCCTCAATTCTGTCCCCATCATTTTATCAACCTGATGAATGGGCAATTGATATATTATTGAACTCTCGAGCGTCACAATGTCGACAGGACTAGGAGCATCGTTGCGCATCGCGCTGTAGCTTGCCACCAGGTCGCCGGTGAAGGCGAAAGAGAGGATGCGCTCATGTCCTCGAGTAGTGAATCGGGAGTACTTTATTGAGCCACTAGTGAGCAGTCCTACCCTACTGTCCTTCTCACCCACGTGACACAGGTAATCGCCCTTAACGAGTTCAACCTTTTTACCCTTGCTCAGCAAGAGGTCCTTAGCGGCTATATAAAAATCTTTTCTGGTAAAATCTAAGTATGTCATACTCTTTTTTCTTGCAAAATTATGAATAGCAGCATTAACTCGCGTTGACATCAATCAACTTCAAGCCTAACACCCATTAGATGTTGATTTCAGTCAATGCATATCTGCCATATTGCATCCACATCATTTAGACGCAATAGCACTCATTTTTGTTGCAAAAAAATGCAACAAAACCCCAAAAACTTGATTCAAATCAACGTCGCCATAACAAAATCTCCATCTTGCGAGCCACAGCACGGCATGAACATCAAGGCATCCTCACACCAGCAGTTAGGCTCCAACTAATGCACACGCCGCAGCCCCACCGCAACAGTAAGACGCATTGCGATTTTTTGATATTGCTTTTAAATATAACAAGGTGTTAACTTTGTCCCTGCTCACCCCACCACAAGAGATCATTGACATACTGCCACCCATGAAAAAAATATCACAAAACTGTCCCACCCACCGATTCCAGCGATTCCATGATTCCATGATTCCAGCGATTCCACTGATTCCACCGATTTCTAATATTTCTATATTTCCTAGCAATTCCTAGTAATTCCTAACAATTCCATGATTCCAGCGCCACCCAAGTCAATAGTCCACAATAACCAAAAGCCGCACAAAACTATCCCCCAAAAATATAATCGCTATTAATCGGTTTCTATAGCTCGACAGCCCTTATCGATTCCTCTGATTCCAGTGATTCCATGTTTTTGATAAGCATTTTTCACCTCTATTGACCTATAAATCGGGATTTTTATCTAAATTTGCAAGTCAATAACACAGCATAAACAACGTATACAATGAATAACAATCTTGAACTATTGCGCGAGTTGATGCGCGCCAAGGGAGTGGATGCCGTGATTATACCCGGCACCGACCCTCATCAGAGTGAGTATGTCAGCGACTACTGGAAATTCCGCGACTGGGTGAGCGGCTTCACTGGCAGCAATGGCACTGCCGTGGTAACACTCAACAAGGCAAGCTTGTGGACCGATTCCCGTTATTTCCTGCAAGCCGAAATCGAACTCGAAGGCAACGACTTTGAGTTGCAGCATGTGGAATATCGCGGCGACCTTGCCATGATTATGCAGTGGTTGGCTCAAGAGATGCAAGAGGACGACACTCTTGCAGTTGACGGACGTCTGTTCTCGCTCATGGATGCCAACCAACTGGAACAGATTTGTGGCGAAAACGGATTCCTCTTTGCCACCGACTTCTACCCTGCCGACAACGTATGGCGCGACAGGCCTGCACAACCTCGTGGTGAAGCCTTTGTCCATAGCGTCGAATTCGCCGGCGAGGATGTGGAGAGCAAGCTCTCGCGCACCATGGAGAAAGTGGAGCAAATGGGTGCCGACAGCATCCTCATCACCGCCCTCGACGAGATAGCATGGCTGCTCAACCTGCGCAGCAGCGATGTCGACTTCACACCTGTAGCTCTCGCCTTCTTCTACATGAGCGAGTATGACCGCATGCTCTTCACCGACGATGTGCTGAGCAAGGATGTGCTTGAACATCTCAAGCAGTACAAAGTGCGTACCAAGAGCTACGACGACGTGGAGAAATTCCTTGAAAAACGCAACATCAACAGCACCATCCTGCTCGACCCCAACAAGGTGAGCGACACGCTGGGCCAAGCACTCATGTGCGGCAAGGTGTATGGTGCTTCGCCCGTCGAGGCTCTGAAGGCCATCAAGAACGACACGCAGATCGAAGGTTTCCGCCACGCAATGGAGCGCGACGGTGCAGCACTCGTGCGCCTCTTCATGTGGATTGAGCAAAATGCTCCCAGCGGCACAATCAATGAGCTCGACGTGTGGGAACAAGGCAAGAAGGAGCGAGCCAAGAGCGACATGTATCGCGACGACAGCTTCGAGATGATTGCTGGCTACCGCGCGCACGGCGCCATCGTTCACTACACTGCCACTCCCAAGAGCGCCAGCATATTGCATGGTGAGGGACTGCTACTCGTCGACAGCGGTGCACAATACCTCGACGGTACCACCGACATTACCCGAACCATCACACTTGGCAATCCCACCGAGCAAGAAAAGCACGACTTCACCCTGGTGCTCAAGGGCCACCTGGCATTGAGCCGCGCCAAGTTCCCAGTTGGCACCACTGGCGTTCAGCTCGACGTGCTGGCACGCATGCCACTATGGCAAGAGGCTATGACCTACGGCCACGGCACTGGTCACGGATTGGGCCACTTCTTGAGCTGCCATGAGGGTCCTCACAGCATCCGCACCAATCTCAACCCTGTAGCACTTGAGCCAGGAATGGTGACCAGCAACGAGCCGGGACTCTACAAGGCTGGCGAGTATGGCATCCGCACCGAGAACATCCTGCTTGTTGTCGAGGGCGAGAAGACCCAGCAATTCGGCGACTTCCTCGAGTTTGAAACCTTGACCCTCTTCCCCTACGACACTCGCCTCATCGACCTGTCGATGCTCACTCCCGAGGAAGTGCAACAGGTTAATGACTACCACGCAATGGTACTTGAGCGACTAACTCCTTACCTTAATGAGGAAGAAGCCGCTTGGCTTAAAACTAAATGTAAGGAAATCTAGAATTTCTAAATTGTCTAGAATCTCTAGAGTTACTAGAAACTAAGAACTAAAAACTAAGAACTAAACATGGCAATCATAAGAAAAGTCAGGGGCTTTGAGCCCAAAATTGGCGAGGGATGCTTCCTTGCCGACAATGCAGTAGTAGTGGGCGACGTCACCATTGGCGACGAGTGCAGCATTTGGTTTGGTGCTGTGTTGCGTGGCGATGTCAACACCATCACACTGGGCAACCGAGTTAATGTGCAAGACGGAAGCGTGCTGCACACTCTGTATCAAAAATCAACTATCGAGATTGGCAACGACGTGTCAATTGGCCACAACGTCACCATCCATGGCGCCAAGATTCACGACATGGCCCTCATTGGCATGGGCAGTGTGGTCCTCGACGATGCCGAGATTGGCGAGGGTGCCATCATTGCTGCAGGCAGCGTGGTGCTCAAGGGAACCAAGGTGGGAGCTCACGAGCTCTGGGCTGGCTCACCTGCCAAGTTCAAGAAAATGGTCGATCCCGCCCAGGCCAAGGAAATCAACGTCAAGATCGCAAAGAACTACCTGATGTACAGCACCTGGTACGAGGAATAGACAATATAATATAACTAGAAATTCTAGACAGTATAGACAATCTAGAATTTCTAGTTTTTTGAAAAAATAACAACCAAATTCACCTTGTCGTGCCCCGCACGACAAGACTGGTGCGCACCATGCGCTTCTCGGCATGATCCATGGAGAGATTGCCTTCTACCAGGTCGATTAGCACGTCGGCAGCTTGAGCACCCACTTCATGGCCATCCTGCTTCACGGTCGTGAGCATAGGGTCGCACGACACAGCTCGCTCACTATCGGTAAAGCCACACACCGCAACATCATCAGGCACACGCAAGCCCATGCGCTTGGCCGTGTAGAGGATACCAATAGCTGTTTCATCATTGATGGCGAAGAAACCATCGGGACGGTTCGCCATGCGAAGCATCGATGGAGTGAGCGACTCGGCAGCATCGCGCGTGTCGCATTGCTTGATAAGCTCTTCCTCGGGCTGAAGCCCGTGATGATACAAGGCGTCCTTGTAACCGTTGAAGCGGTTCTTCGATATTTCCATGTTCATGCTTGACCCATAGAATGCAACCCGCTTGCAACCGGTCTCAAGCATGTAGCTCACAGCCTTGTAGGCTCCCTGATAGTCATCAACAACCACACGATTAGCATTCAGTGCCGGGCAAATGCGGTCGTAGAACACAAGGGGAATGCCACCATTAACCAGTTTTAAAAAGTGGTCGTAATGCTCGGTATCCTTAGCCTGCGACACGATGATGCCACACACCTTGTTCTTCTTGAACGACTCGCATATCACAACCTCGCGCTCATAGCTCTCATGGCTCTGAGCCACCATGATGCGATAGCCGCGCTCCTTGGCCTTCTCCTCAATGCCGCTCAGGATCGAGGCAAAGTAGAAATGAACTATCTCGGGCAATATCACGCCTATGATTTGCGACGGCTTCTGACGGCTGTGACGAAGCTGCTCGGCTATCACATTGGGGTAATAGTCGTGCTCGCGGGCATATTGCTGTATCATCTCACGACGCTTCTTGCTAATATTAGGACTGTTTTTTAGGGCTCGCGACACAGTTGCCACACTAACTCCAAGCTGTGCGGCAATGTCCTTCATTGTTAATGGTTGTTTCTCATTCATTTCGGTACTAATTATGGCTAAAGGATAAGTCATTAGTATTCACTCAATTGACATTGCCTAAAAGTTGCAGCACACCACACACCGATGGCTCTTGCCATTTGAGTTTTCAAAATTACAATTTTTCTTAAAAATGCTGTAAATATTATTTCTTAAAATATCTTAATGCAAACGTTTGCGCTTCAATTCTCACATAATTAAATAACAAAAAAGGCATGCTTCAATTTAAAAATATTACTTTTGTAGTTGCAATTTTTGCACCTGACAAAAATGACCATAAAAAATTACTTAAATAATATCATAAATTCAATTTTTTAACTTAATAACAATTTAACTAAAAACAAGATGAAGCAGGTAAACATTAGAATTCCCCAAAGGATTCTAGCCCTGATGATGGGACTTTTCCTATCCATCGGAGCCTACGCACAGATTACTGTGCAGGGACATGTCAAGGATGCTACCGGCGAACCTGTTATTGGTGCAACGATTACCGTTGTGGGTACCACCAACACTGTGGCTACCGACTTTGACGGTAACTTCACTATTCAAGCACCTGCAGGAGCCCAGCTCCAAGTTTCTTCGATCGGTCTTCAAACAAAAACCGTTACCGCAGCTCCCAATCTCGTGATTGAGCTCGTCGACGACGCTCAAGTGCTCGAGAACGTGGTGGTTATCGGTTATGGTACAGTTAAGAAGAACGACCTCACCGGTAGCGTGACAGCACTCAAGCCCGACGCCAAGAACAAGGGTGTTGTGGTAAGTGCACAAGACATGCTTAGCGGTAAGGTTGCCGGTGTGAGCGTTACCAGTGGCGACGGCGCTCCTGGTGGCTCGGCCACAATCCGCATTCGTGGTGGTTCGTCACTGAACGCCAGCAACAACCCCCTCATTGTTATCGATGGTATCGCCATGGACAACAATGGCATTAGCGGTGTGGGCAACCCCCTCTCTCTCGTTAACCCACAGGATATCGAGAGCTTCAACGTGCTGAAAGACGCATCGGCCACCGCTATCTACGGTAGCCGTGGTTCAAACGGTGTTATCATCATCACCACCAAGAAGGGTAGCCGCGGCCAAACAACTCCTCAAGTGAGCTACAATGGTAGCGTAACATGGAGCAAGAAGAAAAAGACCATCAAAGTTATGAATGGCGATGAGTATCGCGCCTTCATTGCACAAGCCTTTGAGAATGACACTCGCAAGGAGACTGCCCTGTCGCTGCTTGGCTCTGCCAACACCGACTGGCAGAACGAGATTTACCGCACCGCTTTCAGCCATGACCACAACATCACATTGGCAGGCTCGGTTGGTCACATTCTTCCCTATCGTCTCTCGCTTGGTTATACCGACCAGCAGGGTATCCTCAAGACTTCGGACTACAAGCGTTACACCATAGCCGTCAACCTCAGTCCTTCGCTCTTTAACGATCACTTGACCATGAACCTCAACGGCAAGCTCGCTTGGACCAAGAGCCGCTTTGCCGACACTGGCGCCGTGGGCAATGCAGTGCGCATGGATCCCACTCAGCCCATCTACAGCGACGATCCCAAGTACGCCGGCGTGGGTGGCTACTTCGACTGGATGCAAATTAACAGCTCTGATCCAGCTTGGCCCTACACCAAGAACACCAACGCTCCTTACAACCCCGTGGCAATGCTCGACAACCATGACAACAGCGGTAAGACTCGCTCGTTCATTGGTAGTGCCGACATCGACTATAAGATTCACGGCTTTGAGGACTTGCGCTTGCACTTGACCCTGGGTGGCGACTTCACTCATGGCGAGGGCCACAACATCAGCACAAACATCAGCAACACCAGCAACTACTGGGGCAATACCAGCTACTACACTCAGTCGAAGGAGAACCTCCAGTTGAGTGCCTATGCTCAATACTACAAGGACTTTAACGACAAGCATCACTTCGACATCATGGCAGGTTATGAGTGGCAGCACAACTGGCGCAAGGAGTTCAACGAGTCGTGGGGCACTTATCCCACCAACTCGGCACTTTTCTTCACTGCTCAGGACAACGAGAAAGCTTTTGTTGTAGCTCCTGGCTTGTGGATTCCTGGCGTGAGCTACAACGTGGGCGATCCTAAGGCTGGCGCCATCCGTGGCGAGGGCGTTTACCGCCAGAACAACGGCTTGGGCTACCGTACCGAGAACTTCCTGGTGTCGTTCTTCGGTCGTATGAACTACATTTACGACAGCAAGTACTACCTCACCTTCACCATGCGTTACGACGGTTCGTCACGTTTCCGCGACCACTGGGCATTGTTCCCATCGGCCGCCTTGGCATGGAACATTGCTGAGGAAGACTTCTTGAAGGAAAGCCCCGTGAGCACGTTGAAGCTGCGTCTGGGTTGGGGTAAGACCGGTCAGCAAGAAGGCATCGGCGACTACAACTACTTTGCTAACTACGTGATGAGCAACGGCAGCATGGGCTCGTTCTACGACCTGCTGGGCGACGGCTCAAAGGCTAAGCCTAACGTTTACAACCCCGAGCTTAAGTGGGAGACCACTACTACCACCAACATCGGCCTTGACTGGGGCTTCATGAATAACCGCCTCACTGGTAGCATCGACTGGTACTACCGCAAGACCACCGACCTGCTCAACTGGGCAACCTTCTCGGCAATGACCAACTTCCGCAACGCATTCTACAAGAACATTGGTTCGCTGCGCAACACCGGTATTGAACTCTCAATTAACTGGAAGGCTATTTCGACCAATGACCTGTTGTGGACACTCGACTATAACTTGACCTACAACAGCAACAAGATTACCGAGCTCATCAGCACCGACCCCAGCTACTTTGTTACCACCGGTAGCATTGGCATCAACGGTCCTGCTCAAGCTCACGTAGTGGGTCATCCTTCTCACTCGTTCTTCGTTTACCAGCAGGTTTACGACACCAACGGCAAGCCCATCGAGGGTCAGGTTGTTGACCGCAACGCCGACGGCGTGATCAGCGAGGCCGACAAGTACCTCTACAAGAGTCCTTGGGCTCCAGTTACCATGGGCTTTGCTTCGAAACTTGAGTGGAAGAACTGGGACTTCGGTTTCAGCCTGCGTGCAAGCCTGGGCAACTACATGTTCAACAACGTGGCTCAAGGTCATCACAATGTGAGCAACGCCGCAATTATGGAGAATGTTTCGGGCACCTACTTCAACAATCGTCCAATATCGGCTGTTGAAATGGGTTGGCAAACCTACGACAACGAGACCGTGCTCAGCGACTACTGGGTACAGAACGCTTCGTTCCTCAAGTGCGACAACATCACACTTGGTTACAGCTTCAACGAGCTCTTCAAGAGGGGTAGCTACCATGGCATTGGCGGCCGCATCTATGGTACTGTTTCTAACGTATTCTGCATCACCAAGTACGATGGCATCGATCCCGAGATCTTTGGCGGTATCGGTGGCGACATCTTCCCACGTCCCATTTCGTTCATCCTTGGTTTGACTCTGAACTTCTAATTTTTCAACCACACATTTTAATATATAGAATAAAATGAATAAGTATTTTAAATATATAGTATGTGCAGCTGCCGCTATCGTGCTGAGCTTGGGACTGAACTCTTGCATCAAGGATCTTGACGTGGAGCCTATCGACCCATCTCTGCAAAACGATGTGACTGCCGAGCAGCTGTTCAACAAGTGCTATTCGGTGTTTGCCACTTCGGGTAACAATGGTGGCGACGACAATGTCGACGTCGACGGACTTGATGGTGGTTTCCAGCACAAGTTCCGCCAGATGTGGAACTCTAACGAGTTGACTACCGACGAGGCCATCTGCGGATGGGGCGACGAAGGTATCGCTTCTTATTGCCACAACAGCTACGACGCAAGTCATCCTATGCTGCGTGGTTACTACTATGGTCTGTGCATCGGCATCACCTTCTGCAACCATTATTTGGAAGAGTTTGCCGACTATGATGCCACTATGACTGCCGAGATTCGCTTCTTGCGCGCCTTCCAGTTCTACTTGCTCACCGATGCCTTTGGCAACATTCCTTTCACCACCAAGATTTCGGGCGATAACCCCGAGCAGTACACTCGTGCACAGGTGTGTGAGTTCATTGAGAGCGAGCTCAAGGACATCATTGGCGAGGGCAGCGGCAACCAAGTGCTCGCCGACCCAATGCCCAAGAACTATGGCCAGCAAGGCTTCGGACGCGTTGACAAGGCTGCTGCCTGGATGCTCCTGGCACGCCTCTACCTCAACAGCGAGGTCTATACCGGCACCGCTCGCTGGGCCGAGGCTCGCGACTATGCCAAGAAGGTGATGGACTCGAACTACAAGCTTTTCACCAACGACTATAATGGCACTGGCATTGATGGCGTAACCCGTCACTTCACTGCCTACCAAATGCTCTTCATGGGCGACAATGGCACCAATGGCGCTATGGTCGAGGCGGTGTTCCCAGTAATCCAAATGGGTACACGCACCACTTCGTGGGGTGGCACCAACTTCCTGATTTGCTCAACCGTCGATGACGACGTGCACCCCTATCGTTACGACCCCAAAGAGGTTAACGGTCTTTACAACAACAGCACATGGGGCGGTAACCGCTGCCGTCCTGAGCTCATCAAAAAGTTCTTCACCGACTTTGAGGCTCCTTCAGGTCATGCCTACGATGTGGCCGAAGCCGCACAGGACGACCGCGCTCTCTTTGAGACCGAAGGACGTCACCTCAATGTAGAGAACGAGAGCGATTTCAAGTATGGTTACGCTGTAGCTAAGTTCAACAACTTCAAGTGCGACGGCTCGAAGGGTAGCGACAACACCTTCGCCGACTCACAACTGATGTACATGCGCGCCGCCGAGGCCTACCTGACCTATGCTGAGGCTGTCACTCGCCTGGCTGGCAGTGGCGCAGCTCCTGCCGATGCTGTTGAGGCCATCAACAAGATTCGCGAGCGTGCTCATGCCGCAACCAAGTCATCTTATTCACTCAACGACATCCTTGACGAGTGGAGCCGCGAGTTCTACTTCGAGGGCCGTCGCCGTGTCGACCTGATTCGCTTTGGTCAGTTTGGTGGTCCTAACGCCACCTACCGCTGGCAATGGAAGGGTGGCGCCTACGCAGGCCGCAACTTCGAGGCTTATCGCAACGTGTTCGCCATTCCAACCGACGATCTTATCGCCAACCCCAACCTGACTCAGAACGAGGGTTATAAATAATGAATTAATTAACCATTATTAAAAAAATACAGAGCTTATTATGAATAATATATTCAAGTCAGCATTGTTGCTCATGGCAGGAGCCCTCATGTTCACTTCATGTAGCGATGACCGCGACTCTAACCCAACGCTGCAGATTCCTGAGTCGTTCGTCCTGAACACTCCAGCCTATGCCGAGCAACCAATCGATCTGCAGAACTCTCAGACGGTGAACCTCACCTGGTCGCAACCCGACTACGGAGGCTTCCCTGTGGCTACCGAGTATAACATTGAGATTTCGGGCACCAACGAGTGGACAGTTTCTAACCTTCAAGAGACTGCCGACGACACTGGCGAGACTCAGTGCAACTACTATATCCTTGATGGCATCTACTCTACTTGCAATGCCGAAATCGACGCTGCCACACTGGCTAAGGCCATTGTGGTGATGTGCAACTACGTCGAGGGCGAGGTTCCCGAAACTCAGGAAATCTATGCCCGCGTTAAGGCTAACACCGCCGGTGCTCCCGAAATCGTCTCTAACGTGGTAAAATTCCTTGTTAAACCTTACTACATCGAGCTCAAGCCTGCTGCTCCTGTACTGTGGTACATGGTGGGCAACTGCATCGGTAGCAACGACTGGGACAACGGTAAAAACTCAGTGGGTACTGGCCTTATCCCATTGCTGCCTATGCCAGGCGCCGACGTTGACGCTGCTGGCAACACCACTCTGGTTTATGCCGGTTACTTCCCTGAGGGCGGTCAGTTCAAGTTCGTCAAGATTCCAGGCAGCTGGGATGACCAGATGAACTATACTAACATCGACACTAACGACGCCGGTGTTACCGACGAGGACGGTGACAACCACAACATTGGTATCCCCGAGGCAGGTTACTACCGCATCGAGATGAACACCGCAACAAGCAAGGTTAACATCAGCAAGCACACCGATGCTGTCAAGATTATGGAAGGCATCTACATTCCTGGTGAGCACAATGGTTGGGCAGCCGACGGCAACCCAATGACAGCTATGGGCAAGCGCGACAACACCGAGGCTCACGACTGGTACACCGACCTGTCGCTCAACGAGCTCACCAAGCTCAAGTTCAACGACGGCACCGGTAGCTGGACAGTGAACTGGGGTGGTACCGACTTCCCAATTGGCTACGGTACTCAAGGTGGTCCTGACATTCCTGCTAAGGCCGGCAACTACACCGTTTACTTCAACGATATCCTGGGCTTGTACTACTTCATGGAGAAGTAATCAAGATTAGTAACCAATAACATTGAGAGGTTAATAGTGGGAGCGGCACTGCTCCGCTCCCCCACTCTCCTCTCAAGCTAAAAAAGAAATAAACACAACATGAAAAAGTTATTTTATATTTTAGGTATTGGTTTGCTAATGGCAAGCTGTACCGAGGACTTTAAGGACTGGGCCGACCCCATGAGCAACAGCGAGAACGGCAAGAGCGCTAAAGCCAGTGTCGTTGCTGTCGAGGCTATCGACCTCACCGCTGTCAACACCGACAGCATCCAGCTCTTCACGCCCACCTACACTATGGAAGACGGCGTGACCGCCACCAATGTGCTGGCAATCTATGGCGAGGACGTCAGCAACGCCGTTAGTCTTAACACCGATGAATATGGTCGTGTTAAAGCCAGTGAGCTGCGCGACGCCATCGAGAAACTCTATGGCGTTACCGAGGGTGCATTTAACCTGCCTTTCAGCGTAACTACAAGGCTCACCGACAATGGCCAGACCTTTAGCTACGACAACCCTAACCTGTCTACTGCCATCAACATGGCAGCTGGCATGTATCTCTCTACTGCCGATGGCCTGAAGCCAATGTCGCTCTACGACGGAGTGTTCACTATCACCGTGCCCGCGCAGGACATCCGCTTCTACTTCCTGCCCTTCGACAAGAAGAACAATGCAGCCGAGGAGCGCCTGGGAAGCACCGAGGAGACCTTCGGTCTGCTCATGAATGGCAGCCTAACTAAGGGTGCCGAGGCTCACGAGATTTTCTTCGAGGGCGACGACGAGTACACCGAGTACGTTATCAAGATGAACCCCACTGCTATGACCTACGAGGTTGAGGGCGTTGTTCAAGCCGACCCAGCACTGTGGTACATGGTGGGTAACTGCATCGGTAGCAACGACTGGGACAATGGAGCACAGTCGGTAGGCACTGGCCTTATCCCACTGCTGCCAGTTCCTGGCGCTGACCTCACCGTCGATGGCGGAACCACTCTGGCCTATGCCGGTTACTTCCCCGCTGGTGGCCAGTTCAAGTTCATCAAGACTCCAGGCGACTGGGGCGAGCAGATGAACTTCACCAACATTGAGAATCCCGACATGACCATCGTTAGCGACCTTGATGGCGACAACCACAACATTGGCATCAACACCGCTGGTTACTACAAGATTACAATGAACACCATCGAGAAGAAGGTGACCATCGAGAAGTACACCGACGCAGTGAGCATCTTCTTGACAATTACCATGCCTGGCGACTACCAGGGCTGGGATGCCGCTGGCACACCAATGACCGCAATGGGTAAGCGTGCCAACACCGAGACCCACGACTGGTTCCTCGATGCTGAGTACAGCACAGATGCTAATCTCAAGTTTGCCAACGGCACTTGGGACATCAACTGGGGTGCTACCGACTTCCCAATGGGCTACGGAACTCAAGGCGGTCCCAACATCCCCGTTGCAGCCGGCAGCTACCGCGTGTTCTTCAACGACATTCTGGGCCTCTATTACTTCCAACCCAAGTAATTAGCTCCCAATTGTCATAACTGTAAAAAAGGCTTTTCCCGCCATTGGGAAAAGCCTTTTTATTATAGCTGGTTTACCACATCAGTAGCAAACCCTTATAAATCACGAGGTTATAGGTGCTACACCTCCTTATTCGATGAACGTTTTCAACTCATAGAGTGCGTCTTGTGCCACTCCATTATTGTTATTGAAAAGACTGCCGTTCCACCACGACCCAGTCACATGATTCGACCAAGGAATGTTGTACTCATTAGCCTCGGGCCACCACCAGAAGAGGCCCTTCACGCTCCGGTTGTGCAGCTTGAGCACGCCTATCAGGTCGGTAACAAACTTCTTCTGACCCTCATTGCTGTAAGGATAAGTGCTTGTGAGGTCATAGTTGGTGCCAGGCAATGCCCATGCGTAGCCGTAGCCACACTCCATGATCATGATGGACTTGGTCGAAGCTGCCTCCATCTTGTTAAGGGCTGTGTTGAGAGTGTTGAAGTCGCCATGATAGGCACTGTAGTAGCTCAAGCCCATCACGTCGTAGTCCACACCATAGCTCTCACAGTTGGTGAAGAAGCCGCCAGGCTGGTTAGCGTTGTGCATCTCCACATGGAGAATAATCTTGGTGGCGGGATTCACCTCGCGCACGGCACGCGAACCTGCTGCCTGATAGGCGACAAAGTTCTCCCATGAACCGCCATCGGGGGCTCCACCAGTGGGATAGATGTGTCCTGTGGGCCACAGCATGCCACCAGTGATTTCGTTGCCCAGCTGGATGAAGTCGGGGCATGCTCCTGCATTCTTCATTGCCAGCATCACGCTGCGAGTGTAGCTGTACACGCTGTCCTGCAAGTCCTCAACGCTGGCACCGCTCCATGCAGCTGGCACAGTCTGCTTGCCAGGATCGGCCCAAGAGTCGCTGTAGTGCAAATCGAGCACCAGAGCATAGCCAGCATCCTTAATGCGCTTGCCCAGGGCTTTCACGTAGTCGAGGTCTTGAATCACGCCCTCTTCCTTGTCGCTGGCGCTGGCATTCTCGGGATTGACAAAGAGGCGCACTCGCATGGCATTCCAGCCCTGCTCCTTGAATAATGGGAGGATGTTGCTAATAGTGTTACCGCTGCGGTCCTTATAGATGGCGCCGCGCTCTTCGTAGCGCGTTATCATCGAGATGTCGCCACCCACCAGTCGTTCGGGCACAGGCAGGCCGTTGAGCAGGATGTCGTAGAGCAGCGTGACATCGGCCGATGTGATGTGTCCATCGCCATTCACATCGCAAGTGGTGGAATGAGTCATGTCGCCATCGAGCATATAGTTATAGATTGCGGTGACATCGGCTGCTGTCACCGACCCGTCGCCGTTCACGTCGTAGACGCTGGCACCAGCCACGAACGGTGTTGCTGCCACAACAGCGGCAGCTAAAAGATGCTTTATAGATACTTTTTTCATAAAAAAAGAAACAAAAAAACCTAGAATTTCTAGAAATGCTAGACTCTCTAGAAATTCTAGGTCAAAATATTAAACAATTACAGTATTATCACTGAGGTGTAATGTATGAAACTTATCGCACTGCCACCTTGCGCTTGCCCACAATGTAGATGCCGCGTGGGAGGCCTCGAGTAGCACCCTGAGGGCTCACCTGACTGCGGACCAAGCGACCATCGATGGTGTAGACGTTCACGGGACCAGGATTGCCTTGGTCGACCTGAACGCCATTAATCGAAGCCGAATACTCATCGGTAACATCGACAACTTTGTACTTGCCATCACTCTCTTTTTCAGTCGAGATTTCGTAGAACTTGTTGGTGTTGGCATACATCACGTCGATGGTTTGTGGTACACCACTGGTGCCTGTGTTGAACACGAAGTTCATGTAGCAGTCGTCGTTGGCAAGTTCATATTTATGAACAAGCCATGTTTTGCCGCCCACAACGTCGGTCTTGGTGATAACCTCACCAGGCCAGTTGCCATTGTGCTGATCGTTGTCCTGATCCCAGGTGTAGTAGCGAACGGGATCCCATCCAGCAGCCTCGGCATTGACAAAGACGCTGATGGTGCGAGGCTCGCCTTGTCCTGCAAAGTCGTAGGTTCGAGTGATAATGCTGCTCACAGCACCATTCTTGAGCAAGCCCACCTTGAGTGTGCAAGGTTGGCTAATAGTAACAGTAGCACCGCTTGCAACCTGAGTGCTGCTTGCTGTTGGGGTGCTGCCATCGAGGGTGTAGACGAGTTTAGCACCAGTGGTAGCGCTCACTGCAGTGAGTGTAGCTTTGAACTCGCCATCATACTTGCCGCTTGCCTTGTCGACCCATGCAGTCTCGCAGTTCTTGGACATGTACAGGCGGTAGCCGTAGCCCTTAGTCACCATCACGGCCTCGTTCAGCGATGACCCGTAGAGCTGATTGATCAGGTTGTCGTTATTCACACGCTTGGCTTCACCCACCACGCAATACATGTACTTGCCATTGGCGCCGCTGCTGCGGAATCCTGCCACGGCATAGTTAGAATTGTTGGTGAACTTCTGTCCCAAGCTTGTGTTAGTCACGCCCACGGTCTTGCGCACGTCGATCATGTTCTTGATTTCCTGCTTATAGTCCTTCCAGTGAGGCATGAACACGCATGGAGTGCCAGGCATGGTGAGAAGGTAAGCGTTAGCGGCAAGGGTATCCTTGCGCAAGGGGTCGTTCTGGTTGTTAGGGTCGCGATACTGTGTGTCGTGGTTCTCGACAAAGGTCACAGCATAGCGCTTGAAGGCCGACGAAGCAGCAAGGCCGCCCACGTTAAGGTCCTTCCATGTAGCAGTGGAGCCATCATCGCGCTTGCCACGAATCACGTCGCGCACTGTGTAGCGGAATGGGAAGTCGAACGAAGCGCTCATGTTCTTGCCGTTCCACTTACAGTTGTCAATCCATGTTTGAATCTCGTTTTGGCTGCTCCAGTTCTCGCCCACCGAGTATTGCACGCCAGCAGCGTCGTTATACTCGGCCACGCGGTTGGCCCAGAAACCACGAGTCATGTCGTAGCGGAAGCCAGTGTAACCCAAGTCTTCGACAAGGAACTTGACGTAGGCTTTGACCACGTCGCGCACATTCTGGCTCTTGTGGTCAAGGTCGCGCATGCCACCCCAGTCTTCGCCCTCATCGTTATTAGTGCTCAAGGTAACATCGGCAGGGATGGTACCAAGCTCTTGCTGCTGTGCAAGCCATGTGGCTGTATTGCCACCGTCATCGTTCTTGGTGATGTCGGCTGCCGTCATCTGATAGGTTACTCCGTTGTAGGTTTCAACGGGGAAGTCCACCCAGTTCGAGGCATTGCCACGGTGATTGACCACCACATCGGCAATCATGCCTGTGCCGTAGCCCTTGAAGGTGTTGATCATCTCGCGCAACTCGTCCTCGGTGCCGAATGCACTACGCTGGTTGAAGTAGTACTTCACGTCGTAGCCCATAGAGCCACTGTTGCCAGTCCATCCGCTCTGAGGAACCCACACCAGGTTAAAGTACTGCGACAGTTCCTCGGCCTGCTTGGTGAGGCTCACCCAGCGCGTGTCGCCGAAAGAGTTCCACGAGAACCCTTGCAGCATCACACCGCCATAGTTGTCGGGCCATCCCTGGGCCTTGCCCAGCAATGGCAACACAGCAATTGCTGCCAATAGTAGTAAATGTTTCTTCATGCCGTTTTCGGAATTATGTGTTATTTGTATTAATGATCCATCAATTTTATGGTTGATTAAAGCCGCTTTCATAGCATTTTACTAAAATCTTCCAAATATACTCATTTTTTTCATCACCGCAACATTTTACCTCCATTTTAACTATTTTGTAACCACCGCAACCGTTTGCACACCCTCGCTAAGCTTCCGCACTCAAAAATTGGGCCTCCACCACATGTGGCGGAAGCCCAATTATAGTTGTTGCGCACTATATGATCACATTAGTGCATCAAGCACCCTTAGCGGCTTTGCGCTTCTCGCTGATGATGAACACGCAAGCGGCGCCAATCACCAGGAATACACCAGCCAGGATTAGCATGTTGCCCTGCACGCTGTTCACAGCCTTGAGAGTGACACCACCAAGCGCGGCGGCAACAATCTGTGGCAAGCATATTGTGCAGTTGAACAATCCCAGATAGGTTCCCATGCGAGGATTGCCCTCGAAAGCGTTAGTGACAAATGTGAATGGCATTGCAAGCATTGCAGCCCATGCGAAGCCAATCAGGAAGTAAGGCACAAAGAGCGCATACTGGTTAGTGCAGTAAGGCACCATAATGAAGCCAATGCCACCAATGACAAGGCTCAAGGCATAAGCCAGCTTGTTGCTCTTGAACATGGGTAATACCAGAGCCCAGGCCATGCTACCTATTGCCTGAACGGCAAACACAACACCCACCCAGTCGCCGGCGTCTTGATAGCCCTTGCTTGCGGGGTCGGGCGACTGCCACACGGTGTCGGCAATGGTGCCGTTAGTGTAGGTCCACATGTACATGAACGCAGCCCAGCAGAAGAACTGCACCAGTCCCACCTGGAAGAACACCTTGAGACCGTAATTCTTGTCGGTTTTGCCAGTCTCGACGGCAATTTTCTTGTTCTCTTCCTTGGCAGCCTCGCTGAACTCAGCCATCTGAGCAGGAGGATATTCCTTAACCTTGGCGATGGTGTAGACCACGCATCCTATCAGGATTGCAGCACCCACATAGAATGCCCACTTCACCGAGTCGGGGACCTCGCCAGCAGGTGCAATGTTCTTGATGCCAATCCATGTGAAGATGATTGGGAAGAGGTAGCCCACGAGCGAGCCAGCATTGCACAGGAAACTCTGGATTGAGAAAGCCTTAGTCTTCTGCTTCTCGTTCACCATGTCGCCCACCATCATCTTGAAAGGCTGCATAGCCATGTTGATGCTTGTGTCGAGGAACATGAGTGAAATCAAGCCGAATGTCATGGCGGCAGCTACCGTGAGGCCAAAGCTACCCGAGTTGGGAAGCATGCACATGACCAGCACTGCAACAGCAGCACCCACCAGCAAGTAAGGGATGCGTCGTCCCAGACGAGTCCAGGTCTTGTCGCTAAAGTATCCCACCAGCGGTTGAACCACCATACCCATGAGCGGTGGCAGAATCCAGAAGTAGCTCAAGTTGTGAGGATCGGCTCCCAGCGTTGCAAAGATGCGGCTGATGTTGGCGCTCTGCAAGGCATAGGCAATCTGAACGCCGAAGAAGCCGAAGTTGATATTAATCAACGTGGATAAACTTAAATCAGGTTTTGTCTTCATTGTCAACAATGTTTTTTATTGTGTTATATGGTTTTCTTTCAAGATTTAAAACTAATTCAGGGACCTCAACCCACACTGGCTTGAAGTCCCCTGCTTTAGTACTCGGAGTGGGACTTGAACCCACACAGCCGCAATGGCCAAGGGATTTTAAGTCCCTCGTGTCTACCGATTCCACCATCCGAGCAGCTGGCTATTGTAGACGTGTCGTTGCGCCTCACAAAAGTGCGGTGCAAAGATAATATCATTTTTCCATTTTACCAAAAAAATATCACGATTTCGCCACAATGACATGCTAAAACGCCACCAATCATGCCCAAAAGATGCTGATGGGTTATTGATGTTATCACAGTGTTGAGTGGGAGTTGAGTTCCCTCGCAGGATCACAGCCTGAAGGCGATGGGCAGCACGCAGCGCACGTTAACCTTGGTGTTGTCGATTTTGCCCACACTCCATCGTGGCATGCGCCCAATTACTCGCAATGCCTCACGGTCGAGAGTCTCATCGCCCGAGCTGCGTAGCACCTGGATGTTGAAAAGCTTGCCATCGGTGCCAACCACAAAGCTGCACAGCACTCGGCCCTGGATGCGGCGGTGATAGGCGTTGTAGGGATACTCACGTGTTTCGTTGATGAAGTTGATCATGCTTCGCTCGCCTCCTGGGAACTGTGGCCTGATGTCGACGCTCTCATACTCGTAGACCACCATGTTATATCCCGACTTGCTTGGCGACAATGGATTAACAGTGGTCACATCACGCAACTGAGCACTGGCCCCTAATGAGCACCAGAGCAACGTGAGTAATGTTAACAGTATGCGGTTACACTTCATCATTTATTGGTTTCAAAGGCCCTAAATCAAAGGGTTTGTGAATTAATTTTCATGCAAATATAATCGTGATTTTGTAAATGTCAATAACTTAGGCAACCTATTTTGGTAATGATTAATAAGGTTTTGTTTTTTTTTACATAATAGCCCTTTTTTTCAGCCACTTGTAAAGATTTTTAAACAAAAGCACTGCCCCACCCTGTGGAGGAGCAGTACTTTGTGTTATATTTCATAGCCTTAGGGCTAAGGGCTACTCCTGGTGGAGTGGAAATTATGGCACTTCGTGCTAAGATTATAGTTTCAACTGACTCGGGTGACTCAAGTGACTCGGAATCGGAGCTTGTTGTGAATAAAATATACTAATATCATGTTTTTTCCGTTATAATAATTAATGGTGGGAATAGCCTGCCGCATCTAAGCTACTATCTCAATGACAAGAACAAAGCATAGCATTCTTAAATACAGCCTCATGCTGACTGCTATCACAATGGCTGCCAGCTCAGTGGCTCAAGACGGGACCACTGCCTATCAGTTCCTGAACGTGCCAGTGTCGTCGCACGTGTATGCCCTTGGAGGCCACAACCTCACGATTATTGACGATGACATTAATCTGGTGGAGCAGAACCCAGCGCTGCTGGGCAAGGAATTTGACCATCAGGTGGGTCTCAACTATATGCGCTACATTGGCGGCACGAATTTCATGGGTGCGCGTTACGGTCAGGGCATAGGTGAGCATGGTGCCATAGGTGGTGCTATTCAGTACTTTGGCTACGGCAAGATGAATGCTACGGATGCAAGCGGTGCCATCATAGGCGATTTCAACGCCAGCGACCTGGCATTTACGCTAACCTACTCGCACGACATAAGCGAGCGACTGCGTGGTGGTGTGAACGTGAAGTACGTGCACTCGAGCTATGAGACATACTCGGCAGGAGCTATAGCTGTTGACTTGGGTATCAACTACTATAATCCTGACAATGACCTATCGTTGTCGCTGGTGGCAAAAAACCTGGGAGGCCAAGTGAAGAAATTCCACGACCAGCGCGACAAGTTGCCCTGGGACATCCAGATTGGCCTGAGCAAGGGGTTGGGTTCGACACCATTCCGCATCTCGGTCACTGCCTATAACCTCACTAAGTGGAAGCTGCCCTATTATGAGCCAGCCGACAAGAACAACACATCAAGCGACTTGATTAAAAAGGACAAGTTTGCCAGCAACCTCTTCCGTCACCTTGTGTTTGGTCTTGAATATCTGCCTACCAGCAACGTGTATATTGCAGCTGGCTACAACTACAAGACTCGCACCGACATGAGCACCTACAAGCGTAATTTCCTGTCGGGGTTCTCGATAGGTGGCGGCATGAAGGTGAAGGCATTCGGCTTTGGTGTGGCGTTCGCCCAACCTCACACTGGTGCTTCTACTTTCATGTTCAACCTTACCACATCGATTGGTGAACTCATGCGATAACTGACTCGACTGACTCAGGTGACTCAAGTGACTCAAGCGACTCAGGTGACTCAAGTGACTCAAGTGACTCAGAGTTTAGCTCACGCAAATGGGAATGATAGGAATCGCTGGAATCATGGAATCGGTAGGAA
>DEJJ01000018.1:0-3380 GCA_002353285.1 Porphyromonadaceae bacterium UBA2751 | reverse complement strand
TCCTCTCACTCTCTCCTCTCTCCTGAGTTAAGTATGTCTATGAACTCTTGTGCTGGGTTGCACGGGGCAAAGATAACACCTTATTATATATATAAGCAATATCAAAAAAACAGATGTGGCTTCATGTTGCCTAAAATAAAAAAATTTATTGTAACTTTGTGGTGTAATAATTGAGGTCTAAACAACCCAATGATATTCGTCTACTAAAAACAGTTATGATAGAAAGGCACATAATGATTGACAACGTTGACCCAGTAGTGTTTTATGGTGTCAACAACAGTAACATCCAGCTCATCCGTAACCTCTTTCCAAAGCTTCGCATGGCTGCTCGAGGTTCGGTGATAACCGTGATTGGCGACGAACATGAGACGCTAAAGTTTGAACAAAACATCAAGCAACTCGAAGAATACTGCGCCACCTACAACACCCTGCCTGAAGACGTTATCCTCGACACCATCAAAGGCTTGCCACCCAAGGAGTTGAAGATGGATGATGTGATAATCTATGGCGTGAATGGAAAGCCCATCAAGGGCCGCACTCCCAACCAACAACTGATGGTGAAAACCTTTGGAGAGAACGACCTGACGTTTGCCCTGGGTCCTGCTGGAACTGGCAAGACCTACCTAGCTGTGGCACTGGCCGTTAGAGCCCTCAAGAACCGTGAGGTGCGCAAGATTATCCTGTCGCGCCCGGCAGTGGAAGCAGGCGAGAAACTGGGTTTCCTGCCAGGTGACATGCGCGACAAGATTGACCCCTATCTACAACCCCTCTACGACGCTCTCGAGGACATGATTCCTGGCGTGAAACTGAAGGAATACATGGACACCAATGTGATTCAGATTGCCCCGCTGGCGTTCATGCGTGGCCGCACACTCAATGATGCCATCGTGGTGCTTGACGAGGCCCAGAACACGACCACTCACCAAATAAAGATGTTCCTGACTCGCCTGGGCATGGGCTCGAAGATGGTGATCACTGGCGACACCACCCAGATTGACTTGCCACGAAGTGTGAACTCGGGATTGATTCAGGCACTAAAGGTGCTCGATGGCGTGAAAGGCATTGGCAAGGTGGAGTTTGGCAAGAAGGATATAGTGCGCCACCAGCTGGTTCAGCGCATTGTTGAAGCCTACGAGCGCCACGACGCCTTGCTCAAAGCTGGCCTTGATGCCCCTGATGCTTTTGACACAAGAACATAAGAATTCATAATGACAAAAGTTTTAATAAATGATAATGACACAAGCAAAGTTTTACTGAGGACTAATTATTTTTTTGTCACTTTTGAAAACTTTTGTTCTTTTGTCAAAAATAATGAAGATGAAGGTTGAGGATATTAAGCCATACGGCAAGGAGGGGGCTAAAGCGCAGCAGGTGGAGGAGATGTTTGACAGCATAGCTCCAGCCTATGATTTCATGAACCGAGCCATGACGCTGGGCATTGACCGGTGGTGGCGCCGGGTGGCAGTGAAGATGGTGAAGCGCCATAAGCCTCGACGAATCCTTGATGTGGCGACTGGGACTGGCGACTTTGCGATTGACTTGCAGCGCAACATAAAGCCTGAGCGAGTGGTGGGTATTGACCTGTCTCAAGGCATGCTGGAGGTGGCTCGCAAGAAGATTGCCAGCCGAGGACTCGACAAGCACATCACTGTGGAGCAGGCCGACTGCCTGGCCTTGCCGTTCCGGGATGGAGAGTTTGATGCGGTGACTGTGGCCTTTGGGGTGCGCAATTTTGAGCACCTGCTTCAAGGCTACGAGCAGATGCATCGTGTGCTCTCGCCAGGTGGGATGCTGTGCGTGATAGAGCTGAGCACTCCTCGCAACCGTGTGATTCGCTGGCTGTATGACCTGTACACGCTGCACATCATTCCATGGATGGGGGCGCTCAAGTCGCATGACAGCAGTGCCTACCGCTACTTGCCACAGAGCATTGCCGCAGTGCCACAGGGCGAGGACATGCTTGCTATCATGCGCAAGGCTGGCTTCGACAACTGCAAAGTGAAGCGCCTGACGCTGGGCACGTGCTCAATTTACAAAGCCATAAAGTGTGAGTAAGAGGGGACTTCCCTACTCTACACTCTATACCCCTACCATATTATTAACTTTAAATGTGAACTAAAAATAAATATAACAAACTATATAAAAAGATGATTGGGAGAATAAAGACAGTGGGTGTGCTCACCTCGGGAGGTGACGCACCTGGCATGAATGCTGCATTGCGTGCGGTGACCCGTTCGGCAATCTACAACGGATTTAAAGTGAAAGGCATCTACCGCGGCTACCGCGGGCTAGTGGAGGATGAGATTGTGGACTTCGAGGCCAAGGATGTGTCGGGCATCATACACCGTGGCGGCACCATCCTGCGCACAGCTCGCTGCAAGGAATTCCGCACCCCAGAGGGTCGCAAGAAGGCATACGAGAACATGCAGAAGCAGGGCATCGACGCACTGGTGGTGATAGGTGGCGACGGCACGCTGACAGGAGCCTGGCAATTTGCACGAGAGTTTGACGTTCCCATTGTGGGCCTTCCCGGCACCATCGACAACGACCTCAACGGCACGGACCACACCATAGGCTACGACACAGCGTTGAACACCATCATGTGGTGTGTGGACCGCATTCGCGACACTGCCAACAGCCATGAGCGCCTGTTCTTCATTGAGGTGATGGGCCGCGACGCTGGCTTCCTTGCTCTGAACGGTGCCATAGCCGGTGGAGCCGAGGCAGCCATCATCCCTGAGATTTCGATTGAGAATGACCAGCTTGCTCAACTCATCGAGAATGGATTCCGCACGACCAAGCGGTCGTCGATAGTGCTGGTGGCCGAGAGCCCAGTCACTGGCGGTGCGATGGGTCTTGCCGAGCGCGTGCGCAATGAGTACCCACAATATGACGTGCGCGTGACCATTCTGGGCCACCTGCAACGTGGTGGGTCGCCCACCGCTCAAGACCGCATCCTGGCCTCGCGCATGGGAGAGGCAGCCATCGATGCACTGGTTGAGGGCCAGCGCAACGTGATGATAGGCGACGACGATGAGCAGATGGTGTACGTGCCCTTTAGCAAGGCGCTGAGCTCCGACAACAAGAAGACTATTGACCGCCACTTGCTCGACACCCTCAGCCACCTGGCTATTTAACCCAAATCGGTCATTAGGCCGACAACAGGTTGTTTTTTATGGTCTTTTATGTTATAACAGTAATAAATGGCTGTATATCAGGCTGCTCCTCTAAGATAGAGGAGCTGTCGCGAAGCGACTGAGGAGTATGATTTCCTTATGAGAGAGTTTCATACTCCCCCTAACCCCCTCTATCTTAGAGGGGGAGTTGCTAACGCAATGATTGTCAAATGATAAGTTCGTCGAACTCACGTTACTTTAGAA
>DEJJ01000025.1 GCA_002353285.1 Porphyromonadaceae bacterium UBA2751 | reverse complement strand
AGCCTTCCCACACTCACCGAGCAGCTGCCACACGAGTTCGAGATCATGCACATCTGCGACTCCGTCTTCTCTCTCAGCACTGCCAACCATTACTGCAGCGCACTGCTACACAGCTCCCACTACCTCAAGCAGCACAAGAACCGCATGGCACCTGTCATCTTCAACGACGACAGCGCATTGCTGCTCAACCTCTCAGTCACAGCATCTGGACAATTCTGCTTCCACACCATCTCAACCTTTGCCGACGAGCGGCAGCTGCTGCGCGACTACGGCTTCACCACACGCCAGCAGGTCATCGACGCCATTCATCACTACAAGCAGTGCATGTACACCACACGCGAGATAGCGCACATCGTCGGCATCTCACAATCACAAGTCTCAAGAATTCTCTCACAAGAAACCACCATCGCTAAGCCAGCCGCCACACAAGAATCAGCACAACCCACAGGAACTCCCGCCCCAACCGAAGCGCCAGGAACCCCCGGCCCCACCGAAATCCCAGGAACTTCCGGAATCCCCGGTCCCACCGGAACCCCCGGAACCTCCGTCCCCCTCAGCGATGCATTTGATTCACTCGACCCATCCACTATCATCATCAATCACAACGGCAGGCCACACATCCTCAATCCATCAGGAGGGCAACCCATCCCGATCGATTCTTTCGATGCGTTTGATGCATTTGATTCAACCACACCAGCACCACAGTCAACCCCACGTGTCAACTCCAACTCCTCCCTAAAGAAACTAATGAAAAAGCGCCACTGAATGATTGGGGTCGGTTCCTTTTCGGTCATTTTTTGGGATGTGAATGATTGGGGTCGGTTCCTTTTCGGTCATCATACTCCCCCCAGTTGACACAGCTTCACAGGGGAGATCAGGGAGGTGGGTTGCTTGTTTGCCAAAAAAAAACTAAAAATTTACACATTATTATAGAAGTTGTGAGTTTTTTGTCTAATTTTGCACGCGATTTTGAGAGTTAAGAGCGTTAACCGCGCATAGCCCATGCAGTTAACGCGTTGATTATAAAGCAAAAGCAGAAATTTTATTAACATTATCATGGCAGAAAATCTGGTAATCGTGGAGAGTCCCGCAAAAGCGAAGACCATTCAAAAATTTTTAGGAAAAGACTATAAAGTAATGTCAAGCTACGGCCACGTGCGTGATCTTGAAAAGAAAGACTTCAGCATCGACATCAACAATGGCTTTGAGCCAATGTATGTGATACCCGAGGACAAGGTATCGCTCGTTGCCGAGCTCAAGAAAGCATCAAAGAGCGCCAAGACGGTGTGGCTGGCAAGTGATGAGGACCGCGAGGGAGAAGCGATAGCCTGGCACCTGAGTCAAGTACTTGACCTGAAAAAAGAGAACACCAAGCGCATTGTGTTCCACGAGATTACCAAGCCCGCCATCCTTGCCGCCATCGAGAATCCTCGCGACATAGACGAGAACCTCGTTGACGCTCAGCAGGCCCGTCGCGTGCTCGACCGCATTGTGGGCTTTGAGCTCTCGCCAGTGCTGTGGAAGAAAATCAAGCCAGCCTTGAGCGCTGGTCGTGTGCAGAGTGTTGCCGTGCGCCTAATCGCCGAGCGGGAGATGGAGATTCGCAACTTCAAGAGCGAGCAGTACTACCGCGTGAGCAGCGAGCTGCTTGCTGCTGGCGACGATGTGGTGCCCTGTGAACTCAACAAGCGATTTGCAGAACGCGAACAAGCCATTGAGCTGCTCGAGCACTGCAAGGACACAACGTTCACTGTTGACGACATCCAGGTGAAACCTGTGAAGAAAAGTCCCGCTCCCCCCTTCACCACCTCGACACTGCAGCAAGAGGCCTCTCGCAAGCTCGGCTTCTCGGTGGCTCAGACCATGCGTGTGGCTCAGTCGCTCTACGAGAGTGGTCACATCACCTACATGCGTACTGACTCGGTGAACCTGTCGAGCCTTGCCATTGGCACCATCAGTAATGAGATAAAGGAAACCCTGGGCGAGAAATACCTGAAGGTGCGCAAGTGGCACACCTCGTCGAAGGGTGCCCAAGAGGCTCACGAAGCCATTCGCCCCACATTCATAGGCAATCACGACATTAATGGCACCGCTCAGGAGAAGAAACTCTACAACCTGATTTGGAAGCGCACCATCGCCTCGCAGATGGCCGATGCCCAACTCGAGAAGACCCAAGTGGACATCAGCATTGCTGGCCGCCCCGAACTCTTGATTGCCAACGGTGAGGTAGTGAAATTTGACGGTTTCCTTAAAGTGTACTTCGAAACCAGCGACGAGGATGACAATCGCAACATGGCTGCCGGAGGCGAATTGCACATGCTGCCCCCCATGGAGGTGGGCCAGCAGCTGAACCTCAAGGAGATGACAGCCACCCAGCGATTCACGCAGCAGCCCAACCGCTACAGCGAGGCCATGCTCGTGAAGCGCCTTGAGGAGCTGGGCATAGGCCGCCCCTCGACCTACGCACCCACTATCTCGACCATCCAAGCCCGCGACTATGTGGTAAAGGGCGAGAGCAAGGGCGTGAAACGAGCGTTTGAGCAAATCACCCTCAAGGGAGCAAAGATAAGCACCAAGAGCAAGAACGAACTCGTGGGCAACGAGAAGGGCAAACTCATACCCACCGATGTGGGCATGGTGGTTAACGACTTCCTCACCAAGTACTTCCCTCAGATTCTCGACTACAACTTCACTGCCAAGGTGGAGAGCGAGTTTGACGACATTGCCGAGGGCAAGCGCAAGTGGAACGATGAGATACAGGAATTCTATGACGACTTCCACAAGAACATTGAGGAGGTGTCGGCGCTCAGACTCGAGCACAAAGTGGGCGAGCGCATGCTTGGCAACGACCCAGCCACAGGCAAGCCAGTGTCGGTAAAAATAGGCCGTTATGGGCCTCTCGTTCAACTGGGCAGCACCGACGATGCCGACAAGCCCCGCTTTGCATCGCTGATGAAGAACCAGAGCGTGGCCACCATCACCCTTGAAGAAGCACTCAAGCTCTTTGACATGCCGCGAAATTTGGGCCTCTACGAGCACGAGGAGATTCAGGTGGCAATAGGCCGCTTTGGTCCCTATGTGAAGCACGCTGGCAAGTTTGTGTCGATTCCCAAGGAGATGTCGCCCTACAGCATAACATTCGATGAAGCAGTGCAGCTCATCGTGAGCAACCGCGAGAGCAAGGCCAAGAAGATACTCAAGACCTTTGCCGAAGAGCCCGAGATGCAAGTGCTCAATGGCCGTTATGGTGCCTACATCAGCTACCAGGGTAAGAACTACCGCATTCCCAAGAAGATGGAAGCCGAGAAACTCACACTTGACGATTGCCGTGCCATCGTTGCCGACGAGAGCAATGCCAGCAAGGGTACCAAGCGCACAGCAGGCCGCCGACGCGCCACAACCAAGAAGAGCTAATAAGGTTAAAGATTTTAGAGTAAACTTACATACACCAAAAAATTTAAGTACTAAAACTTATAACATCACAAACGATGAAAACAGGTAAGATTTTAACTGCAATACTCATGCTCACGATTCTGGTCGCAGCCGCCAGTTGCTCATCGACCAAAAGTGACCCCGAAAAGCTTGAAGTCATCACCAAGTTGATCAAGGACTACAACGTGAAGTTGCCCGTGACCTTCGACAACGGCGACATGCTCGACAGCGTGTACTACGATGGTGGGGGACATTGCGCAGTGTTCAACTACATTGTTGATAACAACGACGTTACAATTGAGACTATAGCCAGCGATGCCGCCAAGGCCAAGGATCTGCTATTGACCAACATAGCCACCAGTGGCGAGGCAATGGCTATGTACAAGGAACTTGCCAAAAACGAGGTGACCGTGCGCACCGTGATGCTGAGCACACGCAGCCGCACCAACACCCAAGTGGACTTGAGCGCCACCGAGATTAATGGCCTCAAAGCCAATCGCGCCACCACCTCGCATGCCAGCAGCGACACAATGACGGTGCGCGACTCGCTCGACCTAGCACTCGACTCGATTAACGCATTGTGCCCCGACTCCATTGACCGCAAGACCGAACTCACCAAGGTGCAAGTGGAAAACAACTATGTGGTGTACAATTACGTAATCGACGAGAACAAGTCGACAACCATCGACAAGATGAAGAGCGACATGCGCAAGATGCAGCAAGATACTGAAAAAGAGATGCGTAAGCCCTCGCCTGAGCAGGCCAAGCTGATGGCACTGTGTGTAGACAATGGCCTGGGCATCAAGCACCGCTTTGTGGGCCGCTCCACCAAGCAGACGCAGGACTACTCATTCTCGGCAGTAGAACTCAGCAAAATTACCGACCGCCCACTCCCCGAGGGTTACGAAGAAATCAAAGAACTCATCGACCCCAAGAAGTACAAGCCCCAAGGCACAAAAACACAGAGCGAGGGAGGAATCTACTAATCAGACAGTCACTCACTTAACATCACATAACAAAGGCAACTCATGCACACCATGGGTTGCTTTTGTTATCATCAAGATTGCTCAAAAAATTGGAATCGCGGTTGGGCCATTCGCTGCAATTTCATGACCAAATCAGCTATAGGCCAAAATGTCAGGAAAAGTGGTGTGTAAACAGGAATTCATTTACAAGTGCAAATATTTTGCTCAAAATTAGGAAATACTTGATTTTCAACACATTAATTAGTTATCAACAAACTTGTTGATAACTTTTTTGTAAATAATTGAAAATTTTTTGATTTGTATTTGTAAATTTCGGTTTTTATTTTGTAATTTTACACCCCAAATATAAAGGGAACACACAAACCAGAGTGTGAACAAATTACAAATAAAAGAGACATGTCGACCACAAGCTACCACATACCCGCACTGCTCGAAGAGACAATTAACGGGCTGAATATCAAGGAAGATGGCACCTATGTAGATGTCACCTTCGGTGGTGGTGGCCACAGCCGTGCCATCTTGGAGAAGCTTGGTGACAAGGGCCGCCTACTGGGCATGGATCAAGACCTTGATGCGTGGGCTAACAAGCTGGACGACAATCGATTTACATTTGTACACAGCAATTTTTCATTCTTGAAAAACTTCGTGCGCTACTACGGAGTAGACGGTGTAGATGGCATCCTTGCCGACCTGGGCGTTTCGTTCCACCACTTCGATGCCAGTGAGCGTGGATTCTCATTCAGGCACGACAGCGCTCTCGACATGCGCATGAACACCAAGTCGAGCCTCGACGCCCGCACCGTGCTTGCCAACTATGACGAGGAGCAACTGGCTAACGTGCTGTACCTCTACGGCGAGCTCAAGCAATCGCGCCGCATGGCAAGCGCCATTGTCAAGGCCCGCCAAGCTGGTGAGATAAGCACCACTGGTCAACTGGTGGAGATAGTGAGCCCCTACATAAAGCGCAGCCAGGAGAAGAAAGAGCTGGCACAAGTGTTTCAAGCACTGCGCATCGAGGTGAACCACGAGATTGACGTGCTCAAGCGCTTGCTCGAGCAGTCGCTCGAAGTTCTCAACCCTGGTGGACGCCTGGTGGTGATAACCTACCACTCACTCGAGGACCGACTTGTGAAAAACTTCATGCGCAGCGGCAACCTTGAGGGTAAGGTAGAGAAAGACTTCTACGGACGTGTGTCAACCCCCTGGAAACTCATCAACAACAAGGTGATAACCGCCAGCGAGGCCGAGGTAGAGCGAAATCCACGCTCGCGCAGTGCCAAGCTGAGAATCGCCGAGAAAGTTAAGAGTGAGAGGAGAGAGTGAGAATTTTAAAGTGAGAGGAGAGAGTGAGAGGGGAGAGAATCTTTCTAGTTCACAGTTAACAAGCTCTCAACTCACAAACTCGCAAACTCACAAACTCGCTACTAACAACTAAGAACAAGAAAAAACATAACTCAAAATAATGGCAGCAAAACAAAATAATAATAAAAACAGCAAGAAGCAGATGAACGCCGATGATGAGAGCTTCAGCCTGAATCCTCTCGCACTGGTGCAACGCACACTGCAAGGCCGCATGTTCCTAACGCTTGAATTCTTCAAGCGCAACTGGCTCTATATCATAGCTGCCACTGTGATGATGCTGATGTACATCTCGAACAAATATGTGTACCAGAGCGACATGGCAAAGCTCAAAGAGCTCAAAGTGAGCCTCAACAACGCTCGCACCGACTATGTTGACGCCAGCTCGACCTACAACTCCAAGATACTTGAGAGCCAGATGAAGCACTACATCGACTCGATGGGCATTGACTTGAACATATCGAAACATCCACCCTATAAACTATCGCTCAAGCAACAATGAAGAACTCGAACAAGCAACACATATTGCTGCGCTACCTGATTGTCATTGGCATGATACTGCTGCTGGCATCGATGATTGTGTTTAACATGGTCAAAATCTCGGTAGTGCAAGCGCAGCAATGGAACGACAAGGCCGACTCGCTACTAACAAAAGAGACCAAACTGGAGCCCGAGCGTGGAAAGATACTCTCGGACAACGGCAGTGTGCTTGCAGCCAACCTCAACTTCTACACCGCCCGCATAGACTGGAAAGTGGAGAGTTTCAAGGACAAAGAGTTCATCAAGAACCTTGACGCACTGTGCGACAGTCTGGAAGCATTCATGCCCAGCAAGAAGACAGCCCAACAGTGGAAAGAAGACCTTACCAAGCAGTTTAAGAGTAAGAAAAGTTCAGTATATCCTTTATTCACCGGATTAACACATTCACAGTTTGTACGCCTTAAATCATTCCCCTTCCTCAACCTGAAACGCAACCACAACGGCTTTTATTCCGACCCCTATGTAAAACGAGTAAAACCCTTTGGAACGATGGCCGCTCGCAGTATAGGCAACATCAGTGAGGAAGAGCGCCATGAAGGACAGCATGGCCGATCAGGACTTGAAATGGCCCTTGATTCACTGCTCTACGGTGTGCCAGGCGTAAACCGCCGCATCCAGTTGACCAACAAGATAGTTGACTGGGAGAGCACACCGGCAGTACCCGGCTATGACATCACCACTACAATCAACGTGCAGATGCAGGACATCGTTGAGAATGAGCTCTACAAGATGTGCGTGGAGACCGACGCCGAGTGGGGCACCTGCGTGCTGATGGAAGTTGCCACAGGCGAAATCAAGGCAATCTCAAACCTTGAGCGCAATGGCGGCGACTACTATGAGGGCGTGAACAACGCTGTGCTGGGCTACGAGCCAGGATCGGTAATGAAACCCATCTCGATGATGGTTGCACTTGAGGACGGCATCGTGGGCGACATCAACGCCCCGATACCCACTGGATCGGTGTGGATATATGGTGGTCGCGAGATTAACGACCCCCACGGAGCTGCAGCCCTGTCGCCCCGACAAATCATTGAGATGTCGAGCAACATTGGCATGTCGAAGATTATAGTGAAGAAATATGGCAGTAATCCTGGTGGATTCAGAGAGCGCCTGGAGCAGATGGGCTTCTTCGAGCCATTTAACTCAGGAATCGGTGGCGAGCAAGAGCCAATTATCAAGAAACTGGGCAACACCAATGGCGACAAGGTGGCGCTCACCCGCATGGCCTACGGCTACACCACCCTGATTCCACCATTGCACACGCTGGCAATGTACAATGCCATTGCCAACGATGGCAAGTATGTGCGTCCTCACCTGGTGAAGAAGCTGAGCCGCCCTGGAGAGCCCGACTCTATCGTGCCCGTAACCTACATACGCAAGCAAGTGTGCAGCCCCGAGAACGCCGAGAAACTGCGCATCATGCTTCATGACGTGGTGTGGGGAAGCCGAGGAACAGCCCGCAAGTGCGTACAAGACGATAATGTGGAGATTGCCGGCAAAACAGGCACCGCCTACACCGTGCGCAACGATGGCACCTACAGCGAGCAGAAGCGTCTGGCCTTCTGCGGTTTCTTCCCCTATAAGGCTCCAAAATACAGCTGCATAGTGCTCATGCTTGGTGCCAATCGTGGTGCAGCCGCCAGCAGCGGCATGGTGCTGCGAAATGTGGCCGCCAAGATGTATGCCCGCGACTTGTTAGGCGCCAACGACAACCTCGACGACTCATCGACTCCCAAGCGCGAGGCCAACAGCCGCATCGCCTACGAGAAGACCCCCACCCTGTACGGCACTACAAGTTCAACTCGCATTAACAACATAAAGAGATATATAGGCTGCCCCAACACCAAGGTGTTCAGCTGCAAGGCACAAAACACCAGTGGCGTGCCCGACGTGCATGGGATGAACATACGCGAGGCGGTGTACTGCCTTGAGAAAGTGGGCCTCAACGTGCGCTTCAAGGGCACCGGTCGCGTGGTGGGTCAGAGTCTGCCCGCTGGCAGCTCGTTCAACCACGGCGCCCTCATCAAGCTGGCGCTCTCGAGTTAAAGACAATCAACACAATAAATATAAACAAAACCTAATAGAGAAACAATCCTATATATTTTACATTATTATGAGCAACAAGACATTAAAGCAATTACTCGAAGATATAGAGACGAAGCAAGTGGTGGGCGACATGGAGAAGTCCATCGCCGATGTCACCTGCGACTCCCGCACGGTGAAAGAGGGAAGCCTCTTTGTGGCAGTGCGCGGCGTGGCAGTCGATGCCCACCAGTTTCTTCCTCAAGTTGCCCAAGCAGGAGCAGCGGCAGTGGTGTGTGAGGAACTACCAGAGGAGCCCGCGCCCAGTGTGACCTATGTAGTGGTGCCAAACAGCACCATAGCCCTTGCCCACGTGGCAAGCGCCTGGCACGACCATCCATCACGCAAGCTCAAGCTCGTGGGCGTGACTGGCACCAATGGCAAGACCACCATCGCCACTCTGCTCTATGAACTGTCGCAACTGATGGGTCACAAGGCTGGACTGCTGTCGACAGTGCAAAACATCATCGACAGAAAGGCCGAGCCCGCCAAGCAAACCACGCCCGACCACCTCACGCTCAACCGCTTGCTGCATGAGATGGTTGAGGCTGGATGTGAGTATGCCTTCATGGAAGTGAGCTCACATGCCTGCGTGCAGCACCGAGTTGACGGACTGCAGTTTGCTGGAGGCATCTTCACCAATCTGACCCGCGACCACCTTGATTATCACGGCAGCGTAGACAACTACATCAAGGCCAAAAAGATGTTCTTCGACTCACTGGGCAGCGAGGCCTTTGCCGTTATCAATATTGACGACAAGGTGGGCAAGGTGATGGTGCAAAACACCAAGGCCAGCAAGTACAGCTACTCACTGCTCACCCTGGCCGACTACAAATGCCGTGTGATAGAGGACCGCATCGACGGCACCTCGCTCAGCATCAACGGGACGTCACTCGACGTGATGTTCACTGGCCGCTTCAATGCCTATAACCTCACCGCAGTGTATGCCGCAGCAGTGCTACTGGGATGGGACAAGGAGCAAGTGCTCGTGAAGATGAGCCAGCTCGTGCCCGTGGCAGGCCGCTTCCAGACCATGCGTTCGCCCCGAGGCTATACCGCCATTGTGGACTATGCCCACACCCCCGATGCCCTGATCAACGTGCTCGACACCGCCAATGAGGTGATGAACGGCCGTGGCACCCTTATCACCGTGTGCGGCTGCGGAGGCAACCGCGACAGTGGTAAGCGCCCCATCATGGCCCGCGAGGCAGCATTGCGCAGTGGGCGCCTGATCCTGACCAGCGATAATCCACGCTATGAGGACCCCGACGCCATCTTGCGCGACATGGAAGCCGGCCTGCCTGCCGACAAGCGCGCCACCACCCTCATCATCACCGACCGTCGCCAGGCCATCAAGACAGCTTGCCAGCTGGCTCAGCCCGGGGATGTGGTGCTCGTTGCCGGCAAGGGCCATGAGGACTATCAGGAGATACAAGGTGTGAAGCACCACTTTGACGACCGCGAAGAGATTGCCAAGATATTTGACACTGAGAAATAGAGACTGATCTCGCGTAGTCACACCTTTTTATATATAATAAGACAACACATTACACAATAAAGATAATAAGATATCATGCTATACTACCTGTTCCGATTTTTAGAGCAATATAACATACCCGGATCGCACATGTGGCAGTACGTGTCGTTTCGCGCGTTGTTAACCCTGATATTGTCGCTTGTGCTCTCGGCCTGGCTTGGCGAGAAGTTCATCCAGTACATGCGCAAGCGCAAGATAGGCGAGACACAGCGCGACTCAAGCATCGACCCCTTTGGCGAGAAGAAGGCTGGCACTCCATCGATGGGCGGCATCGTGATTATCACTGCCATCCTGCTGCCAGTGCTGCTGCTGGGCCGCATGCGCAACATCTACATCATCCTGATGGTGATCACCACAGTGTGGCTTGGCTTCCTGGGATTTTGCGACGATTACATCAAGATTTACCGCAAGCACAAGGAGGGCTTGAAGGGCAAGTATAAAATTGTGGGCCAGGTGAGCATTGGCCTGATAGTGGGACTTGTGCTGTGGCTGAGCCCCGACGCCGTGATGCACGAGAACGTGGTGAAAGTAAGGACCAAAACCGCGCAAGAGTCGTTAACGGCACCCGTTAACCAGCAGCTATCAAGCGCCAACACAACAGTTAACGACACCATTAAAGAGACTATTGTTGTTCACAAAGACAAGGCCGAGAAGTCGCTCAAGACCACAATCCCATTTGTAAAGAACCACAACTTGGACTATGGTGCGCTAACCAAATGGATGGGCGACTGGAGTGGTGCTGCAGGATGGGCGCTGTTTGTGTTAATGACCATTCTTGTAGTCACGGCAGTGAGCAATGGAGCCAATCTTAATGACGGCATGGACGGCATGTGTGCCGGAAACTCAGCAATCATGGGTGTAGCATTAGGAATCTTAGCCTATGTGAGCTCAAATTTTGAGTTTGCCTCCTATCTAAACATCATGTACATCCCCGACAGCCAGGAGCTTGTGGTGTTCATGTGTGCCTTTGTGGGTGCCCTCATCGGCTTCCTGTGGTACAATGCCTTCCCTGCGCAGATGTTCATGGGCGACACCGGTTCGCTGACCATTGGCGGCATCATTGGAGTGTGTGCCGTGATTATCCACAAGGAGCTGCTGGTTCCCATCTTGTGCGGCGTGTTCCTGATGGAGAGCCTGAGCGTGATAATCCAGACTCAGGTTTACAAGATTTACAAGCGCAAGGGCAAGAAGGTGCGCGTGTTCCGCTCTACCCCTATACACGACAACTTCCGCAAGCTCGACAAGGACCTTGCCCCCGATTGCAAGTACGTGTTCAGGAACTGGCCTCGCAACCGCTTCCATGAGTCGAAAATCACCATCAGGTTCTGGATTTTCACCATCCTGCTTGCAGCGCTGACCATCATCACATTAAAGATAAGATAAGAAAAAATCATAATAATATAGAGAGTCATCATAGTTAAAAACGAGTAAAAGAAACAAAAGTAAAAAGAAATGAAACGTTTAGTAGTTATTGGCGGAGGAGAGAGTGGAGTTGGCGCAGCAGTGCTGGCCAAGGTTAAAGGAATGGACGTGTTTCTCACCGACATGGGAGAAATAGCGCCCCGCTACAAGGAAGTGCTCGAGAAGTGGGAAATTAGCTGGGAAGCAGGCCACCACAGCGAGGACAAAATCCTTAATGCCGATGAGATTGTGAAAAGTCCCGGCGTGCCTTTGACGGCTCCTCTCATTGTCAAAGCAATGGCAAAAGGCATTCCTGTCATCTCTGAGATAGAGCTGGCAGGCCGCTACACCGATGCCAAGATGGTATGTATTACCGGCAGTAACGGCAAGACCACCACTACGTTGCTCACCTACCACATCTTCAAGGAGGCGGGCTTGAATGTTGGTCTTGCCGGTAATGTCGGCAAGAGCCTGGCGATGCAGGTGGCCACCGAGCACCATGACGTCTATGTGATTGAATTGAGCAGTTTCCAGCTCGACAACATGTATGACTTCAAGGCCAATATCGCAGTGATGCTCAACATCACCCCCGACCACCTCGACCGCTACGACCACAAAATGGAGAACTACACCGCCGCCAAGTTCCGCATCATGCAGAACCAGACTTGCGACGATGCCTTCATCTACTGGGCCGACGACCCCATCATCTCGGCTCAGCTCAAGAACATGCAGAGCGAGGCTCGCATGTATCCCTTCAGTGCCCGCGACGACAAGTCGTGCACTGCCTATCTCGATAATGGAGAAATGGTCATCAACGTTGACGGCGACCAATGGTCGATGCCACGTGCCGAGATTGCCATTCAGGGCCTTCACAACGTGTACAACTCGATGGCCGCCAGCATCAGCGCCTCGTTGATGCACATCAAGAAAGAGAACATTCGCAAGGCGCTCGCCAGCTTTGAGGCTGTGGAGCACCGCCTGGAATATGTGCGCACCCTCAATGGTGTGCGTTATATCAACGACTCCAAAGCCACCAACGTCAACAGCACCTGGTATGCCCTTGAGAGCATGAGCGAGGGCGTGGTGCTCATCCTGGGAGGCAAAGACAAGGGCAACGACTACAGCGAGATAGAGCAGCTGGTGAAAGACAAGGTTGTTGCCATAGTGTGCCTGGGAGTTGACAACAGCAAGTTGCATGCCTTCTTTGACGGGAAGGTTCCCGTGGTTGAGGACGCACGCAGCATGCAGGAGTGCATAGCCAAGTGCCATGCCCTTGCCAAGGACGGGCAGACCGTGCTGCTGTCGCCCTGCTGCGCCAGCTTCGACCTGTTCAAGAGCTATGAGGACCGTGGTGCCCAGTTCAAGGAGTGTGTAAATAACTTATAGATCAAGTAAAGCACACGACTAATTATGAGCGAAAAAGTTTCAAGATATAGAGAGATCTCGCAGCGCTATGGCGATCCCTGGATTTGGGGTATCTATCTCACCCTCATCGTGTTCTCGATAGTGGAGTCGTACTCGGCATCGAGCCGCGATGTTCCCAAGATGGGAGTGTATGAGCCCGTGATCAGGCAAGTGATTTTCCTTGCTATGGGCGCTGTGGCAGTTGTGGGCTTGAGCCGCATCAACTACAACAACCGCATGCTGCTGCTGGTGCTCATCCCGCTGCTGTGGATATTCACGGTGCTGAGCCTGGTGTATGTGATGTTTAATGGTGAGATTATCAATGGCGCTCAGCGCGCTTTCACCATACCGGGAGTGGGACTCACTGTGCAACCCGCCGAGCTTGCCAAACTCTCGGCGGTCACGGCGCTTGCCTACATCATGGCCAAGAACCAGCAAGACCGCGACGTGAGCGTTAAGGGCCTTGTGCTATCGACGGTGGTGGTTGCGGTCTTTGGTGCCCTGATGTTCCAGAGCGGATTGACCAACACCCTGCTGCTGATGTGCATCAGCGGCTCGATGTTCCTCGTGGGTGGGGCCCGCTTCAAGAAACTGCTGATGCTCGGAATCGTATATGGCCTTGTTGTAGGTTGCCTCTACATGTGGAAAGAGGCCAGCGACAAACGCGCCGCGAACATGAAGAAGCTCACCGAGACAGAACAGACCGTTGCCAGCACTGCCGACGCTCCCAAGAAAGTTGACCGTTCGGGTGTTCATGTGAGCCGCTTAGACAATTGGCTTCGTCGTGACTCATTAATCTATGACTCGGTGACAAGCGAGAACTCTCAGGAGATGTTCTCACGCATGGCTCAGGCTCATGGCGGCATCACAGGAGTGGGAGTGGGCAACTCGCGCGAGTGCAGCCGCTTGCCGTTGGCCTTCAGCGACTACATCTTCTCGATCATCATCGAGGAGGTGGGTGTGATAGGTGGTGTGTTCCTGCTCATCTTGTACCTGTGGCTACTGTCGCGTGCTGCGATGATAGCGCGTAGATGCCACCGCGTGCTGCCAGCACTGCTCATCATTGGCATGGCGTCGATGATCACGTTCCAGGCACTGTTTCACATGGCCATCAACACGGGCGTGTTCCCCGTCTCGGGGCAGCCGCTGCCGCTAATCTCGAAGGGTGGCACATCAATTTTGGTGACGAGCATCGCCTTTGGTGTGATGCTTAGCGTGAGTCGCACCATCAGCAATATTACAAATAAGAAAAACAAGGATGAAGGCATAGCCCTACCCAGTGGGCTCGATGCTGCAAATCCTACCGAAATACCCGTAAAAAATGAGTGGAAAAACTAATCAATTAAAAGTGCTCATCAGCGGTGGCGGCACAGGAGGCCACATCTTCCCCGCCCTGTCGATAGCCAACGAGATTAAGCGTCGCATGCCTCAGGCTCAAATCCTCTTTGTGGGAGCCGAGGGACGCATGGAAATGGAGCGAGTGCCCGCAGCAGGCTATGAAATCAAGGGCTTGCCAGTGCGCGGTTTCGACCGCAAGCACCTGCTTCGCAATGTGAAAGTGCTCATGGACCTGCGCCGCAGCATGAAGCTGGCGAAGCAGATTCTCAAGGATTTCATGCCCAATGTTGCTGTGGGAGTGGGTGGCTACGCCAGTGGCCCCATGCTCAAGGAGTGCCAGAAGGCAGGCATCCCCACACTACTGCAAGAGCAGAACTCCTATGCCGGCGTGACTAATAAGCTGCTCGCCAAGAAAGCGCAGAGCATTTGCGTGGCCTACGAGGGCATGGAGCGTTTCTTCCCTGCCGAGAAGATAGTGATGACAGGCAACCCCGTGCGCCGCAACCTGCTGGAGTGTGAAGCTACAGTCGAGGAGTCGCGACAGTCGTTCGGTCTCGACCCTGCCAAGCGCACCATCCTCATCATTGGTGGCAGCCTGGGAGCACGCACCATCAACGACAGCATTATCGCAGGCCTTGATGAGATTGCAAAGCATGACGACGTGCAAGTGATATGGCAAACGGGAAAAATCTACGACGACCGCTGCCGCGAGGCTCTTGAGGCATCGCAAGCTGCCAACGTGAAGCAGATGCCATTCATCAGCAACATGGACAAAGCCTACCGCGCTGCCGACCTTGTGATTTCGCGCGCTGGAGCAAGCTCCATCAGTGAGCTGCAACTGCTTGGCAAGGCATCAATACTGGTGCCCTCACCTAATGTGGCTGAAGACCACCAGACCAAGAATGCCATGGCACTCGTTAACCGCAACGCGGCTCTGATGATTCCTGATGCCGATGCTGGCACTAAACTGGTGAACGTGATGCTTAACACCATAGGTGAAACTGCTGTTATCGAGAAGCTTAGCACTAACGTAGAGAAGATGGCTCTGCGCAACTCGGCCGAGGTTATCGTCGATAAAGTGCTGCAAATAGCGAGGTAGAGGCAGAGATCAGAGGTCAGACAATGTCGGACAATGTCAGACAGGGTCGGACAGGGTTGGACCTGAGGTTAGAGGTCAGTTTTTAGTTTTTAGATTTTTAGGGTTTAGGAGTTAAAGAGTTAGAAGTTAGTATTATAATAAAAGATAATGAAAGATTACAAGTCGATATATTTTGTTGGAGCCGGAGGCATCGGTATGGCTGCCCTGGAGCGCTATTTTCTTGCCAAGGGCAAGAAGGTGGCTGGATATGACCGCACACCGAGCGAGCTCACTCAAGCTCTGCAAGACGAGGGTGTGGAGATAGCATTTGACGAGGAACCAAGTCTCATCCCCGACTACTGCCGCGACAAGGAAACGACGCTGGTGGTCTACACCCCTGCCGTGCCTGCCGACCACAAGGGTCTGTGCTACTTCAGGGACAACGGTTTTGAAGTGGTGAAACGCGCTCGCGTGCTTGGCATGGTGACACTCGACAGCAAGGCACTGTGCTTTGCCGGCACTCATGGCAAGACCACCACATCGAGCATGGCTGCTCACATCATGGAGGTGAGCGGCGTGGGCAGTAATGCCTTCCTGGGCGGCGTGCTGCGCAACTACGACAGCAATTTCCTGCTCTCGCTCAGCAGCCCCTACTCGGTGCTTGAGGCCGACGAGTTTGACCGCTCGTTCCACCAGTTGCAACCTTACATCGCCGTTGTGACATCGACCGACCCTGACCATCTCGACATCTACGGCAACAAGGAGAACTATCTTGAGAGCTTTGCCCACTTCACCGAGCTCATCAGGCCCGACGGTGCCCTGATTGTGCACACCGGCCTTGAGCTGAAGCCTCGCACAGCACCTGGCGTGAAGGTATACACCTACTCCAAGACCGATGGCGACTTCCATGCCAGCAACATTCGCAAGGGTGGCGGCGAGATAATGTTTGACCTTGTAACCCCGAGGGAAGTAATCAACGACATAAAGTTAGGAGTTCCTGTCGACATCAACATCGACAATGCCGTGGCAGCGATGGCAGCATGCCGCCTGGTCGACATCCCTGCCTCTGCCATGAAAGACGCCATAGCATCGTTCATGGGCGCCAAGCGCCGCTTTGAGTTCTGGCTCAAAGAGCCCGGTGAGCATGGCAAGGTGGTAATCGACGACTATGCCCACCACCCCAGCGAGATAGCAGCGAGCATCACGAGCGTGCGGGACCTGTATCCCGGTCGCAAGATTAGCGTGGTGTTCCAGCCTCATCTCTACACCCGCACCCGCGACTTCGCCGCCGAGTTTGCCCAAGCGCTCTCGCTTGCCGACGAAGTGATGCTACTCCCCATCTATCCCGCTCGTGAGCTTCCCATCGAGGGCGTGACCAGCGAGATTATACTAAAAAACGTTAAATGTGATAAAAAATCAATTTATAGCAAAGAAAATTTCATCAATTCAATTCCTTTGCTTAACTTTGATATTTTATTGACAATAGGGGCTGGTGACATCGTGAACATGCTGCCTCAAATATGCGAACAAGTTAAAAAGCAATCACGTTGAAGCTGGCAAGATACATATTGCTAATAGTGCTCACATCGCTCATGATAGTGGGCATCTTGTGGGCTCGTGACAAGGGCCGCGACGAGGTGTGCACCGAGGTTGAAGTGCTGGTAGTAAATGAAGACAGCACCCACTTTGTCACACCCGCAGGTGTGATTGAGGAGCTTGAGCGCAAGCACATCGTGGTGAAAGGCAAACCCGTGTGGCAAATCAATGTTGAGGACATTGAGAAACTACTGGGCGAGTCGCAATACATCGAGGATGTGGAGTGCATGTTTGAGAACGGCGGCCGACTCAAGATCGAGGTGTCGCAAATTGTGCCCGTGATGCGCGTGTTTGACGGCGACCAGTCCTACTACGTGAACAAGGATGGCAAGCGCATGACAGCAGTGTCGACCTTTCATGCCGACGTGCCCATCGTGGAAGGCCACTTCACATCCAGCTACTGCCCCCTGCGGCTGTTGCCCATGATAAAGCATGTGGAGCAAGACTCGTCGCTGCGAGCGCTGGTAACGATGTACTACATGCGCGACAGCAACAACATCTTCATCGTGCCATCAATTAAAGGGCATGTGGTGAACATGGGCAACTGCGAGGGCTACGAGGGCAAGTTCAAGAAGCTGCAGCTCTTCTACAACAAGGTGATGCCAGTGAAAGGGTGGATGCACTACGACACCATATCGGTGAAATGGGACTACCAAGTGGTAGCGACCAAGCGCGACAAGACGGTAGAGGCAGAGCCCGAATATGACCCTGCGGAAGACGAGCAGGCCGACAACATTCTCACCATGAGCGTGAGCGACAACAGCCGCGCTCCGGTGAACAAGATGGTGAAAAGCAACCATGGCTCACGGCAGTCGAGCAACTCAAGCGGAGGCAACAATGGGGGCAAAGACAAAGCCAGTGCGAAACCATCCGAGAAGAACAGCTCGGGTGAGAAAAAGAAGCAACAATAGATAAAAAACCACATTTTACACTTACATATACACACACATTTATGACCAAGACACAATATATCGTAGCATTAGAGATAGGCAGCTCTAAAATAGTGGGAGCCATTGCCGAGAAATTACCATCGGGATATGTTCAGGTGAATCATCTCGAAATGGAAAAACTCGTCAACAGTGTGCGACACGGATGCGTGCAAAACGTGGAAAACACCAAGGGAGCTATCAACAGCATTATCAAGAAACTTGAGAACCGTATCGACGGCACTATCGAGGAAGTGTTTGTGGGACTGAGCGGACGCTCACTGCACAGCGAGCCCACCGAGGTGAACCAGAACCTTGACGCCACAGTGCCCATCACCGACGAGGTGCTCGAGCGCATCGTTAACGAAGCTGGCAAGGACCCCATTGTGAACTACGAGACATGTGAGGTGGTGCCACGCACCTATTACGTGGACAAGAATGAGACCAAGAGCCCGAGCGGACAATTTGGCTCTAACATCAACATAAAGCTCAACCTCATTGTCGCCAAGCCCAACCTGAAGCTCAACCTCGACCGCGTGATGACTGGCGGCACAAGGGTGAAAGAATACATGGTGACACCGCTGGTGGTTGCCGACGAGATACTTGAGCCATCGGAGAAATCGCTGGGCTGCATGCTGGTTGACATGGGAGCCGAGACCACAACGGTGTCGATCTACAAGAGCGGCTCGCTGGTGTACCTGACCACCCTGCCCCTGGGCGGGCGCAACATCACCCGCGACATCACCATTGGCCTGAATGTGCTTGAAGACACTGCCGAGCGCGTGAAGAAGAACATTAGCAATCCACTCGACAAGAACGTGGACAAGATAACCATCGAGGGCGTGAACTCGGCCGATGCAGCCAACTATATCGTGGCTCGCACAGGCGAGATTATTGCCAACATCAAGCAGCAAATCCAATATGCCGGCATCAAGACAGTGGACCTGCACAACATTGTGCTGATAGGTGGTGCCGCCCAGATGCAAGGCATTGCCCGCCGCATCGAAGATGAGATTAAGCTGCGCGTGAGAATAGGCAACAACCCTAACGGACTCAACATCCTTGACCACAACATCAACCGTCCTGAATATGTGCAGCTGTTCTCACTGCTGTCGCATGCTGCGGCCAAGACCCCCTTTAACCAGTCGTGTGTGCGCATGAACACATATGGTCCAAGCGAGGAGACCTTCACACCCATTCAGCCCGAACCCAATCGCGACGACCAAGGCTATGGCTACGGCAACTTCCGTCCTGAAGAGCCCAAGCCCAAAGCCAGCGCCTCACAACATGTGGAGAAGCGCAAGGAGCCCAAAGGCCGCACATCGTGGATTTCAAAAGCTCAAACTCAGCTCAGGAAACTGATGTCGGAACCCGAAGATGAAGGTCGCGACATTTAATCACAGCGACAACATCAACACCTCATTCCACTCAATTATTTTTAACCGCTAAAACATCAACTACACTATATGGCAAATAACGAAAACGGCATGGGCATTACCCCTGAGAACAGCAGCAATATATCATTCGGTCAGGGTCAGCAACCAGAGCAGCAAGACATCTTTACCGGCATTGAAGAGAATCCTGGGTTCCACAAGAAAGAGACTCCCGAAAACACACCATCACTCATCAAGGTGATAGGAATAGGTGGCGGTGGCAACAACGCCGTCAACCACATGTACGAGCAAAACATAAATGGAGTGTCGTTTGTGGTGATGAACACCGACCGCCAGGCACTCAACAACTCAAAGGTGCCCAACCGCGTGCTCATTGGCCCCAACACCACCTTTGGATTAGGAGCCGGCAACAAGCCCGAGCTTGCCAAGGAGGCCGCCGAGGAGAGCGAGAAGGAAATCGCAGCACTCTTTGACGACGAGACCAAGATGGTGTTTATCACCGCTGGCATGGGCGGCGGCACCGGAACAGGCGCAGCCCCAGTGGTTGCCCGCATCGCCCACGACAAAGGCGTGCTCACCATTGGCATCGTCACGATTCCATTCCTCTTCGAAGGCAAGAAAAAGATTATCAAAGCGCTAAGCGGTGCCGACGAGATGCAGAAGTATGTTGACGCGCTACTCATCATCAACAATGAGCGCTTGAGCGAGATATACCCCGACCTCAACTTCATGAACGCCTTTGGCAAGGCCGACGACACGCTGTCGGTAGCAGCACGCAGCATCAGCGACCTCATCACCTTTGACGGCTACATCAACCTCGACTTCAACGACGTGAACACCACGCTGCGCAATGGTGGAGTTGCCATCATCAGCTCAGGCTACGGCGAGGGCGAGAACCGCGTGACCAAGGCCATTGAGGACGCACTCAACTCACCCCTACTCAAGAACCGCGACGTGTATGGCTCGCAAAAGATATTAATGAACTTCTACTTCTCGTCGAAAGCCAAGAACGAGTTCAAGATGAGCGAGATTGACGAGATGCGCCAGTTCATGACACAGTTCACCCACGAGGTTGACGTGATATGGGGTGTGGCCAACGACGACTCGCTGGGCGAGAAGGTGAAGATTACCATGCTTGCCGCAGGCTTCAACGTGTCGCTCGATGCCGAGGCTGCCGTTGCCGAGGGCGACAAGAAGAGCGATGCCAAGGCGGCTACACCTGCAAGCCGCATTGAGCAAGAGTATGGCGAGAAATTCAACGAGCTCGACATCGACCGCGCCAAGGCCCAGTACATTGTGCTGCGTCCTGAGGACATCGACAACGATGAGATAGTAGACCTGCTCGAGAAGAACCCAGCCTTCAAGCGCGACCAGCAGGTGAAGAACGTGTTCCGTGAGCTGCAGAGCGCCCCAACAAAGCCATCGTCCCCCAAGCCATCGCCAGTGCTTGGCAAGAAGAAGGCAAGCACCACGGCGACTATCTCGTTTGACTCCTAATATATATCTCTCCTAGCTAAAATTTACACACGACATAAAAATCACAACTACACACACATAAATGTTAACTCTACAATACATCAACGAGAACCCAGAACACGTGATTGAGCGACTGGCAGTGAAAAACTTTGATGCCCGTGAGCCAATCATGCGAGTAGTAGAACTTGACAAGCAGCGCCGTGCAGCTCAAAAAGAGCGCGACGACAACGCCGCACAGCTCAACAAGATGGCAGCACAGATAGGTGCTCTCATGAAGCAAGGGAAGCGCGACGAAGCCGAGCAGGCCAAGGCCGCCGTGGCTGCACTCAAGACCACCAACAAGGAGATTGACGACCGCATGAGCGCTGCCGCCAACGAGATCACCGAGATATTGCTCTCGGTGCCCAATGTGCCCTACGAGGGCGTGCCAGCTGGCAAGACTGCCGAGGACAACGTGGTAGAAAAGACTGGTGGCCCCGACCCACACCTTGCCGACGATGCCCTCCCCCACTGGGAGCTTGCCAAGAAATACAACCTCATCGACTTTGACATGGGCGTGAAGATTACTGGTGCTGGTTTCCCCGTCTACGTGGGCAAGGGAGCCAAGCTGCAACGCGCTCTTATCCAGTTCTTCCTCGACGAGGCGAGCAAGGCCGGTTACATCGAGATAGAGCCACCACTGGTTGTTAATGAGGCTTCGGGTCTGGGCACCGGACAATTGCCCGACAAGGAGGGACAAATGTATCATTGCCAAGTTGACAATTTCTATCTCATCCCCACTGCCGAGGTGCCCGTGACCAACATGTATCGCGACGTGATTATCAATCAAGAAGATCTTCCCAAGAAGAACTGTGCTTACAGCGCCTGCTTCCGCCGCGAGGCTGGTTCCTACGGCAAGGACGTGCGAGGCCTCAACCGCCTGCACCAGTTTGACAAGGTGGAAATCGTGCGCATTGAGCGCCCCGAGGACAGCTATGCCGCCCTGGAGGAGATGAAAGATCACGTGCAGGGATTGCTCGAGAAACTTGAGTTGCCATGGCACATCCTGAGGCTGTGTGGCGGCGACATGAGCTTCACCAGCGCCATCACATTTGACTTCGAAGTGTGGAGCGCCGCACAGAAGCGATGGCTCGAGGTGAGCTCGGTGAGCAACTTCGAGACCTATCAGGCCAACCGCCTCAAGTGCCGTTACCGTGGCGACGACAAGAAGACACACCTGTGCCACACCCTTAACGGCTCGGCCCTGGCACTGCCCCGCATCGTGGCAGCCTTGCTCGAGAACAACCAGTCGCCCGAGGGCATCCACATACCCAAGGCGTTGCAGCCCTACACAGGCTTCGACATCATTGATTAATCAATCACACAACACTCTATAGCTCCGAGCGAGTGGCCCTGAATGTTTGGGCCACTCGCTCGTGATTTCAGTGTCACACCCGCATAATAGTGCCCCAAAAAAGCGCCATCTTGATAGCATGCTATCAAGATGGCGTCTAAGCCTTTGGTACTCTAATAGATAAAAGTGTTAATCTAAATCGATTAAATTCAATCTGTAAGTTTTGCCAATTAGCTCAGCAACATTGCGAGAATCGGTTTTGTGCAGCAATTGCTTGCGGTGATACTGAACTGTATTGATTGAGATATAAAGCTTCTCAGCAATTTCACGACTGCTCAATCCCTGGATTAGATATCGCAGAACTTCTCTTTCTCGCACCGTCAATTCTTTAGTGGTGTTTGTCATATTATAAATTGTTAAGATATTGCTTAAATGTAAACGCAAAATAAAAACACAATTGTATAATTTCCAAATAATTACGAGGTTTTTTACGCCTTTTTCGTCAAAACTACCTCTTTAGGTAGCAAAAATATAATAGGTTTCTAAATTATTTTCAATATTATTGTTCATGACTACTAAAAATGTCCTATAATTTGTAATAACAGGCCAGTTTCTGGTCAAAAAATCACTTTTTTTGAAAAAAAGTTGCAAAAAAATTTGCCAGTTCAAAAAATGTGCGTAACTTTGCACCGCAATTTCCAAATGGTGCGTTAGTTCAGTTGGTTAGAATGCCTGCCTGTCACGCAGGAGGTCGCTGGTTCGAGTCCTGTACGCACCGCAAGTGGAGAGAGGAGAAGAGCGAAGATGTGCTTCGGCACTATTCGCTCTTTCTTTTTTTTGTGTGCCAGAATTCTTGAGGGCCCGATGCAATGTGCCTCCATCATTTTATGCGACCATCCTAATTCAGTTTCAGAATCGCGATAACAACTCCATCATTCTCGCTCCCCCACAAAACGAAAGGCAAGCCACTGTGATGTGAGAGTGGCTTGCCTTTTATTGTTATCGCCCTGCATCAAGCAGGAAGCGATGGGCAGCGTTTAGAATGTGAACTGAAAGCGTGCTTGACCCACGTGGAAGTTCTTATCGTTGGGATGATAATCGCTCTTGAGGTTGTGGTAGGTGTAGTCGACCATCACTTGAACGTACTTGTTGAACGAGTAGTTCAAGCCAATGGTAGCGCTGTGGAGGTTACCACCACCCACGCTGGTAGCGCCAGTGCCGGGCCAGTCCTCCATGTAGCCAGCAGCATAGTAGTGACCACGACCAGCATTGAAGTACTCACCCTCGGTGAGGTCGTTCAGGCCAGTGTAGTTGTAGCGAGCCACGAGCTCAAGAGCCTTGCCATTAAGACCACCAAGGAGACCATCGGCCTTGTTGTAGCGATAGCCATTGCCAAAGAGGATCACACCTGCCTCGACATAACCACCGTGGAAGTTGTTAGAGCGCAACTTATTGGCGTTCTCCCAAGCCTCGAGCGAACCCCAACCGTCGATGTTGTCCTGAGCATCGATCATGAGCGAATAGGTGTCGCGGCTCTTGGTCACGTGCTTGTAGAAGTACTCACCACGAATGAAGAAGCGGTTGTTGTGATAGAGCAGCTCAGCACCCAGATTGGTAACGGTGTTGGCCCACTCAAGGTCGGCAGTTACGAACTGCTCGTCCTCGTCGACGTAGGTCTCGAGAGCCTGACCCATGTGATAGGTTTTCTTGAGGATGTTCTTGTAAACCTCGCCGCCGCCAAGCTTAGCAAAACGTCCGCTGACACCAATGTGCAGAGTCTGGTTCTTGTCGTAGACGGGACGCACCAGGTAACGACCAGCAACAGTCACGCCATTGAAACCTGCCTTAATCTTATTGTACTGGTTCTCGGTGAAGACACCCTGATAGGCCATGAACTTGTCGCTGTTGTACTTGTAGGAAACACCCAGCTCACGGCCCTCGCCCATAGCATAGCTCGAGCCAGGACGAGAAATGAAGTGGTAGCTACCAAGTGAGGTGTTGCGTGCCATCGATCCTGCGGGGTCGTTGTAGTAACCCACCTTGATTGAGTGCGACTCGCCCTTCTCATTCTCCTTGCTCCACTGAGCGAAGATGTTCTTCTGCGAAAACTTGCCACCGCCAAAACCGAAGTCGGCATAGAGATACCAGTTCTTGTAGGTGAACGATGTGCGGATGCGTGCGTCGCTTATTGAAGCTCCACTCTGCAGAGGTGTGAAGTCGCTGTGATAAAGAGCTCCGTCGGCCATCAATCGTGCTCCAATGGTGAACTTAGCGTCCTTTTTCTCAAGTTGCAGGGTTGGATCGTTGTCGAAGTCCTGCGCTGCTGCTCCCAGTGCAAAAAGGAAGAGAGCTGGCAAAATGATATATTTCTTCATGATTATATTGTCTTATTCAATTAAATGTGTAATAAAACTAACTTATAATTATTAGTATCCCAGTCTCTTAAGTGTCTCAACTGCATCGGGAACGGTGACGTTGGCCTGCGAGTTGTCGTAGACTTGACCTGGATGGAATGGGTTGGGCAGCTTAGAGTTGCCACGGAAGCCGTTCTCAATCATGTACTTGAGCGACATCTCGGTGCGGTTGGTGAAGAAACCGTCCATGTACACTGGCACGCTGCTAGGATAGCTGGTGGTGGTGTAGGCAGTGGCAGGAATCTCAAGGCGAAGCAGGTCGTCGAACTCGGTCTCAAGGCCGTAGTTGTAGTAACCCATGTACTTGCACATCTGCGCCCAAGAGTCGAACGAGTAAGGATGGTTAATCATGCCACTCTTGCGAATCATGTAGGCCTGCCATGGAGCGTTCATCTCGGGATAGTTGTTAGGAGCACCGCTGATGGCTGGACCAATGATGTGAGCGCCATTGTCCTGAGCCCACTTGATGAAAGCAGCGTAGCCAGTTGGGTCGTCGATAGCGATATCGGTAGCGTAGGCAGGATCGCTAATCCAGAGCAGATAGCACATGGGGATGCGTCCCTTGAAGACGTTGTTGGCACGGCGCAGAGCGTCGAACGAGAAGGTTTGCAGAATCACCTTGCCGTTGGTGTTGCCCACGTTAACCTTTCCACCCTTGTAGAAAGCAGTCTCGGTGGCAGGTTTCTCGATGATGTTCCAGTTGCACTCGGTCAGCACGTCATACACTCGCTGCTCCATGTTGCCAGGGTTGAGCCAGCTCTCCTTGAACTCGACATAGATGCCTGGGCGGTTGCCAGTGTCCTGTGGGTCGGCCTCGTAGGCGTTATCGAAGTCATACTCGATGAAGTCCATGTACTTAGCGTTGTACTGTCCCTTAGCCTTGATGGCGTTATAGATTTGCTCAAGAGTCATGCCCTTGTACTCGTCCTTAACCTTATAGGTGAGCACGCGGCGGCCATTGGCGTCGCGGATGAGGCGCTTACCCTCGGCATAGGCAATCTGGTCTTGCAGGGCACTGATGTACTGTCCATTGCTGTAAACAATCTTGCCACCGCTGAACGAACCAGTTGCGCTTGCCTCGAAGCTTGGGCGCGCCTGCTCCAGGCTGCTCTCGTTGAACCACTTGCCAGCATCGAGCATGAGAAGCTCGGCATAGTAGTAGCTCAGAGCGTAGAATGGGCGGAACGATGCCATGTCGCGGCCATACTGTGCCTCGGCATCAGCCTTCGAGAAACCAAGACTCATGTAGAAAGCCACACGGCTGGTGGGTACGTTCTCGGAGAATACGTTCTCGATGTTGGTTGTGCGCTTGAGGTTCTCGTCGTGGTTAGCAAGAACGATACCGTCCTTTGTGCACTGCACGTCGCTCTCAAGATAGTCGGCACCCATCTCGCGTGCCCAGCGCCACGAACTCTCGGTCTCCTCAGGAGCCCAGAATGTGGAACCGCGGTGAGCGATTACTGCATAGAGGGGGACATAGTCACGAACGCGTGCCAGGTCGGCGTTGAGAACCTGAACTTCAACACGCTTGGCATCGGTCTTCTCACTGGTAAACTGCTGCTCCTTAGAGCAAGAGGTTGCTAGGGAAACCAGCGCCAGGCCGGCAACTCCCAGTCGAATGAGATTTTTAAACATACGATTTAAATTGATTTGATTAGTTAATATAAAATATTAATTTTATTCTTTATTATTTCTTCTCTACAGTCTCGCCCTTGCGGTCGGCAACGAGATATTGCTCCTCCTTGTAGGTCAATGCCATGAAGAAGATTGCAAGCACACACGCCACCATGAGCAGGATGAACACCCAGGACCATCCCCACTTGTCGGCAACAAAACCGAGCAATGAGTTGGCGAGAATTGCTGTTCCAAGCACATATCCCATGAACCCAGTGAGGCCAGCAGCTGTGCCAGCAGCATTCTTTGGAGCCAAGTCAAGAGCCTGAACCCCAATAAGCATCACGGGGCCGTAGATGAGGAAGCCAATGGCGATGAGGCAGCTCACCACAACCCAGAGGTTGCTCATGTTTTGCCAGTAGATGATGATGGCAATGATGATGACAGCCATGAAGAGCATGGTGGGCATGGCACGGCGTCCCTTGAACACCTTGTCGCTGAGCCATCCACAAAAGATGGTACCAGGAATTGCTGCAAACTCATAGGCAAAATAGGCCCAGCCTGCACTCTTGATGTCAACTCCTTGATTACTCAAGATAGTGGGAGCCCAGTCAAGGCAGCCATAACGAACCATATAGATAAAGGAATTGGCAAATGCTATGTACCACAAGAACTTGTTGCTGAGCACTATCTTGAAAATCTCCTTGGTGCTCAAAGTCTGCTCGCTCTTCTTCTCGTCGTAGTTCTTAGAAGCCGAACCAGTCCACTTCTCAATCGAGGGAAGTCCGCAAGATTGTGGAGTGTCGCGAATGAGTACATAAGCGATAATAGCTATAAGAATGGCTACTACTGCAGGGAAAGCATAGGTGCCAATGAGGAAGTACATTTTCTCGTCGTTGCCGTAGAACCAGCTTCCGAACCACATGGCTCCATAGGCCGCCATAGGCCCCACGAGAGCACCACCCACGTTGTGAGCACAGTTCCACACGCTCATCCATGTGCCGCGCTCCTTGATTGAGAACCAGCGCGTCATCACTCGTCCACACGGAGGCCATCCCATTCCCTGGAACCAGCCCACGAGGAAGTTGAATGCTCCCATCAGGAAAATTGCGAGAGCCTTCTGCTCACTGAAATACTGAATTGGGATGATCATGAACATCATGGCAATGGCCGAGAGAATCAATCCCAACGGCAGGAACCGGCGTGCATTGCTGCGGTCGCTCACGCTTGCCATCACAAATTTTGACACGCCATAGGCAAGTGCATTCATCGCCAAGGCGGTGCCAAGCTCTCCCTTAGTGAAGCCAAAAGGCTCGAGCATGGGGATAGCCATCGATAGGTTTTTACGCACCAGGTAAAAACCTGCATAACCAATGAAAATGCCAATGAAAACTTGCCATCGCAGCCGCTTGTAGTCGGCGTCGACTTTCTCATCGGTTCTTTCCGGCTTAAAAGCCGGTGGAGCTAAAAATTTACCCATTTTCTTAATCGATTAATTGTTTTGATAGGTTAATAGTATTGTTTTTAAATTATTATCTCTTGACATCTTGTTCTCTCCCCCCCCACTTGGCTCCCCCTCTAGTGACAGAGGGGGACGGGTGAATTACTATGATAAAAACAAGTGTATAAAAAAGCCTATAACAAAAAACTTAAGTCAAATAAATTACTTATTAATCTCAACTGTCTTCTCCACATCGAGCGCCTCGGCAATGATTGAGATGGGGTTTTCAACGGGAACTCCTGTCGACATCTCAATTTGCCACTTGCAGGTTTCACAGTCGGTAGCCACGCAATCGGGGGCTGCCTCCTTGATGCTCTGGAACAGGCTGTCGCCAATGGCCTGCGAGCGCTCGTAGTTCTCTTTTTTGAAGCCGTAGGTGCCGCTTATGCCACAACACTGCGACTCAAGCATCACGAAGTCAATGCCAGGAATCATCTTGAGCAACCTGGTGCTATAGGACACCCATCCCATGCGCTCCATGTGGCAGGCGCTATGGTAGGCCACACGCTTGTGGTAATCGCTGCTGAATGCGAGCTTTATCTCACCTTTCTCAATGAGCTGATGCAGGAAGCGAGTGGCAAGGCTGATGCTGCCACGCACATCGTGATTGTCGATGCCCAACAGGTGAGCATACTCGTCGCGCATGGTGAAAGTGCAGGTGGAACTTGTGGTGAGCACTACATGCCCCTGCCCAATGGCTTTGCGCATCGACTGCATGTTCACCTCGCCCTGACGGCGCGCCTGCTTGGGCATGCCATTGGCTATGAGAGCCACACCGCAGCATTTCTCTTTTTCAAGAAGATGCACGCCGTAGCCCACGGCATTCATCACCTTCACAAAGTCCTTGCCCAGTTGAGGATAGTTGTAGTTGACATAGCAACCGTGGAAGTAGCTCACGTGCTTGCTGTACTGGTCTTGAGTGGGAGCAGCCTCCTTCTTGAACCATGACTCGAACTTGCGGCTCGAGTAGTCGGGGAAGGTGCGGTGCTTGTCGATTCCCATCACACCGTGCAGCACAGCCTTCATGGGCTTGAGTTTGAGCACTGGATTGGCAATGGCAGCAAAGGGTGATGCCATGGTGCCCACCAGGTCGGTGTTGGCAAGCATCATGTCACGCAGGCTGGGGCGATGTGTGCTATACTTGATGCGTGCAGCCTGGATGATGTCGCCAATGTGCACATCGTTAGGGCATGCCACCTCGCAGCGCTTGCAGTTGAGACACATCTTGAGGGCTTTCTCGTCGAAGAAATCCTTGCTCTTGAGCCTGTAGCGCTCCCCGTCGGGGCCAGCTTGCTTGGGACCAGGATATAATGGAGTCACTGCCGACACTGGGCAATACACCGTGCATATCGAGCACTTAAGGCATTGCTCAAAATTGTTGACGCTCACGTTTTGTGTTTGGGTCTGGGTTGTCATTGTTAGGTCGGTCAGTATTTATTATTGATTCAGAATGTTATTAGCCACCTGCAAGGCAGTGAGCATGTCAACGCCAGCACCATCAAGTAGCTTGACGCTGTTGTGCCCACTCAGGATTGAACCTGCGGCATAGAGGTTGGCAACAGTCTTGCCATTGCGCTGGCAGCGCAGCTTGGCATCGGTGGCCACGCCCACTTCCATGTAGGGCTGGGCCTCGGTCACATCGAGTTTGGCCCATGTGGTGCGGTCAAGCCCCAGGTCGTCGATGTCGACACCCAGAGCAGGCTCATACATGTGGTTGTAGTCGGCAACAATGCCACGACTGGCCAGTGAGCCTGTGGCAAGCACGAAATGTTTAGCCTTGAGCACGTCGCCTTCGAGCTTAGCTGTGGTCACGCCCTTGAGTTCATCGCCTTCCCACACGCCACCAGTCACTTGGTCGCCAGTGATAAATGTTCCTCCCAAAGCAGTGAAGTGCTTGCGCAGCATCGCCTGCATTCTCACGCCAGGCAATGTGGGAGGCAGTGTGTCGAGATAAGCAGCTTGCACGTTAATCAGGCGCAACAGTTGCGACGCTTTGTCGCCCGAAGCGATGCCCAGCACCGATGGCAGCATCACCATGTCGCAGCCCTTGCCCACTTGGGCATTAATTTCGTCGGCAAGCTTCATTATCAAGTCGTTGCGTTCAATCACCTTGGCGATGTTGGTCGATCGCATCTCGGTAGGGCTCTGTCGCAACACCTGCAATTCGGGTAAGGTCACTGCCTTAACATCAACTTGCACCCCACGGTCACGCAATCCAGCCGCAATCATCTTGGTGGGGAAGTCAAGGAAGTTGATGATGTTGACTAAAGTCACGCTGTGCCATGGCATCTGATCAGGGTCGGCAACAGTTGCCATCCCTTGCACAGTGAGCCATGTGGGCATCAGCCCTCCTATGGGGGTGATGCGCCAATGGTTAACTGTGGTGTCGCCGGTAGTGGCGAGTCCTACTCTCTCGAGCACCTGTTTCGCCACACCAGCTAACCTTGACACGTCTTCGATTTTAGTATATGGATGTTTACTGTTAAGAGTCGCAATAGCTTCGAGTGGCTTGTACACGTCGTTGCCACTTGGGTCGCTTCCCAGCAGGTCGAGCGAGCCGCCCATGAAGTGCATCATGCTCTGTCCAGCACTAACCAGTGCCACGTCTTTTCCTGCCTGTGCCAGCGCTATGCCAGCAGTGAGACCACTCAGGCCTCCACCCATTATTATAATGTCATGTCTCATAATATTCCACTCTTCTTTCGCTTGCCAGTCGGTCCACGCCCAGCAGTCGTTGATAAATTCGTGCCGTGAGCTGAGCCTCGGCAAGGTTGTCGCCCCATGCCACTGGCTGCATACCTTTCCAGCGCTCGTTCATGAATCCCGCAAGGTCGTTGATAGTCCTTTGCGCGTTGCCATCGCACATCACACCTGCAGCACGGCAAGCACACAACTCGCCCTGACATGTGCCCATGCCCACGCGCGTGCGCCTGCGCAGGTTTATTAAATTGTGCACGTGCAACTTATTAACGGCATAGTGCACCTCGCCCACACTCACGCCCTCGCACTCGCACACCAGGGCATCGCTGGTAGCATCGCCGCTACTGATGCCTGCGTCGAGGGTGCCATGACGGCCCTGGGCGGCCTTCTGCGCAAAGCTGTATTTCTTGGTCTTAGCCACTGGCTCACTACCTGGCAATGGCGTTGTAGCCGTGGTGCATTGCTTGGCAACACCAAGCTTCTCGCATGCCAGGTTGGTCACTTCCTCGGCCATGAGACGATAGGTCATCATCTTGCCACCAGTGATGGTGATAAAGCCAGCCAGTCCATCGCGCTTCTCGTGATCGAGAGTGACGATGCCACGGCTAATGCTGCGACCTGTGGGGTCATCGTCGCTTGCAACCAGTGGTCGCACTCCGGCATAGGCCCTGAGAATGCGGGTGCTTCCTAACGATGGTGCCAGTTTCATGCCCTCGGCAAGAAGCAGTTCCACCTCCTGTGCAGTGACGCGCATGTCGTCGCAAGTTTCGATGGGGACACGGTCGCTTGTGGTGCCTATCACGCACACAGCATCGTCGGGCACGAGGATGTCGGCATTAGCAGGCTTGCGGCAGCGGTTTATCACCATATTATTAACGCGATGACCGAAGATGAGCAGCGACCCTTTAGCAGGGAACATATTGATTTTCACGCCTGCCATTTGGGCAACCAACATTCCCCAAATGCCAGCGGCGTTGATAGTTACTGTGGCATAAACGCTACGCTCCTCACCATTGTGGTTGTTGCGCAGCTTGACGCCCACCACACGATTCTGCTCGATGAGCACGTCGACCACCTCGTGATAGACCAGTGCCTCAGCGCCATGAAGCTGGGCATCAAGCACATTGGCCATGGTAAGCCTGAATGGATCGACCGACGCATCGGGTACCTTCACAGCACCTAACAGCTCGGGATTCACTGCGGGTTCCATAACCCTGGCAAGTGCGGGGTCGATGACCTCGGCGCGGATACCTGCCTCGTTACATTTCTGCACAAATGTGCTCTGGAAATTCAGGTCGTCCTCGGGTAGAGTGATAAAGAGCCCTTCGGTCTCCTCCACACAGTGGCGAGCAATCTTGCGCAGAGTCATGTTCTCGGCTATACATTCAACGGCGCTCTCATGGTCGGTAACAGCATAGCGAGCACCGCTGTGCAGCAACCCATGATTGCGACCTGTGGCACCAGTCGAGTAGTCGTGCCGCTCCACTAGCAGCACCTTGAGCCCTCGCATGGCACAATCGCGTGCAGTTCCTGCGCCTGTGATACCGCCGCCTATCACAATCACATCATAGTGGTTGTTGTGTTCTCGTTCCATTATTTCTTATTGTTTGCCCTCAAGTGGGTGCCCAATCATGACACCCACCGTCAAGGCTATCGCTTGGTTTTTTAAGATTATACCATGTAGTGTTTAAAGTTAACAACTCACTCTTAATTGCTTTTCAAAGAACCATAAGGTTTCTAAACGCAACTATAAAAGTTTTATTTCGCAACAAAAGTAGAACACATTTTTTTACAAACAAAATTTTTTTATAATTTTTTTTAAAGAAATTGCAATTTTATGACAAAATGCACAGATTTATACATTTCAGCGACAAATATGTACACTCAATTTCGGCAAACGCCAAATCAACAGGCTCAAATGTGGAATAAAATTATAAAAAAACAACAAAAAGTTTGGTTCTTACACAGGAAAAATCTATTTTTGCGGTATCAATAGAATTACGTTTTAATTTCGAAACGAAACAAAAAAAACAAAAGAAAACCACAATTATGATGCTAAAAAAGAAACGCCAGGCGGCAATCATGGAAACCCTCATGAAAGAGGAATCAATATCGGTGAGCGAGCTTGCCGACCTGCTTGATGTGTCGTCGGTAACTATAAGAAAAGACCTGTCGGAACTCGAACAAGCCAACCGCCTATACCGCAGCCACGGCAAGGCCATTATCATCAATCCGTTCACCTTCAATCGCTCTATCAGCGAGAAAGAGAAACTCTTTCCTGAGCAGAAGGACGCCATAGGCCGCGAGGCAGCTAAGCTCATCGACCGCGACGACAGCATCATCATTGCGTCGGGGACCACTGTTCATGCCCTTGCGCGCAACATCAAGCCCATTCACCGCCTCACCGTGGTGAGCGCATCGCTACCTGTTTGCGAAATTCTATCGCTCGACGAGAGCAACGACATCATCCAGCTGGGTGGCATGTTGCGCCACAGCAGCCTCTCGGTCGTGGGCCAATACAGCAAGTCGATTCTCGAGAACTGCTCTTTTTCTAAACTCTACCTGGGCGTGGACGGCATCGACTTCAACTATGGCTTCACCACTACCGACATGCGCGAGGCCGAGCTCAACCAGCAGATGATGCGAGCAGCCCAGAAGGTCATTGTCCTGGCCGACGCCAGCAAGTTTGGCCGCCGTGGCTTTGCCAAGATTGGTGACATTGAGGACATCGATCTCATTATCACCGACGCTGGAGTCAACCCCTCGGTTGTAAAGCAAATACAAGAACATGGCATCGATGTGATAATTGCAGAATAATCACCACTGTGAGTTGTGAGTTGTGGGTTGTGAGTTTTTTCAAAATTTGGAAGAAATTTTCTTCTATAAACTCTAAACTACAACTATAAACTATAACCTGAGGGTGTACCATGATTCTGGTTTAGTGCACTTCGTGCAGAAATCTAACAAATCATGACAAATCAAACATAAGATATTTTTAGATTTGGGAAGATTTGTGTAGATATAACAATTCTCGCAAAAGTGGAACCCTTCACCACTTTTTTATTAGCAGCTGACTAAAACCCACATGAAATTACTAAAAAACATAAATTACTCGAGCTTGAGGTTGCGGTGTTAGATTTTTTTTGTAATTTTGAAAGCAATATGCACCACTGTAGCCGCATCGGGGCCATCATGGTGACTTAAAAAACCGCATTTCATTTAATCACACATCATTTAATTATGGAAAACGAAAATATCATTATCCCAAGTGAATATGCCGACATTTGTCCCATTCAGGACAAAGACTTCCACAACGAAATGTCGATTCTGGTCAATGAGCCAATGTTCAAGCAGATAGCGCAAATCGTGATGCCACAATACAACTACACACAATTCAAGCTGCTGCTGCTGAGCCTCAACTCAAAATATGACCTTCAAACCAAGGTTATGATGCCATTCGTTGACGGACTGCTCAAGAAAACATCAAGCGGACTCACAGCCAGCGGCCTCGAGAATCTGGACAAGGACACGCCTAACACCTTCATCACCAACCACCGCGACATCGTGCTCGACTCGGCACTGCTCAGCTACCTAATGCTTGAGAACGGCATGGATTCATGCGAGATAGCCATAGGTAACAACCTGCTCATCTATAACTGGATAACAAAGCTCGTGAGACTCAACAAGTGCTTCATCGTGAAGCGCAACCTGGGCCGCCTGCAAACCATGGCAGCAGCACTGCAGCTCTCGGGCTACATGCACTTCGTGATCAAGGAGAAGAAAGGCAACATCTGGATTGCCCAGCGCGAGGGACGATGCAAGGACAGCAACGACCGCACGCAAGAGAGCCTCATCAAGATGCTCACCTACGGCAACCGCGAGGTGCCTTTCATCGAGAGCTTAAAGGAGCTGAACATCGCTCCCATCGCCCTGAGCTACGAGTACGACCCCAACGACTGCCTCAAGGCACGTGAGTATCTGCTCAAGAGCAAGAACCCCAACTTCAAGAAAACCCAAGAGGACGACCTCATCAGCATGAAGACAGGAATCGCCGAGTTCAAGGGACACATCCACTACTCATTCGCACCATGCATCAACGAGAAGCTCGACCGAATACCTGCCGACCTGGACCGGCTGCTCACTGTGCAACGCATCTGCTCCATCATTGACCATACCATTCACGCCAACTATAAAATCTTCAAGACTAATTACATGGCGCATGATATGCTCTTCGACAACAAGGACTTTGCCGAGCACTACACTACCGAGGAGGCAAACATTTTCAACGACTACCTCAACTCTCAGCTCGACAAGATTACCGATATTCCTGTCAACGCTAGCGACCGCAACTACATGTTCAAGTACATGTTGCAGATGTATAGCAACCCGCTGACCAACCAAATTGAGGCGATAGGAAAAGCTTAATCTACCTGACACATATTATAATGAAGTATTTATTGTTATTGATTGCTGCGATAGCACTGAGCATGCCGCACAGTGATGCATGCACGAGCATTCTCGTTGGCAAGAAGGCGAGTGTCGACGGCTCAGTCATGTGTACCTATAATATTGACGCTTGGGGGGCTATGCACAGGATGCCGCGTTTCGAAGCCGGCACTCACAGCCCTGGCACCATGCGTGAAATTTATGACCGTGACACAAGGGTATATCATGGCAAAATCCCCGAAGCACCAGTCACCTATCTTGTGAATGGACACATCAACGAATGGCAAGTATCAATTGGAGAAAGCACATTTGATGGGCGTGAAGAACTGATCGACACCACCGGTATCATCGACTATGGGTCACTAATGCTTATAGGATTGCAACGTGCGCGCACTGCACGCGAGGCAATGACAGTAATGACAAGTCTTGTTGAGAAATATGGCTTTTGCAGCTCAGGAGAATCTTTCACCGTGTGCGACCCTAATGAAGCATGGGTTCTTGAGATGATTGGTTGTGGCCCAGGCAGCAAGAGTGTGGTATGGATTGCCGTGCGAGTGCCCGATAATGCTGTGATGGCACATGCTAACCAAAGCCGCATACGCTGTGTAGACCTTACCGATACTGCCAACGTGAAGATATCAAAGAATTGCATCTCTTTTGCTCGCAAGCGAGGATATTTCAAGGGAAAAGACAGCGAGTTCAGCTTCTGCGACGCCTATAATCCACCCACCTTCGGTGGCCGCCGCCTAGGCGACACTCGCGTGTGGTCAATCTACCGACGTTTGACCACAGGAATGGACAAGTACATTCCTTATGTTGAAGGCATAAAGCCCATGAGCGAAGTAGAGCCTCTGCCCATGTGGATAATTCCCGACAAACCTCTGAGCGTGAACACTGTGATAGAGTGCCTGCGCGACCATCTTGAAGGCACCCCATTTACCTTCAACGACCCCGATGACCCAGGAGCGGGCATCTACGACACTCCGTTCCGGCCACAGCCATTGCGCTACGACGACGAGGGAACTACCATGTTCAACGAACGCGCCGTGTCGACCGCACACACTGCATTCACCTTTGTGAGCCAACTGCGTAGCTTCATGCCACGCGAGGTGGGTGGCGTGATTTGGTGGGGTAGCGACGACAGCGGCATGGTGGCCTACACACCAGTGTACTGCTGCTCTAGCCGTGTGCCGCATTGCTACAATGTGGCCGACGCATTCCACTTCAATGACCAGAGCGCTTATTGGGTGTGCAACTGGGTAAGCAATATGGTATACCCTCGCTGGAGCCTGCTTTATCCCGAGCTTGAACAAGTGCGCGACTCGTTGCAGGCAAGCTACTTTGATCACCAACGTGAAATCGAAGCGCGCGCCCTCAATCTCTTGAAGACCGACCGCGATAGTGCCATCAAGCTCCTGACCGACTACGGTGACCAAGTGGGCAATAACATGGTAGCCCGATGGCGTGACATGGCCTATCACATGATAGTGAAATACAACGACGGTGTAGTTCGCGAAGAAGATGAAAAGGGAAACTACAAGCGCAATTCCAGTGGATATCGCCCACGCCTTGCACGACCCGGCATGAGTCCTAAAGCACGCCACCAAATTCACAAATCAACTGGCACACGCTACGAAGTGCCACCCACCGACAACCTCGACACCTCCTATATGTAATTAAGTAACTTGAAGTTTAAAGTTTATTAGTTATAGTCTAGTGGTTAAAGTTTAGAGAGCAAAAACCACTGTTTTTGGGCACCTAATCCCGAAAAGTCAAGTATTTTTAGGATTATAACCCAAAAATGTTGCAAAAAAACAAAGTTTTGATATTAACTGAAGAATCCATAAATTTGCATCATTAACTATTCATTTAATAAGGTACGATACGATTATTTTGTTTACTCAGCTAAACGATTAGGAAAAAAACAAAAAGAACAATTTTTTATAACAATTATCTAATATGAAAACCAAAGAACCTGGCTACGTTTACATTCTTACAAATCCAAGTTTTCGCGAAGATTGGGTAAAGATAGGTAAAAGTTCACGACCTGTGGATGTTAGAAGTAAGGAGTTGGATAACACGGCTGTACCTTTACCTTTCGAGATATTCGCTACTATAAAGACTATAAAATATAACGAAGTTGAGAAGCTGGTACATAAGACTATTGATCGTCTCACTGATTTGCGAATTCGTCAAAACCGTGAATTCTTCAATGTGGCACCACAACTGGCTCTTGACATCTTTAGAGACATAGCTCTGACCATAGACGATGCAGAAATAACACTATATGAAGACAATAAACCTATTGTAGATAATAAACAAGAAAAACAAACCAAGCGTGAAGTCAAACGTCCTCGCTTTAAATTTTCCATGTGTGGAATAAAAATTGGTGAGCATGTTGTATTCGACCCTACAGGCATTATAGTTAAAGTAGCATCAGATGACAGCATCGAGTACGAAGGTCGTATTTACAAACTCTCTCCATTTGTTGGCACTTTCATGCCAGAAGAACACCGCAATAATTCTGGTGCCTATCAAGGCGCTAAATATTTTTCGTATAATGGAAAAGTATTGGCAATGCTTAGAAAAGAAAAAGAGGACTTAATTAAATAATTCATTTAATAAATCAGGTAACCATATGGCAAACCCTAAAACTAAAAAAGAATTGCTGACCGCAATGGCCGACGGTTATGCAAAACTTAATGAACAAATAAGCAAGATGACGGTCGTCGAACTCGAAACACCATTTCAGTTTACAAGCGACCCGAAGAAATGTGGTGCACGATGGATTTATGACCAGTGTCCACGTGACCTTCTCATTCATCTATATGAATGGCAAGTGCTGATGCGCGATTTCATCAACAACATTCGCAAGGGACAGCAACGTGACTACTTGCCCGATGAATACCGCAAGAACTACCACGAGATGGATCGCATGCTGGTGGAAAAACATCAGCAGACTTCATTCAGCCAGGCGCAACAATTGCTGAACCAAACTCACGAAGAAATGATGCAACTTGCCGACAGTTTCACCGAAGAAGAACTGTTCGGCAAAGGCTACTACCGCTGCACCTATACCACAACCATGGCAGCCTATTTTGCCAGCGTCACCACCAGCCCCTACGGCCAAGCAACAAAACTCCTGAAAACCCACATCAAGAGTTTGAAAGGCAAGTAGAATCAAAACATTCAATCTGTGTTCGACCCCGGCTCTGGATAAAGAACAAAAGCGCCGCAAATATATAATTTGCAGCGCCTTTTTGCTTTTAAGCCAGTACCCAGAGCCGGGGTCGAACCGGCACGGGTGTTACCCCACTGGTGTTTGAGACCAGCGCGTCTACCGATTCCGCCATCTGGGCTCGAAAAGCGGTGCAAAGGTAATGCATTTTTTTTAATTGTCAAATCATTTGGTGAAAAAATGAGTTTTTTTGTATATTTGTAGTCTCTTATGTAAAAATAAAAGAAGGACAAAATCATGCGTATAGTAATACAACGAGTGCTTGAGGCTTCGGTCTCTATTGATGGCGAGCTTCATAGTGCCATAGGCGGTGGCTACATGGTGCTTGTGGGAGTGCGCGAGGGTGACACCGAGGACGATGCCCGCTGGCTGGCGATGAAGACTGTGAACCTGCGGGTCTTTGACGACGAGAATGGGGTGATGAACTGTAACATCCTTGATGCTGGCGGCCAAGTGCTGGCAGTGAGCCAGTTCACGCTCAACGCATCGACCAAGAAGGGCAACCGTCCCAGCTACATCCACGCTGCTGGCCACGAGCTGGCAGTGCCCCTGTATGAGCTCTACTGCAAGGAGGTGGCACGCCTAATGGGCAAGGAGGTGAAGCAGGGGGTATTTGGTGCCGACATGCAGGTGTCGCTCATCAACGATGGCCCCGTGACTATCATCATCGACTCCAAGCTGCGGGAATGACCACTTCTACGGTTTTTCTTGACAACAATTATCGGCACAACTATCTTTGTTTTTTATAAAGACAATGGCAAAGCGTACACTAATATTGATAATGATTGCTTTGACGCTTGCTTGTTGCAATAAGGCTAAGAATGCCATAAATGCTACAGCAGAGAAAGCCACCGATCATTTGCGTTTGGGATTCTATTCTGATCCTGGTGCATGGGATTATTACAGGATGCCATTAATAGAGCCATGGCAGGTGGATGCAGTCGACGACACCACAATATGGCATCTGGGTAAGAAAGACGAAACAACAACCATAAGCAATGTTGTACAAGTGGGAGTTTCTGATTCCATAATTTATTTTAGCTGTAAAGGCAACAGTTATGGAGCAATCGACACCAGGTGCGACTCGGTTTACGAGCTAAGCGACGAAGCAAGCCTTCGCAACACACTGAAAAGACTTGGCATTGAGCACCCAAAATTGTTGCGGATTGATAGTGCATACAATCAATTTGCCCATAAGAAGAAAACATTGTTCACCCCGCCCAGCAAATGATTGCTGCTAGAGTGATGCGTGAATCGCCTCCGTTTTATGAAATTTCGAGTGATGCGCGCATTGATTAATTCTTTTTTGAAGAATTATAGCAAATGGTGTGTTTTTCTCGGTTTTTATTTTTATATTTGCATTGTCATTGATGATTTTCTTTTCTTGAAATGCAGCACTAAGATTAGTGAAAATCAAAAGTGGCAAAATTCAACTCAATATTAACTTAGATTTAAACCTTTTCCATTGTTAAACCAAAGTGCTGCGATATTAGATTATTATGAAAAAAATATTACTTCTTACTATTGTAGCGTCGATGGCATTGCTGGCTGGCGCTCAAACTGTCCACAAGATGAGTAAACCAACTGGCAAAGCCGCTGTGGAGATTATCACCGAGCAACCTGAAGGCAATGTGGTGGCTTACAGCCGCTCGGGCGAGTTCATGACCGCGAGCCTCTACGGATTTGAAGCTACGCAGCAGACGGGGCAAATGAAAATCACCTATGCCCCCGACGGCAAGACTGTGTATCTGCTCGACCCATTGGCCTATGGCGAGGGCACTGGCGTGTGGGTTCAGGGAGAGCTCAGCGATGATGGTTCCACCATCACGGTGCCTCTGGGACAATATGTAGCCTACAACGAGGAGTACAGCTATGGCCTGATCATGGCCTGGGGACAGAACTCCTTGGTAGACTTAGGCGATGATTTCTATTGGATGGAATTCACACCCGATGAGGGCGTTGAGGCTGTGACCTATGCTGTTGATGCCACAACTGGTGTCATATCTTTAGTTGGTTCAGAAGGTGATGCCTCGGCCGACTATCCCAATAACGTACTGGCTCACGGTCTGGCTGGCGTTTGGAGCGATGACAGTTCGCTGGCAACCATTGAGTGGGGAACAACCTTAACTCCACTTAACGAGGCTGTTGCAGCAGTTCCAGCCAACCCTGAGGCTCTTGATTTCTTCGACTGCGGCGATGAGAGCGGCTACACCCGCTTCGATTTCAACATCAACCTGCAAGATGTTGACGGAAATGAACTGCATGCCGACAAGGTGACCTACAGCATCTACACCGACCAGGACAAGCTGTTCACCTTCGACGCAGCGACCTATGGTGCCGGCAATGGCTTTGACCAAGACATGACCGAGATTCCCTATGGCTATAGTGGCGAAGACTTCTATTTGCACCGCGTCTACTTCTACCGCACCAATAGTGGTGACAATCCACTGCTCACCTGGCGCATAGGCATTCAGACTCATTACACAGTCGACGGAGTGCGCAACTCATCGGACATTGTCTACCTCGAGGTAATTCCAAGTGCCATCGAGAATGTGAATACTGGAAAGACCATTGCCAGCGAGCGCTACTACAACATGGCAGGACAGGAGATTACAAATCCATCAGGCCTCGCCATCAAGGTGACCCGCTACAGCGATGGCACCACATCAACAACCAAGGTGGTAAAGTAAAGGACACTGATGACAATACACGAGGCACAACAGCGTGTTGACCAGTGGATTAAAACCTATGGTGTGCGCTACTTCAACGAGTTGACCAACATGGCAATCCTCACCGAGGAAGTGGGCGAAGTAGCGCGCATCATTGCTCGCCGCTATGGCGAGCAGTCGTGCAAGCCCAGCGATGAGAACCGCGACCTGGGCGATGAGCTCGCCGACGTGATGTGGGTGGTGATGTGCCTTGCCAATCAGACTGGCGTCGACCTTGACGAAGCACTCAAGCGCAACATCGCCAAGAAGACCCAGCGCGATGCCACTCGACACAAGGAAAACAATAAATTAATGTAAAAATATACACACTTAACAACATTATGGCAGAACAAGTTAATCAAAACAAGTATTTAGCAGCTATCAATGGTAGCAATGTGACAGAAGATGACGCTAAGGTGAAAGCCGAGGTGCAAAAGATAATTGAAGAGCATGCAGCCGAGAACAACACTGCTCAGGTGCAGGAGTTCCTGCTCAACACAGTAGATCTCACCACATTGAGCACTACCGACAGCGAGCGCAGCGTGGCAGCGTTCACACAAAAGGTGAACGACTACTGGCGCAACTACCCCGACCGCAAGAACGTAGCGGGAGTGTGCGTCTACAGCAACTTTGCCCAGGTGGTACGCGCCAATCTTGAGGTGAGCGACGTTGACGTGGTGGTGTGCAGCGCAAGCTTCCCAGCATCGCAGGCCCACCTTGAGACCAAGATTGCCGAGACAGCCCTTGCTGTTGCTGATGGTGCCGATGAGGTTGACATAGTCATCAACATGGGCTACTTCCTCGACGAAGCCTACGAGGAGCTGTGCGACGAGATTAGCGAGATCAAGCATGCCTGCCACGGACGGCTGCTCAAGGTGATTCTTGAAACCGGGTGCCTGGAGACTGCCGCCAACATCAAGAAGGCATCGATACTGGCAATGTACTCGGGTGCCGACTTCATCAAGACCTCGACTGGCAAGATCTACCCAGGTGCTTCGCTCGAGGCAGCCTACGTTATGTGCCAGTGCATTAAGGAGTACTATGAGAAGCACGGCACAATGATAGGCTTCAAGGCTGCTGGCGGCATACGCAGCACCGAGGATGCCGTTAAGTACTACACTATCGTCAAGGAAGTGCTTGGCGAGAAATGGCTCGACAACCGCTACTTCCGCATTGGCGCTTCGAGCCTTGCTAACGCCCTGTTCCAGTCGTTCACCGGCGAGGACAAGAAGGTGTTTTGATAGCTCATCAGTTTATAGTTTATAGTTCAGAGTTCATAGTTTTTTTAGCTGCTCTGAACTGTAAACTATAACTACTAACAATTAACTCTCTTACCCACCACCCCACTATGAAGCTTTTTCTTCTTGACGCTTATGCGCTAATCTTCAGGGCTTATTATGCGCTCATGCGCAACCCGCGTTTCACCTCGGGAGGCCTTAACACGTCGGCCATCTTTGGCTTTGTCAACACGTTGCAGGATGTGCTCAAGAAAGAGCGTCCCAGCAACATAGCAGTGTGCTTCGACCCTCCTGGTGGCACCTTCCGCCATGAGGCTTACAAGGAGTATAAGGCCAACCGCGACGAGACCCCCGAGGACATCAAGCTCGCTGTGCCCTACATCAAGCGCATCATCGAGGCCTATAACATCCCCGTCATCGAGGTGCCAGGCTACGAGGCCGACGACGTGATAGGTACCCTGGCCCACCTGGCACATGAGCACGGCATTGACACTTTCATGATGACCCCCGACAAGGACTTTGGCCAGCTCGTGACCGATGGCGTGAAAATCTACCATCCTGGCCGCAAGGGCGGCAATGTGGAGATTCAAGGCGTTGAGGAAATTAATGCTAAATATGGTTTTACCAGTCCACTACAAGTGATTGACCTGCTGGCCCTCATGGGCGATGCCGTCGACAACATTCCTGGTTGCCCTGGCGTGGGCGAGGTCACTGCCAAGAAGCTCGTGCATGAGTTTGGCAGTGTTGAGAACCTATTAGCCAATACCGATAAGCTCAAGGGTGCATTGCAACGCAAAGTGACTGAGAATGTGGAGCAAATCAAGTTCTCGAAATTCTTGGCCACCATCAAGACCGATGTTCCCATCACCTGGGACGAGGAGCAGCTGCGACGCAAGCCTGCCAACATGAAGGCCCTTAACCAGGTGTTCAAGGAACTGGAGTTCCGTTCGCTTGCCGTGCGCATCATCGAGCACGGCGAGGCCAATGTGGGAGTGGCTAATGCGCCATCGCCATCAGATGCACTCAAAGATGTGTCGCGCGCCGACCTCGAAATCCTCAACCATCCCAAGAAGAACCCACAGCAGCCATCGCTCTTCGACACATTAGCGCCTGGCGAGCTGCCTCCTGCCGAGGCTGAACCTGCTGAACTTGACGACATCACCTCTCACGACCACAACTACCGACTCATTGCCGACGATGCCGAGGCTGCGCAGCTGGTTGAGACACTTGTCGCTGCCGGCAAGCCCTTGGGACTGTGCATTGTGGCCGATGGCGACGAGGCAATGCGAGCCCACATGGTGGGCATCGCCGTGAGCAGCGAGCGATATCAAGCCGCTTTCATGCCGCTCGACGACATGGGCTGGATGATGAGCGCTGTGGCACCGCTTTTTGAAGGCAAAGTGCAGCTGGTGAGCAACGACATTAAGCGCGACATCGTGATGCTCAGCAATGTGGGCATCAACTGCGATGGTGACTACTACGACACCAGCGTGGCACACTACCTGCTGCAGCCCGAGCGCAGCCACTCTACAGCCTTTGTAGCCGAGGAGCTGCTGGGCTACAAGGCCATCAAGGCTGAATCGCTCATAGGTGCCAAGGGCAAGAAGCAGAAGCTTTTCTCGCAGGTGAAGCCCGAGAAACTTATCGACTGGGCCTGCGAGATGGCCGACCTGGCATTAGCACTGCGGCCCGAGCTCGACAAGCGCCTTGAGGTCAACGGCATGACCCACCTGCTAACCAGCATCGAGATGCCCCTGGTGAGAGTGCTGGCGAGCATGGAGATGGCTGGAGCACGCATCGACGAGAAAGCCCTCGCCGAGTATTCAGTCAAGCTCACCGAGCAAGTGAATGCCCTTGACCATGAGTGCCATCAACTGGCAGGCATGGAATTCAACACGGCATCGCCAGCGCAAGTGGGCGAGGTGCTCTTTGGCCACCTGAAAATTGATGCAAAGGCCAAGAAGACCAAGACTGGCCAGTATTCCACCACAGAGGAAGTGCTGCTCAAGCTTCGCGACCGCCATCCGCTGGTCGACAAGATTCTCGAACTGCGAGGACTGCGCAAGCTGCTGTCGACCTACGTCAATGCACTGCCTGCGCTTGTCAATCCACGCACAGGGCGCATTCACACCACCTATAATCAGACTGTAACCGCTACTGGGCGCCTATCGTCGACCAACCCCAACCTGCAGAACATACCTGTGCGTAGCGACGACGGAAAGGAAATACGCCGCGCTTTCATTCCAGCCGAGGGTAACGTGTTCTTCAGCGCCGACTACTCCCAAATCGAACTGCGCCTGGTTGCCGACCTGAGCAACGACCAAACGATGCTCAACGCATTTGCTGCCAATGAGGACATCCACGCCATCACAGCATCGAAGATTTATCATGAGCCGCTTGAGAATGTCACCAGCGACCAGCGTCGCAAGGCCAAGACTGCTAACTTTGGCATCCTCTATGGCATTTCGGCCTTTGGCCTGAGCCAGCGACTCAACATTCCGCGCAGCGAGGCCAAGATGCTCATTGACGGCTATTTCAACACCTTCCCAAAGGTGAAAGATTACATCGACAAGAGTGTGGCACAGGCACGCCAGCAGGGCTATGTGACTACCCTTTTAGGCCGCCGCCGCATGCTGCCCGACATCAACTCGCGCAATGCCGTAGTGCGCAGCTTCAGCGAGCGAAATGCGGTGAACGCTCCCATCCAGGGCACTGCTGCCGATGTCATCAAGATTGCCATGATAGCCATTGACCGCCGCTTCAGGGAAGAAGGTATCAAGTCGCGCATGATCCTGCAAGTGCACGATGAGTTGAACTTCGACGTCGTTCCCAGCGAACTCGAGAAAGTGACCGAAATCGTGGTCACCGAGATGGAAAATGCCTATCACGGCCGCGTGCGACTCACTGCCAGCCACGGCACCGCCAGCAACTGGCTCGATGCACACTAACAGGTGACACTCAGTAGAGCTATTTCTTTCACACAATCTTTCAGTGATAATAAACTATAAACAAAAAAACATACTACTATGAAGAAATTCTTATTATTGGCATTATTGCTTATGAGCTTTGGCATGATGAACGCCCAAAGCATGAAAATGGTGGTTGACAAGCGCGGAAATGTTGTGGGGCGCTATGTTGAGACCGACAAAAATGTTTACTATATCAGTGTTCAAGATGTTTCGAGCGTGCCTAAACGTGGCCACCGCATTGTAACCTTCAGCGCCGCCAAGGGTCAAGGCGTAGTCTTCTATGAGCAAACCCACACTGGCAACCTCAACGTGCGCAAGAGCCCGTCGACCAACGCGCCAGTAGTAACCCAGATTCCCGACCCAGGAGAGTATGTCCCCGACTGCTACAACTGCCTGGGCAAGGTTAATGGTTGGTACAGAGTGAAAGTTAACGGCAAGGTTGGATATGTGCGCGGCGACCTCCTCGAGTGGGACGGCATGTGCACCTTCTAATTAATGCATAATACATAATGCACAATTAAAACTCCCCCTTTAAGAGAGGGGGAGCATGGAAAACGTCCTCTTATGCATTAAAAAACGACCAACGAATAACGACCAAATGAAACAATATCTCGACTTGCTGCAACATGTGCTCGACAATGGCACCATTAAGCACGACCGCACCGGCACTGGCACCAAGAGCATCTTTGGCTACCAGCTGCGTTGCGACTTGAGCAAGGGATTCCCGCTGCTCACCACCAAGAAAGTGCACCTCAAGTCTATCATCTACGAACTATTGTGGTTCCTCAAGGGCGACACCAATGTGCGCTACTTGCAAGAGCACGGCGTACGCATCTGGAACGAGTGGGCCGACGAGAACGGCGACCTTGGCCCCGTCTACGGCCATCAGTGGCGCTCTTGGCCCGACTACAACGGCGGCCACATCGACCAAATTTCGCAGGTAATTGACCAAATCAAGCGCACTCCTGACTCGCGCCGCATCATGGTGAGTGCCTGGAATGTGGCCGACGTACCCACGATGAAGCTGCCACCCTGCCACTCGTTGTTCCAGTTCTACGTGGCCGATGGCAAGTTGAGTCTGCAGCTCTATCAGCGCAGCGCCGACCTCTTCCTGGGCGTGCCATTCAACATTGCCAGCTACGCGCTGCTTTGCATGATGGTGGCTCACGTCACAGGGCTTGAGCCTGGAGAGTTCATCCACACATTTGGCGACGCTCACATCTACCTCAACCACATGGACCAGGTGCACGAGCAACTCAGCCGCGAGCCACGCCCATTGCCACGCATGGTGCTGAATCCCGAGGTGAAGAGCATTTTCGACTACAATTACGAAGATTTCAAACTCGAGGGCTACGATCCCTGGCCCACAATCAAGGGAGTGGTGTCGGTGTGACTAATGCACTCTATCTCATCCATCTAAAAAACACACGCCGCAGCACTAAAACTGTGGCGTGATTTTTTCCTGATAATTAACACTTTGCACACCGCTTGTATCAAACAGGCTCTGAATTTTCGTCGAAGAAGTCGCTTACCACGTTGTTCTCAAAGTAAATAATAACACTATTAGTAGTGCTATCGTTGTAGTGATACTCATACATGAGCATGTCGCTCCAGTTGGTGTATTGATACTCGGTGGGCATGCCCAGGACCATGAGCACCGAGTCCTTGGGCATGTTAAGATGCAAGTGCTTCATGATTTCGCTCGAGCTGTCACGCACGCGAGCCGACTTGGTGTCGATGCCAAGTTCATTGATGATGTGCGTGGTGTCGTTAGGGTCGGGCTGGTTGACGAACCACACCATTGAAACAAAGATGATGACAGCAACTAACGCCATGCAACCACATCCACCAAATAACACCCAAGGCCACACCTTTTTCTTGGCTGGAGGCATGGGTGGATACTGAGGGTATTGTGGAGCAGGGCCTTGATAGTATTGCGGTGCAGGACCTTTGGGATATTGCGGCGCTCCGTTTGCAGGATTGTTCATGGTCCTATTCTATTTAGTGTGAGTGACAGCTTTCTTGCGGCGCAGCGTCATGAAGGCGAAAGGATAAGGGTTGCGCTCGTCGGCAGGATGGTCACTGCGGTCAACAATTGTCCACCGCCTCAGGTCGATGCGTGGGAAGTGGGCATCGGCACCCTCAAACTCGTGATCAATAACCGTGAGATAAATGGTGGTCAGGGTGTCAAATGTGGCACAATAGATTTCGGCACCACCAATGACGAACACCTCACCAGGCATCGTGGCTGCTGCCAAGGCCTCGTCGATGCTATGCACCACTGTCACACCCTGGGGCTGGTAGCCGCGATTGCGGGTCACGACAATGTTCTGGCGGCCGGGGAGTGCCCCATTGGGGAACGACTCAAAGGTCTTGCGACCCATCACGATGCTATGCCCCATAGTGGTTTCCTTGAAATGACGCATGTCGGCAGGCAGGTGGCACAACAACTGCCCTTGCTTGCCAATGGCACCATTTCGGTCAATCGCCACTATTGCTGAGAGATTATAGTCCATAGTTATTAGTGCTTAGTTGGGTGCTTGTTTTAGCGGACGATGAGCACACGGGTGGTGCCGCCACCGCCTGAGCCACCAGCTTGCGATGCAATAATGGTGTAGACACCGGTGGGCACGAGGTCGCCGTTGTAGTTACATCCGTCCCAGCTCACCATGCCGCCCGTTGACTTGAGCGAGCGCACCACGTTGCCCGAAGGATCGGTAATTTTGATTAACGAGTTGTCCATGAGTCCGGTGATGTTAATCGGGCCTCCATAGTCGGGCCTAACGGGATTGGGATAGGCGTAGATGTTACTGAAACTGTCTTGTCCTGGTGTGGCATCGCTCTTGTACTCAGCCACTCCCAACGGAGTTGTAACGAAGACCGAGTTGCCAGTAGGGTCGCAGCACACCTGATAAATTTCATTACTTCCGATGACACTATTGGTGGCATTGAAGTTCTTGAGAACCTTTTGCCCATCGGCACTGACGAGGAATAGTCCCGAAGCTTCGGTGCCAATCCACTTGCGGTTTGCTCCGTCGACAGCGATGCAGTTGACAGTCTGCCCATCGAGCAGATAGTCGGCCAGATTAGTGCCATCGTTGCGAGGCACCTTGATGTGGGTGACATGGAAGTCGGCATCAAAAGCACGACTGGGGTCGAATGCGATAAGTCCCGATGTGGTTCCCATCCACACGAGACCATCGGCATCGGCGGCCAGAGCACGAATCTCGTACCAATCGATGTTTTTCCCGTCTTGGTCAATGAGCGACTTGGCCGCGAATGAGATGCTGTGATTAAGCGACAGGTCGCTGTTATTGTCCCAAATGACGAGAGCCTCGCCATACTGGCCACTGGTGAACACCTTAGTGTCGCCAGCGCCTATTGCAAACTGCGTGCGCTTGAAACCTTCGTGGTTGAGGTTGCTGATGTGCGCACTCTTGTTGAAGATGAAGTCCTGCGCTGTGATGTTCCCCTTTTTTTGCTTTGCTGGGGTGAGCACTCGCACTGGGTGGTCGTTATCACGAGTCTGGACGATCCACAGGTTGCCCTGCGAGTCAAATCTCAAGCCTGCCATGCGCTCCACAATGCCGCATGAGGCATTAGTGAGGTGCTCGGCAACCTTGTCGTCGGTAACCTTGATGATGCCCTTGCGCCTGGTGCTGAAATAATAGGTGTTAGGCTCATTGGGCGAAATCACAGGCCAGTAGCATCCCTCGTCGGGCTCGGGCAGCTCGGGTGGAGTGATGTTTTTCCAGAAGTTTCCATCGAAAGTGTTAAACTGCGTCACACCAGCCAGCGATGAGAGAATCACATTGTCGGCCGTGCTGGCAAGCATCAGCCGGCTTTGTGCCACGTCATATTCCATCCAGAATGGCACTCCCGAGATAGAGATTGCATTGGGCTTGATGGTGGCAGTGACAGTGCCGCCAGCCATGTGCTTGAGGCCGTCGCCGTCAAGCACCCACATGGCATCGCCACCCTCGCTGCTGGAGTAGATGCCACTGCCCTCGTGCTGCACTGCATTGTCGCCCTCGGTGCTAGTGGTATAGTAGTAAGAAGCATCGTCGAAGCTTATTACATGGCCACCTCCTTGCATGGTATTGACTGCGATGGGCTTACCAGAAGCCACCTTCGACGTGCTGAATGTGAGGCCATCGGCACTGGGAGTGGCGCTGACCAGCGCGAGCTGATCCTCGGCCAGCACAAAGAACCTGTTGGTGCTGATGGGCACCATGGGGCCATTGAGTCCCACCCAAGCCGAGCTGAAGTCGCTAAGCTGCTGTATGTGCTTGGCTGCTGGAGCATAGTAGAATCGGCCAGCCTGGTTCACCACCAAGTGGTTGCCCAGCAACATTGCACCTGTCATAACCTTATCGGAGATAAAAGAGGATATAACCTCGAGCTTGCTATCGTTGAGAATCACAAAGCCGAAATCGGTTGCCACGATAGCCATGTTAGGCTCGGCAAAGGTGATGCTATTGATTGTCCTGGAAGTGCTGAGATCGGCATTCTTGATGTCGCTGATGTTGTTAACATTGCCCGAGGCCACATCAATCACGTCGATGTTAGAATTGCGATAAGCGACCATGATGTAGTTCTCGCGAGCATTGAAGTAGATGTTCTCCACGCCCGAGTCGCTCAGGTAATTGGCACGGTTCAGGTCTTCATTCTCTTGAGTGTCCTTGTCGTAGCGATACAGGTTGCCACTGGCAAGGTAATAGACGTCATCGCCAGTGTCGATGCAATTGGTAATATTATCGCTTGCAAAGATGGGATGAATGATCCATTTCCCGAAATCGCTTTGAGCTTGCGCCACTAATGCCACAACCAGTGCAGCAACCAATGTGATGATGTGTTTCATATTCCTATTATTATCGAATAACAAGTGGACGAGAGTGAATGTATAAGTTCTACGCTCCACGCGCTTTTACTTGATTACCGCAATCCTTGTCACTGGCGTGCCTGTGGTGCTTGGAGCTTGTCCTTGAGCAGCATAAACCTTGTAGATGCCGGTCTTGACTGGCACACCTTGCGCATTGCAGGCATCCCACAGGGCAACGCCTCCTGTTGAAGTGGCTGTTGCCACCTGATTGCCAGCAATATCGGTAATCACCACAGTGGAGTTCTCCATGAGCCCTGTGATGGTGACAAAGCCAGTGAATGACGACTGCACAGGGTTAGGATAAGCGTAAACATTGCTATAATCGCTTGCCGACGGGGTCATGTCGCCATAATATTCCACCACACCATTGGCAGTGACAGCAACCACCGAGCCAGTGGCACGATTGCAGCACACGCTGTAGACCTGGTCGCTTGGCATCACGCTGTTGCTCATGTCGAAGTGTTTGATGATCTCAGAACCATCGGCACTCACCAGATAGATACCGGCAGTGTTAGTGCCCACCCACTTGCGGTTGAGCTGGTCAACGTCGATGCAATTAACCTGTGTTCCCTCGAGCAGCACCTCGTTCACAGCCTTCCCCTCGTTCTTCGTCACCTTGTTGCGAGTGATGCGGAAGTCGTCGTTGAAAGCCTCACGCGGATCCATTGACACGATGCCACTCACTGTACCCAGCCAGATGCGCCCATCGTTATCGGCCTTAATGTAGGTCCATCCATAAGTCGAGAAGAACTTGTTGTCCTGATCGTTAAACGAGTTGAACACCTTGTACTGCTTCAGGCTCAGGTCGTCGTTATTGTTCCAAATAATGAGCGGGGCGTTATAACTACCCGTTGAGAACACCTTGGTGTCGCCAGCCCCAACACCGAATACCATTCGCTTGTAGCCATCACCCGCATCCTTAAGTTTTTTCCCTAAATCGTTTACTATAAAGTCGGCAGGAGTAATCTCACTCAGGGCTTGCTTCTCAGGGGTGAGAACCACAACATCGGGCGATGGGTCGGGGTCGTCGGCTTTGAAACCAGCGTAGGGTTGAGCCGACCACAAGTTGCCTTTAGAGTCAAAAGCCAAGGCCGTGCCCCTCTCGCTCACCAGGTGATTGCTCACCACGGGGTCATACCTCAGCACCAAGTTGCCATTCTTAACCTTGGCAATGCCACCAATCTTGCGGAAGCTGAAGAAATAGGTGTCGGGCTCGTTGGGCGACACTACAATCCAGAAGTTGCTACCAAAGGTGTCGTCAAACTGAGGTGTAATGGTTCGCCACTTGTCGCCGTCGTAAGAGTTAATCTCGGTGACATTAGACTGGTCATAGCTGAGCACATTATTCTCGCAAGCACGGCACAGCAGCACTCGCTGCATGTAGGGGTCGTAGGTAGTCCAGTAGGCATTCTTGCCGATGGTGATACCATCGGGCACCAACTCATCGCCCATCACGCCATTTACAACATGAGTGAGTCCGCTGGCTGTAGTCACCCACCAGTTGCCATTCTCGTGCGAAGAGTAAACGCCAGCACCATCGTGCTGCACAGCATTGCTGCCATCGCTATCAAAGGTGTAGTAATAGTCACGATAGTTCTTTATCACGGCTCCATAAGGGCCCGATGTCGTGTAATAGAAATGGCTCGCCACAATGCCCGAAGCGCAACGCTGAACCACCGAAGGTATATCACTGGACACCTTGCTGGGCGAGAACGATAATGTGCCATCGCCATTCTCGGTTAGTGTAACTCTGTATAACGACGACTTTGTGGTCAGGAAAAAGCTGTTGTCACTGGCTGGGAAGATGTAGCCATCGCCAGCAGAGTTATCGGCCTGGCTGTGCCACCGGACCTGATCCACCTGCTCATCCACTTTGCAGTAGTAGAACTTATTGGAGAGAATCATTATCTTGTACTGACCCACCTGTGCCACCGACAGGATATTCACGTCGAAATATTTTGCCTCCATTACCCTGAACGTCTCGTCCTCAATGGCAATGTAGCCAAACGATGTGGCCACATAGGTCTTGTTCTCGCCAAAGGTGACATCGTTAATGTCCTTCGCTTTATTGAGAATCACATCCTTGAGAGCGCTGATGTTCACCACAGTGCCATCATTCTTGATTACATCGATATTAGAGTCGTCGTAGGTAACAAACAGATAGCCCTTGTTATAGTTGTAGTATATCTGCTTAATGCTCTCGCTGTTGAGCTTGCCAGTGGAGTTGACCGACTCGTTAGACCCCGTCGCCTTGTCGTAGCAAAACAGGCTTCCACTCACAAGATAATACACTCTCTCGCCAGCATCCACACAATTAGCAACATTAGCACCCACAAAATAGGGATGTATCTTCCACTGCCCAACGTTGATTTGAGCTCCAGCAATTAACGCAGCCATCGAGATGGCAATGGTGAAAAGGTATTTACGCATGATAGTTAAGATTTCTTTATGTTATTAATATAATAACGCAAGAAGTTAGCCTAAAATTGTGTAAAGCATTCACATTATACCCAAAGTGCTAAAAAACAATGGGTCCCAACGCCTTCAAGACTTCAGCGTTGGGACCCAGTTTCTATTTCACGAGTTACCAGTCAGCAGCAGGATAGCACTCCCCGCTCTTAACTCTCAACTACTTAATTACAGCAATCTTAGCCACAGGCTCGCCTGCGGTGCTCGTCTCACCCTGCGAGGCATACACATTGTAATAGCCAGTGCCCACACGCACGCCAGCGTCGTCACAGGCATCCCACAGTGCAATGCCACCATCCGACACGATAGTCTTCACCACATTGCCATCACCATCGGTGATTACCACGTTAGAGCTGTCCATCAAGCCATTGATAGCCACAAGGCCAGTGAAATTGGGTTCTATCACGCTTGGATATACCCACACATCGCTGTAATCGCTTGCCGAAGGAGTTCTGCCAGGGAAGTACTCAAGCACACCGCTTGAAGTCACAATGAGCACCGAATTAGTGGCACGGTTGCAGCACACGCTGTAAACCTGGTCGGTAGGCAGCGGGCTATTGCTCGAGTCGAAGTGCTTGTACACCTCCCTACCATCAGCGCTCACGAAGAACACGCCCGATGCGTTGGTAGCAATCCACTTGTTGTTGGCAGCGTCAACGTCGATATAGTTAACCTGCAACCCCTCACACAAGCCACCCTCGGTGTCGATGCCCTCAAATTTATTATACATCAACCTATTGATGCGGAAATCCTCGTCAAACGCATTGGCAGGATTCATTGACACCACACCACTCACTGTGCCCATCCACACCATGCCATCGTTATCGGCCTTGAAATAGATCCATCCCCAGGGATCAAAATTCTTGTTGTCCTGATCGTTGAACGAGTCAAACTTCCTATACTGGTTCAAGCTCAGGTCGTCGTTGTTGTTCCAAATGTAGATGGGGAAATCATACTCGCCCCAGGTGTAAATCTTGGTGTCGCCAGCGCCAATGCAAAAAACCTGGCGTTTGAAATAAGTGGAATTATTAGGGAAAGCATGCTCACCCATGTCGCACATCGCAAAATTGCTGGCATCCACTTGGTCAAGAAGCTGATTCTCGGGGGTTAGCACAGCCACTCCAGTGGCCAGCTTAGATTGTGGCATCCACAAGTTGCCTTTGGAGTCAAAATCGAGCATTGTGCGACTAATCACAGGGCTGTTGTTGGCGTCGTAAGTAACCCTCACAGTGTCGTCCTTGACCTTGCACACGCTACCAGTGCGATTGCAGTAGAAGTAGGTGTTAGGCTCGTTGGGCGACAAGGCCAAATTCAGGCTTCCACTCAGGTTGGGAGCATTCACAGGGGTGATGTTTTTCCAAGAGGTGCCATCGTAGGAGTTTACCTCGGTCTTCGCTGAGTAATTCTTAATCACAAAGTTGTCGGTCGTGCGCGAGAGCAGCACACGTTGCTGATAGGGGTCGTAGTTGCTATAGTAGGCGTTGGCAGTGATGCTGATCCCATTCGGCATCATGTAGTCGCCCTTCACACCATTCACCACGTGAGCCAGACCCTTCGAGCCCAGCACCCACCAGTTTCCTTCCTCCTGGCTCGTATAGAGCTCGCTGTTGGTCGCAGCCACCTTGGTCGCCTTGCTCGCATCGGGCAAGATCGTGTAATAATAGTTCTTAGCACCAAAGCTGGCCACGAAACCTCCAGGATAAGGCTGCACACTCACGGGCGCCGCAGCCACCACCTGCTTGAAAGTGAAATTCAGCGTGTCAACGCCCAGGCTGTCAGTGCCGTGGCCAATGGTCACTATCTGGAACGTCGCAGCGCACGAGAGGAAAAACTTATTGTTGTCAATGGGAAAAATGCGGCCCTTGCCCTTAGCATTAGCATGCGTCTTGTGCCACCACGCAGCCTCAACCTGCTCATCAGCATTGCAATAGTAGAACTGGCTACCAAGGCTCATCACCTTGTAACCACCCACCTCGGCTACCGACGTCACATCCATATCATAGTTGCGCACCTCCTTCACCTGAAACGTAGTGTCGTCGAGAACAATGTAGCCAAACGAGGTCGCCACATAAATCTTGCCCTCAGCAAAGTTCACGTCATTGATCACCTTAGCCTTGTGCAGCACCACATCCTTGATCGCAGGCACATTCACCACCTCACCACTTGGCAGCACAATGTCAATGTTGCAGTTATTATAAGCCACCACAAGCAAGCCCTTGCTATAGTCGTAATAAATTTGACCCACGTTCACATCGCTCAGACCATTAGTAGCATCCAGCACACCATTGCTCAGCGTCGCCTTATCCATGCAATACAAGCTACCGCTCGACAAGTAATACACCCTGTCACCAGCATCAATGCAGTTCTTCGCGCTACCACCCACAAACGAGGAGTGCATCCTCCACTGCCCAGCACCAAGCTGAGCAACCGCCACCATCGGCAGCATCACTGCCAACGCAAGAAAAAGTTTCTTTAACATATATCCTAATTGATTAATTTGTCCCATTAATAATTAAAACGTGAAAAAACTTAATAAATTGTCCCTCACCACAAAAAATAACATCAGGCATCAGATTTCAGAAGCCAGAAGTCAGATTTCAGAAGCCAGAAATCAGAAGCCAGAGGTCAGACTGGTCAGACAAAGTCGGACAGAGTCGGACAGAGTAGAATGGCGCAGCCTAATTGTGCATTGTGCATTATGCATTATTAAAAACTAATAATGCATCTCATGCTCCACCACATTGCCAGCAATGTTCTTGAACGAGAACTTTGCCCACTGGCCAGTCACACTGCTCTCGTAGCGCACCCACATCTTGTTGTCAACGAGGAAAAAGTCCACCGTCGCATGCCCTGCATAGGGCTCCTCCCTGCCACCCAGAGCACTCGCCTTCCCCTTCTTCTCCTCAATCGTCAACTTGTCGTCGATGATCGTCGCAATCAGATTCACCGTCTCGCCATCCACCAAATTAAGGCCAGTGCGCACAATCGTCACAGTGCCGTCGGCGTGCGCAGTCAGCTTGATAGTGCCCATGCCATCAGCCCCAGTGTCGAGCTTGTCTAACTCCAGCGACTGGATGCGCGACACAGCTGGCTTAATGCGCTTCTGGCTCAGGAAAAATCCCACCAGACCCATCGCCACGCAAAATGCGATTGCGTAAAATTCAATTGATGTAAACTCCATAATTCGTCAAAGTTACACATATTCTACTAAACCAATCAACTTTTTAACAAAAAAAATTCAACCTTCCCCAATAAAATCCCACCACAAGCAATGCACGCCCCATCACAACAAGTCACCCACTTCACCCCTCTCAACCGTCCCACATCTAACGCCAGCAAGCAATACCAGCCCCCACTTTCGCTCTTAAAAATTTTGTATTTCGCTCGGTTTGCACTTATGTTGGATAAATTAGGCTGCACCTGAAAAAGTCAAATAAATTTTGTATTTCGCTCGGTTTGCACTAATTTTGCATTCTCCAAGTCAACAATAATGATAACACTCAACCAAATCAGGCAATCAATCGATGCTGAGCTCACACAGCTCAACACCATCATCGTCGACACCCTGCGCAGCGACAACCCCCTCATGAACGCCATCGTGTCCAATTACCTAAAGACTAAAGGCAAGCAGCTGCGACCCATCCTCGTGCTGCTCAGCGGCAGGCTATTCGGCGGCATCAACAACCAAGTCATCACCGCAGGAGCAGCAATCGAGATGCTACACAACGCCTCACTCATCCACGACGACGTCATCGACCAGAGCAAGCAACGACGAGGCGTCGACACCATCAACGGCGTGTGGGACAACCATGTCGCAGTGCTTGTGGGCGACTTCTTCGTGAGCCGAGCACTCGTGTGCGCCGTCAACACTGGCGACAACAACATCCTCAAAGTCCTCGCCTCACTCGGCGCCGACCTCTCACTCGGCGAGATCGACCAGTTCGACACAGCCCGACACCACACCATCAGCGAGGACGCCTATTTCAACATCATCGGCAAGAAGACCGCATCACTCTTCACCAGCTGTGTCGAGGTGGGAGCACTCGCCGCCGGAGCACAACCCGAGCAACTCGCCGCCATCAAGGAATATGCACGACTGCTGGGACTGTGCTTCCAAATCAAGGACGACACTTTCGACTACTTCAACGACACCGTCGTGGGCAAGCCCACAGGCAACGACCTGCGCGAGGGCAAGGTCACACTGCCACTCATCTATGCACTCTCACAACGCGACAACCCCAAGCGACAACACATGATGCAGCTGCTCGCCAAGGGACAACACTCCACTGCCGAGATTGAACAACTCGTCGAGTGGGCCAAAGCATGCGGAGGCATCGACTATGCCAACCTCAAGATGCGAGAGCTGTGCAGCAAGGCCGAGACTCTACTCGACCAATATGGCGATAACCAAAACACACAAGCACTCAAAGCAATCTTCCACTACATAATCGACCGCAAGAAGTGACATGGCAGAGGGCAGAAGTCAGATTTAAGAAGTCAGAATTAAAAACTCAAAACTCAAAAACTCACAACTCATAACTCAAAAACTCATAACTCAAAACTCAATCCCACATGAACAAAGTAATAATCATTGGCTGCGGCGGTGTGGGAACCGTAGTAGCACACAAATGCGCCAAAAATCCCGACGTGTTTAACCAAATAGTTATCGCATCACGCCACAAGGCCAAGTGCGATGCAGTGGCACAAGCCATTGGAGCCCCTAACATCACCACCGATGAGGTCGACGCCGACAGTGTGGAGCAGCTCGTGGCCTTGTTCAAGCGGCACAAACCCACACTCGTCATCAACGTAGCACTACCCTACCAAGACCTCACCATCATGGACGCATGCCTGGAATGTGGAGTACACTACCTCGACACTGCCAACTATGAGCCACGCGACGAGGCACACTTCGAGTACAGCTGGCAATGGGCCTACCGCGACAGGTTTGAAAAAGCAGGACTCACCGCCATCCTCGGATGCGGATTCGATCCAGGAGTGAGCGGTGTCTACACAGCACGTGCTGCCAAGCACCACTTCAAGGAAATCCATTACCTCGACATCGTGGACTGCAACGCTGGCAACCATGGCAAGGCCTTCGCCACCAACTTCAACCCCGAAATCAACATCCGCGAGATCACACAGAAGGGACGCTACTGGCAAGACGGCAAGTGGATACAAACCGGAGCACTCGAGATTCACAAACCACTCACCTACCCCGAGATAGGACCACGCGAGAGCTACCTGATGTATCACGAGGAGCTCGAGTCGCTGGTGATCAACTTCCCCACCATCAAGCGAGCCCGGTTCTGGATGACCTTTGGCGAGGAATACCTCACCCACCTGAGAGTGATTCAAGACATAGGCATGGCACGCATCGACCCCGTGATGTATCAGGGCATGGAAATCGTGCCACTGCAATTCCTCAAGGCTGTACTCCCCAACCCTCAAGACCTGGGCGAGAACTACACTGGACAGACCTCGATTGGGTGCCGCATCAGTGGCATTGGCAACGACGGCAAGCCACTCACCTACTACATCTACAACAACTGCGACCACCATGCCGCCTACCAGGAAACTGGCATGCAGGCCGTGAGCTACACCACCGGTGTGCCAGCCATGACAGGTGCCATGATGCTACTCAAGGGGCTGTGGCGCAAGCCAGGTGTACACAATGTCGAGGAATTCGACCCCGACCCATTCCTCGAGGTCCTCAACAAGCAAGGACTACCCTGGAATGAGCTTTTCAACATCGACCTCGAGCTATAAAGCCCTTTTGTCACTTAGTTAATTTTAAAACCATGAGGAAAGGCACGCCAGCGCTGGCGTGCCTTTTCTTTTTAGACTGTGGCAACTAATAATTTAATCACTTGCCGTAGTTGTGCAACTTGCGATAATTATTGGGCGAATGACCCAAATGCTTCTTCACATATTTGCCAAAGAACGACAAGTTATCAAATCCAAGATGCAACGCAATCTCCTTGATGCTCAGCGAGCTGTAGAGCAGCATCTGCTTGATTTGACCAATCGTGCTCAACGCTATCAGCTCACTCGCCGTCTTGTTCTCATGCTTGCGGCACAGGCTCGTCAAGTACTTTGGCGACACACACAGCTCGTCGGCATAATCTCGCACACTGCGCTGCATCCCATTGCTCTTCGTCAGCAACATGATAAAGCGGTGGAAAATCTTGTCGCCCTGACGCATCATCACCATGTCATGCCCCTCGCCGTAATGACTCGTGAGATTAGCAATCAAGTCGATAATATAAGAACGCAAGATTGTGTGCATCGACTCCCTGCTCGAGGAGCCCACCTCAGGATGATCCATCTTGAAACGAGCAAGCTCATAATAGCGGCTCATCAGCTCCATCTCATCATTAGAAAAATGAACCACAGGGTTGTGCCTAATATGCAAGAAAGCCTCAAACACGCTCTTCGTCATGAACGTGATGCCACCCTCGAGCGAGATGCATATTATCTTGCAGCTCATGTCGCTGTCGTAATTTATATCGCTCACCACGCTCTGCATGTCAATCAGCAACCCGTCATTAGCACGCACATCATGGCGCACTCCATTCACACTCATGGCAAGGTTGCCACTGGTGCAAAAAATCAGTGCCACAAAGTTAACCTTGAACGCATCCACCAGTGTGACCACCGACCGTATGTCGTCGGCAAAACCTATCTCACCGTCAAAGTATTTCACATGCCTGGTGATGTGAGGCACATCGTTGAGGTTCAGTTGTTGAATTCCAGTCTCTTTCATCTTTACAAGGACATTTATGGCCCAAGCCACAGGATAGATTATTGGGAATTAAACGTTGCTCATGTGCGCAACCAACTTCCCACCGATTTTGAGTGCAAAGTTACTCACTTATTGAATACCCACAACACTCGTTTTGGTTAAATATTCTTTCTTTACCCACAATTGTAACATTTTTTCTTGTCGATTGGCATTTAAAGCACTACTTTTGTGCTTGAAACAACAATCAATTAATGAATATGGAAATTATCAGCACAGGCATGATGGTGGAGCTGGCCTATAAGATCTTCCTTGTTGACAAGGACGGCGACACCCTGATTTATGAGTTTAAGGCCGAAAAGCCCGACCGCTTCGTCTTCGGTCACGAGCCTGGCATGCTCGAGTCATTCACCAGCCACCTCGATGGCTTGAAAGCTGGCGACGAGTTCGACTTCATCCTCTCGCCCATCGAGGCCTTTGGAGAGCGCAACCCCGAGCTGGTGCAGGTGCTCGACAAGTCGCTCTTTGTGATTGACGGGGAGTTCGACAGCGACCGCGTCTATGAGGGAGCATTCGTGCCCATGATGACAGGCGACGGCATGCGCATCGAAGGCATCGTCAAGGAGATTACCGACGACACCGTGACCATCGACTTCAACCATCAGCTCGCTGGCGAGACTGTGAAGTACACTGGCAAGGTGGTGAACGTGCGTAAGGCCACCGACGAGGAGAAGAATCCTCAACAACACCATTGTGGCGGCTGCGGCGGTGGCGACTGCGGCGGCTGTGAAGGCGGTGGCTGTGAAGGCGACGACTGCAACAAGGAGCATGACGGCGAGTGCTGCGGCAAGGGCCACTGCAAGGACTAAGAAAAGATTAACTATCAAAACATTATAATCTGCGGAAATGGGGCAAAAAACACCCATTTCCGCAGATTATAGTTCTTGTAAGCCACTATGCATCACCACCTCAGGCTTTAGCCTCATGGCTATCTTAATAATAGCACTAAAATGTGGCAAGTCTCATTCAAACAAGTTATCAAGTGTCACTTCCGACTGAATCTCACCACTATATTGATTCATTTCAAGTCCATAGGTCGTTATCATTGTCACATGCACTGCACTCTTAACCTTGGTGGACTCAATAAATGAAGCAACCTTATTATTAATACTTTTCATGTCGCTACTATTAAGTGCATATTTCCTTGTTGAGAATTTCATCTCGCATACATTAATAACATTATCGGCTCGATCGATGAGCATATCTATTTGGGCACCATGTCTCTCACCATCACCCTTGCTGCGCCACGCACAAGTGGATGTTGCCACACCACTAATGCCAAGTGACTTCTTGATTTGAGGAAGGTGGGCAAAGCACAATTGCTCAAAAGCCAAGCCTTGCCAAGCATTACGCTGCGGAGTATTGACCGATAGCGACCAGTTGCTGCTGTCGTGACGATTCACTGCAGCGATAAAATGATAATAAAATAGCGTGTAATTATCGGTGAGTTGAAACACAGCATTGTTTTTCTTCTTGAAAACCTGATATTTCCTTATAAACCCACACGACTGCAAATCCTCTAAAATATTGGTCAACATGCCATTATCATCAAGTCCAGTACTTTTTATCAACTCCTCTCGAGTCATGCCCATGCTTTTTGTTCCCAGCGATGCCACCACCAACTTATAAGGCTCAGGGTTCTTAAACAACGAGTCGTATAGTTCACGGTATTCATAGTATAGCTCACTGTTCTCATCAAAGAATAAGCGGTCAACATTCTGATCCAAACTCAAGTTACGCTTAAGTTGCGACCAGTAAAATGGTATACCACCCATGACCATGTAACCTATAGCAATTTGATATCGCGACATTACTAAATGCCTGCTCTTAATATATTGTTCACACTCAGCAAGTGTGAAGGGGTTTAATTGCAAGCGTGTTGTAACACGATTGTGAAGCCCACCATGGTTGCGGAATATCTTTTTTATTATCCAGGACGTCGCCGACCCACACACCACCAAGAGAATATCCTTGCGCGCCGAGGCCCAACTGTTCCAGAAATGCTCGAGAGCTGCCACAAAGCCAGCCTTGGGTGTGTCCATCCATGGCATCTCGTCGATGAAAATCACCTTCTTTTTATCTTCACTTTTTCTTATTAGCTCTTTCAGCAAAGCAAAAGCCTCAAGCCAAGTTGATGGTGTTTTGGCACCAGTCAGCCCACAATCGGCAAGCGAATCGGCAAATGCTGCCAATTGCTCACGCATCCCCTGGTTAGCAACTCCAGCATGCTGAAATGTGAAATGGTAATCAAACGTTTCCCTAATTAGAAAAGTTTTGCCAACACGTCGCCTACCGTAAACAGCCACAAACTCCGAGTAGTCACTCTCATAAGCATCAATCAACCGCTGCTGCTCTATCTTTCTTCCTATTAACATAAAATTTACCAATTAATTTATAATGGCAAAGATAATAAAAAAAATATATAATCTGCGGAAATATAGTAAAAAACACCCATTTCCGCAGATTATAGTTCTTGTAAGTCACTTACTAACTCATTCTTGCTCGCCGACTTTGCTAAATTTCACTTCGAGCAGTGCTGGGTCGTCGATAGGGCCCAGATATAGCGTGTTGTTGTTTTTATTAGAGTGCGAGTCGCAAGCCTATCAACCAGCCACCAGTATTGCCTTCATGATTGCGGATTTTGACCCTACATTTTGTGGATGTGCTATCCCAACTTCCGCCACGAATTATAAAGCTATTACTGAATTCGTTGCCCACGGGGTTGGTCTGTGGATCGGGTTTATAATGGTTGGCAAAATCAACACACCATTCATACACATTACCGCTCATATCATACAGACCGAGTTCATTGGGTACTTTAAGCCCCACAACATGGGTGCCAAAATCAGGATTAGTAAAATCTTGGAAATAACTGTTGCCATAATGCCACGCAACTGCTTCCAAATTGTCACTACCACTGAATTTGTATCCTTTGCTTTTAGAGCCACCACATGCGGCATATTCCCATTCGGCCTCGGTGGGCAAGCGGAAATTCAACCCAGTTAGTTCATTCAGCTTGTCAACAAACTGCTCACATTGATAATGACTTACACTCTCGACTGGGCGCTTGTCATCTTGAAAAAAACTCATTGAGGTAATACCCATCACCGCCCTCCACAATTCTTGTGTCACTTCGGTTTGGCCGATAGAATAGTCGCTCAACGTAACCTGATGCGCGGGTCTGTCGTAGTCAGAAGCTTCTTCATCATCCTCATCACAACCCATTGTGAATGTACCACCCTTTACTTTAACCATATTAAACGTCACGCCATTCACAGTATAAGTAGTAATACCATTATCGACTTCACCGCTTAGCAAAATTTCATAAATAGCAGTGACATCCGACGAGGTTATTGCCCCATCATCATCAATGTCATAAGTATTTGTATTAATGTTTTTATGACCTAATATATGGTTATAAAGCTCTGTCACATCGGCACTTGTCACTGCGCCGTCCATATTCACATCACCATTTCCTATTTCTATTATATTCAAGAATTCACTCCATGGTGCAGTCGATTGGTAACTTGCCAAAGTCCCTTTGGGGACATAAAGAGTGCAAGTGGTCTTGTCGATCATGGCGAATGCACTGTCGGAACAAGTTACCGAGTGAGGGTTTATAATGTCGGAAACAATAGAAGTCAGTGCCTCGCACTGGGCAAAAGAGTAATCACCAATAGTCTCGACCCACTGTGGGATGTGAAGCGAAGTGACTGCCCCACACAAGACAAATGCCTCATCCCCTATACTTCTTACCGATGGTGGCAAGTTGATGGACTCCAAATTAGTAAACTGGCTACAAATATAACTTGGGATGAGCCTTACTTTATTGCCAAACTCAAACGAGGTTATATTGTTTCTAAAATAATTCAAGATATAAAAAGGGTTATCATCTCTACTTTGGAATTCGTCAAAGTCAATCACATTCCATCTAACCTTTTTTAATTTTGGGCAGTTGGTGTCGAAAGCATCTTTAGATATGTGCTTAAGGGATTCCCCTATTGTTATTTCTTCCAAGCTAGTGCAGTTCCTAAAAGCATAGTTGTTAATGCTTTCTACAGAGTCGGGTATTATCATCTCCTTAATGTTTGCGCAACCATCAAACACACTTGAGTTTATGTGCTTCAACGAAGAAGGTAATTGAATTGCTGTCAGTCCTGTACATCCAAAAAACAGATAATTATTCAGGTCCTCCAGCGATGCTGGAAGTGTAACACTCTCTAGACTTGTGCAACCCAGGAATGCCCCTCTATTAAGCTCTTCAACTGAACTGGGAACAACTATTGTCACTAAACCGCTACATTCCATGAAAGCTTCTTTATCTATCAACCGTAGTGTTTCAGGCATAGTGATTGAGGTCAAGTTGCGGCATTGAATAAACGCTCGCTCTCCTATTGCGACCACTGAATAATCTTTGCCATCATTGCTCACCACATCGGGAACAATGATGTCGCCACTATAGGTGGGATGATATTGATTATCTTGAACCACTGTTACTGTTGTGCCGTCGCTATTGACATTATAGGCAATACCATCAACCATAAAATCGTATGCGCTGGCCGACAAAGCGACTGCCAGCAGCAAGGCGATCATGAGTACTAGCCGAGTGATTGTGTGGAGTGTAGTTTTCATATTGTTACTGATGTTTTAGGTGGTTATTCTTATTTGGTGATGATGATTTGGCGATTGGTGTAGTCGCTGGCAGCATCGATGATGTTGAGCAACTCTTGCCACTGCTCGAGTGGGTAGTGAGCCTTGAAGTAGCTCTTGGTGGCTTGCAGGTGCAGTGTGTTGCCATCGACAGTGGCACTTGCGGTGAACTCGCCCGCCTCGTTCTTTACAGCCTGCTGCAGCTTGGCAAGGTTCTCTTGCGAGATACTGTAGCCGCTGGGAATCTCAACCGTGATGTCCCATAGCAACTGGTTGGGAGCCGAGCGGTAAACGTCGCAGTCACGCACCCTGTCACGTCCCTCCAGTGCCAATTGAGAGCCCAGGAGCTTGCCCACGCTAAGCACCAAGTTGTTACCGGCTTTTTTCACAAGTCCATCAAGGGAATATTGCGAGCGATAGATGAAATCGGGATTCTGCGAGTCAAGTCCTGTTTGCACCACCTCAAAGCTCTTGAATTCCAGCGGTTTCATATCGTGATAGAGGTCAACTTCATCCTTATATATTTCCTGCTGCTCCTCATTCTCTTTCCTCAGCTTATCCTCAATGCCCTGGCGCTCTTTCTTGGATAGTGCCTCAAGATAGGTCTTCTCTCGCTTGAGCAACCTGTCGTAGTCGTCCATCATCACCTTGTCGGTTATCAGTGCTGTGGTGATGAGTTCCTTGGAGGTGCCGGTGAGGGTCTCGGTGCGGTCGATGTCGACGGTGGTGCCCTGGATTGATGCGTTGAGCTTCACCATGTCGCGGTTGCTGTGATAGTCGGCTTGAGGCAGGTCTTCGATGTAATAATCGGATTTTTCAGCGTTAATCCAGGTGACGAAAACTGCTTTGCGGCCATAGAGGTCGGCTGGCAGCACACCAGGTGTTTGGCACTTGTAGTTGGGTGATGTGTAATAGGCACCTCCAGGGGTCTTGACCAGCCAGGTGGTGTTCTGGTTATTGATTAGCTGCTCAAGGGGCTCATTATCGCTGCTGGTGGTGATAACTGGCGTGCTGGGAATATTGGCCATCGAGAACATCTTCCACAGGGCCGCTACAAACTGGTAAGGCGAGTTAGGCCTTTCGTCGCGGTCGAAGCCGCAGATGTAGTAGACAAACGCGTTGTAGAGCCGACGGGCTGCAGCCTCTTTGTCCTCGGTCTTCTTGGCCAGGTCGATGTCCTTTTTCAAGAAGCCGAAAGCCTTGTAGTAGCGCGAGTTCTTGCTGTTGTCAATCTCATATTTTAAGAGTGAGAGGTCGTCGATTAGAATGTTGTGGTAGTCAGGGTTAGCCTGCAGGCCTCGCTTCTCGTCCTTCACGCTCTTGATGCCACCGCCGGTCACGCTCTTGTCGTAAGCATATAGCAGAATCATAGGGGCCTGCTGCACCTTGTTATACCACATCGACGGAATCACGGTGAGGATGTTGTCCATCTCGGTCTCGAGAATGGTGTTCTTGTCCTTGTCGGTCCACACCTTGAAGTCGGGGGCTCCGTTGAAGGTGCGATATTGCACAGTTATTTTCTTGTCAATCTTGCAAGCCACCCTATAATGCAGGATGGGATATTCGGCTTTCATGACAAAGGTGAAGGGCTTCATGTTGCGGTCGTGCACTATCTCCTCGTCGTAGAAGAATAGATCGATTACATCACCTTTCTCAAGGCCAGGGACGGCGAGCTTGTGGCTCACCTCATCGCCCTCGCGGCCCTCGCGGATGACCATGTAGTCGCTGGTGTTCACATTCACTATCGCACCGCTGGGCTTTATTACCCTCACGCCAAGCACTTGCAGCTCGCTCTCGCGCTGCCCAAAGCGGGTGTAGCTCTTCTTGAAAGTGAGGTAGTCAAACTCAGAGAACTTCTTGATGGCGGCATCATCGTTGAGCTTGACAAGCATGCGATTGGTTTCATGCCTGCCAAGTTTCTTTGCCCCACCAAAACCCATGCCAGTGAATTTCACATAGGACTTGCGAGTGAGCACCACATCGGTGCGCGATGCGAGTATCACAGCCGAGTAGTCGCGGGCATACTCATCGGGGCAATAATAGTTAGAGAACTCGGGCGAGGTGTTACTCCACACGAGCTGTTTCACCTGCTCGGCATATTTGGCATATTCCTTCTCATCGTCGGCTTGTGCTGTAAATAGCACAAGCAAAGCAAGCAACAGGGTTGATAATTGTTTCATAATGTGATGTTTATAGGGTCCGTTTTAAAACTAATTGTTCATGGCTGGCATCGTTCCACTGGCGCAGGGTGCTGTTCCAGGTGGGGATGAGAGAGCGCTCGAGGCGCCGCTGCTGCAGGGTCATCGCCTTGGTGAAGACCACCGTACTACCCTTGCTGGTGAAGGAGCACTCGAGTGTGCCCACTGGCGTGGTGAAGCGTTGCGACGATGGCAGCGACTCCACCTTGTAGCCTGCAGGGATGGTAAAGACCACCTCGCTCACCTGACGCATGACCATGGGCAGCATGTAGTCGTGCTGCCGCTTGGTGGTGTCGATGGGAGTAGCGGCCATGAGGATGTCGGGGTCGAGCTCAATGTAAAGCTCATCGCCCTGACTGGTAACCGAGTTGGCATCGGTGATGGTGCCAGTGATTGTTGCCCACTGGGCACTAGGTTGCTCACTTGTGAAATGGGCATTGTCGACTACCGATGAGCGCGAATCATCGTTGAGCGCAGCGGCGGCAAATGTGGTGCGCTCATGCGCCTCGGCCTCGTGATAGGCGGTGAGCATGGCCTCTTTCATGTCGCCGCAGGCCATGCGCTGGGCATTGCCTGTGAGCACGTTGCCCTGTGCCAGCGACAGGTCGAGGTGCACACTGTCGCAGCTGGCGGTTGGCGGCAACACGGGCAGTGTGGTCATGGTGTAACTACTGCCATTCTCGATGAGGGCCTCCACGCCCTGGATGTTGCCAGGAATGTGGGTGATGGGGATATAGTTGTTGGTGGCATCGAGGTAATAGGTCTTGCCACCAGCCATTGCAGTGCATATCACATGATTCATTGAGCACAATGCGGCCACCTCGCTCAGACGGCTTGTCACGTCATGGGTGCCCAGGAAGGTGAGGCGCGCATCTATGCCTTGCGCCACAAGCAGCGTCTTGAGCAGTAGTGCCAAGCCTTTGCAGTCGGCATAGCGCTTGCGCACCACCTCGGCTGGAGTGTCGGGCTGGTGGCGACCAATGCCTGACTCAAAGGCAACGTAGCGAATGTTGCTCTGCACCCAAGCCTGGGTGCGAGCTATCTTATCAATGTCGGTGCCACTGGTGCCTATCTGGGCAAGGATGCTGGACAGCGACGGAATGGTGGTGTCGACTTGTGCCAACTGATGACTCCAGCCATATAGCTCATCGATGCTCTTGAACGCACCTGTCACAAGCACCATTGGATAGATGCTCGCCGAGGTGGGCATGTGGCTCTCGCTCTTGACGGCGGGCATGCCAGTGATGGTGTAGGTGACGATGCGCTTGTTGCCGTCGCGCTCATCGGCAATGGCAATGTTGCTCGTGAAGTTCTTGGGGATGAGTTCGACGGTGCCCACTTCGTCGGGGATGATGAATTTCACTGTCTTGGATCGGATGTAGTACTCATCGGCCAGTGGCACGCGGGTGAAGTAGTTGACATCGGTGAATTTGCGCTCGAAGCTCGTATCGCACTTCTTGTGCTTGCGGTTGAGGGTGTAGTTGTAGTAGCAGGCACGCGAGTCGTCGTAGAACACGTTGTCGGGGGTGATGGACTTGTGCTCAGCAGTGCCACGGCCGCTACACGAGGATTTCACAAACTTGATGTTGTCGCCATAGAAGATGCTGGGCTGAATCTTGCAGTCATACTCCCGCAGCGCCACATATTGGGTCGACACCTTATTGTTGACCACCACATTGCCCTTGTTGAGCTTGAACTCGTAGATGTCGGTGCACGTCTCAATCGCCACTTCGTCGTCGCGCGACTGGGCACCAGCCACAATTGCACAAAGCATCAGCACGCATAATATGGTAATTACTTTCTTCATCCTTTCGCATTTTTGTTTTAAGGGGTCAGTATATATCTTAACCAAGTGCAAAGTTATTAATATTTTTTGAGATTTACCCCCCCCATTTGTTAAAGTTTATTAATTATTCTAGCTTTTTTACTAATTCATGGCTTTTTTCAAAAAAATCAGCCAAAATTGAACCAATTTGAACCAATTCATTCTTTTTCGCAATTATTCTGTAGATAAAAAAAGCACCGCTCGATTCACATCGTGCGGTGCCCAATAACCATATTATTAATGTCAATATTGCATCATTTGTATTTGCCTTATGTCCCTAAAAAGTGTGTTGTAAGAATATAATAAAAATCAAAACCTTCACATTGTTTGAAACTGCCGAGAAGCCCGATGGCTACTGGCGTCGTTTGCGGTGCAAAGGTACACATAATTTGCAAACTGGCAATAGTCCAAAAGCGATTTCTTGGCGGTTGTTCGCAAATGTGCTACTTTTTTCTCTATATGGGAATTTTAGAACCGAGAAAAGAGTGTGAAAACACGTGTCACTATCGTTTTTGATAGTGATTATAGGTTGACGGTCTCGAGATCGAGAGGCACATGGATGTTGCCACTATAGGCGGTGCGGGCCTCGGCGGTGTAGTTGTCTCGGCGCGACATCAGGCGGGTGTCCTCGGTGTGATATAGGAGCAGATTTTTCACTCTCAAGTCCTGAGCCAGGCGTGCTGCATCGAGGGCTGTGCTATGGTTCTTCTCATAGGGGCGGAACTGGTTGCGGTAGCGATAGAGGCAGAAGGCCTCACACAGCAACCAGTCACAGTCGCGCACGTAGCGCTCGCTCGAGGGTTTGTAAGGTTCATCGCCCAGGCACACCACGCGCTTGCCATCGGGCATGAGTGCGCTGAAGCCAAACTGCAGCTGCTTCTCGGAACCGATGTCGAAGAAAGTTACTTGCATGTCGTCGATGGACAGTGTCTCGCCATCGCCCACCTCACGCAGGATGATGGTAGTGCCCAGTGCCGATAGAATCTTGGAAGGAATCATGATGCTGCACATGGTCTCTAGAGCCTGCTTCACTCCGCTGTGGCAATAGATGGTGAAGTTGCCCTGATACTTGCCCTTGTGCTGCAGGGGCGAAATCTTGCGAATGAGCCATATCACACCCATGATGTGATCGGTGTGCACATGGGTGACGAAGAGGTGACGAATTTGAGTGTAGTCAATTCCAGCGCGATACAGCTGGCGAAAGATGCCATTGCCGCCACCAGCGTCCACCATGAGCTGGCCCGCAAGCGACTTGAGGTAGAAGCATGTGTTGTAACAACGGGTGCACATGGCACTGCCGGTGCCCAGCATTTTTATGTATTGCGACGATGACATTGTTTTATTATTTAGATTTTTAAGCTCACCTGCCACTTATGACTTGATTTTCGGTATCTCGATGGCAAACGTGGTGCCTTTACACACCTCGCTCTCCTTAACGAAGATGCGCCCACCGTGGTATTCCTCGATGATGCGCTTAACCAGCGTCAAGCCAAGGCCCCAGCCGCGCTTCTTGGTCGTGAAACCAGGATTGAACACATTCTTGAAATTCTTGCGGGCAATGCCCTTGCCTGTGTCCTTGACGTAGAGGTGGGCATGCTGGGCATCGCTGGTAACCACAATGTCGATGCGTCCCTGGCCTTCCATGGCGTCGACAGCGTTCTTGGTCAAGTTCTCCATCACCCACTCAAAGAGAGGCTGACACAGCATCACGCCGCAGTTCTTGTCGTCCTGGGTGTGCACGGTGAGTGTGACGTGCTTGGGAATGCGAGTGCGCATGTAGGCAAGACTGCTCTCCACCGCCTCGTTGATGAATGTGAGCTCTTTGTCGGGCATAGAGCCAATTTTCGAGAATCGGTCGGCAATCACCGAGAGGCGATGCACATCGGTGTCCATGTCGTTGATGATCTCCTTGTCCACTCCCATCGAGTCGAGCATCTGGGTCCATGCCATGAGCGAGGATATGGGCGTTCCAAGCTGGTGAGCAGTCTCCTTCGAGAGACCCACCCACACGCGGTTTTGCTCGGCCTTCTTCACACTGATAAGCGCGAAGTAGGCCACTCCCAGGAACAGCAGCATTACAGCCAGCTGAATGTAAGGATAATAGGCCAGTCGCCGCAGCACGTCGCTGTCCTCGTAGTAGAGCATTTGCTTGGTGGTGTTGTCAATGCGAATCTCAATATTATTAGTGGAATTGCGCAACTTATTGTATTTCTTGGCAAGAAATTCCTTGTTGGCAGCCGAGTATTCATTAATCATCTTCAGGGTGTCGGCAGGTTCAGGGAGCTTGAAGTTGCGTTGCTCAATGATGTTGCCCTTGTCGTCGACAAGCAGCACAGGAATGTTGCGGTTACCCTGAATGATGCGCAGCAGGAAGTCGACGTCGGTGTCGGTCGACGTGATGAGCTCACGAGTGGCATCGGCCCAAATCTCCATGCGCTCGCGCTCCTGTTTAGCAAGATCTTTCACCAGGCGATTCGATATGTAGATAAACACCCCCACCAGCACCAGCGACACAGCCAGGAGCACCATCTTCCAGATGCGACGTGAGTCATATATGTTGCGCAAATTCATTGATTCGTAACAATTGTGAATGCAAAGGTAATAATAAAACGTGACTCACACAATGTTATTTCACTGAAATAGCAAAGAAGCGACGGCAACATTATCACTTAGTATATAAAGAAAAGTGAGCCTCGGGCTGTTGCTCGAAGCTAATCACATATAT
>DEJJ01000035.1 GCA_002353285.1 Porphyromonadaceae bacterium UBA2751 | reverse complement strand
GACTCAAGTGACTCAAATGGGGGTTATCTCGCAAATGGGTGGTGGGACAGTTTTGTGATTTTTTCTGGTGGAAGGCAGCATGTCAAAGAGCTCTTTTCGGAGCGAATGTAACACATTATTATATTGAAAAGCAATATCAAAAAATCGGGTGATGTGACAAAGCCACTTGGGGAGAGTGGTCCAAGTGGCTTTGCGGGGGGGTGGAGAGGTGTGGGATTAGTCTAATGGCTGATTCCCAGGAGGATGTTGTAAACCTCGGTGATGTCGGCGCTATTGACGCTGCCGTCGTTGTTCACGTCGCTGGTGGCAATGAAAGTGAGGTCGCCACTGAGGAGGTAGCCGTAGAGGGCGGTGATGTCGGCGCTCGAGACATATCCGTCGCAGTTAACGTCGCCGATGATGCGCGTGCTCACGCTGAACGTGCATTGCTCGTTGCCGCCGGCATATTTGTCGGTGAGTCCAGGTGTTCCGGCCTTCATGTTGGCAAACGAGAGCGAGTACTCACCCTCGGGGGTGCCATCTGCGGTGGTGAAATGCATCGTCACCACTCGGCCCTCGCCTGGTGCCATCTCACCGCCAGCAAGCGAATAGACAAAGCAGCGAATCACGCCGTCACCAATGGTGCGGTGCGACATCGAGAAGCCTGTGGCACGGTCGCCCATCACGTATTCATCGCTGGGAGTGAACCAAGCGGCGGGATAGGTGACATCGAACTGCAAGCCATCGACGGGGTCGTAGTTGCTCAGGTCTACATGGAGCAGCATGTCGCTACCGTTCAGCACCTCATCGGCAGTGAAATGCAGATAGTTTGGCGCAAAGCGTGAGCCAGTAATGGTGATGTTGTGCAGGCGATGATCGGGGTCGTTGCTGTAGAGCTGCATCCACTCCTCGAAAGGAGCTTGCTCCTGGCCATTGTAGGTGACATGGAGCGTGACGTTCTGCCACGGATCTATCACCATCGGGAACGACTCAGCAACGGTGAAGTCCTCGCCGCTGAACACCACGCGGTCGATGCGCAGGGGCGCACCGCCATTGTTATAGACGTTCACCTCGCCATTGGCAACCTCGGTCACTGGTGTGGCACCAAGGTCAAGCTGGTCTTGAGCGTTCAACTGCGGGCTTTGGATGTCGATATATCCCTCGTACTTGTTGCTGAGCACATCCATGTCCTGGCCCTTATAGTTGGCAGTTAGGACAGCTTTAGTCGCACCAAGGTTGGTGCCATAGCGGCCACAGAGCTTAACCTGGAAGGTGGCGATGATGCCATCATTGCCGCTGAAGGTGCTGTTGCCAAGCGAATAAGCGATGGCACGGAGCTTGCCGCCATTGTGAGTCACCACCAGTTGGTGGTCTCCCTTGCGGTCGCTCAGGGCAAACGAGCCGTCAACATATTGCAGCTGTTCGGGCAAGTCAAAGTCAAACTCAAACTGGAAGCCAGTGATGGCATCCATGTTGTTCACCCGTAGCGGGATGGTCACAGTGCTGTCGGCGATGCCGCTGGCATTCTCCACATGGAGCTCGTTGACGGCAAAGGGGTCGGCAACAACGCGGATGGTGTTGGTACCAGCGATATTGTTGCTGAGCAGTCGCACTGTTTCCTCGATGGCGCCCCGCTCCACAGGGCTGTAGGTGATGTCGACATAGCCAGTGTTGCCTGGAGCAATCTCATAGGGGAATGGCGTCTCGCTCGAAAGCTCCGCTGCGCTAGGCTCAATGCCGCTGATGATAAGCGGGATATTGCCCACATTGGTCACCGCCAAGTTCTGATGGTACACATCACGAATGGGGATGTGGCCAAAGTCGATGTCGCGCGTGGCGAGCTGGGCCTTGGCGGCGGCGATGGTGAGCGAGCCACTGGTGGCAGAGGCATCGAGGGTGTTGCCGCTGGCATCGGTGATAGTGACCTTGGTGGCATCAAGGGCGATGGTCTGCGGCTCGTTGCCGAGCAGCACCCTGAACGAGAGCACGTCACCGCTGCCTGGTGCAATGGTCGCCATGCCATTGCTCCACACCATGATGTTGAGCACACCGTCACGCACACCCACCTTGGCGCTGTGGCCGGTGGCACGCGAGGTCAGCACCTCGCTGCCAGTGACGACGGTAATACCGTCGCCCACAGGAACCTGCAGCTGCATGGCGGTGACGGGGTCGTCGTTGGCGAGAGCGACGGTGAGCGTCACCTCCTCGCCTGGCGCACCCGAGGCAGTGGGAAGCGACACCACATTCCCCGCCCGCGCCCCGACGCATAGCATCAGAAATATTATAAATGTTATCTTTCTCATAGTTTTTATTTAACACGCTATCGCGTGGAAATTCAACAAAATTGTAAAAGAAAATTGAACAAAATTTTGAATGATTTTCTCACTAAATTTTGATAAATTTCTCGCCGCAGGCGATCTATTTTACTACTTTCACGCCGTTGACGATGTAGATGCCGTGGGGCAGGCGGTTGAGGTCGCTTGCCTTGCTCGAGATTTTGCGGCCCATGAGGTCGTAGATGCCCTGTAGCACGGCGCGCTTGCCGTCGGCGTTAATGTTCTCAACTGCTGTGACGATGCTTGGCGTAGCCATCACGTTGTGGCCATAGGTGTCACTCAAGCGGATGTCGGCAATCTCGTTATCGCCAATGTTCAGGATTGGGTGACGGCCAGCGCTGATGGTGCGGCCTGCCATGTTATAGGCGAGGAACAAGTAGTCATTGTCGGCAAGCCAAGTGCTAACCTTCTCGAAGCCGTTGAGGTCCTCGGTTGGAGTGATATTGCTATTGCGAGGAGCATCCAGACTTACCTGAACACCAGCGAGGTCAACAGGAGTCTCGAGCCATACCACACCATCCTTCACCCAATACTCTGCCACGCTCTCGATAGAGGCGGTAGCTGGAGCGGCATTCGGATTGGTGATAATGCGGATAATGCCTATCACGTCAAGGATATCAATCTCGGTGTCGACATTCACATCGGCAGCCTCAAAGATAAACGGCCTCGGCTCCATGCCAGCGGCATAGTTCACTGTTGTGATAACATCGGCCACATCAACATCACCACTAGCGTTAGCATCACCCAGGGTAGAAGTCAAAGGTGTAGCAGCCACCACATTGCTGATATCGTACTCCTTCAAGTCGGTACTCAGCACCTTGTAGTAATAGTAGTAGGTCTCACCTGGAGTCACCTCGTAGTCGGTAAACGAAGTAGTCTCAAGATCTAGAATCATCTGGTTGAGGCGGATTGTGTCGCCTGCAACGCTATCATTGAGCATGGTATAGCGATAGACATTGAATCCCATCGCATCCTCAAAGTCATTGTTCTCGTTGTTCCAAGTCAGCTTCACATTACCCATACCAGCCTCGGCAGCAAAACCTGTTGCCATAGAGCCAGCAGCTTGAACAAGGACGTTGAAACGCCAGTATTCGTCAGGAATATCAAAATGGTCATGGTCCTTACCACCTGTTACCTTAATTCGATTAAGACCATCGCAGTTAGTTTTGCCAGTAATGTCAAGGGAAACTGTATAAACACTCACACTGTCCTTCACACACCAAAAACCGCCCTTATCAATAAGAGTTTGAGTATATGGTTGACGCAAGCCCATCGACACCTGCGGCCTGAATGTACTGTCAATGTCATCACGGTTGTAGTATACTTCAAATTTATGGCGGCCAACACCCAATGGTGGCAACTGGTCAAATTCGTCTTGGGCGTCATAACCATCAACTACCACCTTCCACACAATTCCATGTGCCTCTTTATAGGGTCGAGTGGGCATATTACTGAGGTCAACCGTTGTAAAACAATCAACCATAGGGTTCATTGAGTCATAAATGTACGGACGAATTATTTGTTCTTTACCAGTTCCCAACCATGAAGGATAATCAGCATGCACAGTAGTGATTGCATCACCCCCATATATTACATACAATAAGTAAAAATTGTCTATATTATTGTCATATCCAGCATTTCCACTATGAACTAAATTATCTGCATTAAGATTATTATAAGTAAAATGTCTAACACTATTCCATTTACTACCAATAAGAAGATTTACAAAATTGTTATTTTTTAATTCTAACGATGATCCTCCGCCTTCATATAATGCATTTACAAAATTATTACGACGACCCTTAATTTCATTAAGAGCCAAAGTCACTTGACGGAAATGATTTAATGAGTTTGCTGTAATATTACAATCTTCTAAATAAATTGGATTTCTACATTCAAAATTATCGAGTTTACAATACGATAACGAATCTATTTTTCCAGCAACTCTGCCGAAAGACCAGTAATTATCTTTGTTTCTAGTCGTTAAAACAATAAGTGAATCTGGTTTGCCTTTAGCTATTAAACAGCCCTCATTAAGAATATAGTGTCCATCTAATTCCAAACGTGTCCCGGGCATGATAGTTAACGTCCTTCCTTCGGGAATAGCGATATTCCTTGTAACGATATAGTGCTTGTCTGGATATAGTGTAATATCTTCGTTTATGACACCGCCAAGTTCCACACCATTCTCAACCTCAAAAACATGTTCTTGCTCGATATTAGCTAAAAGATTGTCACTAGTAATTACAATTCTATAAGGTAGATGCAAACCATCATTAGCATTCTCATTAACCTTGACACGAATAGGATTTTTGCTTTTGAAAGAACCACGACTGTTTAATGACCAACCGAAATCAACATTGTTATTTAAAACTTCAAGAGCATCAGTAGGGACATTATCATCATAAGGCTCAATTGCAATTTTTATATTCTCAGCATGCCCCCATAGGCTACGAATGGTTGGCCAAATGTTGATTGTCTCTCCAGCATCGAAGCGGCCATCGCCATCACCATCACTATCATCAATCTCCAGTGCCGTTAAAGCAAGAGCAACTTGGCGATTAGTTTCGTCATAACTAGCTGCCTGATAAGCATTAAAGACAGCAAAATCGGTTAGACCGCCATCCTTTGCCATAGCCATATCACCCATCAAACCGTAGTCACGAGCATATTCATAACCTTTCACTTGCAGAATGCGAGAAATAGCACCTGCAACCATAGGTGTTGCCATTGAAGTACCGTTCAGCGACTTGTAACTGCCATTTAAGTATGTACTCATTATACCTACTCCTGGAGCCATAACATCGTAATTCCACATCATTTCGTCATTCCAAGTGACATCACTTGAGAAAGCCTTGTTCATATTATATTTTGAGAAGAATGGTCCGTCAGGATCATAATTGCTGAAAGCAGCAAGTTGACCATAAGAATTTGATGCCATAACGCCCAAAACGATATCATAAGCACCAGGGAATGAACGCCCCCAATCAGAATAGATACTAGATCTAGAATTTCCCGCGGCACCAACAAGTACTGCATAATTAGTGAGAGTTTTGCATAGCGACTGATACATTGCTCCTGATGGTTTACTAGAGCCAAAACTCATGCTAAGCACATTGGCACCGCAAGCAGCGGCATAGTCAATTCCACGGCAGATGGTGGCGACATCACCTGTTCCATCGTCGCCCATAACTTTAATTGGTAGGATTAGTGCATCGGGGTTGGCACCAGTGATGCCAATACTATCATTACCTACTGCGGCTGCAATGCCGGCACAGTGAGTTCCGTGACCGTTGCGGTCCATGCCGTTGCCAATGATTGCAGTTCCTGCAATGAAATCCCAACCATGAACGTCGTCAACATAGCCGTTGTTGTCGTCGTCTTCATAATCTGCGCCTGTGACTTCATTGGGATTGGTCCAGATATTTGCCGCAAGGTCAGGGTGAGTTATATCCACACCAGTATCAAGGATTGCTATAACAGGACGAGTCTCATCTGTCTTGTCCATCGCCCACAGTTGTGGCAATTTGATGGCATTAAGCCCCCATTGCTGAGAGTACATTGGCTCATTAATGTAATCAAGCAAATCTTCAGTGCCAGTTGACTGAATAAAAGCGAGATAGTTTGGCTCGGCAAATTCTACGTCTTTTAATTCTTTCAGCATTTCAACAGCCTGGATGACATCTCGTTCCTCGTTTTCCTCAAACTTGAGGCAATAGAGCTTCGAAAGGTTTGGTTCAACGATTTCACGACCCGATAGAGCCTTAGCCTTGCGGGGAGCACGGTTCTTAATGTCGCCAGTGAGTGGCATAAGTTTCTCTGCCTCGGTAATGCCAAGCGTGGTCATAACCTTGTCGATAGCACTCACGCCAGTTGACTTCAACTTGCCATTCTCACAATTTAGATTGACAGACGAATTCTCACGGAACTTGACGATGACCTGCCCAGGACGATATTGCGGAGCATACGGGTCAACCTTGTTGACCTCGTCGTCGTTGTTGTTGCTCACCATCTGCGCCTGCAGCGGAATGGTTGCCAGGAGCAGGGTGAGGGTGAGTAATAGGGTTTTTAGTTGATTTTGTTTCATAGTAGAGAAATATTTAGTTGTAATTAATTGTTGTTTTTGAATTGGGTGGGACTTTTGTCGGACTTGGTCGGACTGGGTCAGACGAAGTCGGACAATGTCGGACAGGGTCGGACGGGGTCGGGCTGTGAGTTGAGATGTGTGATTGAACTGGGGTTTCTTGATGATGTTATTTTCCTCTTTAGTCTCCCGAAATGAGGTATAGTTTTTGTGATTATATAAAAAGATAGCGTGGAGACTTGGTCTTGTTTATTTTCATAGAGGCTTCGGCATGCCCGTAACGAAATAAACAGTCCACCCCACGCCATACCGATATATCGACCCCTCCTGCGGGGTGGATACAGGCAAGCGAAGGCGTTTGTTGACTGCTTAGTCCTTCGTTACTGAAATTTTGCCGAATTTCTATGAAAGGATAAGCAAAAACGCTTTCTTTTTCTCCGATTAATTATTCCGTAGAATTTTGCCGTTAATTAATCCGTAAAAAAAAATTGCTTTACGGACAATTCGCAGGGTAATTCTCGGACAATTGACGGAGAACCAAAATGTCATCATGCATGTAGTTCTGCCTCTGCAGCATGCATGAGTTGCAAATTTAGTCAATTTATAACTAATGTGCAAGAAAAAGCGATAGATTTTAGATGTGACAGACGATAAAAAAATGATTAATGTGAGTTTGAGGGTTGACGCAAGGTGGGGTTGCCTGCGGCGAGGGGCACGTGAATTGGGCGTGAATTATCCAGAAATAATTTTTTTGAGGCTGAGTGGGTGTAAAAAAAATGAAAAGTGTGAACAATGAATGTATTTTTTAGTAATTTTGCAGGTTACAAACGTTAAATGGCAGGCAATGCAAGTGAATGAAGCATATAGTTGACATATTGCGGGCTGAGCGGCACCTGGATGGTGACGGCTACAGGGCACTGCTGGAGTGTGACGACGAGCGTGCTGTCGCCCACTTGCATGAGCAGGCCCGAGAGGTGGCGGTAGCACAATTTGGCAAAGGCATCTTTGTGAGGGGGCTGGTTGAGCTTACCAACGTGTGCCGCAACGACTGCCTGTATTGCGGCATACGCAAGAGCAACCGCAACGTGGAGCGCTACATGCTGACCACCGAGCAGGTGCTGCAATGCTGCCAGCAGGGCTATGAGCTTGGATTCAGGACCTTTGTGCTGCAGGGCGGCGAGCTGCCACGCGACAAGGCCGAATGGATTGTTGAGCTGGTGGCAGAAATAAGGTACCACTACCCCGACTGTGCCATCACGCTGTCGCTGGGCGAATGGCCGCGCGAGGTGTACCAGCAGATGCGTGAGGCAGGCGCCGACCGCTACCTGCTGCGGCATGAGACCCACAACGCCGAGCATTATGCACGGCTCCACCCTGCCGAGATGTCGCTTGACAACCGCTTGCAGTGCTTGCAGTGGCTCAAGGAGCTCGGCTTCCAGGTGGGGACCGGCATCATGGTGGGCAGCCCTGGTCAATCGCTCGAGAACATTGTTGAGGACATTGAGTTCATTGAGCAATTCAAGCCTGAGATGATAGGCTTGGGGCCATTTGTGCCTCAGCACGACACACCGCTGGGCAAGCACCCAGCAGGCAGTGCCGACTTGACAACCAGGCTTTACTCAATGTTCAGGCTCATGTTTCCCAATGCACTCATTCCCAGCACCACAGCACTTAACAGCATTGACCCACATGGCAGGATAAAAGGCATCATGGCTGGCGCCAATGTGGTGATGCCCAACCTCTCGCCCACTGCCTTGCGCGACAACTATGCCCTCTACGACGGAAAAGCAAGCAGCAACGCCGAGGCTGCCGAGGGCATAGCGCAACTTGAAGCCCAATTGGCCACAACAGGCTATCACATTGACTGGGGGCGGGGAGACTTTAAATAATGCACAATGCTTGATCAATGCACAATGCTTGATCAATGCACAATGCACAATGCACAATGCACAATGCTTGATTAATTCATAATGCATAATGCTTAATTAATTCATAATGCACAATGCATAATGCACAATGCTTGATTAATTCATAATGCACAATGCTTGATTTATAATGCATAATGCACAATTCATAATGTTCAACACAAAACTAATAACTAATAACTAATAACTATAATATGTATAACCCAAAATCAGCTCATGCCGAGGAATTTATTGACCACGGCGAAATAATGGAGACGCTCGACTATGCTGCCAAGAATCGTAGCAACCGCGTCCTGATTGAGGAAATAATAAACAAAGCCGCCACTTGCAAGGGTCTTACCCACCGTGAGGCTGCTGTGCTGCTGGAGTGTGACCAACCCGACCTGATAGAGCGGTTTGAAAACCTTGCCCGTGAGGTGAAGCAGAAGCTCTACGGCAACCGCATCGTGCTCTTTGCTCCGCTATACCTGTCGAACTATTGCATAAACGGCTGCGTATATTGCCCCTACCATGGCAAGAACCGCACTATTCCACGCAAGAAGTTGACACAGGACGAGATTCGCCAAGAGGTGATTGCCCTTGAGCAGATGGGCCACAAGCGCCTTGCACTTGAGGCTGGCGAGCACCCTGTGCTTAACCCAATTGAATATATCCTCGAGTCGATCAAGACAATATATGACACCAAGGTGGGCAACGGAGCCATCAGGCGCGTGAACGTGAACATCGCCGCCACCACCGTGGAGAACTACCAGAAGCTCAAGGCTGCAGGCATTGGCACCTACATCCTGTTCCAGGAGACCTATAACAAGGAGAACTACGAGAAACTGCACCCCACTGGCCCCAAGAGCGACTACTGCTACCATACCGAGGCTATGGACCGCGCCATGGAAGGCGGCTGTGACGATGTGGGCATAGGAGTGCTGTATGGCCTGTCGACCTATCGCTACGACCTGGTGGGCCTGCTCATGCACGCCGAGCACCTCGAGGCCCGCATGGGCGTGGGGCCGCACACCATCAGTGTGCCTCGCATCTGCCCTGCCGACGACATCTCGCTCGACCAGTTCCCCGACACTCTGCCCGATGACATCTTCTGCAAGATAGTTGCCATCATTCGCCTTGCGGCTCCCTACACAGGCATGATTATCTCCACGCGCGAGTCTCAGCGAGTGCGCGAGAAAGTGCTCGACCTGGGTATCTCGCAGATTAGCGGTGGGTCACGCACGAGCGTGGGCGGCTACACCACCGAGGAGCGCCACGACGACACAGCCCAGTTTGACGTGAGTGATCAGCGCTCGCTGGATGAGGTGATTCACTGGCTGCTCGACATCGACTACCTGCCCAGCTTCTGCACCGCATGCTACCGCGAGGGACGCACCGGCGACCGCTTCATGAGCCTGGTGAAGCGCGGCAAGATAAGCTACTGCTGCACCCCCAACGCCATGATAACCCTCAAGGAATATCTTGAGGACTACGCCAGCCCAGCCACACGCGAGAAGGGCGAGGCACTCATCCGCCGCGAGCTGGAGAAACTTCCCGATGACCGCATCCGCAACCTGGCTAACCGCCGCCTGATTGACATAGCTAACGGAGAGCGCGATTTCAGGTTTTAGGCTTTTTTTAGTGAGAGGGAAGAGTGAGAGTGAGAGTTATTAACTGAGAACTGAGAATGAACAGCGCACCACAATCATTGAGGCGGCACATCGCCATTTTTGGACGGCGAAACGTGGGCAAGTCATCGCTAATCAATGCCTTGACAGGCCAGGATGTGGCCATCGTATCGCCCGAGGCAGGCACCACCACCGACCCAGTGAACCGGGCAATGGAAATTCTGCCACTGGGTCCTTGCCTGCTCATCGACACAGCAGGCTTTGACGACGAAGGCGCAGTGGGAGAATTGCGCAACAAGCGAACCCACAAGGTCCTGGACCAAACCGACCTTGCCATCCTCGTCATTGACCAAGCCAACGACTTAAGCCTTGAGAAGCAATGGCTTGACGAGTTGCACAGGTTGGGCATCCCAGTAGTGACAGTTCTCAACAAAAGCGACAAACACGAGCAACTGGATGCACTCATTGAGCAGTTGATGGCAGCACTTGGCATGAGGCCAGTGGCTGTGAGTGCTGCCACTGGCAGTGGCATCGACATGCTGCGCAAAGCTTTAGCCGAAGCCGCTGGCGATGAGCAGGAGCTGAGTCTCACTGGATCACTTGCCAAAGCAGGCGACAGCGTGCTCCTTGTTATGCAACAAGACCCACAGGCGCCTAAGGGCCGGCTAATCTTGCCACAAGTGCAGACCCTGCGCGACCTGCTCGACAAAGGCTGCATAGCCACGTGCTGTGGAGTAGACACACTCAGGCAGAGCCTTAGTGCTCTGACAAAGTCTCCATCGCTTATAATAACAGATTCACAGGTGTTTGCACAAGTTTATGAGCTCAAGCCTGAAGGCACGCGGCTGACGTCGTTCTCGGTGCTCATGGCAGCTGCGAAAGGCAACATCGAGGTGCTGATAGAGGGAGCGAGAGCCATCGACCACCTCACACCTCACTCGCGCGTGCTCATAGCCGAGGCCTGCACCCATGCGCCGATGAGCGAGGACATTGGTCGCGTGAAGATTCCGCGCATGCTGCGCAAGAAATATGGCGAAAGCATCGCCTTTGATATTCATGCCGGCAAGGACTACCCTGCCGACCTCAAGCAATATGACCTGATAGTGCATTGCGGCGCGTGCATGTTTAACCGCCGCTTGATGCTGTCGCGCATCGTGCGGGCACAAGAGCAAGGCGTACCCATCACCAACTACGGGCTTGCCATCGCCCACATGCAAGGGATCCTCGACAAAGTGGCACTGCCGTGACAAAAAAGTGACCAATCGATTGGTCACTTTTTTATTGTTAATCGGAAAGTATTGACTTGTCGCGGAAGTGAGTGTGAAGGAGCTTGTGCGACAGCTTGCCCATAGGCTCGCCCAGGAATTCCTCATACACCCTCTTCACCGCAGGGCTCTCGTGACTCTTGCGGACAAGTTTGGTGACATCGGTGGCATACATGGCCCGCTGGCGTGCTTCGAGCACTCCTATGTCGCCCTCGTGATAAGGCTGACCAGTGCCGCCAATGCATCCGCCAGGACACGACATCACCTCGATGAGGTGATAGTCGAGTTCGCCGGCACGCAGCCTATCCATGACCAGCCGTGCATTGTTGAGCGTGTGCACGACGCACACCTTCAGCTCAAAGCCATCCATGTCGATCACCGCCTCGCGAATGCCGTCCATGCCACGCACCTGAGTGAACTCAAGCTGAGGCAAAGACTTGCCAGTGAAATGCTCGTAGGCGGTGCGCAGCACGGCCTCGGTGACACCACCCGTTGTTCCAAAAATTGTGCCAGCACCAGTGGCATCGCCCAGAGGAGAGTCGAAATTGCTGTCGGGCAAATTCACGAAATCAATGCCATGATTTCTAATCATGTCGGCCAGTTCAATGGTGGTGATACTGCAGTCCACATCGGGGATGCCATCGTAGATAAACTCGTCGCGTGCACACTCATATTTCTTTGCCACACAGGGCATTATTGAGATTACAGCAATATTCTCACGTGGAATACCAATCTTCTCGGCCCAATAGCTCTTAGCCAGCGTGCCAAACATCTGGGCTGGCGATTTGCAGGTGGAAGGATACTCTCGCAAGTCGGGGTAATCGTTCTCAAAGAAATTGACCCATGCTGGGCAGCACGATGTGGTCATGGGCAGCTTCACGCTGGCATCGCCTGCCATGTGGCGCTTGAGCCGGTCGATGAGCTCGGCACTCTCTTCCATGATAGTGAAATCGGCGCCAAAGTTGGTGTCGAACACATAGTCGAAGCCAAGCTGGCGCAAAGCCGTGATCATCTTGCCAGTGACTACTGTGCCTGGAGCCAAGCCAAACTCCTCGCCAAGAGCAAAACGCACGGCGGGAGCCGTTTGTGCAATCACCAGCTTGTCGGGGTTGTGAATGTCGGCCAGCACATCGTTCACCGAGTTTCGCTCGTCGAGCACTCCAATAGGTCCATCAATAGCGCCAAACTTGCATTTCGACTTGCACTTGCCACAGCAGGTGCACTTGTAGGGGTTCACCACATGCGGCTGCTTCACAGTGCCGCTGATGGCTCCTACCGGACAGTTGCGCTTGCAAGCCGTGCAACCGCGGCATTTCTCGGGATCGACAGCGTAAGATAGCACATTAAGGAATGGCGTGCCACCTATCTCGTAGATGTAGTTGTTGAGCATCGAGTCGAGCGACACTGGACGCTTGAAGGAGCTCCAATGCTGCGACTCCACCTCAATGTGCTGGGCTGCCACCTCGACATAGCGCAGCTCATCAACAAGTTCGCCTCGCACCACATGCTTCTCAACGATCACGTTCACATCCTCGGGTTTGACGTGGGTGTAGGTTATGTTATCGGGGAGGATGCGCACAATGGGGCCCTTGGCGCAAAAGCCAAAGCATCCTGATGTGACCACATCCACCATGTCGTCGATGCCATGGGCGTGAAGCATCACCTTGAAGAGGTTGATAATGCGCTCACTGTCGTTCTTGCGGCACCGTTTACCCGAGCAGCACTGCACCTGCACATAGTCGTGTGCTTTGAGGCCATATTGTTGCACATTTTGCGACGCATTCTCTTCTTGAGGCTGCGATTGTGTCAAATTGGGACGGTTGGTTTCAGGCATATTTTTAATATCAATTAGTTTCTTAAAGTTGTGAGAATCATTGCAATAATTTAATGCTGAGGCATCACATTATTGCAAAGCCACTGCATTGTGCTACAAAGTTAACCATTTTTTCCCAATTTCCAATGTTAACAGGGTCATATTCTAAACTTGAACTGGAATCAAACAACTGGCACAACTTTTTGTTGGATTGCATGGAATCATGGAATCGGTGGAATCAAACAACTTTTACAACCTGGGAACAACTCTTACAGCTGGTCATCTCGCAAAGTTGCACCTGGCGGTGTCGCAAAGCCTGCTTGCGCAGGAATTAATGGGCTG
>DEJJ01000034.1:208890-236728 GCA_002353285.1 Porphyromonadaceae bacterium UBA2751 | reverse complement strand
TGAGGAGGAGTGCGTGGTAGGCCTGGTTCTCGTCGCCTTGGAGGGAATCGCGGTTGATGGCGTTGAGAATGGCAAGCGAGCTGTCGGGGGCGATCCACATGAGCGAGTCGGCAAGGACAAGACGCTTATCCACACTGCGCCCACAACTCATCACAAACGAGAGAATCAATATAGATATTAATATGTATAATAATTTCCTCATTATAAGTCTGCAAATATAATTAGTTTTTCTATAAAACAAGCATTTTTATACAATAAAAATGTGAAAATAGCCCCATTTCTCTGCACAATAAGCTAATATTCAGTGTTTTATAAAAACAAGGCAATTAATTTGTCGTTTTATATTTTGAACAATCTGAAATAAAGCCGCTTTCAAAACTTGAAAACATATTCTGGCAGTATTTTCATCTGTACTAAAATTTTCATACATCAGTTGATATGGATGAATATAATTCCTAAAATCTCGGAGTGACTAAACTATTTAACATCCTCTTTTAGATAACCAGTTCATAAGATGCATCAATAAGATTACTAAGTGTCCATTCGTGAAGTTTTCGTGTTTTCCCCGAGTTATTATCTTTCGGAGCGGACTGTGTTTGATTAAAACGAACTGGATTATTATTAGCCAGTCCTAACAGTATTCCTTCTGATGTGCTTCCTGCAAGAAATATCACGAATAAAGCAGATTTTGCCGACAAGCATGATTTTTTTCATTACTCCGAGCTTCTATGTATGGTTTTACATAACTGTCTATTGACAAGCTTTCGATTGATATTTCAAGAAAATCCTTTTTTAGAAAATCTGTTACAGTGTTTTTTTCTTTACCTTTTTCCTTTTCAAGTCAATGCTTGCTGCTTTTGAAAACTTTATTTCAATACAGTCTCTTAAAACAATCCATCCATCAAAATAAAGATATTGATTGAAATTTGCCATGAAAGCATCTAATTCAGAAAACCTTCCGAAAAATTTACAGAAGCAAATACATCTTTAATGAATTTGTCCAATTCCTGCTTTCCATGTACAGCGCGGATTTTTTCTTCCTTATAAACTCATCTTGAAGAGAATCCATTTCCATAAGAATCATAAATCCATATTGATTAAAAAAATGCAACAAGTTTAGGGCCAGAACGGTATTCTGTTTCTTCATTTATAAGCTGGCTCAATCTCTTAATAGTCTTCTGTGATATTATTATAATCGAATCTATTTAGACAACAAATTTACGTATTATTTGTATCTTGTATTCATAGAATAGTTTTTTCTGAAACACTCTAAGCACAAATCAATATATTGAAAGAATAAATTCATAGATATTATTACTTAATCCTACGGTTACACAGATGCTTATTTTCATATGATTATAATGCTCTGTTTAATGGAATAGTTTTCTTTGAAACAAATCTATATTGTTTTGCAACTTATATATTAGATCTTAATATTGATGTTTATTTAAAACAATATCATATTGAATATTGTTTAAATCGTCATTCAACCGCTTTGCCAACTTATAATCTTTAATTGGAAATAATTGACGAAATACTTTGAGCCTCATAGACTCAATCCATTCTTGTGATATGGACTCTCCTAAAGACACTTTTTCCTTAATAAGCTCAATAAGTTTTTCCTTCATCCCATTATTCACATAATTATTCATCTCAATCATAGATTTTATAGCTTTTTCTTTAGATTCTTTTTCATGATCCTCAATATACACGCATTCATCATAATCTATTTTCTTATTATATTCACCTTCTATAGTCAATCCATTCACTTTGTGTAATTTAATAGAAAATAGAGATGACCCGAAACTCAGATTAATCAAACTTCTGTCTTTGGCAGATATATTGTCTACTCTTTCATTTTTATAATAAATATTCAAAATATAAAGCGCAGAAAGTCCATGAAGGAGATTCTTAATATTGCCTTTTTTTAGTTCTTTAACCCTATTATGCTTTACCGCTTGATAAGCTTTGTTCCAATCAGAAGAACTTTTACCACGTTTCATCGCTTTATGAAATGGTCTTAATACTCTATTGTCTTCAATGTCAAAATAAATATTTGGTGAAACAACAAAAACGACTTTTTTGTCTAATTTCCATAAATCATTTAGATATTTGATACAAATGGTGTCAAAATACATTTCTTCATCTGGAACTATAGTTCCAGAGTTTTCTAAATATAATTCTTTTGATAAGGCTTCTATTTCAATGACTGTCCGAATCAAAAGATCAGCTATTCTCATAGAATACACATTCTGCTGTGTATCGTTAATAAAAATTGTTTCAGACAAAGATAGAAATTCTTGTTCTAAATTCTTATATACTTGCCAATATAAATTATTCATATTCTTATGGATTGAGAAATGTGAGTTCAATAATAAGTTATTTAATTGCAAATTTGAAACATAATTCGAGCACTAACAATAAATATATTATATAGCATTTATCAATTAAAATAAAAATCTTCTCTGTTATTAACCAAAAGTATACAACCTATTAATTACATTAAAAAAGAAGACTTTTAACAAACACACATATATATCCAGTTACATGTGAGTTACATGTGGGCGCATACTATAAAACGCTATTAACTAACTAATTATAAATAGGTCGAATGACAAAATGTGCATCTAAGTTACATGTGAGTTACATGACAACAACAATTTCATGCCCAATATGGAATATATCCTTTAGTCCTTCTGTTTTTGCTTTCACTTTGTTCCTCTTTGATTTTACCTGCATCAATACTATCCTTAATGATCCTTGAAGCCATTGGATAATTCTTTTTGTCTATACCCATTCTTTCACGAAGTGTTTGATTTGTCATCTTCTCATTTGTCACATACTTCAGACAAGCATGCTGATAGCAAGCATAAATCCTTTCTTGACGGTCAAGTTCACTATATTTGCGATAAGCAAAGATGGTAACAGTAGTTCTACTTTCCTGTACCTGAATACGAAGAGGAGGCAATTGATAGAGCTCAATTGATGATATGGCTTTATCAAGTCCACTGCCTAGTTCTTCACAAACACCCAATCTTCGCATTAAATCAGCAAGAGATGAATTGCGAGAATCATATTCATCGATGAACCTCTCTACACTAATAATAGGTTGTCCTGGATTTGATATTTCAATACGGTCAGAATAAATCTCAACCATAGGGAACCCCATTTGGCTGAAGTCCTGATGTACAATCATGTTAGCAACAATCTCACGAATAGCTATAGGTGGATACATTGATGTTGTTGTGCGTAGTGCTTGTCCTATTTCTTCATTCGCAGGAAGTTGGCTATTTATCCATGTTATCATATTCTCAAAACCAATAGCATATCCAATATCAAAGGTTTGTTCACGGATAATATCAATCTTACTTCTGCCACGATATACCACAACACGAACTTGTTTACGTCGCAAAGAATCGAAATCTGTTAGACGCTTGGCAAAAAGTAATGCGCCTAATTCTGTAATGCTATATCCAACTTCATCCTGCACTATAATTTTCTCTGACAATAATCTGTCTATAATGCCATTAGAATCGGATGGCAGTGGCAATTTCATCAAGTCAAAGTATGTTTCCGCACTCAACAATGAAAGAACCTCATTTATAGATAATTTTTCTTTGACAACTATCTTTTCCAATGGCTTTTGACCTCCTTTCCAGATTTTTGCTTCTTTATTTGGAAAATCACGTAACTTTCTAGTTGTTGAGCCCACTCTCACATATTCCACATGAAGAAAGGATACCGGCTGGCCAACAGCTGCTGGTATCTTGAACACACAAACATGCCCTTTGTCTTCATAATCAAAATCGTCAATAATTTCAAAATCAACACGAGGATTCAGGCGTGTTGACAACCATGACTCCAATTCTTCATTGCCAACTTTTTTCTGCTTGGCATGCAAGTCGGTTCCCACTACAGACAAGTTTTTATCATTAACTCCAAATACCATGTAGCCATAAGGCATATTACACAAAAAAGCACTATTAGACAAAGCTGACAAACGCTCGCCAATCTCTTCTTTAGAATGGAAGTTTTCTTTAAACTCAATCCATTCTGTTTCCCTATTTTTAATCAATAGGCTATCAATAAGCCTTTTGAAATCGAAATATTCCATGTTACGGCAGGTTAGAATAACAAAAAAGCATTCTTATGTCTTAAATATCCAAAGAAGCGCATGCAAAGTTAATAAAAAAACGTGTATATTCCATGCGCAATAAAAAATCATAAACATTCTATTGTTATAAATCCAAAACTGATACCATCTCTCTCCTCATGTCTTCGTCTATGTCACGGTAGCGGGCGAAGGCGGAGCTATTTGGTGCATGACCTGTGATTGCACTTACTAAGGATTGGTCTTTATACTTTTTATATAGAATATTAGTCAAAGTGCGGCGAGCTAGGTGGCTGCTGGCAATCTCATTTAAAGGACGAATCTCGGATTCTCCTGTCAACGAGTTGCGAACAACTACATTTCTAGTTAAGCCAGTCAGCTTGAAGACTTCTTTAATTGCCTCATTATAGTTTTGGTCACTGATGAAGGGTAATAACCCCTTTCGTTTAGGATCGGCATAGCGGTCAATTATGGTTTGCGCAGTCTTGTTGATAGGAACCTTTATCGTCTTTGGGTTACCATCCTTTGTCTTGCGAGCAATGTAATGAATCTCGTTATTTATGACGTTAGCCATCGTGAGCTCTTTCAAATCGCTTACCCTACAGCCAATGCAGCATTGGAAAACAAAAATGTCGCGCTGCACTGCAAGGCCTGGACGTTTGCTCAAATCAGCCTTTTCTAACTGACTCAAATCTTCAAGAGTTAAGCAGTACGGTGTTCCATAAATATCTTTCGGAATCTTGAACTTGCGAAATGGATTGTTCATGATATACTCTTTATCAATGGCCCATCTCACAAAGGCCTTAAGTTTCTTGTAATGGCCATTCACTGTATTCTGACCACGCGGTCCTGGTTGACGGCTCTCATTGACCGCTTCAATAATATTGGGGAACTTCTCCAATAGTTTATATTCTTTCTTGATATAATCTCCGATTTCTTCAATTCCATTTCCATCAAGCGTGTCAAGAGACAACTTAAACTTTGGATCCAACAGCTGCTTATACATCTCATATCTTTGGAGGATTCGACGAAATACCTTGTACTGATTCTTCTTGCCTTGCGATATTTCACGTTTCTCAAGAAATATGTCAAACAGGTCGAAGAAGGACAACTGTTTCGGTTCGCTTTCATCGCTATCAACTTCATCATCGTGGGGATTGGTGAAATCATCAATTTGTTGCGCCAACCAACCCTTACCAACATTGTTCGCACCTACTTGCTGAAGATTATTGTCGATAAACTCAAGCATATCATCCAGCTGCTTCTTTACATCTTCGGTATGTTGCACTTCGTCTGTCTTTAGGCGAGATGTTTTCAAAACCAGGCGTTTGCTTTTGCGGCCTTTGCTACTTACATAGTTTTCCCAGCGTACATGCTGTGGATTCACAAAAAGATGAGTCGATGCTTGTTGGTCAACTTTACCCAACCTTAAACGCAATGATAATTCAGCTCGCCCGGTATTGTCAATTCTCTTTGATATGGAAATTTCATAAGCCATAACACACAATATTTATCGTCTTATTCTGTTACAAAGATACAACAATATATGGAGACTACAAAGAATCATCCCCATATAAATCCCCATATCGGTTGTCATTTTATGTTTTTTAATTATTCGCTATGTTAACTAAGCAGTTGCCACAACATCAATTATATTACTGATAATAAGTATATTATAGAAATGGAGTCATAACAACTCGCAACTTCAAAAATCTTAAAATATCAGAATTTTCGAGCCCCAAGCGGATCACAAAGGACTATGGCTAATGAGCAACAAGGTGGCTCGTTAGCCATTTTTGCTAAGAATTTCCATATAAAGAACCAGCCGCAAAAGGGTAGACCTAGAGTTATCAACACTTTAAAATGATGACAAGCAGCTCATAGACATGGGGATTTCTCAAGCCAGCATCGAGATAGCCGGCATCTGCACTTACGAGCATCACGATGATTTATTCTCGGCTCGACGCATGGGTCTACATTCTGGACGCATCTTCACGGGAATCATGATGGAGTGATTATGTGCTCTAATGGGGTATGCCACAACTCACTCGGGTGGAAGGCTTTGGAAGTGGCGGGTGGCCCACACCTGAACAAGGAACACCACGCTGATAATGATTCCCACCTTGTAAGGGCTGGCGATGTCGCCAGCAGCGAATGCGACCTTCGACAATGGCATGACGATGAGTGGCGACACAAATTGCCCCAGATACAGTGCCGCCGAGAGCAATGGCATGACTGTGGTGGCCGAGTCTCGCCCACCCTTGATGCTGGCGATGGTGTTGAGGTAAGGCACCCCCACCCCCGTGGCCATGCCTATCAAGGCCGAACCCATTAGCACCATGAGCACAGTGGGGACTGCCAGTGCAGCATAACCCAAAATAAAAAGCGATGGGGCAAAGTACTTGATGGGAACCCGGAGCGTGCGCATCAGCCACCCAAAAGCGAGCCCAACAAAGAATGCGACCACATCGAGGCCCACCATAATCATGGTCACTGCTTGGTCGGAGAGTGCCACCTGCTGCTTGGCAATGATGGCAAAATTGGTGGGATAGATGAAAAACAGTATCATCAAGAGCAACATGCCTGTTACCGAGGGGTGGAACCTGAGCAACTGGCTTGCCTTGAAAGGCACACCGCGATTGCTTGCCGAGCCGAGCCTTGCATTGGGCAGCCAAGCCCACACCATCACCACGGCTATCAGTCCAAGCAAATAAACAAGGAATGCATAGTTCCACTGAACCATTGCCAGCATGCCTGCCAATAATGTGGCAACCACACCACCCATCTGATTCATGGCAGCCGAGAGTCCCATGAGGTGCGCCTGCTGCTCGGGTGGGAAATAATAGGCAAGAAGCCCCGTGGACAGGGGCATGATGAGTCCCACGCTCACGCCCAGCAAAGCCCGCATGAGGAGCAGTGCATTGATGTCGTCGACAAAGAAGCAGCCTGCTCCCGAAGCCACATAGAGCAAAAGCCCTGCGGTAGCTATTGCCTTAGAGCCAAATCGCCTGCTGATGCCAAAAAAGAAAACGTTAGTGACGATAATCATCAATGCTGGCATGCTCACGATGAGCTGCACAAGCAGCTCGGGAGCGTAGCAAAATGATTCTTAATAATTCCCAGTGCTGGGGCGATGGCTGCTCCTGCCATCACGGTGAGCAGCGACATCGAAAGAATGGAAGCTGTCACCCGCCTAGTTACATGTGTTTGTTGCATAAAAAATAAATACGGGAGTTTCAGCTCTACCAAGCTTTTAAAAATCCAAAAAATAATGATTCAACGCATCGTTGCATTGCGCAAAATCGGTTGCAAAGTTAGCAAAAAAATGTAAACTGAGGAACGGTGTCGCCAGTTAAAAAAACAAAAGTTAACGTTGCCAAGGCCATGTTATTATTGCCACTTGAACCAATCATTCTTTTAAGCGAAAAGGATGAAAAAGTGCTATAAATGAGAAAATAACAGAGCAAAAATTAAAAAAAATGCATTTTTCACTCTTTTTTTCATTATAATTCATAGGAATATCAGATTTTTTTCTTACATTTGCAAATATTTTAATAGGAGCACTACCCTTATAGGGAGTCATTTGGACTAAATAAAATCCTATAAAAAACCTAACCTTTTTTAATAACTAACATACTTTACAGTTATGGCAACACCAAAATTAGACGACCTTGACTACAAGATTTTGAACATGCTCTCTAATGATGCTCGCAAGCCTTATTTGGAAATTGCACGTGAATGCAACGTATCGGGCGCAGCTATTCATCAAAGGATTCAGAAACTCAATGCGATGGGAGTGATCACAGGCTCCTACTCTATCATCAATCCCGCTGCTGTGGGTTATGAGACTTGTGCCTATGTTGGCATTTTCCTTAACGACTCATCGAAGTTTGAAAGTGTAGTTGAGCATCTTAAAGAATTGCCCGAAGTAGTGGAATGCTACTACACCACTGGCAAATATGACATGTTTGTCAAGCTTTATGCTCAAACTAACGACCACATGCTCCGTCTCATCCACGACAAGTTCTTGCAACTGGGACTGGGACGCACCGAGACACTGATTACCTTCAAGGAAGTGTTCAAGCGCCAGATTCCTATCACAAAACCCAAGTGAGACCACGCTCTATAGCATGAACAAAATTTATAATGCAATTCTCGACGACGCCATCGGAATGGCACGTCGAGCAGGTGATGTGCAGTTAGATTTCTTTCGCTCCAAGGATCTTGAAATCGCCACTAAGCAAAACGACTTTGACGTGGTGACAGCAGCCGACAAGGCGAGCGAGGCTATAATCGTTGACTGCATCAGCAAGAAGTATCCCGACCACTCGATTCTTACCGAGGAGTCGGGATTTTCTCATCATAACAGTCATGAGTGGCAATGGGTTATCGACCCTCTTGACGGCACCACCAACTACAGCTCAGGGCTGCCCTGGTTTAACGTGTCGATTGGCATCAAGCACAATGGTGTGGCAGTGGCTGGAGTGGTTTATGCACCAAAGCTCAACGAGCTTTTCTGCGCCACGCTGGGAGGCGGAGCCACTCTTAATGGCAAGCCCATCGCACCAAGTGGCACGCCGCTACTCTCTAAGGCTGTGGTCTCCACTGGATTCCCCTACGACAAAGCCGTGAATCCCGACAACAACCTCAACAACTTCAAGCGCATCATGCCCATTGTGAGAGGATTGCGCCGACTGGGGTCGGCAGCACTCGACATTAGCTATGTTGCAGCAGGCTTCCTTGATGCTTATTGGGAAATGAATCTTAATGAGTGGGACGTGTGTGCTGCCATGCTCATTGCCCACGAGGCAGGTGCCACAGCACTACGATTCAGGCCCGACCGCAACTGGAGCATACTGGCCTGCAACCCTCACTTGGAGTCGCAACTGCTTGAGCTGTTGTCAACTGATAGCCGATAAGCTCTCATTAGGGCAGTTTTATCAATTGCCCAGCATGATGCTATACACTAATGTGACATCCGACGAGGTGATGACGCCATCACCATCCTGGTCACCATAAACCATGTTGCTGCTATCGCTATTTAGCAAGTAATCATAGAGCACAGTCACATCGGTCGATGTAACGCTACCGTCGTTGTTGACATCGCCCGATAGCATGCCCACTACCACCTCTCGCACCGAAAAGGCATCGTAGATTCTCGCTTGCCAGCAAGCCACGCGAACCTTGAAGCTTGGCACGTCAAGGTCGCTAACCCTAATCGATACCGAGATCTTGTGCTCAAGGCACGCATCCTCAAACTCACAGAACACGCTCTTTAGCACATCGCCAGCCTCACTAATAATCTCAATTGTGGGTGACCCAAAGAATGCGTTATAATAAGGGCTTGTAAATTGCTTGGCGTAGCCAGTGATGTCCACTTCAATACAAGCAAACTGTCCCTTAGCAATCGAGGGAGAGATGAGTGTGTAGTCGGCATTGGTGGCCTTGTAGAGGGTGACTTTGTCCTGATTAATGACCTCGGTACTCATCACAAAACCTGGGCGGGTGTAGCTCCACGTGTTATAGTTATTGGAGTCGAAACGCGCAAGTTCAAGTGCCAGTGCCAGGGGTGTGGCACTAAGCATCATAACTAAAAGGAACAAAATCTTTCTCATTTTCTCTTGACAATATTAAAGATTTCAACGCTTTATATTTCGCTCGTCGAGTGCTTTTTGATATCGTTGGGCATTAGCCTCATGCTCGCTGTAGTTAGCAGCAAAATTGTGATAGCCCGAGAAATCTTCCTTGGCGCACATGTAGATGTAGTCATGCTCAGGAGCATCGAGCACAGCATCGATTGATGATTTCTCAGGGATACAGATTGGGCCAGGGGGGAGTCCCTCAACATAGTAAGTGTTCCATGGCGACTCGATGCGGGTGTCGGAAATCTTCAAGCGGCGCAAAGCAAAGTCTCCTATAGCAAACTTCACAGTGGGGTCGGCCTGAAGCTTCATGTTTTTCTTCAACCTGTTAATGTAGAGCCGAGCCACTTTGCCCTTCTCGTCGGCCTTAGAAGTCTCACCCTCGACGATTGCAGTGAGTGCTATCACCTCATCAGGTGTGAGCCCCAGTTTTTGGGCTTTTTCCTTGCGCGTATCGGTCCAGAACGAGTCGCTGTATTTCTTCATCGTTTCCATGAGCTTTGCAGGCTCAACATCCCACAGGAACTGATAGGTGTCGGCAAGGAAAAGACCTATCACGTTGTCGGGGTTCTTCTCGAGCGATGCGCACAATTCCTTGTCGTTGAGCGCATCTAGCATTTCATCCTCGCTCATCATCAGTTTCTTGGCAAGGAAGCTGGCGAGTTGGGATTTAGTGCGAATGTTGTTGATCGTCACCTTCACATCATCGGCCGCACCACGGCGCAAGTGAATGGCAACGCTTAATGCACTCTCGCCCTCCTTAATATCGAAAGCACCCTGGCGAGAGCTCAAGTCACCGCCAGTGGCGGTCACTAATGTCATCACCTTGGATGCAAATCCAGGATTCACCAAGCTGGCAAGCGAGTCGCTCACCGCATCATTGCTTGTTCCACGACGCAAATGCAAGGTCGTGTCCTTATCGCTTGTGACCGCAAGAAACGGAGCCGCAGCAATAGCACCCACTGCAATGAGCACTACAACTGACAACAGTGCTATCCAAGCCCACTTGGGCAATCTCTTTTTACTTTTCCTGCCCTTTCCAGCAGGGCGTTTGTTTATATTAGCCATAAAAATGTTATTTTTTTCATGCTATTTGCGGATTTCTGCCACTCACCCATCACGGGGAATCAATTCTCTTGCACACCATTTTCGGCCTCAGCTCTTGAATCCATTATTTCATGAGCCTTGGCAAGGTCGCGCCTGAAAACCACAACCCTCACAGCACCCTGGCTGAAACCTTGCATGATAGCATTGGCCAGCGAGTCGCCCATCACACCTGCAACCACACCGTTGCTCTCGAGCACACCCTTCACGATGTTGGCCTCGACGGGGTCGTTATACATGTCAAATACTACCAATTCATCGTCTTTTTCCATAACTATTTGTTTTAAATATAAATATAATAATGTGTAAGCGCGTTTTTTACGCACCACCTTTATCATCGCTCATCTCATCAAGAACCTTGCGCAGCTCCTCATCGGTAGCAGTGAGTTTAGCCTTGCACACCTTGAGTAGTTCAAGCGAGCGCGCGGTGTACTGGCTCAGGTTGTCGATTGAGCAGTCTGGGCTCTGCATCTTCTTAACTATTTCCTCAAGCTCGGTAATTGCTTGAGTGTAGGTCAGTTTACTAATTTCTTGAGTTTCCATATCAATTAATTGTATTATTTATTCCACAACACTTGTTAGTTTTCCATCCTTGAAGATGGTCTCCAAGCGATCACCAGGGTTGATTGTGCTTGCGCTGGTCACCACATGACCATTTAACGTGGTGAGCGAGTAGCCACGGTTAAGGGTATTCTGGGGCGAGAGCAGCTGCACTTTGTCGGTGAGCGAATCCAGTTGCAGACGATGGCGCTCCATTGCACTTGCCACAGCACTCTTAATGCTCTCTTGCGCGTGACGCAGTCCCATGCGCTCATTACTCAATCTTGAATTTAAGACCATAGGTATCGACTGCGTGTAGGAATTGAGCTGCAAGCGGCTCGTCTCGATGAGCTTCATTGCCGCCATCGGGATGAAATTGCCAAAATAAGCCAACTGCTCACGTGATTGCACTATAGCCTCACGCGAGATGGTGGCAATGGCATCGGCAAGCTGCTTTAATCGCTCAAGTTGAGCTGCGCCACACTGCACCAAGAACGATGCCGCTGCTGTGGGTGTTTTAACGTGAAGTTTCGACACCATATCGGGCACAGTAACATCGCGGTCGTGACCAATGCCTGTGATGATGGGCAGTGGAAACTGGGCGATGTTAGCACCCAGGTCATAGTTGTCAAATGAGTTGAGATCGCTCGTGGAGCCACCGCCACGTATTATCACCACACAGTCAAACTTGTCCTCGGCAGCCGCCACACGGTCAAGTGCCGATATCACACTGGGCACACAATTCTCACCTTGCATCACCGCCTCAAAGAGGCAGGTGTAGAATTTCAATCCATAATCATTGTGATGCAGTTGTTTCATGAAGTCGCCATAGCCAGCAGCGCCCCTCGCCGAGATCACCGCAATGCGCTGCGGCACCAGTCCCCATGGCAGTTGCTTGTTCATGTCGATTATACCATCGGCTTGAAGACGCGCCAAAATTTCCCGCTTGATGCGCTCCATGTCGCCAAGCGTGTATTTCGGGTCAATGTCGCCAATCACAGCTTTGAGCCCATACTGCTCATGAAAGTTGGCACTTAACTTCACCATCACTTTCATGTTAGAGCTAAAGTCCTTACCAGTTTCACTCTTGAAATAGTGGGCAAGGCGGGCAAACGTGCTCGCCCAAATCACTGCTCCTAACCGCGCTACTGTTGCACCACTATCATTCTTCTGAATCAGTTCAAGATAGCAATGCCCACGCGACACCCTCACGTCACTCGTCTCGGCCGTCACCCAGCACGACTGCACGCTCGGGTCGAAGAGCAGCCGCTTAATGCGTGAATTATATTCTATCAACGACAGTGCTTCCATCCTGCAATGCGTTATTTCTTCTTGAACTTACCCTTGTGCAACACATAGCTGACGCGGCTTGCAACTATCGACTTGTAATGCCTGAAATCGTCACCCATGTAGAAGTCCTCAAGATTGCATCGAGCCACCAGGTCATTGCCCTCAAATCTCATCTCAATCATCGCAAAGTTCACCAAGCGTTTCAGCTCATCACGCGAGTGCTTGGGGGCCTTAGCAACGATGAAATCATCAAGTGTAGGCAGCACTATAAACTTAGATGTGTCGAGGCGCTTCCACTTCATGTCGTAGAACGACAACCTGCTATCCTTCACCGGTGTCGACACAGTCTCAATCACAGCCAGCACACTATCCTTCTTGCCTTGAGCAATGAGCTTGAGCTCCACAGTCTTGCCTGCCGAGGTCGCAATCTTCATGTAGTCGTGCTCAAGAGTAATGATGCGCGACTCGGAAGTCTGCAAGTTGTTGAGCACCTCGCTCTTCTCGGCACTCGAATAGTTGTTAAGCATTTGATATCGTGCCGAGTAGGACAATGAATTAAACAACTCACCGCTCTCTTCGGCAAAGAGTCGAGCCACGCCCTCGTAGGCTGCGCACGAAATGCTGGCACTTGCCACCAGCAGCAGCAACAGTATCTTTCTCATTTTAGTGTTATTTCATTGATTTGTCTTGGATTCCTGGGTAATTTTCTTCACTTCTTCTTCAGTTAATGAGCTCTTCATTAAAGACTTTGACAGAAGCAGACCCTCGTTGGTAATAATCAGGTCGTTTGGCTCAAAATCCTCCTCGCTAAGCGCTTTAATCTCACGTATCACAGCACCACTATTGTCGGTGCGAGGCCCCTTGTCGCGGTACTGGATGAACGGATGAATTTGTCCACTTGCAAAGCGGCCTCCATTGAGCTTGACCATGAGCAACGGAGCATAGCTGGTGAGCCCAGCGAGCCTCATGCCGCGTGGTGTGGCAAAGTTGCCAAGACTATAAGCGATGAGGTGCCCTTTGTACACTTCCATGCCACGGCACACGTGAGGCCCATGGCCATAGACGATGTCGGCACCGCTGTCGATGCACAAGTGAGCAAACTCGCGCAGGTTGCCACGGTCGGCACCATGGAAGTACTCGGTGCCATGAGGCAAGTGACGCTCTTTGACGCCCTCGGAGCCACCATGGAAGCACACAATCACGATGTCGCACTCATGGCGCAGTTTCTTGACAATGCGCTTGACGGTTGCGGCGTCTTGGGTCCTGAGGCTGTATTGCTCATGCCCGAAGGCACAGAAACCATATTTCACACCATTAATCTCGCGAATGCTCGTCTCGCACTCCTTGGTACCCGCCACGCCTATGCCTGCGTCACTGAGGGTCTTGATGGTTGAGGCAATTCCCGCAGGATAGAAGTCGTTGATGTGATTGTTGGCAATGCCCATGAAGTCGAATCCGGCGTCAACCAGCAGGCGAACGCTCTTGGTGGGCATCATGAACGAGAACGACAAGGGGCCAGGACTCTTGCGCTGCTTGCCGCTATCGGCCAGCACCCCCTCAAGATTGCCACAAGCCACATCGGCGCTGCCGATGAGCTGGGCACAGTCAACAAAGATGTCGCGGCCTTCGTTGGGAGGCAAGTCGGGCGTGGGCATTATCGAGCCAGTCATTATGTCGCCAGTCATGGCTATTGTCACCGTGCCATTAAAATGCCGGGGGGCTCCTGACTCGGGTGCGGCGCCCTCAGCCTTTGCATTAGCGCGTGTCTTGCCTTTTCTCACCTTAGTGGTTTTGATGCCACGTTTGCCATGGCCCTGGGCATTAGTCTCACAGGCCCAAAAAACCACTACTAGCGCCACAATCGCAGCAGCAGTCAGTAATTTCATTAATTTCATCAAAAAACAGCCTTTTTATTATTAACACAATTATCGATAGGCTCGGATGTAAAGCTCGCGAATGTCGTCGGCAGTGTACTCACGAGGTGCATGCGATGGGCTGCCACTCATGATAGCCTCCATGCTCATGTCGTCAACGACTGCCATGTAAGCATCACGATCGATGCCAAACTCGCTCATCGTGGGAACCTCCAACTTGGAAATCAGTTTCCCCACTTCCTCCACAAACTTCTCGCTCGAGTCAATCTCGTCAACGGCTTGAATGCGCAGGTAGGTCGCTATGCGTGCCAGATTGTGACGGGCTGCCATCTCCATGTCGCTCAGGCACACGTCAAGCAGCATCGCATTAGACATTCCATGAGGCACATGGAATCGAGCACCCAGCGGCCGGCTCATGCCGTGAATCAGCGTCACACTACTGTTGTTGATACATATTCCTGCTTGCAGTGCAGCAATCGACATCTCACGGCGAGCCTTGAAGTTACTCCCATCACGATACACCTGCGGCAAGTAGCGCATTATCCGCTTGATCGCACTCAGCGCAAGCGCATCACTCAGCGGCTGAGCATTAACCGAGATAAACGCCTCAATCGCGTGAGTCAAAGCATCAAGTCCCGTCGCAGCCGTCACGCTCTTGGGGCAGCCGTTGGAGAACGTGTAGTCGAGCATGGCCATCTTGGGAAGCAGCGAGTTGCCGGTGAGCAGCATTTTCACACCAGTCGTTTCATCAGTGATAATAGTATATTTCGTCACCTCCGACCCCGAACCCGACGTCGTCGGGATGCACACCACAGCAGGCAACTGGGCATCATCAATCCTGATACCCTTGTAATCCGCAATCGAGCCATCAAGCACAGTCATCGCAGCAATCGCCTTAGCCGAGTCAAGAGGGCTGCCACCCCCCAAGCCAATGATAAAGTCACAACCATTCTCACGGTACGATTCCACACCCTTTTCAATCATCCTCACAGTCGGCTCACCCTCAATGTGGCTTATCACCGTATATTTCACACGGTCGTTGTCAAGCGTCCGCTCCAGGCTCGCTATCATCGTCGAGCGAGCAATATTAGGCCCTGTAACTATCAACGCATGGCTACCATACACGTTAAACACGTTCTCCACCTGCGCAACTATGTTGTCGCCCATCATTATCTTCTCGGGCACCTTAAACTGATACATAATTATTCTCAATTAAAATTATTACTGCAAATATAAAAAAAATCCTTCACATTAACCACAATAACGCAAAAGATTTTTCACCACACCCCCATTTTTGTATCTCTCACCCCTCTCACTCAATAGTTAGTAATAACATAGCCACCATTCACCGTTGCACGAGCCTTATACAAGTTAAGCCCCACCTTGCGATCAATTGCCATCCCACTCTTCGGGCCGCCCATACCAGTTATCACGTCATAGCGCGACTTGCACTTCGGGCACACAGCATCAAGAGTCTCACTGTCAATCGTCACCGTCACCCTCGCATCATGCTCAACAGGACACGCCATGTCCATCGCCAGCGGAGCAGCACTCCCACTCAGGTCCTGACCCATAAAAAGCAACACACCGCCAAAACCCGTGTAAGTGTTCACATTATAAGGAAAATTCGCAGGAATACCCTTCTCACGGTTAAAACAGCGCCACTCACCAAGCGAGTGCACACCATACGTGTTCCACTTACCATAGTCCCCCAAGTCGATGCGAACAGCATACCGCGGCAGCGATTCATTATTGATCTTCTCGCAACCTGCCAGTACCATCAGCATCAGCACCATTACCAACACCTTCTTCATTTGTCTCATTTTTTTCTATTAATAACGTCAACAACCAACTTTTATTACACAAAAAAATCGCAACACCTCACAAATTCAGGCTTTCATTTCCACAATAAAAACCAAAAACTACGTTCTTGATTTTGCATTTTGATAAAATGCTCTCGCTCGAAAAAACTTGAGCGAGCTCAGTTTTTTGCTCGCTTAATCGCATTTTTCGCTCGGTTTGCACTATTTTTGCACTAATTTTGTAATTTTGCAGGCTCAAACTCTTAATTTGATAATAATGAACAATCTCAACCTAAAATACCACGCAGGTGAAGAGTTCTCCAAGAAGCTCTTCATCGAGACCTATGGCTGCCAGATGAATGTTGCCGACAGCGAAGTCGTCGCAACAGTCATGCAGATGGCTGGCTATGGCACAACCAGCAGCCTCGATGCCGCCGATGCCATTTTCATCAACACCTGCAGCGTGCGCGACAATGCCGAGCAGCGCATCATTGCGCGCCTGGCCACTCTCAACGCCCTGCGGCGCAAGCGCCAGCGCAGGCTCATCATTGGCATCATTGGGTGCATGGCCGAGCGCATGAAGGATGAGCTCATCAGCAATCACGGTGTGGACTTGGTGGCTGGCCCCGACAGCTACCTCCAGCTCCCCAATCTCATCGTAGCGGCCGAGGCTGGCGAGAAAGCCATCAACGTTGAGCTCTCCACCACCGAGACCTACCGCGACATCATCCCCACACGCATCGGCGGCAGCCGCACCAGCGGCTTCATCTCGATAATGCGAGGATGCAACAACTTCTGCACCTATTGCATCGTGCCCTACACCCGAGGCCGTGAGCGCAGCCGCGAGCCACAAAGCATACTCAACGAGCTGCACGACCTGTGCAACAAGGGATTCAAGGAAGTCACCCTGCTCGGACAGAACGTAAATTCCTATCTCTACAAGAACACCAACAACGAGGAAGTGGACTTCGCCACCCTGCTGGCAATGGTGGCCGAGGCAGCACCACACATGCGTGTGCGCTTTACCACCAGCAACCCCGAGGACCTGAGCGACGAGATCATCGATACCATGGCCAACCACGCCAACATCTGCAACCACATTCACCTGCCAGTGCAGAGTGGCAGCAACAAGGTGCTCAAGCTCATGAACCGCAAGTACACCCGCGAGTGGTATCTCGACCGCATTGCCCGCATTCGCGAGGCAATGCCCGACTGCGGCATCTCCACCGACATGTTTACAGGCTTCCACGACGAGACCGAGGAAGACTTTGAGATGACACTCTCGCTCATGCGCGAGGTGCGATTCGACTCCTCATTCATGTTCAAGTACAGCGAGCGGCCAGGCACATTTGCCGCCAAGCGACTCCCCGACAACGTTCCCGAGGATGTAAAAATCGACCGCCTCAACCGCATGATTGCGCTCCAGAACGAACTATCGCTGTGCAGCAACCGCGCCGACGTGGGCAAGACATTTGAGGTGCTCGTAGAGGGACACAGCAAGCGATCTAAGGACGACATGTTTGGCCGCACCCAGCAGAACAAGGTCATCGTCTTCCCTGCCGGCAATGCCCAAGTGGGCGACCTGGTGATGTGCACCGTTGAGCGCGCCACCAGCGCCACCCTCATTGGCCGCATCAGCACTGAGGATTAAAAAGGCAGGTCACACTGCTAAAATAGCAAAAGAGTTTCGGCACAACTGTGTCGAAACTCTTTTATTAGTGGCGGGGGCCGGATTCGAACCAACGACCTCTGGGTTATGAGCCCAACGAGCTACCACTGCTCCACCCCGCGATTTGCGAGTGCAAAGGTACTACATTTTTCCAAACTGGCAATAGAATGCCCAATATTTAAACACTCTTTAACAATAAATGACTGCTTTTGCCCCAAAACAGTGGCAAAAGCAGTCATTTTCATAGTCGGTCACACATTGGCTGTGTGCCAAATGCTTCTAATCGAAGACACCCTGCATGGCCTCGGCCTGGTGTGGCTCCTCGCGGTGAGCAGCCGCCTCGCCAGCGCCAGCATTAGATGCGGCAGCTTGCGACGATGACGACCTGCGTGGTCCCGACCACGTCTGCCCCGAGCCTCGATAAGTGCCTATTGGATCGGGTTCGGCTGTAGACAAGCCCTTCTCACGATAGCAGAAGTCATAGTCGCTAGGCACATCGAACGATGCGCTACTATTATAGGGGTTGCTCGAGTCGGCCAGCACACGCTCCATATACTTACCCCAGATGGGGAGAGCCTGTCCAGCGCCCTGACCAATGCCACCACTGTAGAAGCGGATGTAGCGTTCCTCGCCACCTACCCACACGCCAGTCACCAGTTGCGGCGTGAATGCCATGAACCAGCCATCGGCATTGCGGTTGGTAGTACCAGTCTTGCCACCCATCTCAATGTTGTTAACGTAACCTCGCACGCGCTTACCAGTACCAGCGTTAATCACGCTCTCAAGCATGGTGAGCATCTTCAGATAAGAGTCCTCGCTCAGAACCTCCTTTTGACGAGGCGTGAACTCGGCGAGCACATTGCCGTGACTGTCACAGATGCGCGACACAAAGATTGGGTCGGCACGCATGCCATGATTGGCAAACACCGAGTAGGCGCTCACCTGCTGCTTCACCGACACCTCGCATGGGCCCAAGCACAATGGTGCCACGGTGTCGAAGTCGTTGGTCAAGCCATAGTTGTGCAGCATAGTCACTAAGTTGGTGGGTTTCAGCAGGTCGATAAGTCGAGCCGAGCAAGTGTTGTTAGACGTGGTGAGAGCCTGCTTGAGTGTGAGCATGCCACCGCCACCGCCACCGCGTGGACTCCAGCCGTTAATCTTGATGCGAGCATTCGATATCTTATCACAGGGGTTGTAGCCACACTCCATCGCCAGCGAGTAGAGATAAGGCTTCATAGTAGAACCAATCTGTCGACGACCCACCGACACCATGTCGTAAGAGAAGTGGTCGAAGTCGGGGCCGCCCACATAGGCCTTCACATAACCCGTGCGTGGGTCCATCGACATCATGCCGCAGCGCAAGATGCTCTTGGCGAAAAGCAGCGAGTCGAGCGGAGTGATGTTGAGAGTGCGCTCACCGTTCTTGAGGTCGAATACCGTCATGGGGCGCTTCACGTTGAAGTCGTTCATAATCTCGGCCTCGCTCATTCCCTTGGCCTTGAGAGCCTGATAACGGTTAGAGGCGTGGATAGCGTTCCTGATAAGGCGGTCCTTGAGCGACTGTGGCAGCTCGGCGCGACTGCTGGTGTATGGGTCCTTGTTGCCTCCCTCACCAGTGCTGATGCCATGCTCACCCCAGAAGATGTTTTGCAGCGTGATGAGGTGCTCCTTCACAGCCTCCTCGGCATATCGCTGCATCTTGCTGTCGATGGTGGTGTAAATCTTCAATCCATCGGTGTAGATGTTATAATTGCGTCCATCGGCCTTGTGGTTCTTGTTGCACCAGCCGTAGAGTGGGTTGTCGACCCACTGTGCCGAGTCGTCGTAGAATGCCTGCTTGTTCCAAGTGGGATAATCCTTGAACTGCGGGCGCTTAGCCATCATCATGCGTTTCACCTCCTCGCGCAGATATGGAGCAAAACCCTCGTTGTGAGTCACCTTGTGATAGGCGAGCACAATCTCGGTCTGCTTCGCCTTCTCGCAGTCGGCTTGTGTGAGGTAGCCCACCTCGGCCATCTTCTCGAGCACCAGGTTGCGGCGGCTCTTGGCGCGGTCGGGGTAGCGCAGCGGGTTGTAGTAAGACGGGTTCTTGCACATGCCCACCAGCAAAGCTGCCTCCTGCAAGTTGAGCTCGCTGGGCGAGTCCTTGCCAAAGTAGACATAGGCCGCACTCTTGATGCCCACTGCATTGTTCAGGAAGTCAAACTGGTTGAAGTACATCTGCATTATCTCATTCTTAGTGAAATATCGCTCAAGCTTCATGGCGATCACCCACTCGATGGGTTTCTGCAGTGCACGCTCAAAGATGTTGCTCGACGATGGTGTGTAGAGCTGCTTGGCAAGCTGCTGAGTGATGGTAGAGCCACCACCAGCCGAAGCCTTGCCCAAGATGATGCGCTTGATAATAGAGCGGCCTATCGCCGTGGCATCGATGCCCGAGTGGTCGAAGTAGCGCTCATCCTCGGTAGCGATGAGTGCGTCCTTGAGGTAGGGCGAGATTTGGTCGAACTCCACATAGTAACGGTTGCCCTTGCTCTGGAATATCTTACCCATCTCCACTCCATCGGCAGTGTACATCGACGAAGCGAAATTGTCGGTGGGGTTTCGCAGCTCGGCAACTGGTGGCATGTAACCTATAATGCCGTTATAGATAAGGAAAAACACTCCAAGCACCGCAATAAAGAACAAGGCGAGGCCTCGCCACATCCATTTGATGATATTGCGGTTACGGGCTACATTATTTTTCTTTGCCATTATCTTTGATGTTTTTGTGTTTATGCTTGAGTAATATGCCTTTAGTGCGACTAAGCACACCTATCAACTTGCAAAAGTAGTAATAAATTTTGATTCCACCACATTTTTGTGCATTTTTGTGGCGACGTCATTCTCGAGGTTAAGGACTTTAAGGATGTTAAGGGCTTTAAGGACGTTAAGGGTTAAGGATGGGGGTGATGTCAAAGCTGGGCATGAAAAAGATGAGGCCCAGAACCAGAGCCTCATCCATTTTAAAAATTTCATTGCCACTTTGAGCATTAAGCCAGCGGGCAGCGTGGCTTGATTTGCTTGAAGAAGTCGTTGCCCTTATCGTCGACGAGGATAAAGGCAGGGAAGTCCTCAACCTCAATCTTCCAGATGGCCTCCATGCCCAGCTCGGGATACTCCACGCACTCGATGCTCTTGATGTTGTTCTGAGCCAGGATAGCAGCAGGGCCGCCAATCGAACCCAGGTAGAAGCCGCCATGCTTGTGGCAGGCGTCGGTAACGGCCTGCGAGCGATTGCCCTTGGCGAGCATGATGAGGCTGCCGCCGTGCTCTTGGAACTCATCCACATAGGGGTCCATGCGTCCAGCAGTGGTGGGGCCCATCGAGCCACACGCCATGCCAGCAGGGGTCTTGGCTGGGCCAGCATAGTAGATGGGGTGATCCTTCAGGTACTGTGGCATGCCCTCGCCAGCGTCGAGGCGAGCCTTGATCTTGGCATGAGCAATGTCACGACCCACGATGATGGTGCCGTTGAGGCTCAGACGGGTGCTCACAGGATACTGACTCAAAATCTTGCACACCTCGCTCATGGGCTGGTTCAGATTGATGCGCACAGCGTCGCCCTCGCCTGCCTCACGCAGCTCGGCAGGAATGAGCGAGCCGGGGTTGTCGTCGAGCTTCTCAATCCAGATGCCGTCGCGATTAATCTTAGCCTTGATGTTGCGGTCGGCACTGCAGCTCACGCCCAGGCCAATGGGGCACGAGGCGCCATGCCGTGGCAATCGCACCACGCGCACGTCGTGAGCCAGATACTTGCCGCCAAACTGAGCGCCAAGCCCAATGTTGTGAGCCTCCTCGAGCAGCTGCTTCTCAAGCTCAAGGTCGCGGAATGCTCGGCCAGTCTCGTCGCCGCTGGTGGGCAACTCGTCGTAGTAGTGAGTAGACGCCAGCTTCACTGTCAAGAGGTTCTTCTCGGCACTGGTGCCGCCAATCACGATAGCAATGTGATAGGGAGGACATGCCGCGGTGCCCAGCGATTTCATCTTCTCCACCAGGAAGGGGATGAGAGTGCCAGGGTTCTGGATGCGTGCCTTGGTTTCCTGATAGAGGTAGGTCTTGTTGGCACTACCACCACCCTTGGTTACGCACAGGAAGCGGTATTCCATGCCCTCGGTTGCCTCGAGGTCGATTTGTGCTGGCAGGTTGCAACGCGTGTTCACCTCGTCGAACATGGTGAGCGGAGCATTCTGCGAGTATCGCAGGTTCTCCTCGGTGTAGGTTTTGAACACGCCACGCGACAGAGCCTCCTCGTCGCAAAAGCCGGTCCACACCTGCTGCCCCTTCTCGCCATGGATGATAGCGGTGCCAGTGTCCTGGCACAGTGGCAGCTGGCCCTTGACCGACGTCTCGGCGTTGCGCAGGAAAGTGAGAGCTACGTACTTGTCGTTCTCGCTTGCCTCGGGGTCGCTCAGGATTTTAGCCACCTGCTCGTTGTGCGAGCGTCGCAGCATGAACGAGACGTCGCGGAAGCAGGCGTTGGCCATCATAGTCAATGCCTCGGGAGCCACTTTAAGGATGGGCTTTCCCTCAAACTCACCCACGCTCACGCCATCCTTGGTGAGCAGATAATACTCAGTCTTGTCGGGTCCCAATTGAAACATGGGAGCATACTTAAACTCAGGAGTGTTAGCCATAATCTATATAAAATATGTATTAATTATTATCAAAAATCACTTCAAGTGAATATTTAAAATAAGTGTTTCATAAAACTCATCAAGAGTCAGCACATTAATCTTGGGGAAATTAATCGTCTTTAAGATATTAAAGTGGCTATCTTCGGTAACTATGTAGTCGGCATTAGATGTGATAACGCAATCTACAAATTTATCATCATCCTTATCAATATCACTGAGCAAACGGAAGCGGAAATATGACTCACGATAATGAGTGAAAGGATGCCTAGCGATAGCCTCAACCACATTCCTGGCCACGCCAGGAGATATTAATCTTGATAATATTTCCTCATATTCAATCAATATCTCATTACTAACGCACAAGTGATATTTACCATCTAGAAAGTCAGTCCAAATTTTATGATACCGACTACGAGATGGCAGCACTTGTATAAGACAATTTGTGTCAAGAACTATATAACGCATCTTGCTATTTCAAAATGTATTGTAAGGAGTGCGGAAATGCTGACCACGTAGTTCATCAAGTTTTTTCTGGTCAAAAATCCCTTCATCCCACATCTTATCAATTGCTTTTTGGGCCCTCTCGGCAAAAAACAACGAGATGGTCAACCGCAACGCATCAAGATCTTCCTGAGAAGAAACATTTGCAGCAGCATTTAGCAATTCTAATTGTGCTAACTCTGAATAACTCATGATTGACATCTATTTTAAGTTTCAATTGCAAAGATATATCAATTTTCTTTCTAAAGCAACTAAAAGCAAGAATTATTGTCACATGACTTAGGTAAGACTCACAGTAATCTCCTCTTAACTCCATGCCAGCAGGACATCACTCCACCTTCATGAAGGCGAAGTAGACTGCCAGGATGAGCATCACGAAGGAGAGGAAGTGGTTCCAGTGCAGGTGCTCGTTCTTGAAAAACACCGTCACGAAGATGGTGAACACCGTGAGCGTTATCACCTCCTGAATCACCTTGAGCTGGATGAGCGAGAATGGGCCTCCATTCTCGGCAAACCCGATGCGGTTGGCTGGCACCATGAGCAGGTACTCGAAAAAGGCGATACCCCACGAGAAGAGGATGACCACAATGAGTGGCCAATGGGTGCTAACTCCCACTTGTTGCAGTTTCAGGTGGCCGTACCAGGCAAACGTCATCACGGTGTTGCTGAGCAGCAACAGTGCCAGTGTGATAATTATAGTCCAGTTCATTTTTTTTAATGTCAACTTTTTCACTTTTACGGTTACTTAATTAAATGAGAGTGCAAAATTACTAAAAATTTGAGCAGTGAGAAAAAAACTGGCTGCGAACTTCACAGCCCGCAACCAGGAGTATGCTAAAAAGTCATTTTTTCAAAAAAAACTTATCTTACAGCCTTCACAGTTGTAGTGGTACCGTCGCTGTAGCGAGTAACCACAATATTCAAGCCTTGGAATGGAGTCTCGCTCTCAACTCCAATAGTGTTGTAGTAACGCACACTCTCAACCTGAGCGCCAGTATTAACAGTGCTAATGGCGGTGGGGATAGAGGTCTGCTTTTCAGACTCAACCTTCTTAACATAGTACTTACCAGAGGCATCGTCCAGCACATAAAGTGTGGCATAATATTTCACATCCTCAATGTTAACTGTTTCACCCTCAGACATCAACATTGGAGCACCACTCGGCTGTGAAGACTGAGCTGTTGCCTCAAAGGTGTCATTAAGGTAAAATGGCAGAGCTGCATTTTCCTTGGCATAATCTTCTAGGCCAAGAGTGGCAAGGTCTGCATAGTTAGTCTCCCATGCCTCATCATGACCATTGAGCAGCACTAAGTCACCATTACCCACTTGACGCCATACTCTAACCAAGTAGCGTGAGTCTTTGTCTGTGTTCTTGATAGTTGAGCCGAGAGCAATAGTTGCATGTACATAACGCTTACCATCGCTATTCACAAACTCCGAAGCTACCATGCTCTTCACATCCAATGAAACCTCAGCGTCGCTCACGCTCTGCTTGTAGCAGCCGTAGGTGTTATCGTTATACTCGGTGTATAACTCAGGAACATACACTGTGCCATCAACAATTTCATCTTCATCCTCAATGGCCTGATCCAAGAAGTTGTTGTTAAGAACAATAGCACTAGAGGCGATATTGGCGAAATTCTCGCCCTGGGTTGCATCACCCTTGTAAACACGATACGCGGTCATAGCCTTTGCCATGTTGGGAGTAAAGTTAATCTCGGCCTTATCGTTCTCCTCAAGGGTGTTATAACGGTCAGCGTCAACCTCAGCCTGGCTATAGTTAGCACGGGTGACAACATTCTTATTGGTCTTATAGACAGGGGCGTAACCAACTACACTAGTAACACCATCAATGCTTGCCTCAATACGATACTGATAATCAGAAGACAATTTTCCATTTTTTTCTGCATTTTCCATAGATGTGCTATAGAACATATCTGAGAGGAAGATTCTCGTAACATAATTACCATTGGCATCTTTTTCGCCAATCAAGAATTCTTGTCCATTTGGAAAACTGGGGGCAGTTCCGAGATTTTTCAGTACATCTTCGTCTTTGGCTTCTTGAGCATCAACCGTTGATGTAACAGTAAACTTTTTAGGATCCCACTGATTATTCTTAACCTCTGCAACCTTAGCTAACTGTTCACCCTTATCGTTGCATCTAAAGATATTCAAAGTGATATCTTTGTTAGAAGCCGAGGTTATTGGTTTAGAATAAGTGAAGGAAATATCATTACGATAAGCATTGCGATTCTCGTTATATTTATAGCGACTCCAATAATCTTCATTGCCAACATAGAAATCGGTTTTGTATTTCTTGAGGACACCTTCACCAACGATATTAAGAACCATATCATTTACTGATTGTGTGTATTTGTTATTTGGCAAAGAGAGTGGATAGACATAGCTTGATTCACCTCCATGGTCAGCACCATGGTGAGCAGCTACAACTAAAGAAGAGGGGAAGTCATAAATCTTATCATAGAGTTCCCAGTCAAAGCTATAAGTTTGACCATTCAACATTTCGCGGTCACTTGCCTCATAGGGCTTTATTCCCTCATTGTCAAGGAACGACGCATAAGAATAGTCCTGACCGTAAGACAAATCGTTATCTACATAGAAATTAGATTGAGCAACAACCTGCTCATTGCCATTTTTGTCAGTTATAGTAACCTCGGGCATCAAAGCATTCTCATCGGGCACATAAATGAAATGGTCACGATGACTACGCATAACGTCTTGGATGTCGCACAGCTCGCTCAAATTTGGTTTCAGCAAGAAATAGTGATCATCTTTTGGAAGCACGAAGTTTGCTAAAGGATACTTATTAAGAATTGTAGATTCATCACCTGTTATTTGTATATTTTTGACATCAGCGCTAGCAACTTGCATAAATGGATTCAACCAAAAAACATGATACTGCTCAGTTGAAAAATCACAATATTTACCACGCACATTTGTGAATTTCTTTCCAACATAGTTAATAGGATTATCAATCTTCATCATCATCCACGCATATTGTGGAGTGTTGGGATTAGACCACTCATAAACATTTCCATTCTCATCCTTAAATGATTCTTGGTCAGGGCGCATTGTCTGACGATACTCTGGACTAAGCTGGTTGGCACTGCGTACAATTAAATAATCTTGATAATTTACAGTTTTTACTGCGACACCTACCATTTCATCTGTTACGACGTGGCTCATTAGTCGCACGTTGTGGTCGGCATTTGTCAAGTCCTCCATTTTCACACCTTCACTCCAAATTGTAATCTCGGGTCCAAAATAATAGTCACGACTCTTGTCATTTAGGTCACTAAGACTATTAGCGTTGCTATAAAAGAACTTGCCCAAAATTTTATTATATGCAGAAGTGTTCATTCCAGCAACGAACAGGTGTTCTTGAGTTCCTATTGACCACAATGATAGTTGATTATTCCAATCACGAATTTGGTCATCAGTCACGCCACCAGACAAAACTTCGTCATACGCAGCATTTCTGTTTGAATTGATTCCACCAATCCAAATCACTCGCATGTTATAGCCGTCATTAATCTTAACAGTCAATCTTGACAAGCATGGCACTGCAAGTTTATTGTCACTAGTTAGTTTAACACGCTCCACAGCATTAGGAACATTTTTATCAGTAGTAATACTCAACTGAATAAGAGGTTCGCCGTTTTCATTGGGCATCGTAAAAGATACGATATTGTCTTTGACCTCCCGAGATGCATAATTCTCAGCAAAATTAAAGACGTACTCGTAGGCCTTCGCGGTCTGAGTGGCGCATGTCAATAGGCATGCTGCCACGAATAAAAAAAGTTTTCTCATCATAATAATTTACTTTAGCTGAATATTGTTTAGTTTTTTTTGTTAAAAAATGAATGTTACAATATAATATAGTATAAATTGCTTGACTTACTCAAAAAAAATGCATAACTATTGCATAAAACCGCAATAAACACTGATATGCAAACGGTTGCAAAATTACAACCATTTTTGTTAGTTGGCAAATTATTTTACTCTAAATTATTGTGATTTTTTCATAATTTATGTGAATTTCGAGTCTTATTTCTTAAAGCAGAGTACTGTGTTACAATGTGTTATAGGTTACACATTGTAATTAACCATTTTGGGCGCATACTTCTTTTTTTAACTTGTTTTGATAGAATTTAGGACAATTTTTATTTTTGATGGAGAGTCGCTGGTTAGAAATTATAAGATGAAGCAGTGCTATTGCAAGTCAACGTGGCTTCGGGAGGTGGTGAGTTTTGTGATTATTTACTAATGTGGGGGGCCGGGGAATCGCTGGACTCGGGGACTCAACTGACTCAGGTGACTCAAGTGACTCAAGTGACTCAGGTGACTCAGGCGGTGGGTCCGGATATTCCGGTGGTTCTGGTGGTTCCGGTGGCGATGGAATCGGTGGAATCAGTGGAATCATTGGAATCACTGGAATCATTGGAATCACTGGGGGCCACTCCTGTGGAGTGTAAATTATGGTGCTTCGCACTAAAATTAACATGCGTTCGACGAAAATAAATGGTTATATATCAGGTTGCTCCTCTAAGATAGAGGAGCTGTCGCGAAGCGACTGAGGAGTATGATTTCCTTATGAGAGAGTTTCAT
>DEJJ01000034.1:0-208859 GCA_002353285.1 Porphyromonadaceae bacterium UBA2751 | reverse complement strand
AGTTGCTAACGCAATGATTATCAGATGATAAATTCATCGAACTCACGTTAAAATTATAATGGTGCTTCGCACTAAAATTATTGTTTCAACTGACTCGGGTGACTCAAGTGACTCAACTGACTCGCTTGACTCAAGTGACTCAAGTGACTCAACTGACTCAACTGACTCGGGTGACTCAAGTGACTCAAGTGACTCAAGTGACTCGGGTGACTCGGGTGAGCAGCTGACGACACAGTTGAGGGGCACCGAGTGGAACGGCTCGCCGCTGAACTTACTGTACTTGAATTGCTTGGACATGTTGTCGTCGTTGAGTTCGTGTCGCAGTCGCTTGATACATTTGATAGACATTGTGTTCATCATAATATAAAAGTACCCGTTGGCGGAATTAATAAAACATCAGATTTTGGCAGAACACTTTGATAATAAAGAAGTTCCTCATCGAGGCACTTTTCGTCAGATTCAGTAAGGACCAAGCTGCGAACCCCTACGGGGCTCTTGCATGGTCTTACGCACAAAGTCGGGTCTTCGACCCGCCTAGCGTCTTCGACGCTAATGCCTGAAAACCAATATGTTTTATTATAATTCATTATCAACTTAATTCCGCCAACAGGTATATAAAAGTGTGTTTAGATGGTTGATAGTTTTTTGGGAGGCAAAGGTAAAACGATGGTGGAATGAAAAACAATATCAATTTATAGGGGGCTATGATTGGGCGGAAATGGCTGAGGATGAGGTGGATGGATGGTGCAGGCGGACGGTGCGGTGCAATAGTGGGCAGCGCCTGCAACAGGTGACAATCGGCTGATTGGTAGCGGTTTAGGGCGGATGAGGGCGCAAGATTTCTTGATACTGCTTTTTACTGGGTGGTGGGGCTGGTTACAAAAATTATGTGTAACTTTGTGGGCTCGCTGCTTGACAGGTGGCGTGAGAATCGCTTTAAAAAACAAAAATATTATGGTAAAAGTTAATGATATAGTGCGCTTCCTCAATGACGTGGGAGGCGGCAAGGTGACCCGAGTGGAGGGCAAAATGGTGTATGTGGAAGACAGTGACGGCTTTGAGCGCCCCGTTCTGTCACGAGAGGTGGTGGTGGTTGACACCAGCAAGCCGCATCATGTCACGCAAGAGAAGCCCCTTGTGATAAAGAGCAAACTCGTGGAGCCCGACGTGCCAGCCCCCAAGCCCGAGCCCGAGAAGCGGCTTGAGCCGGTGTTTGAGACCGAGGAAGGCGAGGTGCTCAACATTGTGCTGGCCTATGAGCCACGCGAGATCAAGCATCTGAACACCACCACGTTCTACTCGATGCTGGTGAACGACAGCAACTATTTCCTGTACTTTGCCTACATGACCCGCGGCGACGAGGACCGCGAGTGGACCACCCGCTACCACGACATCGTGGAGCCTAACACGCAGGTTCCCCTTGACGAGTTTGGTCACAACGACCTGAACTCGATGACTCACGTGGCGGTGCAGTACATCGCCTTCAAGCAGGGCAAGGGCTTCGCACTCAAGAACCCAGCGCTGGTGCAGCTGCGGCTTGACGTGACTAAATTCTACAAGCTGCACTGCTTCCATGAGAGCGAATACTTTGACACGCCAGTGCTTCAGCTCGAGATCACGCGCAACGACCTGCCAGCGAAGCCGCTGCGCATAGACAGCAGCGCCCTGGAGAATGCCATGCGCGAGAAGCGCCGGCAGGACGACCGCCCCCGTCGCCAGCCGAAGCCCATCCACAAGAAGAAAAAGATGGAGATCATAGTTCAGGACCTGCACATCGCCGAGCTGGTTGACAACCTGGCTGGCTTCTCGAATGCCGACATCCTGAACTACCAGCTTGCTAAGTTCTGCGAGGTGATGAAGGCCAATGAGGACAAGCTTGGGCAGAAGATTGTGTTCATCCACGGCAAGGGCGAGGGTGTGCTTCGCAAGGCATTGCTGGCCGAGCTCAAGCGCAAGTGGCCAGCATGCACGGTGCAGGACGCGAGTTTCCAGGAATATGGCTTCGGTGCCACGCAGGTGACGATACACAAGCACTAAACCTGGCGGGAGGCAGAATTGTGGCTCAGTGCGCTTCGCGCAGGAATCCAACAAATCATCACAAATCAAACAGAATATATTTTATTAGGTTTAAGAAAATAAGGGGCAAGGCGTGGAGCCTTGTCCCTTAATTGCATGACCATGCTGCGAGTTGCAGCATTGATGCTCAGCACATTACTTGTCGTTGAGGAGGATGTTGTAGATGACGGTGATGTCGGTGCTGGTTACAGAGCCGTCGCCATCGACATCGCTGGTGCTGAGGAAAGTGGAATCCTCGTTGAGAAGCCAGTTGTAGATTGCCGTCACGTCGGCACTCGAAACCACTCCGTCGCCATCGACGTCGCCCATGACGCTGCTATAGAGCGCGGTGACAATCCATCCCTTGGCCTGCGCCGCCTCCACGTTGGCAAGCTTAGTGCCAGGCATGTAGCTGATGTTGAGCTGGCGCCCCCACAGGCGGTTGTTGTCGGTGATCTCGACACTTGCCACGTTCTTGAGCTGGCCGATGATGGAGTTGATGGCCTCGGTCCCCATGAGGTTGCCCTGGATGGTGAGGCCCTGCACACCAGCATTGTTGCTCAGGTCGAGAGATGTGAGCAAATTGGCCTCGGCGGCAATCCACTGCACATAGGAGTTCTTGGACAGGTCGAGCTGCGCAATGCGGTTGCTGTCGCACTCCAGCCAGTAGAGATAGGCGTTCTTGCTCAAGTCGAGGCTCTCAAGCTCGTTGTTGTCGACCTTGAGCCAGCTCAGGTAAGAGAGCTTGCTCACGTCGATGCTCTTGAGATTGTTGTGGCTGAGCTTGACCTGACTGAGCGATGCGTTGTGGGTGAGGTCGATAGCGGGAATCTCGTTGAAATCGGCAATGAGCATCGAGAGGTTGGTTTGCTTGTCAATATCGAGTGCAGGCAGGTGGTTGTTGCCCACGTTGAGCCAGCGCACAGTGTTGAGCGCGGTCAGGTCGAGGCTGGTGAGCTCGTTGTCGTAGAGGTAGAGTCCAGTGAGGGCCTTGTTGTTGCTCACGTCGACAGAGGTGAGTCGGTTGCCCGCCAGGTTGATAGTCTCGGCCTTCACACACTGAGTGAGGTCGGCACTGGTGATCTCGTTATCGTAGGCATAAAGCTCGGTCATCATGCTAAGGCTTGAGAGGTCGAGCTGCTGCAACTTGTTGGTGTGGCAGCTCAGATAGTCAAGACCAGTGAGGCCGCTAAGGTCGAGCTCCTGTAGCTGATTAGTGGCGCAGTCGATAGAGTTGAGAGTGGCGTGATGCGGCAGCAGCAGAGTGGAGATATTGTTGTTGGCCACATCCACCTTAGAGAGCTCGCTCATTGCCGAGCAGTCGACTGTGCCCTGGATCATGTTTTCATGCACGTCGAGCACACGCATTGCAGTGCAGCTTGCCACGTCGAGGCTCTCAAGCTGGTTGAACTCGGCATAGAGGCCATTGACGCTTGGGCACTGCGAGAGGTCGAGACTCTTGAGGCTGTTGTTGCCCAGCATGATGCGATAGAGTGCTGGAACATTGTTGAAGTGGACATCACTGATGCCCTGGTCGGGCGCCTGGAACACGAGCAGCTTGTCGCCATAGATTTTCACCTGATTGCCAGTGACGGCATGAGTGTAATAGGCCGCGCTGCTATACTCCACCTGGTTGCCATCGCCCCAGTCGATAGTGAACTTGTCGCCAGTGTTTCCGCCCACACCCAGCTTCACCGTCGTTCCAGGCTTGGCGAAGGTCACCAGGATGTTAGGAGCGGCCGCTGTAGCGTTGCTCTCGTAGGCCCCCACGTCGATGCTATTGCCCATGACACGAGAGTTGCCAGCGATGTCGGTAGTCTCGTTCACGCCCTCGGTGAGAGTGCCAGCGTCGATAAACTCCGAGCCCTGCGCCAAGCTCCAGTCGGCATCCATGAGTGCCTGCAGCTGAGCGTCGGTCTGAGCAATGCCGCTGAAGGTGGTGGGCTGGAGGAAGTTGGCAGCTGCGGCATCGGGGTTGCCAATGGTGTTGAAAGTGAGCTGAGCAATGAGGTCGTGATTCTGGTAGCCAATGTTGGCAGTGTCGCTGGGATTGCGCAGCATGTTGTGCTGCACGGTGCAGTTCACCACCTTGCCTCCAGTGCAGTAGATGCCACCGCCCCAGAATGCCTGGTTGTTGTAGACCACCGAGCCAAGCACCATGCCGTCGGCATTAAGGATGCCACCGCCGCGTCCGCCCATGGTGTCGCCATACTCAAGGGCATCGGCATAGCAGCCAGCCACCACATTGTAGCTTGCGGTGCCCCAGTTGATGATGCCGCCACCCAGCAGTCCACGGCAGTTGAAGATGGTGTTGAAAGTGGCTGTGCCATCGTTGTAGATAGCTCCACCACTACCGCCATAGCAGCTCAGGAACTGGCATCGTGCCACTGTGCCGCCCTGATTGTAAACAGCACCGCCAGCATCGTCGGCAACGCAGTCCTCGAAGGTGCAGTTCTCCACGCGGATGTTCTGGGCGTAGATGCCGCCACCAATGCCGTTGCCATAGCTCGAATGGCTGTAGTTGCGTGCAAAGTAGCAGTTGGTCACGGCAGCCTCTCCAGCGCCATTGAGGAACACGGCTCCACCGTAGGTGTTACTGTCGGTGGTTGACTGAGCTTTGAAATAGCCCGAATTCTCGAGCACCTGGCAGGCGTTGAGCACGACGTTGCCACGGGCATAGAGTGCGCCTCCATAGGCCTTGGCTTGCCACACATTGGCATTAGCACCAGTGAGGGTGAAGCCGTCGATCACGGTCTTGTTCTGGATCACGTCGGGGGTGTAGAGCACATGGCAGGCGTTGCCACTGGTGCCAATGACCTCGTTGTTCTCGACACGCCATGTGAGGCGGAACGAAGAGCCCTCGGCAATGGCACGCTCCCACACGTCGGGCACATCGTCGTCGGCACTGAGAATGGTGGCGTTGACCATGCTGAAAGGTGTCTCGCCCACCATGCGGGCATCTTTAGAGGTTTCATTGCCAGCAAAACCGCCGTAGAGCGACACGCCATCCTTCAAGAAGAACGCGCGCGAGGTGGGCTTGTTGTTCTTAATTAATGAGTCGGGGTGATAGGTGCCAGCGGCCACCCACACCTCGTCGCCAGCCTGCGATGCATCGATAGCAGCTTGCAGGTCGCCAGTGGCATTGGTCCACGACGAGCCGTTGCCAGTAGCGCCCGCCTTGACGTAGCGCACCCCAGCCTGAGCAGCCTGTGGAAGAATTGCCACCGCAACAATGATTGTTGACAGGGAAAGTAAAAATTTCTTCATAGTTTTGTTGTTTATAAATAATTGTGTCTTTGAATAATAGCTATTTTGGGCAATTAAATACACTCAAAAGTGACGCACAATGAGTGCGTCGAAATGCGGACAAAGGTAGACATTATTTCATTAATGAGCAACACTGCGCCGCTGCAATCGGGGGAAAGTGAATGAAAAGGGTCGGTTCCTTTTCGGTCAAAATTTCTTTTTTGGGGGCCACGGCAGCCGTGGCACAGGGGACCTCGAGGGGTATTCTCTTCTCTTTTTTGGGGGAGGGGTTAGGGGGTGGTTATTTGCAGCCAGTTGCTCTGGTAGCGGGTGTTGGCGAAGTGCTCGGCGAGCTCGCGTGGGGGCTGGCCTTTTTCTCGCACCCAGCCCCAAGCCCAGGTGCCCATGTCGAGATAGAGCGCCTGCTGTGCTCCCAGGGCCACGAGCGCATCGATGAACTCGTGGCAATACATCTTCTCGCCACCTTGCACCACAGCAACGCCACCATCGCGCATAATGCACACGGCGCGATAGATGATGTGGGCCTGGCGGTCGCGAATGGCCTGGGGAATGCGCTCTACCACTGCCCTGCCGTCCTCGACGATAAGGCACTGCTGGAACAAGTGTCCCTTGCCATCGACGGCAGCCTTGATTGACTGGTGGAGGCGGCTGTTAGGGAAAATTGAGACCTTGTCGCCCACCACGAGCATGTGGCCCGTGGCTGTGACATCGTCGTAGCCAGCAATGTGCTCGCCAGCCACCACATGGTCGCCACAAACATCCATCGACTCGGTGTCGAGCGTGAATGCGGCCGCCACGTTGAGGGCGATGGCGGCATCGTCGATGCTTGGCGCACCCTTGAAATTGCTCTGCTTGTGGCTCACAAATTTCCAATGTGTATCCTCGCCAGGGGTCATTACCATGAGTTTCTTGCCACCAGCATCAACATGATCCACTTTCATCACATCTTCCAATGATATGGTATGCGTCTTGGTGCCACAGCCCATGAGAGCAATGGACATGACACCAAGCAATAACCATTTAATGTTAATCATAAATTTATTTCACTATCACTTTGAAGCACTTACCATCGGCGATTACAATATATACACCGGTGGGCAACTGAGCTGTGGCTTTGTTGCTAACCAATGCGCCGGCAGTGTTGTAGATAGCCACACTGCTGGCCCCTGCAACATTGATTGTTCTACCATTCACGCTCACCTTCACGTCATCATTGTTCACACTAGAGATGGCAGTTAATTCAGATGGGGACTTGGTGAGATAAACGATGTAATTGGCTGGCACGGTTTCATCGGCCATGAGAGCGGGAGTGCCACTGGCCGCAGGCGTGAGCATTACCACACCGTGCAGGTTGTAGCATTCACCTTCAGTGAGAGGATCAAAAGCATTGAGCCAGTCGAAAGAGATGGGCACAGCCTGTCCCTTGTTGCCATCGTTGCCATCATAAGCATAAATAACGGCTTTTCCGTTCTCAACGAAGTAATATCCAGTGAAGTCAATCACCTGGTCGGGAACGGGAGTGTAAGGTTTACTCAGGTCAATCATCTTGACTACGCCTTCTTCCACTACACCAGCCTCAGGAAGCTTGGTAAGAGTGATTGAAGGATTGCCGTCGGTCACAAAATACTTGCCCCACACGGTGCCTGCCTTCAAGGCTCCCATATCCTTTACAGCATCAAAGTGCTCGCCACACTTCACTTCAATCCACGAGCCACGACCGTTGGTGGCAAAGACGCTTTGGTCGTGATAGTCGGCAATGGTAAGGTTGTCGGCAATACGATAGTCGCCGTCATTGATGCCGTCTTTAACTAGCTTGTCAAGCAAGGTAGTGGGCCAGGTTCCATTAAGCTCAAATGGAACTTGAGCGCCCCAAATGACGTTCCTGTCGGGATATTTAGGATCACGCAAGCACATCTTGTAGATAACTTGAGGTGCTCTTTCAAAGTGTGTCTTGATATTCACCGTAGCAGTTCCTCCTGCGGGAACAGTGACGACATTAGTGTTGCCACTGTACAGAACTTGCTTGCTGTCTTCACTAAGAATCATGAAAGGGATGGGCCCCACATAGTCGCCGGTGCCTGTGTTGCCAAGCACAGCAGTTCCGCACACGTTGTCCACATCCATGTAGTAGCTTGCCACCTGCAATGGAGTGTTGATTGTGAGGAAATAGTTGCTGCTCTCCTGCACCATCACTGTGACTGTGCCACCACCTATCTTGGCTAGATCCTTATTTAGAACCACTAGCTCATATTCGCCTGGCTCGGTTGGGGCAGTGAGGATGCTGTTGATAGTCACCTTGCCACCAGTGGGCACATTTATATTAATAGGGTCATATATCTTATAATTATCATTGTTGTCGATAAGGGCGAAAAAGACGTTGTCGAAATATTCCTTGCCGGCATTGGAGATAGAGGCTGATACTTGCATCTTGTTACCTGCTCCCACTTCCTCGGGAGCACTAAGGTCGGTGACGCTCAACTGTCCTGATTCAGTTGCAGGAGTAGAGAAGTACATCACCCCATTCTGCACCTTAACACTGATGAAACGAGGTATATTGGGGCAGTTGGCAAGGTAAGAGTAACTGGTAATAGCTGGATTTGCCAACTTATACATGAACCACAGACGGTAATCTCCATCGGCAAGAGTGGCAGGAGTGTGATAGGTGAAGGATTTATCATTAAGCAATGAATAGTTTGTTCCAAAATTAAAATTAGAAGTGTGGGTGTTATTGCTTGTGAACTGGACTATATTACCGTTAATGTCGGCCAACATAAAACCAATCGTAATATCAGCACTCAAACCGTAACCATAGCTGTTGAACTGCAAGAATCTATAATGCAAGTTGGCATTCTGACCCAAATTCACGTGATCCTGAGCCGACCAGAACTTGTAGCAGATTCCTTCAAGGAATCTTTCAGGAACGGGGTCGCCCTTGTCGGGATAGACATTGGCAACAATCTGTTGAGAAGCGTTGTAACCACCCTCAAATGAGCCTATGCCTTGGTCACTTGGGCTTAGTGCCGTGATAAGGAAGTAGCCATCGCTCACTCCACCCCAGCCCCAGTTGAAGTGGTAATATCCCTCAGCGTTGATGCCATCGAGCACAAAGCAGTGGCCACCGCCCTTAGGGGTGGCTGCAGAAAAAATAATGGGGCGAGCATTTAGCAGCTCATTCATCAGGAGGCTGTCCCACTGCGCTGCATTCATGGTTATGCGATTGTATATTCTCATTCCCGAATTATAGCCGAAATAGAGTCGCAAGGCTTCCATTGCGGCATAAGTGGCAGTGCTGCTTATGCTGCCATATCCCATGTGCGAAGCGATGCCCACATGACTCATGAGGGTTGCCACGGCATTGCCCTCGGCTTCAGAATAACTGTTGGGAGAGTAGTAGTCGAGCATGTTTTCCCAGTCGTAGGTGGTGCTGCCAAAGTCGGCACTCAACGTTTGCTCACCCTCGCCATTGACGTTGCACACATAGGTAAATTCACCGGTCCCCTTTTGGGGCCACTTGTGGTAGTACATCACCTGAGCAGTGGCTGTTGCCACACATCCTGTCATAGCACGAGTCTGTGCTGCGCCATAGGTGGGGCACTGGTCGTTGTAAGGGGAGTTCTGGTTCCATTTGCAGGTGAGCAATGGAGTAATCATCACGTTGGACTGCGAGCGTGGAGCCACATAGGCGCTCTCGGGATGCGAGCGCAGATACTGCATCTGCTCGGCGTAGCACTCGAGCCAGTAGCGCATGCCGTCGGGGATATCGTTGGCGTCGAACGAACCACTATCGCTATAGCCCAACACAGGAGCAGCCTTATCGTCACCCGAGACGATAATGAATCCGTCATCCTTGCCGTTGTTAAACACATAATAGTCAACCTTCTTGTCGGCACTCGTGCCAGTCATCGAAAGCGACAACTGAGGGGGTTGTGTACTTACACCTAAAAGATGGTGCGCTGCTTTGGTTCGCAAGTAGTTGCTTGCCACATTTTGCGCCTCGCTTGCTGTGCGTTGCTCTGCCATCAACGGCAGGCACAACATAACGAGTGAGAGAAGTAATAATCCTTTTTTCATGATTTATAATAAAGATTTTTTATTTATTTCCACTGCAAAAATAATATTTATATTTACAAAAAACAAGTACTAATAAAGTTTTTTGATTTACAGGTTGCACATCACGTCAAAAAATGGTATATTTGCACTGAAATTTCGCCATGCGCATTGCGCACGGCCTCTATTGCATTGATAACTAATTAAATAAATCAATTAATAACTTAATTTCTGAACAACTATGTGGTTATTCAAATCTTCGGTAGGAAGGAAAGTGGTGATGAGCGTCACTGGCCTTTTCCTAATCCTATTCTTAACATTCCATGCGCTGATGAATGCAGTTGCAGTCTATTCGCTCGATGCCTATGAGGCCGTGTGCGAGTTCCTCGGCGCAAACTGGTATGCGTTGCTCGGCACGGCTGTGCTTGCGGCAGGTTTTGTGATTCACATCATCTATGCGTTCATCCTCACGCTGCAAAACCGCAGCGCTCGTGGAGCCGACCGCTATGCAGTGACCAAGCGACCTAAGACCGTGGAGTGGGCATCGCAAAACATGTTCGTGCTTGGACTCATCGTGCTGTGCTTCCTCGTGCTTCACTTGGCTCAGTTCTGGGCCAAGATGCAGCTACCCGAAATCATGGGCGAAGGGGCCGACAGCGGCTACATGGCACTGAAGAACACCTTCAGCCAAGTGTGGGTGCTGCCTGTTTACCTGATTGGTTTCTGCGCCATCTGGTTCCACATCACACACGGCTTTTGGAGCGCTTTCCAGTCGATAGGTGTGAGCAACGACAAGTGGATCAACCGCTGGAAATGCATCGGCTGGTGGTGGGCCACTATCGTGATGCTGCTCTTCGCAATCGAGGTTATAGCCCTCACTGGCAAGTTTGCCTGGGGATGGGATTGCGTGGGTGCATGCTAAAGTGTTGCTGAGTAATTAATCATTTAAAACAGTTTTAAAACAATGGACGAAAACATTAAGAACAACGTTGCTCAGCCTGTCATCGACTCTAAGATCCCAGAGGGACCTGTAGCTGAGAAATGGACCAACTATAAGGCACATCAAAAACTCGTCAACCCCGCCAACAAGCGACGCCTCGACATCATCGTGGTGGGCACTGGTCTGGCTGGTGCCAGCGCTGCTGCCACTCTGGGTGAGATGGGTTTCAAGGTGCTCAACTTCTGCATTCAGGACTCGCCCCGTCGCGCTCACTCAATCGCAGCACAGGGCGGTATCAATGCTGCCAAGAACTATCAGAACGACGGCGACTCGGTTTACCGCCTATTCTACGACACCGTGAAGGGTGGCGACTATCGCGCTCGCGAGGCCAACGTCTACCGCCTTGCCGAGGTGTCGAACAATATCATCGACCAGTGCGTGGCACAGGGCGTGCCCTTCGCTCGTGAATATGGTGGCCTGCTTGCCAACCGCTCTTTCGGTGGTGCTCAGGTGAGCCGCACATTCTACGCCAAGGGACAGACGGGCCAGCAGCTGCTGCTCGGTGCCTACTCTTCGCTCAACCGCCAGATTGAGATGGGCAACGTGAAGAGCTTCAACCGCTACGAGATGCACGACGTGGTGATCATCGACGGACGAGCTCGCGGCATCATCGCCAAGAACCTCGTCACTGGCAAGCTCGAGCGCTTTGCCGCTCACGCAGTGGTAATTGCCACTGGTGGCTACGGTAACACCTATTTCCTGTCGACCAACGCTATGGCCTGCAACGTGAGCGCCGCAATGGCTTGCTACCGCAAGGGTGCTTACTTTGCTAATCCCGCCTACGTTCAGATTCACCCCACCTGCATTCCTCGCCACGGCGACAAGCAGTCGAAGCTGACGCTGATGAGTGAGTCGCTGCGCAACGACGGCCGCATCTGGGTTCCTAAGAGCATTGAGGATGCCAAGAAACTCCAGGCAGGTGAGCTCAAGGGCAGTGACATTCCCGAGGAGGAGCGTGACTACTACCTCGAGCGTCGCTATCCCGCCTTTGGTAACCTCGTGCCTCGCGACGTGGCCAGCCGCGCCGCCAAGGAGCGCTGCGACAAGGGCTACGGCGTTAACAACACTGGCCAAGCAGTGTTCCTCGACTTCAGCGAGGCCATCAACCGCCTGGGCATCGACGTGGTGCGCCAGCGCTATGGCAACCTCTTCGACATGTATGAGGAAATCACCGACGTTAACCCTGGCGAGCTTGCCAACACAATCAACGGCGTGAACTACTACAACCCAATGATGATTTATCCCGCTATCCACTACACAATGGGCGGCATCTGGGTTGACTATGAGCTGCAGACCTCGATCAAGGGCCTCTTCGCCATTGGAGAGTGCAACTTCAGCGACCACGGCGCAAACCGCCTTGGTGCCTCGGCACTGATGCAGGGCTTGGCCGATGGTTACTTCGTGCTGCCTTACACCATACAAAACTACCTCAGCGACCAAATCACCGTGCCCAGGTTCTCGACCGACCTGCCAGAGTTTGAGGAAGCAGAGGAGAAGGTGCAAGCCGAACTCGACCAGCTCATGGCCATACACGGCAACCGCTCTGTCGACAGCATCCACAAGGAGCTTGGCAACATCATGTGGGACTACGTGGGCATGGGCCGCACCAAGCAGAGCCTCGAGACCGCCCTTGAGAAGATCAAGGCGCTGCGCAAGGAGTTTGAGACCAACCTCTTTGTGCCAGGCACTCAAGATGGCATGAACATTGAGCTCGACAAGGCCTTCCGCCTGCGCGACTTCATCACGATGGGTGAGCTCATTGCCTACGATGCCCTCAACCGCGAGGAGTCGTGTGGTGGCCACTTCCGTGAGGAGCACCAGACCGAGGAAGGCGAAGCAAAGCGCGACGATGAGAACTTCTTCTATGTTGCTTGCTGGAAGTATAACGACAACGACGAGAAAGCTCCATCACTCATCAAGGAGCCACTCCACTACGAGGCAATCAAGGTACAAACACGTAACTACAAAAACTAAAGTGATATGGAGACTAACATAAGCGTAAAATTGAAAGTTTGGAGGCAGGCTAATCCCACGGCAACAGGTGAATTTGTGACTTATGAGTTGCAGGACATCCCCACCGACACCTCGTTCCTCGAAACATTAGATATTCTTAATGAGCAGCTGGTAGAGAAGGGCGAAGAGCCTATTGCCTTCGACCACGACTGCCGCGAGGGAATTTGCGGCATGTGCTCGCTCTACATCAACGGGCATCCTCACGGTCCAGCAACTGGAGCAACCACTTGCCAGCTCTACATGCGCCGCTTCAAGGATGGTGAAACCATCACCGTTGAGCCCTGGCGCTCGGCTGCGTTCCCCGTTATCAAGGACCTGATGGTCGACCGCAACGCCTTCGACAAGATTCAGCAGGCTGGTGGTTACGTGAGCTTCAACACTGGTGGCGCTCAGGATGCTAACGCAATCCCCATCAGCAAGGTGGCTGCCGACGAGGCTATGGACAGTGCCAGCTGCATTGGCTGCGGTGCCTGCGTAGCTGCTTGTAAGAATGGTTCGGCAATGCTCTTCGTATCGGCCAAGGTGAGCCAATTTGCTCTCCTGCCACAAGGCAAGGCCGAGGCTAAGAAGCGCGTGAAGGCTATGCTGCAAAAGATGGACGAGCTTGGCTTCGGTAACTGCACAAACACTGGTGCTTGTGCTGCCGAGTGCCCCAAGAACATTAAGCTGAGCAACATCGCTCGCTTGAACCGCGAGTACATCTGCGCTAAGTGCGCCGATTAACCATCGCTAACATCTCACATAATTATAATAAGGGTGTGCCATTTTTTTGGGCACACCCTCATTTTTTAACAGCTTCTTCAGTTAGCGATGGTTAGTATTCAATCTTGAGCAGTTTCATGGCGCGACTGAAAGGGGTCGGTTCCTTTTCGGTCAAAAAAAGCAATATCAAAAAACAGGGCTTTTTTTGGGGGCCACGGCAAAGCCGTGGCACAGGGGACCTCGAGGGGAAATTCTCTTCTCTTTTTTGACTGAAAGGGGTCGGTTCCTTTTCGGTCAAAATGGGGGATTTTAGCTTTGGGGTTCAGATTTTGTCGCTGAGCTCGAGCCAGCGCATTTCCTTCACTTCGAGCAGGTTTTGCAGCTCACTGTAGCGTGCGCTCTTCAGATCCATGTCGGTAATCACCTGGCCACTGGCAAACAGTGTGTCGAGGGCTTGCTTCTCGGCAGTTAGCTGGTCAATCTCGACTGTGAGTTGCTCTAATTCACGACGCTCCTTGAATGTGAGTTTGCGTGAGTTGTCGCGCACGTTGTATTGCACTTTCTCCCGAGGCTTGGCAGCAGCCCTGGCAGCCGATGCAGCTTCCCAGTCGTGATATTCCTTCCAAGCACGATACTCACTATAGTTGCCGGGGAAATCCTTCACCACTCCATCGCCCATGAACACAAAAGTGTGGTCGACCGTTCGATCCATGAAAAATCGGTCATGGCTCACAATTATCACGCATCCATTAAACTTGGCAAGATAGTCCTCAAGAATCTCGAGCGTGCTGATGTCGAGGTCGTTAGTGGGCTCATCGAGAATCAGGAAGTTGGGCTTATCCATTAGCACCATCGCCAAGTAGAGGCGCCGCTTCTCGCCACCACTCAGTGTTGAGATGAGCTTCTGCTGGTCGGCATTAGTGAATAGGAACAAATTAAGGAACTGTGCGGCAGTGTAGTGAGTTTTCTCATCGAACTGAATGTACTCGGCCACATCGCGCACGGCATCAATCACCCGCTTGCCCTCGTCGAAATGCATTCCCTCCTGGCTGTAGTAGCCAAATCGCACCGTTTTTCCTATCTCAAACGAGCCACTGTCGCACGGCACCTCGCCAAGCAACAGCTTGATGAACGTGCTCTTCCCTACCCCATTGTCGCCCACAATGCCCAGCTTCTCGTAGCGGGCAAAAGTATACTCGAAGTCGTTCAATATCACTTTGTCGCCATAGCTCTTGCTCACATGGTGAGCTGTGAAGATTTTCTTGCCAATGTAGGCCGAGTTCACATTGAGGCGCACGTCGCCCTTTTCGCGATAGCCACGTGCACGCTCCTTGAGGTCGTAGAAGGCATCGATGCGATACTGTGTCTTGTGCTGGCGTGCTTGAGGTTGCCTCCGCATCCACTCAAGCTCGGTGCGAAGCAGGTTGCGCGCCTTCTCCACCTGTGCATTCTGTGCCTCGATGCGCTCGGCACGTTTCTCGAGATAGTAGTTGTAGTTGCCATCGTAGGCATATATCGAGTGCTGATCCATCTCGAGGATGCGAGTGCAAATGTTGTCGAGGAAATAGCGGTCGTGCGTTACCATGAGCAGAGTCATGGTGCTTCGCCCCAGATAGTTCTCAAGCCACTCAATCATGTCGATGTCGAGGTGGTTGGTTGGCTCATCGAGGATGAGCAGCTCGGGCTCGTCGATGAGAATCTTGGCGAGTGCCACACGCTTCACTTGCCCGCCACTGAGTTCGCCCACTGGCTGGTGGAAATCGTAGATTTTGAGCTTTGTGAGCACCTGCTTGAATCGCTCCTCATAGTCCCATGCATGGCTGTCGTCCATTGCCTCGGTGGCAGCTGTGATGGCATCGCTGTCGCCAGAGTGTGCGGCTCGCTCGTAGGCAAGCACCGCTTTGGCCCGAGGGTCGTCGCCCTCGAGACAAGCGTCAATCACCGTCTTAGCGCCCTCAAAGGTGGGAATCTGAGGCAGGTAGCCGATGCGCACATTGTTACGAAAGATTATCGTGCCACTGTCGGCACTCTCATCGCCCGCCAGCAGATTTAGCAAAGTGCTCTTGCCAGTGCCGTTCTTGGCGATAAGCCCCACCTTGTCGCCCTCGTCAAGTCCGAAAGATATGTCACCAAACAGCAAGTCATAGCCATAAGACTTGGTAAGGTTCTCCACTTGCAACAAAACGCCCATTTTTTCTCTTTATTGTTTTCTTTGTTTCTAAACCGCAAAAATGCAAAATTACTGCAAGCCAAGCGAAGCGGCAAATTTTAGAGCCGTTTTTTTTGTTATGAAAAGTGGAATCGGATTTTTTTTGACAACCGATTAGAGAACTTTTTTTGTGCAATGCCATTTTTTTGTGTACTTTTGTGGCGTATGAAATTAAGCAAGAGGATTTGGGCTGTAATTGCAGCAGTGTCGAGAATGGTTATGTGGAACTTGCCGTTGCTGCTGTTGTGGTGTGTGGCTCTTGCAGCGCCTGCGGTGGGCGACTTGCCCAAGCTGTGGCAGCTGGAATACCCCACTGTGCGCTATGTGCTGGGCCTGCTGCGCATCATGACATGCTCGGTGGGGCTGGCGGTGACGGTTGCCACAGTTGTTGCAATTGTGGCTCGTTGGAAATTGCTACGGTGGTTGCTGGCGCTGGTGGCTCTTGCCGCAATTGCGACTTATGCTTTCTTGATGATAAACTATGGCACACGTCTGACGCCTGAAATTTTCTATTTTATTATTGAAACTAATCGGGCCGAAGCCACCGAGTTCTTATCGGCTCATCTTTGCCACAGCAATGGAATGTGGCTAGCGGTGGCGATGATAGTGCTGCTGCCATTGTGGATAGCGCTTGACACTTGGTGGCACAAGCGAGGCCATGAGCTTTCGCCTGGCATGTGTAAAGTGCTGACGAGCGTGTTGATAATGGCTGTGACTGGCGCGGCATGTGCTCCTAGCACCTGGATGATGGCGCGGTCGCTGGTGGTGGGCGACAAAAGGCAATATAACGACTCCTTCGGTCTTGACACGATGTCGAACCTAATGTTTTGCAGGATTGCCATGCGCCATGCCGACGAACTCATCCTCGAAGCCATAGCGGTTACTCGCAAAGCGGTGTCAACACCCGCTCGACGCATGCCAAATGCCCCCACCGTGGTGCTGGTGATAGGTGAATCTTACATTAAGTGTCACGCGGCAATCTACGGCTATCCACTTGCCACGACTCCGTGGATGAGCCATGAGATGCGGCATGGCAGGTTGTGGGCGTTTGCCGACGCAGTATCTCCTTTTAACAACACGTTCAAAACCATGCAGTCGTTGTTAAGTCTTAACAGCGTGGGCCTTGGTGAGCAGTGGCACCAGAGGCCACTGGTGGCGGCAATTTTCAAGAGTGCTGGATACCAGGTGGACTTGTGGGACAATCAGCGCGACTTTTTCTCCGAGACCACTCACGCGCGAGGTCTAAATGGTTTTATCTATCATCCCGACGTAAAGAAGTTGTGCTATACCAATCTCAATAGCAGGAACTACTCCTTCGATGGTGAAATCGTGACCGACTATAGTGTTTCAGCATCAAGTGGAGTCTCTGGCCCGCGACTGGTGATTTTTCACCTGCGCGGACAGCACATCATGGCAAGCAAGCGTTACCCTCACGGTGCTGGTTTTGACAGATTTACAGTGAAGGACTACGCATTCCGCAAGGAGTCGTTCCTCACCCATGAGATGCTCGAGGAGATTGCCCACTACGATAATGCCACTCTCTACAACGACCATGTGATGGGGGAGATTTTCAAGTTGTTTTGCAATCAGGACGCTGTGGTGGTTTTCCTGAGCGACCACGGCGAGGAAATCTATGACTACCGGCCAAGCATTGGCAGAATCCCACTAGGGAGCAATAATCATGAATATCATGAAATGGATGAGTTGCTGCATTACCAGTTTGACGTGCCACTAGTGGTGTGGTGCTCGCCTATTTTCATCAAGCACCATCCTGAGAAGGTGAAGCAGATTGCCAGCGCCACCAACCGCCGCTTTTCGACCGACGACATAGGGCAAATGTTGTTAGGCATCGCTGGCATCGGCTCTGCTAGTTATTGCCCCGCCACTGATGTCACTAATGAGAAATATGTGGCACCCAAGCGTGTGGTGAATTATGAATTTAAGTATGATAAATAGAGGTGAGAGGTGGGTGGGACGGGGTGTAAGAGCCCCCGTGATGTGATTGCAGGATTTTGACACACAGGATTAGACAAAATTGCCCAACTCTCCAAAATTCTGATGTCTGACATCTAAAATCTGACATCTGATATGTAAATTCTGAAAACTATTTTGTACCTTTGCAACTTGAAATTTAATAATATACAATTCACACGTATTACTTTATGAACACTTTGGCTACAAAATACGACCCAAAAGCGGTTGAGGACAAATGGTACAAATACTGGATTGACAACGACCTGTTCAAGTCGGTGCCCGATGAGCGTGAACCCTACACCATAGTGATTCCGCCACCCAACGTCACTGGTGTGCTGCACATGGGCCACATGCTCAACAACACCATCCAGGACATCCTGATGCGCCGCGCCCGTCAGGAGGGCAAGAACGCACTGTGGGTGCCAGGCACCGACCATGCCAGCATCGCAACCGAGGCCAAGGTGGTGAAACGCCTTGCCGAGCAGGGCATCAAAAAGACCGACCTCACTCGCGACGAGTTCCTCAAGCATGCCTGGGACTGGACCCACGAACACGGCGGCATAATCCTGCAACAGCTGCGCAAGCTTGGAGCCTCGTGCGACTGGAGCCGCACCGCCTTCACAATGGACGAGATTCGCAGCGAGAGCGTTCTCAGGGTGTTTGTAGACCTCTACGAGAAGGGCCTCATCTACCGCGGCCTGCGCATGGTGAACTGGGATCCTAAAGCACAGACAGCGTTGAGCAACGAGGAGGTGATATATCGTGAGGAGAAGAGCAAGCTCTACTACCTGCGCTACTATGTGGCCGACGACGACCTCAGCGGCGAGACTGGTGCCGAGGGCGAAGTAGTGCACCGCGATGAGCAGGGCCGCCGCTATGCAGTGGTAGCAACCACACGCCCCGAGACCATCATGGGCGACACCGCCATGTGCATCAATCCCAAAGACCCCAAGAACCAGTGGTTGCGTGGCAAGAAAGTGATTGTTCCACTGGTGAACCGCGTGATACAAGTTATCGAGGACCGCTATGTTGACATTGAGTTTGGTACAGGTTGCCTTAAGGTGACACCTGCCCATGACGTGAATGACTACATGCTTGGCAAGAACCACAACCTTGAAACCATCGACATATTCAACGCCGATGCCACCATCAGCGATCAGTCGCCACTCTATGTGGGAATGCATCGCGACGAAGTGCGCAAGGTTATCGTCAAGGACCTTGAGGCAGCAGGCCTGATGGAGAAGGTGGAGGACTATGACAACAAGGTGGGCTACAGCGAGCGCAACAGCGACACCGCCGTTGAGCCTCGCCTGTGCATGCAGTGGTTCATCGACATGAAGCACTTTGCCGACTTGGCATTACCACCAGTGATGAACGACGATATCAAGTTCTTCCCTCCAAAATACAAGAACACTTATCGCAGCTGGCTCGAGAACATCCAGGACTGGTGCATTAGCCGCCAGTTGTGGTGGGGTCACCGCATTCCAGCCTACTTCCTGCCCACCAATGGCGACGAGGAAAAATATGTGGTGGCACTGACCAAGGAGGAGGCCCTTGAGAAGGCTCGCAAGATTGAGGGATATGAGAACATAGGCATCGACGACTTGCGTCAGGACGAGGATGCCCTCGACACCTGGTTCAGCTCGTGGTTGTGGCCCATCTCGCTCTTTGACGGAATTCGCAATCCAGGCAACGAGGAAATCAAGTACTACTACCCCACCAGCGACCTGGTAACCGCCCCCGACATCATCTTCTTCTGGGTAACCCGCATGATCATGGCAGGCTATGAATACATCGGCCAGATGCCATTCCGCAACGTATACTTCACTGGCATTGTGCGCGACAAACTTGGCCGCAAGATGTCGAAGTCGCTGGGCAACAGCCCTGACCCACTGATGCTCATCGACAAGTTTGGCGCTGATGGCGTGCGCATGGGCATGATGCTTAGTGCGCCTGCCGGCAACGACATCCTCTTTGACGAGGCACTGTGCGAGCAAGGCCGCAACTTCAACAACAAGATTTGGAACGCATTCCGCCTGGTTAAAGGTTGGGAGGTGGCCACCGACATTGAGCAGCCCGAGCACAGCCGCCTGGCTATTGAGTGGTTTAATGCTCAGCTCAACAGCACCCTTGCCGAGGTTAAGGACCTCTTCACCAAGTTCCGCATCAGCGACGCGTTGATGGCAATCTATCGCCTGTTCTGGGAAGACTTCTCGGCTCTCTACCTCGAGATTGTGAAGCCCGCCTATCAGCAACCCATCGACCACGCCACGATGGATGCCACTCTGGGCTTCTTCGACACACTGCTGCGACTCATTCATCCATTCATGCCCTTCATCAGCGAGGAGCTGTGGCAGCACATCAGCGAGCGCAAGCCTGGCGAGAGCATCATGTATGCCATCCTTCCCGAGCCCAAGCCAGTGGACGAGACTGCCATCAAGGCCATGACCGAGGCCCGCGAGATAGTGACAGCCGTTCGCAATGTGCGCGCCAGCAAGAACATTGCCAATAAGACCATGCTCGAGCTGCAAGTGGCAAGTACCACTTGGACCAACGCCTATCAGTCTATCATTATCAAGCTGGCAGGCCTGAGTACCATTGCTGTGGTTGAGGACAAAGATCCCACCGCCGCATCGTTCATGGTGGGCACAACCGAGTTTGCAGTACCTCTGCACGACAACATCAACGTTGCCGAGGAGATTGAAAAGCTTGAGAAAGAACTTGAGTACGCTCAAGGCTTCCTTGCCAGCGTAGAGAAAAAACTCAGCAATGAGCGCTTTGTAGCCAATGCCCCCGAGGCTGTGGTGGCCGCCGAGCGCAAGAAGCAGGCCGACGCCCAGAGCAAAATCGCCACACTGCAAGAGACCCTTGCCGCCCTGCGCAAGTAAGCCAATAGAATGTGACATAACACACAAGCGGCATCAAGTGTAAAATACCTGATGCCGCTTGATTAATGAGCTTGATAAAAGGGCTATGCTCCGCACATGCCCTCGAGCACTACTTCCTTGTCTCGCAGGGTGCCCTTGAGCTGATTGCCACCACGATACATCTTGCCTGTGAAAATCACATTGCCGTCATCGTCGTAGATAGTAATCAAGCCCGATTTCTCATCCACTGTGCAAGGATAGTCATTCGACTCGCTATAGTCGGTCTTACCTATTGTGGCATTACTCTCGCCCTGGAAATGATTGATAATCATGTAGATTTCACCATTGGAGAAACTGTACATGCCACTGATGCAGGTCCACACCTGCTCGGTGGCGGCACGGCGGCGAGCTTTCTTTTTCTTGCCCTTGGCATCAACGCTTGCTGGCACACTTACCACCACCAATGCCACAAGAATCAATAAAATCGTTTTTTTCATAATGTAGAGGTGTTAAAAATGCACAGACCAATTATACAATGTGAATTGTGCACTATTCGTTTTATTAAAGCTATTCTTTTTCGAGATAGGTGTAGCCGTAGAGTCCAGAGCGGTAGTTGCGCACGAACTCGTTGCCCTCGTCGGCCGTAATCTTCTTGGCACGAATCGACTCGGCCACCCATGACTCAACATTGCGCACAAGCTCCTTGGGGCTGAACTGAACGTAGTCGAGAACCTCGGCCACGGTCTCACCATCGATGACCTGATCAATCTCGTAGTGATCCTTATAGACATCGATGTGCACAGCATTGGTGTCGCCAAAGAGATTATGGAGGTCGCCCAAAATTTCTTGATAAGCTCCCACCAGGAACACACCCAAGTAGTAATGCTCACCATCCTTGAGTCCATGCACTGGCAGGAAGTGCGAGAAGCCCTGATTGGAGATGAAATTGGCTATCTTGCCATCGCTGTCGCAGGTGATGTCCTGCAGAGTGGCAAAGCGGTCGGGGCGCTCGTTAAGGCGACCCAGCGGCACCACAGGGAACACCTGGTCGATTGCCCAAGAGTCGGGCAGCGACTGGAACAAGGAGAAGTTGCAGAAATACTTCTCAGGCAGCATCCTTGCCACACTGCGCAACTCTTGTGGAGCATGCTTCATCTCGCTGGCAAGCATGTTCACCTCGCGTGCCACACTCCAGAACAGCTTCTCAACCATAGCGCGGGTGCGCAAGTCGAGCAGCCCCAGGCTGAAGCGGTCGAGGGCTTCTTCCCTGATTTGCAGTGCGTCGTGCCAGTCCTCGAGCAAGCGCGCCATGTTAATCTTGTCGTAAATCTCATAGAGGTCGCGCACGAGCTCGTTCTCATCGTCCCGCAGCTGATCCTTGTCATCATCCCACTGTGGCAGGCTTGCAGTCTCAAGCACCTCGACCACAAGCACCGAGTGGTGTGCAGTGAGACTGCGACCACTCTCGGTGATGATGTTAGGATGCTTGAGGCCATTCTTGTTGCATGAGTCCACCAGTTGATAAACCGAGTCGTTGACATATTCCTGGATGGAATAGTTCATGCTATTCTCGTGAGCACTGTTGCGAGTGCCATCATAATCAACTCCCAGGCCACCCCCGATGTCGATGAAATCGATGTTGAAGCCCAGTTGTGACAGCTGCACATAGAACTGGCAAGCCTCACGCAGTGCGTTCTTAATGCGCCTAATCTTGGTCACCTGACTGCCAATGTGGAAATGGATGAGTTTCAAGCAGTCGACCATCTTGTTGGCCTGAAGATATTCCATGGCCGTCTGCAACTCACTGGTGTTCAGACCAAACTTGCTGCGGTCGCCGCCGCTCTCCTCCCACTTGCCACTACCGCTACTTGAGAGCTTGATGCGCACTCCCACATTGGGTCGCACATTAAGCCGCTTGGCCACAGTGGCAATGAGCTTGAGCTCGTTGAGTTTCTCCACCACGAGGAAGATGCGCCGTCCCATCTTCTGTGCCAGGAGTGCGAGCTCGATATAATTCTCATCCTTGTAGCCGTTGCAAATGATGAGCGAGTTCTCATTAATCTTGCCCATGTTCATGGCCAGCACGGCATGCAGCTCGGGCTTTGAGCCAGCCTCCAGGCCGATGTTGAACTTCTTGCCATGACTCACCAGCTCCTCGACAACAGGCTGCATCTGGTTCACCTTAATGGGATAGATGATGAAGTTCTTGGCCTGGTAGTCATATTCCTTGGCTGCCTTCTTGAAGCAGCTCGAAATCTTCTCGATGCGATTGTCGAGGATGTCGGGGAAGCGCAGTAGCACGGGAGCACCGATGTTGCGCTGCCTGAGTTCGTCCATCACTTCCACCAAATCCACGCCGCTATAGGTGGCTTTAGGAGTCACTGTCATGTGGCCTTTTTCATTGATTGAGAAATATTTAAGGCCCCAACCATTGATGTTGTACATCTCGGCGCTGTCGTCCAAGCGCCACTTGCTCATGCTGCTCATGAGTTTAAAGTTTTAAAGGGTGAATAAATCATGATGAGCCATGAATGCCCATGTTCTAACTTGCAAAAATACAATTAAAAACTTAAAAACAATAATTTTTAGCCATAAAATGCCTACCTTTGCACCCAAAAATCAGAAATCCCTATAAAAACTGAAAATCGTCAATGGCAACATTCAAAGAATTAGGCGTGCGCGACGACCTGCTGCGCTCGATTGAACTCATGGGATATGAGCACCCAATGCCCATCCAGGAGATGGTGATACCTCACTTGCTCAACGAAGACACCGATGTGGTGGGCCTTGCCCAGACAGGCACAGGCAAGACAGCGGCATTTGGACTGCCCACATTGCAGCGCATCGACACCAGCCAGCGCACCACTCAGGCACTGATACTCGACCCAACACGAGAGCTGTGCTTGCAGACCAAGAACGACCTCGAGGACTATGCTCGCTACATCGATGGCCTGCAGGTGCTTGCGGTGTATGGCGGAGCAAGCATCGAGCCCCAGATCAAGGCCGCGAAGCGTGGAGTGCAGGTGATTGTTGCCACTCCCGGTCGCCTTCAGGACCTGATAAGGCGAGGAGCGGTAAAACTCGATGACGTGCGCACGGTGATACTTGATGAAGCCGACGAGATGCTCAACATGGGCTTTGTTGACGACATCAATGAGATACTGAGCCATGTTCCCGACGAGCGCAAGATGCTCCTGTTCAGTGCCACTATGCCCAAGGAGATAGCAGCCATAGCACAAAACTACATGCACGACCCAGTGGAGTTTGTGGCTGGCACTCGCAACGAGGGCTCTGCCAATGTGCGGCACATCTATTATATGGTGAATGCCCGCGACAAGTACAACGCTCTCAAGCGCATTGTTGACTACTTGCCACGCATCTATGGCATCATCTTTTGCCGCACTCGTGCCACAGCTCAGGAAGTTGCCTCACAGCTCATTCAGGACGGCTATGATGCCGATGCACTGCATGGCGACCTGTCGCAAGCTCAGCGTGATGCCGTGATGAAGAAGTTTCGCGAGCGCAACCTGCAACTGCTTGTGGCGACCGATGTGGCAGCCCGAGGCCTCGACGTTAACGACCTCACCCACATCATCAGCTACAGCCTGCCCGACGATAACGACATCTACAACCACCGCAGTGGCCGCACAGGCCGCGCTGGGAAGACTGGCATATCCATCGCCATCATCCACAGCCGCGAGCGCAGCAAGTTGCGACAGATTGAGAAGCACATAGGCAAAGAATTTGAGCGCCACGAGGTGCCAAAGGCCGAAGAAATCATTGAAAAGCAGCTGTTTAATCTTGCCGACCGCCTCGAGAATGTGGATGTGCAAGAAGATGAAATTGCCCCCTACCTGCCCGGTGTGCTCAAGAAGCTGTCGTGGCTCAGCGGCGAGGACGTGATAAAGCGCCTGCTCTCGCTCGAATTCAACCGCATGCTCGACTACTACAAGAAGGCTCCAGTGCTCGACTATGTTCCCGAGAAGAAGGAGCGCAAGGGTAGCGAGAAGAAAGAGCGCAACCAGCTCAATGCGCGCCCCAGCAGCGAGAAGGACCGCCGCACCGGCGAGCAAGGCTTCGACCGCGTGTTCATCAATGTGGGCAAGAGTCATGGATTCTACGCCCCCGACCTCATTCGCATGATCAATAGCAGCGGTGCAGGCAAGCACATCGGCATAGGGCGCATCGACCTGCTCACGAACTACTCACTCTTTGACGTGCAGCAAGGCGAGGCCCACAAGGTGATAAGCGCACTGCGCAACACTGAGTTCTATGGCAAGCGGCTATACCTTGAGATTGCTGATGCCACAAAGGATTATGCCGCCATGAGCCTTGAGGGAGAAGTGAAGAAAAACCGCGCCGAGAGACGCCGCGAGAAATATGCCGCCATTGAGCGTGAACGCCGCAACCGCAGCGACCGTCGCACCAGGCGCGATGCCGAGCGAGGCTTCAAGAACAGGAAGAAGAATGCCGATGACACTGCTGGCAACTACGACAAATTCATGAAGAAATCACGCCGCAAGCGTTAAAAAAGAGGCGTTGTCGACTACAAATACCGTGCAGTAACCGAGCTGGCAGCATTAATCATGGATTGTGGTGCTCCAGCAAAGATTACGCGCCCGCCGTCGTCGCCAGCACCAGGCCCCATCTCTATCACAAAGTCGGCGGCCTTGATCACACTCGTGTTGTGCTCCACCACATACACAGTGTTGCCCTCATCGACCATGCGGTTGAACAACTCAATGAGATGATGCACGTCCTTCAGATGCAGGCCATCGGTGGGTTCATCAATGATGAAGATGCCTCGCTGCCCCCCCTTATCAAGAGGTGAAGTGTAAGGCTGCAGATAGGACGCAAGCTTCATGCGCTGCAACTCGCCACCCGACAGAGTGCTAAGCGCCTGGTTCAAGTGCAAGTAGTCAAGCCCCACAACCATGAGCGGTCGCAATTTCTCCTCGACGGGAGTGCCAGCAAAGAACTCACTAGCACGACGCACACTCAAGTCCATCACTTGAGCAATATTTTTACCATCGACTGTGTATTGTAGAGCTTCCTTTGAGTAGCGTAAGCCACCACACGCCTCGCATGTGGTCTCGATGTTGTCCATGAACGCCATTTCGGAGATAACCACGCCCTTGCCGCCACACACGGGGCAACCACCCTTGCCATTGAAGGTGAAATACTGCTCCTTGAGCTTGTGGGCGCGGGCAAAACGCTTGCGAATGAAGGGTGCCACGTCCATGTAGGTAGCTGGAGTGGAGCGCAGGCTCACGCCTATGTTCTTCTGGCTGATGTAAACAATGCCATCTTGAGTGCGCCTGAAACATTCCATGAGCGAGCTCTTTCCCGAGCCTGCCACACCTGCCACCACAGCGAAGACACCCAGAGGCAGATTGATGCTCACATCCTTGAGATTGTGGAGATTGGCTCCGCTCAAGGCGAATGACCCCGACGGCTTGCGAGGCGAGACGTTGAACTCACCACGCTGACTCAACATGCGCCCTGTGTCAGTTCCACTACTTAGCAGCTGAGAGTAGCTTCCCTCAAAGATTATGCGCCCTCCCCTACTGCCAGGGCCAGGTCCGAGATCGACAATGTGGTCGGCAATGGCAATCATCTCCTTGTGATGCTCCACCAGCAGCACGGTGTTGCCAGCATCGCGCAGACGCCGCACCGAGAGTTTCATCTTCTCAATGTCGTGATCGTGCAGGCCAGTGCTTGGTTCGTCAAGGATATAGAGCACGTCGGCCAGCGACGAATTGATATACTTAGCAATCTTGCATCGCTGCGCCTCGCCTCCCGAGAGAGTGCCCACACCGCGGTCAAGACTCAAGTAGCCCAGCCCAATCTCCTCAAGCGCCGTGAGACGCGCGCTTATCGCCTTCTTCAGGTCAACTGCCAGCGGCGAAGAGAGGGCCTTAATCCACTCGTTGAGCTTGGTTATCGACATGGCGCACGCCTGGGCGATGTTGATGCCCTCAATCTTGCACGAGAGCACACGAGGGCTCAGGCGAGTGCCTCCGCAGTCGGGACACACGCCCATATTGAGCATGGGATTGAGCACAGCAGCATGCAGCAGGCCTTCCTCACTATTGATAATGCTGCGATACATGCGAGGAATCAGCCCCTCATATTTTGCACTTTTGGGCCAATTGGCCGGCGGGTTCTTGAGGCGAATTTGCGGACTGTTGAGAAACAGGTCGAGTTCCTCGGGACTATAATCCTTGATTTTCTTGTCAAGGTCGAAGAGTCCACTGTGAGCATAGCGAATCCAGCGCCACCCGCCCTTGCCGAAGGCGATGTAATGAATAGTGTCCTCGTCGTTAAGGCTCTTGTTGAAGTCGACCAGCTTGTGGATGTCGAGCTCACGAATCTCGCCCAGGCCCGAGCAGCGCGGACAGCTCCCCTCGGGATGATTGAAGCTGAACGACTCGGCATAGCCCACCCATGGCTGGCCCACACGCGAAAAGAGCAGGCGCAGCAGCGCAGCGATGTCGGTGTAGGTGGCAACGGTTGAGCGTGAGTTCTGCGCTGGTTTCTTCTGGTCGATGACGATTGCTATGGGCAAGTTCTCGATGGCATCGACGTGTGGCCTGCCATATTTGGGCAGATATTGCTGCACAAACGAAGGGAAGGTGTCGTTAAGTTCCCGCCGTGACTTGGCTGCAATGGTGTCGAGCACCAGCGAGCTCTTGCCCGAGCCCGACACGCCAGTAAACACCGTGATTTCATGCTTTGGAATCTCGAGCGACACATCCTTGAGGTTGTTCTCTCGAGCTCCGCGAATGATTATTTTGTCGCGCGCCATTATTACAAGATGATGCGCTGTATTATGAACGAAATGCTCACAGCCGTCATGAAAATGGCGGGGAAGAGAGTCACCCAGTAGCATTTCTTCTTTTTATAAAGATAGATGGTAATAGTCCAGAGGGTGAACACCGAGAGGGTTTGGTTAGACCATCCAAAGTACTGCCACAGAACGTTGAAACCGTCGGGGTTGGCCAGTTGCCAAATCAAGAGTAACAATACAGCCACAAATATGGGCACAGCAATCATCAATCGCTTGATAATGGGCTTTTGGTCAACTTTCAGGAAATCGGCGACAATAAGGCGTGCACTGCGCAAAGCCGTGTCGCCACTTGTGATGGGAGCTGCCACCACACCCAGCATGGCCAGGATGCCACCAGCAACACCCAGCCAACTGCTGCACACGAGCTTGACCACAGCAGGAGCGTTGAAATATTGAATTAGAGTCTTGCCATCGGCATTGTTGACCTGTGCCAAAAACTCATTAACAGCATCCTGTGGAAGGACATCTCTCCAGCCGCCGCTGTAGAAGAACCACGACGACACAGCAGCCCACACGAGTGCCACAAAGCCCTCAGTTATCATCGAGCCATAAAACACAGGTCGTCCCAGCTTTTCGTTCTTGAGGCATCGTGCCATCAGTGGGCTCTGAGTGGCATGGAAGCCACTGATTGCGCCACAGGCTATGGTGATGAACATGGCAGGGAATAGCGAGTTCTTGGATAGATAGTCTTTCAATCCTAATAAGTCGACCCCGTCGCTGACCTGAGCATTCATCCACGAGTCCATGTTGCCAATGTTCCACACCTCAGGGATGTGAGGCATCTTAATGAGCAGGCACACAAACAGACCTATTGCCATGAAAATCAATGCTACGGCAAACAGCGGATAAATCTTACCTATAATCTTGTCGATGGGAAGCAACGTGGCAATGATGTAATAGATGAATATCACAATGAACCACAGCACCTCGCTGCCACCCAAGCCTGCCAATATCGACGCTGGGCTGTAGACGAACACCGCGCCCACCATGAGCAGCAGCAACATAGAGAACACCAGCATGATAATCTTCATGGTATTGCCCATGTACTTGCCCACAAGCTCGGGCAGTCCAGCACCATCGTGGCGCAGCGAGAGCATGCCGCTGAGGTAGTCGTGAACTGAGCCGGCAAAGATGCATCCAAGCACAATCCACAGGAAGCTTGCCGGTCCGAACCACGCACCCATTATGGCACCAAAGATGGGTCCATTGCCAGCGATGTTGAGGAACTGAATCATAAACACTTTCCAGGTGGGCATGGCAATGTAGTCGACACCATCGGGGTGAGCCATGGCAGGAGTGAGACGAGTGTCGGGGCCAAAGATGCGCTCCACCACTCGCCCATAAATCAGGTAGCCGAGCACCAGCGCAACTATGCTAATAAGGAATGAAATCATAATGCAATAAATTTAATAAATTTTCGCCACAAAAGTAATAAAAATTCTCGTTATCGCGCCACTCTTTCTTGCAATAAAAACATTACGCTCAATAATTTTCAAAAAAATGGTTATGATTCGCAATGAAGGTTAAAGAGGCATTAATGTGATGATGGGTTGAGCAATATTGCCTATTTTTGCACCGCAAACAATCAAGACAAATGACACACATGAAGGAATATCGCAAGCTAAATCAACAAGAAATAGACACATTAATTATAAACGGCTGTCAGGCCGAGGACTGGAATCTGGTGGAAGTGGCCCGAGGCTTTGACCCACACTGCGTGCGCCGCACCACCTTCTATGGCTATGCAAAGCTGGGAGGATGCTGCGGCAGCATCGAGGTGAGTGAAGGCTTTGTGAAACGCTGCGGCATCAACAACGCCACGTTGCGCAACGTGACCATAGGCGACAGCTGCCTTATTGAGAATGTGGGCAACTACATGAATAATGTGGTGGTGGGCAACGGATGCCACATAAGCAACGTGTGCACAATCGAGACACGCCCAGGGGCGACCTATGGGCAGGGCAGCCTCATCTCAGTCTTGAACGAGGTGGGCGATGGCAACCTGCTTCTCTTCGACGGTCTTAACAGCCAGCTTGCCGCCTTGATGGTGAAGCAGTATGGCAATCATGCTTTCATGCAGTCGCTGACACCACTTGTAGAGAAATACATTGCCGAGCGCAGACCAGATTGCAGCATTATTGGCAACAAGGTTAAGATTATCAACACCAACGAGATAACCAATGCCGTAGTGGGCGACGGATGCCAAATGAGTGGCGTGTCGCGCCTGAGCGACTGCACTATCAGCAGCACTGTTGAGAATCCAATCACCATAGGCACTGGCGTGATATGCGAGAACTCTATCATAAGCGGTGGGTCGAAGATTATCAACAGCGTGAAGATTGTTGACTGCATGGTGGGTGAGGCATGCGAGCTGAGCAATGGCTTCACAGCAGCAAGCAGTGTGTTCTTTGCCAACAGCTACATGTCGAACGGCGAGGCATGCGCCGCCTTCTGTGGCCCGTTCACAGTGAGTCATCACAAGAGTTCGCTGCTCATTGGCGGCCAGTTCTCGTTCTACAACGCAGGCTCGGCCACCAACTTCAGCAACCACGCCTACAAGATGGGCCCGATGCACTACGGTATCCTGGAGCGAGGCAGCAAGACGGCAAGTGGAGCCTACTTGCTCATGCCTGCCAACATTGGCACCTTCAGCGTGCTGTTTGGCAAACTGATGTATCACCCCGACACTCGCGACCTGCCATTCTCCTACCTGATAGCCTATGGCGACACCATGTACATCAAGCCTGGGCGCAATTTCGCCACAGTGGGCCTTTACCGCGACATTCGCAAGTGGCCCAAGCGCGACAAGCGTCGCGTGCACGACCGCAAGAGCATCGTCAACTTCGACTGGCTGAGTCCATACTCAATTAGTGAGGTGCTGCGCGGCAAGGAGATACTTGAAAAGTTGCGTGCCGCCAGTGGCGATAATGTGAGCACCTACAACTACCATGAGTATGTTATCAAGGCTCCCATGCTGCGCAGGGGAATTGAATATTACGACATGGCATTGCGCATCTATATGGGCGCTGTTCTCAAGCGTCACCGCCCTGTTGTTCCATCATCGCAAGTGGGTGAGGGCAACTGGATAGACCTCTCGGGCATGCTATTGCCCGAGAGCGAGGAAAACCGCTTGGTTGAGGATGTTATTAGCGGCAAGCTCTCGTCGATTGAGGAAGTCCTCGACCGCTTCGTTTCCATTCACAACAACTACAACGAGTATCGATGGTCGTGGACCTACCGAATGATACTTGACTACTACGGCATTGACAATCTTGACGCCGAGGCAGTTGAACGCATTCACAATGATTACGTGGCAGCACGACGCGAGTGGATTTCGCTCATCCGCAAGGATGCCGAGAACGAGTATGGGCTTGGCGATGTGGAACCCGATGTGCTCAACGACTTCGTCACTCAACTCGAGAGCGAGGTCGACTTCGAGAACCAGAAGCTCTACATGTAAGGCTGAGGGCAGATTTCAGATGCGAGAGGTCGGACTGGTCAGACTGGTCGGACCTGATGTCGGACTTCTTTATAGTTCATCTATATAGTTATAGCTGGTTAGTGCTATTTCTTGTTGAGGCGCGCTTCGTCTTCTTCGGTCCAGAGTGGGTTCTCGTCGTCGAAGTCGTCGAAATCGAAGAACACCTCATCGGCAAATTCTTTCATCTCACGTCCCTCTTTCTTAGTGGGACGTCCCATTCCCTTCTGGCGGCGGACGAAGCCTCCAATGCGTGCCATCTCAAGGATGCGATACTGGTCGTCGGGGGTAATGTTTTTCAGATAGTTAGGCACGAGTTTAGCTCCCACTCGATTGTTGAGCAGCCCCACCACCTCAAATGTGAATGTGACTGGTGGCTTGCGCACCTCGATCACGTCGCCCACCTTCACGTTGTGCGACGGTTTCACGTTCATCCCCTTAATGGTGACACGCCCGAGCTTACACTGGTCGGTTGCCAGTGAGCGGGTCTTAAACACTCTCGTGGCCCATAGCCACTTGTCGATGCGCATCTCAGTCATATTAGTTGTGAGTTTGTGAGTTGCCAATTCTGAGTTGTGAGTTGTGAGTTTGTGAGTTATGGCAACTCAGAACTGATAACTCACAACTGTACACTAACTTGAATTACTTGTTGTTATAATTAGTCATGGCAAAGCTGATGCCACTCAAGCAAAATGCCTTGATAGCATCGACAGCCTTGCCCACACGCTCGGGCAGTTGAGCCTGCTCCTCGCTGGAAAGAGGGCCAAGCACATAGTCAATCTGGGCGCCCTCGGGGAAGTCATGCCCTATGCCAAAGCGCAGTCGGGCATAGTTTTGTGAGCCCACAAGGGCGTTGATGTTCTTGAGCCCGTTGTGTCCACCATCGGCCCCTTTGCCTCGAAGTCTAATGGTGCCAAAGGGCAACGCCAGGTCGTCGACCACCACAAGCACGTGGTCGAGCTCGATTTTCTCCTTTTGCATCCAGTAGCGCACAGCCTCACCGCTAAGGTTCATGTAGGTTGATGGCTTCAAGAGCATGAGGCGCTGATTCTTGAGTCGCATCTCGGCTACAGCTCCGTAACGCTGCGACTTGAAAACAACATTGGATGCCGCTGCAAGGGCATCCAATATTGTAAAACCTATGTTGTGACGGGTGCCCTGGTACTCTGCACCAATGTTACCCAATCCAACAATCAAAAACTTCATAGTTTCAGGTTCACTTGCTGTGATTGTCGCTTCACTTGATGATTTAGAAGAGAAAATGCGCTTGAGAAAATTACTCAGCAGCTTCACCTTCTTCACCCTCAGTAGCCTCGGCGGCAGCAGCGGCAGCAGCACGAGTGGCACGAACACCAGCAATCACGAGGTCCTTAGCGTTGGCAAGCTCGAAGTTGTCGAACTTCAAGTCACCCACCTTGATAGCGTGACCAATAGCCACGTTGTCAACGTTAACGACGATGCGCTCGGGGATGTCGGTGTAAATACCTTTAACCTTAACCTTCTTCATGCTCAAGAAGAGCTTACCACCGGCCTTAACACCCACTGCGTGACCCTCAACCTTAACAGGTACAGGCACAGTTACAGGCTTCTCGGTCGAAACCTCGAGGAAGTCGAGGTGAAGGATGCTGTCGTTAATTGGGTGCCACTGGATGTCCTTGAGGACAGCCATCTTCTCAACGCCGTTGAGATTCAAAGCTACCACATACACCTCGGGGGTGTAGATGAGCTTGCGAACGTCGCCCATGTTGACGGTGAAATCGGTTGTGATCACGGCCTTGCCGTCACGACCAATCTCAACAACCTTCTCGCCAGCAGCGAGAGTGCCGTCGTACTTACCGTCCTTCAACTCTACGATCTTGCCGCCATTAAGCACGCAAGGAATCTTTTGGCTGGCGCGAAGCGCCTTGGCAGCCTTCTTGCCAAGATCAGTTCTTGGCTCTGCATTCAATTGAAATGTTTTCATTTTTAAATAGTTGTGTTACTAAAAATTAAGTTATTGAGCTTAATTTCCCATCACACGGGAGCTTAAAGCGCGGCAAAGGTACAACTTTTTTCTAAATCGCACAACATTTGAACTAAAAACACTTGAAAATTTGTAATTTGTGAACGGTCGCTCCTCATGGGTGAGGAGAACTATTAGACAACAAGAGCCGCATCACACTTTGCGGCTCTTGTTGTATATATTATATATTAATGTGTGCTTAATTAATTGCAACTGTTTAGGTTTAGGTCTTGCTCATTCTCAGCATTTCAGGCAGTCTCACTTCTTGCCTGTCATGATGTCGAGCACCATGCTATCGGTGGCACACATAGCATCGGCCCCAATAATGGTGAGATTGCGTATTGAGCGGTCAACATCGTCGTCGATAATGCCCTCGGCACTTGTCACATGACGGCCTTCCATGGCGAGCACAGCACTGAGCAGTGCAGTTGACACTCCCGATGAGATTTTCAAAGCGCAACTGGGCTTGGCTCCGTCGCAAATCATGCCGGTGAGATTGGCAATCATGTTTTTCACAGCGAAGCAGATGCGGCTGTAGTCACCACCCATCAGGTAGGTGATGCCACAGCTGCTGCCAATCGATGCCACCACGCAGCCGCACAGGGCACTAAGCTTGCCCAAGCTCTGCTTGATGTAGATGGCAGTGAGGTGGCTCAGCGTTAGGGCACGAATGAGTTCCTCCTCGGTGTTCTCGTTCTCAATGGCATAAACAGCAACTGGATTAGTGGCGCAGATGCCCTGGTTGCCCGAACCACTATTACTCATCACTGGAATCAATGCACCACCCATTCGTGCATCACATGCCAGTGCCGTCTTCGACAGGATGCGTGAGAAGATTGTGTTGCCAAAGATGCCGTGACTCAGCGGTCTGTCCATGGTCTTGCCCAGGCAGTGACCATAGTTGCCCTTGAGCGACTCCTGAGCCGCCTTGATGTTGTAGTCGCGCGTGGCAAGGATGAAGTTTATCTCATTGAGTGGAGCTTCCATAGCAAAATCGTAGACTAAGCGCAGGTTAAGCGCGATGTCGTCATCGCCGCAGGCCTCGCCCTGGTGAGCCTTCTCATCGAGCAGGACCTCGTCGTCGCGAGTCACACGCACAAAGCGTGTGTGCCCCCCTTGAATGACTGCGCTTGAGCTGTGGCCGCCGCCCTCACACATCACTTCGATATAGAGCTTGTCGGTGATGCCTTGCTTGAGCTGGATGCTGATACGGTCCTCGGCAATGAACTGCTTGCCCAGCTCAATGTCATCGGGGGTGACGTCCTTGAGCACTTCGAGCTGATAATCACTCTTGCCAGTGATTGCTCCTAAGGCAATGGCAATGGGCAGGCCTATCATCCCAGTGCCAGGAATTCCCACGCCCATGGCATTCTTCAAGATGTTAGCGCTCAACAGAGCAGTGATTTTGCTGGGTTTGGTGCCAAGTGCCTCAGTGGCTCGGCTCACACACAAAGCCACTGCCATGGGCTCGGTGCACCCCACAGCAGGCACTATTTCTCGCTTCATCAACTTGATGATACCTTCTCTTGTTATCTTCTCAATCATTATTGTCGTTATTCAGTAAATTCGTTAGTTAATTAATATTAGGTGTTGAATGGTATTATTCAGGGCATCAGGTTGGACATTGCTACCCTGCTGATGTCGATAAAGTTTTATACTGACAAAATTAAAGTTTTTTTGTCATTCTGTATCTTAATAGATGTTAAACATTGCCATAAGCCATTTATCGAGATGATGAGCATGGGTTACAGAGGTTGGGGTTGTCATGCGATTGCAGCAGATTTTGTGCATACTATTGAGCAGTAGTTATGTCAAAAACTTGGTTAAAACTATCACACATTGAAAAAAAATCTATAATTTTGCGTTTTGGGAAAATAGATGTTACCTGTTCTGTTCTTCCCAATAAGGATAATTTATTGAAAACACGTTACTTTACAACATACAAGTATGGCTAACAACAGACGCATATTGCTCTGCCTGGCACACATGAGCGAGGCTGGAGAGGAGATGAAATTCATAAAGGAAGCTTTCGACACTAACTGGGTGGTGCCTTTGGGACCAAACGTCAATGGGTTTGAGAAAGACCTTGAAGACTTTGTCAACCGCAATAATTGTGGCAAAACGCTCAACAAGCGAGTTGTGGCACTGAGTGCGGGCACAGCTGCCGTGCATCTGGGCCTTGTCAACCTGGGTGTGCAACCTGGCGATGAGGTGATATGCCAGTCGTTCACATTCTCGGCAAGTGCCAATCCTGTTGTGTATCAAGGCGCGACGCCAGTATTCGTCGACAGCGAGCCAGGAACGTGGAACATGGATCCTAATCTGCTTGAAGATGCCATCAAGGACCGCATTGCCAAGACCGGACGCAAGCCCAAGGCAATCATCCCAGTATACCTCTACGGCATGCCAGCCTATATCGACAAGATAATGGAGGTGGCACGGCGCTATGAAATACCTATTCTTGAAGACGCAGCCGAGGCCTTCGGCTCGTGCTACCGCGGTCAAGCCTGCGGCACCTTTGGCGCCTACGGCGTGATGTCGTTCAACGGCAACAAGATGATTACCACAAGCGGCGGCGGTGCGCTCATCTGTCCCGACGACGAAGCTAAGAAACGCACCCTCTTCTATGCTACCCAGGCGCGTGAGCCATTCCCTTATTATCAGCATGAACACATTGGCTATAACTATCGCATGTCGAACATTTGTGCAGGAATAGGCCGCGGACAGATGACTATCGTAGATGACCACATCGCACATCACGTGCGTGCACGCGATATCTACCTCAAGGGATTCGAGGACATCGATGGCATTGAACTGCATGTGGCTCCCGAGGACTACATGGAGCCAAACTACTGGCTGCACACCATCACAGTTGACCCTGACAAGTTTGGCATCGACTACGACCAGTTGCGCATCATTCTTGACCAGGCTGGCATCGAGTCGCGCCCATTGTGGAAACCCATGCACATGCAGCCCGTCTTTCGCAGCGCTCCAGCCTACGTTAACGGAGTGAGCGAAAAGCTCTTCAACTGCGGTCTGTGTCTTCCAAGCGGCCCGATGGTGACCGACGAGGACTTTGCATTGATAATCAACACGATAAAGAATGCAGCAAAGTGATTGAGCGATAATGAAGCACTGCAAAAAAATGGGCAACAACAAAAAAATTTACTTTTTTTGCCCAAAAACTTTGCAGTTTTCAAAAAAAGCACTAACTTTGCACTCGCTTAATGAAAAAGCATTCAGCACTAATGGCACTGGAGAGGTGGGTGAGTGGCTGAAACCAGCAGTTTGCTAAACTGCCGTAGGGGTAACTCTACCGCAAGTTCGAATCTTGTCCTCTCCGCCAGGTGAGCAACCGACCACGCAAGTGGCCGGTTGTTTCATTATGGCGGAGAGCCAAACTTGTTTGAGTGATTTTGCCATAACGAAACAACCAATGATTGCGAAGCAATCGGTTGCTCGCTGAACTTCCCTCCAACTCAAGATGCACGAGCCCACGCGAGTGAATCTTGTCCTCCTTTAATCTCACTTATTACCTGCCCAAATTCACTTGGATGAGTCGTGGTGAGTTGACAAGTTTATTGTAGTCATCAAGCAATGAAGCATTACTGAAAATAATGCCGTCGCGCTTGGTAGTGCCATAACTCTCGTGGGCATGGCCGAAGAGATGCAAATGCGGATTGGCACTTTCCACACTATTGCGCAACGGCAGATTGCCCCAATGCTTACCCGACGAGTAGTCGAGTATTTCAAGCGGTGGCTCGTGGGTTACGAGCACATCCAGGTCGCTTTTAGGAATAAGGTTCTCGGGGTGGTTATAGCCTAAGCCGAAGAACTTCACGCCATCAATAGTCACGCCACGGTCCTGCAGGAAGTGCACATTGGCAGACAGATCCTCTATGCCTTCGGCATCCCACAAGCATAGGTCGTGGTTGCCCACTACGAATATTTTGTGGGAATAATCAAGCGCAATGAACCAGTTGAGGAAGTCAAGCGCTTCTTGTTCGGTGCCGATGTGGGTGAAGTCGCCACTATGCACAAGCACATCGGCTGGGGGCATCGTCCCCAACTTGCCATGCAACCCGTGCGTGTCACTTATGTGAAGTATGGTCATAGCTAACATTCAATTGATTCACCATCATTCAAGATTACAACTCGCCACTTGTTACCAAATATATTTTCAAATTCATTTGGGGCATCCGTATGTATAGGGATAATTGTCTTTGGTTGAAGCATATTGAACAATTCATGCATGCTGTTCATGTCACAATGCCCACTTGTATGCATAAAAATATAGTTTTCCCCTAGCGACTGGGCCAATTTCTCGTTATAGGCTTCACTATCTTCAGTCACATAACCCTCCCACATTGACAGATACTTCTTTTTTTCGCCTGGAATTCGTTCAACCAAGTTGTCAAAAAGAGAATTGGGACGCGCAAGTAATACATACCCCTTCTGTGCGAGTTTTCTTTTGAATTTATCGTTTACTCTAAATTCTTTATTCTCATATTCCAGTACCATAGGCTTAGATTCAACTTTGAAATTATATAATTCTGATTTTCCCCAAATGGAGCCACTTTCAACAACTAAATCCATCATATGTTTCTGGTATCTATCCATCAAAAACAAGCGTTGAGCCTTCACTGCTGCATGGTACAATGAGAACAGGCGGTCTATGTTAGTCGAGGCCACATACACTATATTATATGGGTTTGCCTTAAATGCATCTTCAAACTGACATTGCAAGTCCCTCTCGGATAGAACTGCGGCATCGTGGCGCAACACATTGGTTGCCTCACATACCACACAATCCACTGTCCCCACAAACTTACTGATTAATTCAGGAAACTTCTTGCTCCTGAAACCATGAGTGCGAAAATCGCCAGTATGAAAAGTGCTGTGGCCTTCAACCTCAATCTTAAATGCAAAAGCCTCAAAGGCAGAATGGTCTAGAGTGACTGGCATTATGATGAACGGACCGAAGGAGAAAGGCTTGCCCGCCTCAAATACATTCAAAAATGGATTCGAAAGGCTTAGTCGTTCTAACATTTCCTCGTGCTTGCTATCTACATTTTTAAGGTGGCGCGATAATTGCATCTGTATGGCACGACCAACCTTTCCCATATAAATAGGCAAGTCTTTTGGCAACATTGTAATACGCCCAATGTGGTCACCATGATTATGGGTGATGAGCAAAGCACTCTTTGATAAATCGCCATGCGTCAATTCCTCCACAAATAAATCACCGCTCTTTGGGCCACCTGGCAACTCCTCACCATAGTCAACGAACAAATGCCAACCCTCATGCTCATATTCAGTGACACATCCACCTATCTGATGCGTCCCACGATGAATAGTAATCTTCATTTCCTTAGATTCTCATATTCTTTCACAACATCCTCAATATTTGAATGAAGTCCCTTGCATACGTTTTGAATTGTAGTCATTGCATGATTTCTTTTAGGATGTTTCTTTGTATATGTCAGTTTAATGAAAAGATTGATGTGGTCACGAACATACTTAGGCTCAAATTCAGTTCGCAATATACCAATTTTCTTCATTATGCGAAGAACTTTACTATAATACTCAATTATAATAGGCTCAGAATTTGATCCTTTTATCTTGCTAGCCTCTTTAAGGAATTTATCATAATTATTCATCTGAGTAATAATCTCTGCTTGTTTCTTTCCCTTTGGCTTCAACCTAGGATCATCAATTAATTTCAATTCCTCGAAACATACAGCCCCGTCTTCTGATAATCGAACTAAATCAATTCTAATATTAGTTCCATCATCTAACGTCAAAGCAAATTCTGTATCAATATATAGTTTATTCTCCAAATACATTTGAGATTGAATATATTTCTCACTTATATTTTCTTCTCTTTCTTCTCCAAAGTCTATATCTGCCTTATTCTTTTTGTTAATTTCAACTCGTTTCTTAATAGTTGGAATTCTACAAATAATATCTTCAGGATTAAGCGAGATATAGCCATAACGAACTTTATATTCTTCACACAGATTTTTCTCATAACCGAGGTAATAATTATGGATTTTTGCTTTTATCTTCCCATTCTTACAAAATAAATCCATTATAGACGCACCCCTGTAATAAACATTAATTCTATTGCCCTTTCTTATATTGCAATACAAATCATTATCACCAATTAGCTCTTTCCACCATTTTGGTTTTTTTGATAGCAGCTCAAACAGCTCAGCCTGCTCATCTAATTGAAAATAACCTCTTTTCATTATTACTTGTTTTTATCATTAATTTACTAATATTCTGTTTGTTTTCTCTATTTCATCGGCAATGCGGTCACCGATTTCATTTTTGATATACGCGACAAGAATGGTGATGTCGTCGATGTTGCTTGAGGTTTGAAAATGCTCCAGCGCTATGGGTTCATTGTGCTGAAGCCAGTTTGTAAAACCTGCAATTAGTTTTGATTTCGAAGGCAGAACGACATGGACAAAATAAGGCATGCCCAGACCGAACTTCTGCTCCACTTCGGGTGAGAGAAGGTGCTTGGTGCGTTCAATAATCTCGCTTAATTCGCACTCGTCGTTAGACCACTTCATTTTCACTAAGTTGGCATCCACAAAGTCGAACATGAAAGCCATGTCGCTCAATGTGCAGGACGCAAATTCAACACGAGAGCATCCGCCCTGCGGGGCAAAGATTTGCTCCAGCAGGGTGAGGCGCTCGGCCGTTGTCAGTTGTGTAATAACTTGTCGTTTCATGATTCCTTGTCTTTTAGAGCAGAAGCACATTCTCGTCGGTCAATGAATTCTCCAGTTTGTCATTAATTGTAAACGCCTTACCACATTTCAACTTAGCCCTTACCATACCCTCTATGGCATCATCAGATATGGGCCTCGAGATACCAAATGCTTTACAAATTTCGTCAAGTGTGCCAATCTTTAAAGTAATTTGGCCGTCACCACAATCAAGTCGCGCCACTTTTAAGCCATCAGAAAGGTTGCCGTTTTCATCGGCAATTGGCTTAAGGCGACCTCCGTTTTTTCACGCGTTTTGCGATTGCCTCGTAAATCTCGTCTTGAATCATTTTTTTGTTCATAATCGTAATTTTTAAATGGTTTTTTAATTGATGTCTCTACCTATATAATACGATTGAGAATTGACGAAAACTCGCAAGATTTAGTGAATGGATGTTAAAAACTATAATTTATAGTAGTGATTATTGCTTGTTTTTTTGTGTAGTATTTGTGGTTTATATTGTTTGATACCAAATCGTTATAAAAGTTTTAAGAAAGTTTAACCTTTTAACTGAAAATAGACGGACAATACGCGTCTGTTTATCAAAAAATTAGGGCATAATCCAGTTTATGCAAATATACAACATCTTTCTCAAACGCAAGGCTTTTTGTTATGTTTTTTTCAGAAAGTGTTGATTTTGCAGTGGATTTCACATTCCGCTCATCAATAATTTGTATCTTTATGGCATAAAATGAAATCATTATGACGAGAGATGCTATGCAAGATTGTCTGAAAATGCTGGATATGGCATTGACAAAATCGCCAAATGGAAAGAACTCACCGGTAGCGATGTGACTTTTGAGACTACTTTGCTGTATTCTACAGTAAGTTATTTCCTGCCATCAAAAGGTGGTCAGAAAGGTGGTCAGAAAACGGCTGACCAGTTACTGACAATTCTTGCTTCCGAGCCAACTATTTCAAGAAAAAAGTTGTCTCAAGTACTAGGTATTTCACCATCTGCAATTCAGAAGCATATAAAAAAGCTAAAAGAAAATGGAACACTTATTAGAATTGGTGGGGCTAAAGGCGGTTGGTGGAAAGTCGTTAAATGAAATAATCAACCATTGTTCTCAATTATCAAAATGAACAATTTTCAGCTTTTGGTTAAATGACGTGATTTCGTTGTCAAATTAAAGGTTTATTAACTGACTACCAGAGCCTTGCCATGACACCGTTTCAGGGTAATATTGGGCAACAATTTATTATTGGATGATTGAATTAATCACAGCTTTATCAATAATCTATTCTCGAAAATTTTGTTAATCCAAAAATTTATCCTAATTTTGGCCAACGAAACAATAAAAAAATCAAAGAATCGATACTATATTATTGATTTTATAAATTAACAATCATTTAAACCACTTTAATTTATGTACAATGGCCAAGTAATCAATGTGTTGCTAAAGGAGCGCAGTTTGCGAGCCAAAGATTTATTGGATTATCTTCAGCTTCAGTCCAATGGCTCAATAACATCGCTCGTCAAAGGCAACCCCACAGCCGAAAGACTTGAGAAAATTGCAGATTTTTTTGATGTCCCGATTGACAGACTATTTAAGCGAGCCAAAAATTATGACTACAATGTGATTGGAAATTCCAATAATGTAGCCAGTATAACGATTGGTGAGCTCAAGGGAAAAGCCCAGGCTCAGGACAGAATCATCGAGGAGAAGGATAAAAGAATTGCCATACTCGAGGACATGATTGCCCTATTGAAGCAGCAGTTGGAGACATCAAAATCATAGACGGGTTATAGACAGTAATGCAGCGAATCCTGAATGCAAATGGTTGACGAATAGACCAACGGCGAGGACTCGAAACCAAAAAAATAATCTTGTCCTCTCCGCCAAGGAAGAGAAACGGTTGTGACGAAAGTCGCAATCGTTTCTCTTTTTGTGCCCATTGCAAGTGGGGTTGCCTGTGGGCACGATTATTGATGAAGCAGGGTTAATAGGAACGGCTGGATTCTCTCTCTTTGGAGTCGCGATAGACGTTGTTAACTTTGTTGCCACCGAATGAGTAGGAAACACGCAACGAGACGGCGTGGCTGTGGATGTTGTTACGTGTGTAGACGCTGTAGTCATTATACAAAGCGGTGGATTTGGTGATGTTCCAGCCGAATGGATCGTTCACGGCGGCAGTAAGTGTCAGTCGATTGTCGAGGAGCGTGTAACGGAGCTCAAAACCTATCAACGACATGGACTCGTATCGCACCATGCGCTCGTGATAGGGGAAGTAATGGCTGAACCGAATGTTGAAGATAAGCGTTTGCGAGCGATTTAGCATCCATGAAGAACTGAGTTCCAATTTGCCGCTCCAGCTGCTGTCGTCATGCTCACTGAAATCGGCTATCTTTGATTTTGCTTGAGTGTTGAACACTTCGCCACCTATGTTCATGTTCCACCAGTCGAAGATTGAGCGATAGTAGGAAGCATAAAGCCCCACTTTGCTATTATCGATGCAGTTCTCGGGAACTGAGAATTGTGAGCCGTCGGCATTGAACCGCGTTACATAAGCAATCGCATTGCGATTATAGGAATCATACAACACCGCATAGATGCCCTTGAAACTATAGCTCAGCTCGGTGTTGTGGGCAATACTCGGACGTAGATTGGGATTGCCCGATACATAGTCGCTTGTGGTGGTGTGGTAGCGGAAAGGATTGAGGTCGCTGAAGTTTGGCCGTGTGATGCCCATAGAATATGACAAGGAAAAACGCCCAATGCTTTGATTGTTCCAGCTAAAGTTCAACGAGGGGAACAGATAGCCATAATTGTTATTATGCTTTTCATCGCCTGTTGACTGATGTCCTTTCACGTCGGTGCGCTCGTAGCGTAAACCTAGTTTCCCGAAAAATGAGTTGCTAAAGCTCTTCTCAAAACTGGCATAAGCAGCAACGGTGCTCTCGTTGTAGTCAAAACCGTTGCTTTGCGAAGGGTCATATACCCATTGCGAGCCGTCATAAGTTCCAGCGGTCAATGTTGTGTTGTTGCCGATAGTGGTGTAAGCCATGCCAGTTTCCATCTTGAAGGAGGAGAATGGCAATGTGGCATCGAATTTCACAGAATGGATGTGATATTTGTTGTGTCCGTGATTGGTCAAGCGTGAAGAGCCGCCGTTCCATTTTGTGGTCACATCAGAGAATGACTTGGTTGATTTGTTGAACCAGTTGTAGGTGAGACTCAACATCTTGCCCTTGTCGTCAAGTTGCCAATCGGCAAAAGCCGTCAATGTGAGTGCATTGTTGGGGCGGGACGGCGAATAATTATATGAACTGAATATATTGCCTTTGTCGTTAGTGACATCGCTTAACTTGCTGGTCATTCGGGTTGTGCTGAAATTGGCTATGGCACCCGTCGCAAATCGACCAGTAAATCTGTACTTGAAAAGCCCGTTCAGGCCAATTGCGCGATTGGTGAAATGCGTGCTCCGGTTAGAGGTTTTCACATGGTCACTGAAGGTGAAGGTTCGGTCAAGGTCATTGATGCCTCGAGTGGCATTCCAGTTTGCGTCAATCGACAGTTCGACCTTGCGAGTAGTGTGCGACAGGTTGCCCCCCAGCATGTAGCTGAAATCCTCACGAGCGATACCGCGCCCCCACACATTGCCACGCGTGCCGAGCGATTCATTGCGCGTGGTGATGCTGATGAATGCCACATTTGTTTCGGCGGCATATTTCGCTGGAGGTGTGGTGAGCACCTCAATTTTCTCGATGCCAGTTGCTTGCAAGTTCTTCAGTTGCATAGCAACGGCATCGCCAGGCGTCTCTAATAGGCGGCCATCAACTATGTATCGCACCGATGACTTGCCAGCGACCGTCACGGCATCGCCCTCAACCGTCACGCGAGGAATGCGGTCAAGCACCTCGATGCCGTTCAACCCTTTGACGAACGCATCATTCTTGGTGAGATAAACTATGCGGTCGGGTTCTTGCTTGAGCACCGTGCGATGCCCAACCACCACAACCTCATTCAGTTCCAGCACTTTATCCCAATAGTTGGCTATGGAGTCGATGGCTGTTGAGTCATTGTTTTCCTGTGCGAGAAGGGATACAGGAAGTAGAGCCATCAATAAGACGGCCTTCAGTAGTTTGCTCATAATAAGTTATTGATTAGTTATTTGAATGCTTTTTCTTTGCCTTGAATGAAGAAGAAAGCTCCACCATGCTTGTCGCGTTGCAGACCTATATAAATAATCTCACCATTGTTGACAATCTGGAGCGACGTGTACTGCCCGTCGGCTCCAGTGTAATCAGAATATTCTTTTGCTCTTGGCACGTCTTTTGATATGGCATCGGCAATTTTCTTGATGATACCAGGGTTGTTCTTTACCGTCAGCCCACGGTAATAATTACCATTATTCTTGTAGATAGATATGGTGATATTCTTGTTGTCGTTGTATCGGCCATCAAACAGGCTTTCAACGTTCAACCTTGGCGGGTTGGCATAAACGGCTATGGCTGTGACAACGCACGTTATTATGATAATCAGACGTTTCATTTCTCTATGGATTTATGTTGCATAAATTGATTAACTTTCTCCTGCTCGGCAGCATTTTGCTGAGCCACTGTCAGCATGAATTGCTCCATCCTTGCCACATCGGCTTCGGCAATCGCGTGGGCTTCATCGCCACTGGTTTTCTTCCCTGCGACATACACGATGCACTCGCTGTTGGATGATGATGCAATAGAACCCTTGCCATTGAAAAGCAATGCCGCTCCAACTATCAGCGCTACGCATGCAGCTGCGGCACTCCACAACCACCTTGTGCCGGTGGCATTGTGCTTTTGAGCTGATGCAGCGTGGATGCGCTGGCGCAACACTGGTGATGCGCCTATTGATCGTTGCGGTTTCAATAATTCTTTTATTTCTTGATATTCGTCCATCTCGCTCATTGATTATTGGTAAAATACTTTTCTCTCAGTTTTTTCATTCCCGAATAAAACCGTGATTTTGCTGTGGATTGTGGCAGATTGAGTATGTGACCTATCTCCACAAACGATAGCTCGTCAACCACGTTCATTCTCACAATCTCAGCCTCACTTGGTGGCAAGTCATCGAGTAAGTGGTTGATGCGGTCAACCTCTTCTTGGTCGAGCAGTTCATCAGTTTTGTCGGGCATCTCAATGTTGTCAAGTGGAACCGTCGTGAGACGCTTTCTCCTGAACTCGTCATGGCACAAGTTGAAGACGATTCTAAACAAGTAGCACCTTGCATCGCTTACCTTTCCTCGATTTTCAAGCAGGCGCAACACAGCCTCATAGACAATGTCTTCGGCTTGAGCACGGTTGCTCATGCGGAAGTAGGCAAACCTAACTAACGCGTCAAGGTTCGCCTCTATCACTTCGTCAATATTTCTGCGTCTGCTACCAAACATAATATACTGAACAGCCATTCGGCTATCCACTTTATAAGACGCAAAAACACGAAAATCGACGAAAGATTATTTCATAAAATGCTCTTTAGTTATCCTCGTCATCACTGCGCTGCGTTGCGATTTCTTGCCACTGCTCGTTGCTCACGCGCTCGCCGCGATAGAAATGGCCGTTCTTGTCGCGGGCTCCATCCTTGTCGATGACAAAGGTTGCGATGTCAACATCTTCCATGAGCTTGCCGCAGTACCAGATGTGGCCCTTGTCGCGGCTGTAAAGCCCATTCCATTGCTCAACATAGGTTGCCGGGTCGGCAAGCGGCATTATTTTGCCGTAACGGTACACATGGTTGCGGTCGGTTGCAACATTGTGGGCCTGAATTTTGAAAGTTGCCAAGTCAGCACCATCAATGCGTATCGAGTCATAATAAGCATATCGGTTATCGATAGCCCACATGTCGTCCTCGTTCCATTTAATTACCTCAAAGTGCTTGACACTTGCCACTTTAAGGGGCTTGTGCATGTAGTAATAGTCGTTGTTGTCGCAACTGAGAGGATATTTCTTGGCCTTTAGCGATGCAGGATGTGCACCTTCTATGAGTCGACCCTTAAAATAGGAATGTTGCTTGTCGCGCCCAAGCCAGTTCTCAATCGATGTGAACGAGGCAGCATCCACACCAGGCAGTGTATCGTAGATGGTACCAAAACTGAATGTCCAATAACTGTAGCAAATCGTGCCACCGTGTTTTACGTATTCGCCATTAGTGTTGCACGACGAGGCGAGTGAGGCAATGAAAACGGCCAGTACCAAATGAAATAAAAAGTGTCGCATGATTGTGTGAGTTTTATATGTGATGTGTGTGTGTGAATTAATAATGTGGTTTCAAAGCTGAGGACTAGTAGTCCTTTTCTTTCTTATTGCGGTGGCAGAAGTTCGTAAACTTGCAGTATCGGCACGATGCCTCACTGGGCTTGCTGTAGTCGGCTTGCGAGAACGGCTTTTTGGGGTCAAAGAAGTTGCTAATCACCGCGTCCATCTTGCTTGAGAACTCATCGTTAACATCGAGGTAATTCTCTAACTGCTTGCCTTCGATTTTTACACCCGTATCATTCATGTCCTTAATCTTGTAAATCATGGGTTGTATGGGCTCGGTGCAATCAGCATCCTTGGCATAGGCGTTGCAGTAGAGCAGCAGTTGCAAGATCGCTTTGGCCCTGTCGCCCTTGGGCACAAAGATGTTTTCAATTGTCGACTTGGTGTTGTCATTGCCAGTCTTGTAGTCCACTATCCTCAGTGTGCCGTTGCTCAAGCGGTCGATGCGGTCGGCTGTAAATGAGAAATTAAACTCCTGTGAGCCAAAGTTCAGCCTAATATTCTCACGCTTGCGTTCACATTCGAGAACAGTAAAAAAGTCGGTGTCGCCTGCCAGCAAATTGATGTCGTAGTTGAGAACCTTTTTCACAAACATGATTATTGACTCGCTCACAATAGCAGCCTCCCCTGCAAGTGGAGCATTAGGGTCGCTTTTTCTGGTGTAAACCTTATTCACCATTTGACACACGATGTGGTTGAGCCGATGATTCTTGAACTCCTTGATCATGGCGCATGTCACCTTGTATTCTCCTTGTCGCTTCTCGCCATCAACGCTAGGGTAATAAAGCTGCTGCAGCGTGTCGTGGACAATGGTGCCAAAGTCGCTGCTACCCATGAATTCGTCGTCGTTAGAGTCGGCATTGAGGCCCTCGATGTGCCTGAAGTAGAACGATAGTGGGCAATTGATGAACTCGTTGATAGAACTTGCCGAGAGGCACTTACCGCCAGGTGTGGCGTAGCTCTCAATCACTTGCATCACGCGTTCATCTTTGGGCACATTGATGATGAGTTCCTTGCTCGCTGGCACATCGAGCGTCAATTGCCTCTCCTTGAGCTCGCAACCGTACACCATCTTGAGCTGATTCACAAATCGGGAGACCTCGCTCGACCCTAAAGCCTTATCGCTGGAGTCGTAAAGGATATACACGTTTTGTGCACGGGCTATAAGGCGGTAGAAGTAGTAGGTCCACATCGATTCCTGGTCACGCGATGTGGACATGCCGTAGTTTCTTCGCATGAAGTCGGTGATGAACGACCCACTGCGTGACTTGCGAGGCATCACGCCCTCGTTGGCCGAGAGAATTATCACATTATTAAAGTCGAGGCACCGTGTCTCGAGCATTCCCATCATCTGCAATCCGCTCAAGGGTTCACCTTCTAATGGCACAGTGAAGATTGATGCCAGCTTGTCGATGAGGAAGGTCACAGTGTCCTCGCACTGAGGCAACTGGTATTTCTTGATGGCTGCTGCCACCCTGTTGAGCACTTCCACATACTGGTTGATGAAGGCTTCCTGAATTGTCATTGTGCCATTGGTGGCATTCTTGTCATCATCGTCATCACCAATGGGCTTGCTGGTGGCAATAGCTTGCAGCACTGTGTTGCAGAACTCAACCAGCTGCTGCAGGTAATCGACCACGCTGCTCGCCTGTGTCATGTTGTCGATTCCCCTAAATAGTGGTTCAAAGGGCATGCCGCTAGTCATGGTGGCATCGATGTAAAGCAGGTTCTCACTGTCGATGCGGTGTGAGAGCTTGAGCGCATCAAGCCCAAAGCAAGTCTTGATGATGGTGTGCGAGAGCACATTCTTCACGTCGTCACGGTAGTATTGCCATGGCTGGTCAGGACTGCGGCGCGCCCTGCTGTGCATCATTGCCACCACTCTCATGAGCGATGCAATGTCGCTGTCGCGCAGCGAGTAGGACATTGTAACATTAATGCTCTTGATGCCAGCACTCACCGAGTTGAGCAACGGCTGCATCAGCGTCTCATCGGGGGTTACTATTGCAGTGTCGATGGCATTTTCTTTATCGTTGATTAGGTTCTTGCCTATGAGCTCATCCACAATCTTGAAGGCGCACTTGGCCTGCCCCACGCCCGAGGGGATGCCCCACACATTAATCGGAGGGAACGCATCAACCTCGGCTGGCACGAAGTCGTGGGGTTGAGGGAACTGTTGCTGCAGGAATTTCACATAGGTGGTGCCTGCGCTGGGCGGGAACTTGGGGTTGAATATGGGCGACGCTGTGTCCCAAAAGAACATAGCTTTACCCCTGTTGCTCAACCGCTTGAAGATTGCAACCTCACTTGCCGAGAGCACATTGAAGCCCACCATCACATAGCACTTGTGCCCCAGGTCGATGCCATCTTTCACAGCATCGACGGCATCGCGATAGATGCGTCCGCGCGACTTCACGCCTTTCTTGTCGAGCTCTTGATGATAGGCCTTGTAGAGTGGCAGCAAGTTTCGCCACAGGGCCAAGTACCTGGCTTTCACCTGCTCGGGGTCGAGATTGGAGTCGTCGTAGTTGATCCAGAACTCCTCATCGCCTGCTGCAATGCCTTGCTGATTGAGCTTGAAATAGGCTCTCATAATTTCCTGCAGGTCTTTGTCGAGGTAGTTGGCCTGGATTTCACGATGCTCACGCACATTGTTGAAAAGCATCTCGGGGTCGATGAGGTCCATGTCCACATCGTTGAAGTCGTTAAGCACCACATTTCCCCAGTAGATAAACTTGTCGAACTCGGTGTCCTCATTGCCTGGCAGCGACTTGTAGCAGTCGTAGAGGATGAACAATGCATCAATCGCATTGACATTGACTCCATGCGCCAGCTGGCTCACGAAGTCGTTGATGGTGAGCACCTCGGGCATGATAAATGTTCCTTGTGCTGTTAAGCTGAGTTCCCTTTCCAGGAACTTGCAGCTGCGGTGATTAGGCATCACGAAGCAATGGTCATGCAGCCCAGGGCGCTGGTGAAAATATTGTGCTATCTGTCGGAGCAGTGATGGTGTTGCCATTTGAGTTATGGGTTGTGGGTTGTGAGTTGTGAGTTGTGGGTTGTGGGTTGTGGGTTGTGGGTTGTGAGTTGTGAGTTATGAGTTATGAGTTATGAGGTGAGAGGTAAAAGTGAGAGTTCTGACATCTGACATCTGACCTCTGATTTCTGACTTCTGACTTCTGAGCTTTATTTCTTTATCAGTATTGTCACTTTCACACCCACATCGAAGAGGATAATCTTTGCATTGCCGTTACCACGCAGGTCGCGTGCGGCATCGTCGAAGAGCTTGAGCAGCCGCTCCACGTTGGCCTCATTGATGAAGCGCGCAAAGTTCTTGCTGAACTGCGACTCCTCTTGGGTCTCGTAGTTGAGTTGCGGCAGGTGCAAGTTATAGATGTAGTTTTCACGAACCATGCGGGTAGCATAGTTGAGAAAACGCTGGGCCTTCTCACGCTTGTAGTCGGCTATGCTCTCGCTCCAGGCCTTGATGCCGCCCAAGTCGCGCATGTAGGCAAGGCGCATGAGGCGCACAAACTGGTTGTGGAAGTCGTGAGTCTCGCTGCCGTGATCCAGGTTGCGCAGTGCTTGCACCACGTTGCCGTCGGCAGGGGCTGCCATCGCAAGAGCCTCTCTCATGTCGATCTCGCCGCTGCTGGCAAGGTATTGTGCTATCTGCTCGGTCGAGGGTTTGCGCAGTTCAATGCGCTGAGTGCGCGAGTAGATGGTGGGCAATATTGCCTTGGCATCATCGGTGGTGAGCAGGAATATACAGTCGGGGTCGGGTTCCTCGATGAGCTTTAGCAGCTTGTTAGAGCACTCCTTGTTCATCTTGTGAGCCTGCCACATTATGAGCACTTTGTACTTGGCGGTGTAGGCACTGAGGCTCATTTTGCGAGTGATGTTGTCGCTCTCGCTGGCGTAGATGATGGGCTGCGCATTCTCGTTGCCGATTATTGCGAGCCAGCGCTGATAGTCCTCGGCCACAACCCCCTCGCTCAAGAAACGCTTCCACTCGCGGTCGAAGTCCTCGCTCACTGGATTATCACCCTTCTTGGTAATGGGGTAAGAATAGAACGTGTCGGCATGGTTCATCGACTGATGTTGCAGGCACGAGGGGCACATTCCGCATGAGTCACCGTCGTGACGGTTGGTGCAGTGGATGTACTGTGCAGTGGCGAGGGCGAGGGCGAGCTTTGGCACTCCTGGCTCGCCATGAAGCAGCATTGCATGAGGGATGTTGCCGCTATCCACCATGCGCCTAATCTGCTCAATGGCACGCTCATTACCTATGATGTCATGGAATCTCATGTTGATGCAATGTTTTTTTAAAACGCACAAAGATAACAAAAAATATCGTTAACCATGTGGACATCACGCTTAAAATTAATGAAAAGAAGCGCATGGTTGCACTTTACATGGAAATTGACTACCTTTGTTCTCTGATAATGCAAAACCTCAAGTTCAGCATTAGTTTTTTTAGCAACTAAATCAAGCCAGTCAAGAATCACATGAAGGAAGTCGTGAATAACATCTCGGGGCGAGAGTTTCGTGTCTTTTTGCAGGACAGAGCCAAGCATCTGCTCTTGCAGCCAGTTGATGAGCATAGTGCCACTAAGCTTCCTCAGGAGGTTGAGCTCATTCGCAAGCAAGTGCATCAGCCGTTCACCTTAGCCGCATTTATGATTGCTGACTGGAACAGGGACCTTACCCCCTGGACGGCCCCTCCCGCCTTTGGCAACACACCTTTTGGCGACGGAGCCAATGACACACTGGCATTTATAGCCAGCGAATTGTTGCCCCACCTGCAATCAATAGGCATTGATGCGCCCCACAAGGTTCTCGGGGGATATTCGCTGGCAGGACTCTTTGCGTTATGGGCATCCTATCAAACCGATGTGTTCGACAGCGTGGTTGCTGCCTCACCGTCGGTGTGGTATCCCAATTGGGTCGACTACGCCACCCGTTCCACCACTTTAGCAACTGATGTATATCTTAGCCTTGGCGACAAGGAAGCTAAGACCAAGAATCAGTTGATGTCGCAAGTGGACACATCCATCCTTAAGCAACATGATTCACTAATCTCGCAAGGCGTAAACACCACTTTGCAGTGGAACCAAGGCAACCATTTCATGGATGTTGAAAAACGCATGGCCAAGGGACTGGCGTGGGCCATCAATAATAGCTCACAATAGAATCGCACTCAATGTTTCAATGCAGCTCACTGTGATAAACAAACAATGCCATCATAGTGAAATGCGTCGTCGGTGTTCTGCATAACACATTACTACAGCATCGACGGCCGAGACCTGGGGACCACTCCCCCACCACCCCAGGCATCTACATCCACAACAACCGCCTGACCGTGGTGAGACACTGATTTTAAAAAGCAAGCACCGTGAGGCGGCCCCATCAAGGCCGCCAGCGCGGCAACACCATCTTGGCGCCTAATGACCAATTTGTGACAAAACAAAAAAAATGGCTAACAAGCTGTGCAATTGCTTATTAGCCATCTTCTTTTGTGACCCCGGAGGGGCTCGAACCCTCGACCCACTGATTAAGAGTCAGTTGCTCTACCAACTGAGCCACGGAGTCATCTTTATGTCGCTTCAACAAGTGTTTTGTTGAATTCCGAGTGCAAAGGTACAACTAATTTTTGAACTGGCAAGTGTTTTGAACGATTTTTTTTGAAAAAAGTTGAAAATTGGAGTTTTTGACCTGTTTTTTTGTGATTTGAGAATTATTTTGCGTTGAATATAGTGTGTGTTGAATAAAAAATTGCTATTTTTGCGAGTTAAACAAAAAAGATTATAAACTTAAACAAATTATAATATGGATTTAGACGGACGTAGAGAGAGTAGTAATGTGGAGGATCGCCGCGGCATGAGCGGTGGTGCTAAGGCCGGCATTGGTGGCGGCATCATGGGTATTATCATTGCGCTGGTGGCCATGTTTATGGGCGGTGGCGACCTGGGTAGCGTCCTGGGCCAGATGGGCCAGATGGGGGGCGTGACTATGCAGGAGAGCACCGACAACAACGGCCAGCCAGTAGAGTTCAGCGAGGAGGAGCAGGCGCTTGCCAAGTTCTCGAAGCAGATTCTGGGTGGTACTGAGGACATCTGGTCTCAAATCTTCCAGCAGCAAGGTTTGGGCGAGTATCGCGACCCCAAGATGGTTCTTTACAGTGGCTCAACAAGCACTGCTTGCGGACAGGGCCAGGCTGCTATGGGTCCCTTCTATTGCAGCGGCGACCAGAGCCTGTATCTCGACCTGTCGTTCTTCATGAGCATGAAACAGCAGCTGGGAGCCGATGGCGACTTCTCCTATGCCTACGTAATCGCTCACGAGGTGGGTCACCATGTTGAGTACCTCACTGGTGTGCTGCAGCAGATTCACAGCAAGATGGCTCGCTACGGCCAGGGCAGCGCTCAGGCCAACAAGGAGAGCGTGCGCATTGAGCTGCTGGCCGACTATCTGGCTGGATGCTGGGCCCACTACGACAACCAGCAGTTTGGTTCTGTTCAGGATGGCGACCTTGAAGAGGCTATCGACTGCGCACAGAAGATTGGTGATGACTACTTGCAGAAGAAAGCCCAAGGCTATGCCATGCCCGAGAGCTTCACTCACGGCACAAGCCAGCAACGCATGAAATGGTTCAAGGCTGGTTACCAAACTGGCGACGTCAAGCGCGGAATCAACGCTGCAATGCAACTCGACTACAGTCAGCTATAAAAGCGTCCACCAGTTTTCACAACATCAATCCCCAGGCACATCCAGCTTGGGGATTTTTCTTGCAACCATAAATGGTGGTAAATATTTCCTCGATACTACTCGATTTGTCGCAAAGTGTCAGCTGCTTATCAAATAATGTATTACATTTGCAACCCTTTTGCTGCCAACTTTCAGGCTCATCACCAGTGCGGTTGGCAACATATAGAGGAGACTAAGTGATTCTTTGAACCACTACTCTGAAGAGATCAGATTTTTACTAAACTTAATAACAAATAATATATTTTTAGAGTATGAGAAAGTTTTTTATCACAGCGCTTGTTGCGCTGACAGCATTGTGTGGCAGTGCTTATAGTGTTGATTATGACATCATCGACCTTAACAACAGCTTCATCAACAATTCAACTGCCATTATGAAGGAGGAGGCTGTTGAGATTTTCAACAAGGAGTACATTGTTTTCATCGACAACATCAAGCTTAACCACAACTGGTTCACTGCCAACATCATGATAAAGAATGCATGGGACCTGGAGGACTACAAAGTTGAGCAATTCTGCAAGCATGAGGACAAGGATCCCGACGTTCACGGCAACCATTCGTCACTCGAAACCACCATGTTTCAGAATTACGATTTCATGATTAGCTCGGTGGTTCACTTGCTAAAGCACGAATATGGACAGATGGAAGTGGTTTACACCATCCACGACGTGGCCAACTGGGACAACACCTTCGACCTGGTGCTGCGCTTCCCCTACGAGAACACTACCGTTACTGCCATTGACGCTTTGGAAGGCGACCAGATGCAACCCGTCGAGTACTTCGACTTGCAAGGCCACAAGCTGAACGGTCCCCAACCGGGCATCATCATCGTGAAGCAAGGCGACAAGGTGAGCAAGAAGCTCTATCGTTAAGGGTTTCGACTAAGATTAGTTTTTTGGTAGTTAGAAATAAATCGAAAACCCAAACTGGCAATTCACCAAGCCAGTTTGGTTTTTTTAATTTAGCCCCACCCTCTTGGCAAGCGCTCAAGGAGGGTGGGGCGATTATTTTAGCGAACTTTCGGCACCAAGCATGGTGCGCACAACTCTAATAGTGAGTTACAAGCCACGGCCATGGCAGTTCTTGTACTTCTTGCCACTACCACATGGGCATGGATCGTTGCGCCCAATCTTGGGACCCTCATTGCGAATGGGTGCCACTGGACCACGTCCTGCCTGGCTGGCTCCCATTCCCGCCTGACGCTGAGCAGCGGCAGCAGCGGCCACAGCATCATTGCCACGTCCCTCGCTGTAGCGCTGGCGCTGGCGGCGCTCCTCTTGAGCACGACTAACCTCGGGGCCTTCTTCCTGCACCGGAATCTGGCCTCGCATGAGCGACGAGATAGCCTTGTTGTTCATCTCGCCAAGCATTGCCTTGAACAGGTCGAACGACTCAAGCTTGTAGATTACCAATGGATCCTTCTGCTCATAGCTTGCGTTCTGCACGCTCTGGCGCAGCTGATCAAGCTCGCGCAGATGCACCTTCCAGCTCTCGTCGATTGAGAGCAGCAGGATTGCCTTCTGCCAAGCCTTGGCCAAGCACTTGCACTGGGTTTCGTAGGCCTCCTTGAGGTCAATCACGATGCCATAAGTGCGCTTGCCATCGGTGATGGGCACTCGCATCTTGCCTTCGGGCTCAGGGGCACCAGCCTCCATCTGCTGCTGGCAGATGCTCTGGATCACGGGGTTGGCAACCTCGGCCAGGCGGTCGGTCTTGCGACGGAATGCCTTGAGCACTGCATCAAAGAGGTCGTCGATGTTCTTCTGCTTATCTTGCTTGCGATACTGCTCCTCGTCAAACGGTGGCTCAATTGCAAACGTTGAGAGCACTTGCATCTTGAGGTCGTCATATTCCGATGGACCAAACTTGTTGATAATTTCCTCAATGCTGTCGTAGAGGGTGTTGATGATGTCGGTGCCAATGCGCTCTCCCAGCAATGCATGGTGGCGACGGGTGTAGATCACCTTGCGCTGAGCATTCATCACGTCGTCATACTCAAGGGTGTGCTTGCGAATACCGAAGTTGTTCTCCTCAACGCGCTTTTGAGCGTTCTCGATGCTCTTGGTCACCATGGGCGACTCTATCATCTCGCCATCGTGCAAGCCCAGACGGTCGAGCAGCTTCACCACTCGCTCGCTAGCAAACAGGCGCATCACTTTGTCCTCAAACGACACAAAGAACACCGAACTACCGGGGTCACCTTGACGACCGGCACGACCACGCAACTGATTGTCGACGCGGCGCGACTCATGGCGCTCAGTGCCGATGATTGCCAAGCCACCAGCCTCCTTAACCTCGGGCGAGAGCTTGATATCGGTACCACGACCGGCCATGTTGGTTGCAATAGTAACCACGCCCTTGCCATTGACCTGGCGTCCGGCTTGTGCCACGATGTCGGCCTCCTTCTGGTGCAGCTTCGCGTTAAGCACGTTATGCTCAATGTGGCGCAGGCTCAACTGGCGGCTCAGTCGCTCTGAAATCTCCACCGAAGTGGTACCCACCAGTGTTGGGCGGCCAGCATCGCGCATCTTCACAATCTCCTCGATAACGGCGTTAAACTTCTCTTTCTCGGTCTTGAACACGCGGTCAGGGTTGTCCTTGCGGATAACGGGGCGATTGGTGGGAATGTTAACAACATCGAGTTTGTAAATCTCCCAGAACTCGCCAGCCTCGGTCATGGCAGTACCGGTCATACCGGCAAGCTTGTGATACATGCGGAAGTAGTTCTGCAGCGTGATGGTGGCGAAGGTCTGTGTGGCAGCTTCCACTTTCACACCTTCCTTAGCCTCGATGGCCTGGTGCAGACCGTCGCTATAGCGGCGACCCTCCATGATGCGGCCAGTCTGCTCATCCACAATCTTTACCTTGCCTTCCTCGTCAACGATGTACTCATCATCGCGATTAAATAGGGTGTAGGCCTTGAGCAGCTGGGTCACGGTGTGCACGCGCTCAGCTTTTACCGAGTAGTTTTGCAGCAGCTCGTCCTTCTTGGTGAGTTTCTCCTCCTCGGTGAGTGGCTCATTAGTCACTGCCGACAGCTCACTTGCGATATCGGGCAGCACAAAGAACTTGGGGTCATCGGTGCCACGGGTGAGCACGTCAATACCCTTATCGGTGAGCTCCACTGTGTTGTTCTGCTCTTCAATGATGAAGTATAATGGATCGGTCACCACGTGCATCTCGCGGCTATTGTCTTGCATGTAGAAAGCCTCTGTCTTGAGCATGGCCTGCTTCACTCCCTCTTGAGATAGATACTTGATCAAGGGCTTGTACTTGGGCAGGCCCTTATAGGCACGGTAGAGCAGCAAGGTGCCTTCCTTAACGGTGGCTGGGTCGTCGCTTGCCATCATGCGGCGAGCATCGCTCAGCAGCTGGGTCACCAGGCTGCGCTGGGCGGCATACACCCGCTCCACGTTGGGCTTATATTCATCAAACATCTGATCCTCGCCACGTGGCACAGGACCTGAGATGATAAGTGGTGTGCGGGCGTCATCAATGAGCACCGAGTCCACCTCATCGACTATGGCAAAGTGGTGGGAACGCTGAACGCAATCCTCAGGTGCCATTGCCATGTTGTCACGCAGGTAGTCGAAACCAAACTCACTGTTGGTACCGAAGGTGATATCGCAATTATATGCATCGCGGCGCTCAAGGCTGTTAGGCTCGGTCTTGTCGATGCAAGCCACGCTAAGTCCGTGGAACATATACAGCGGGCCCATCCACTCCGAGTCACGTTTTGCCAAGTAGTCGTTCACAGTAACCACATGAACGCCACAGCCAGCAAGCGCATTCAGGAACACTGGCAGCGTTGCCACAAGGGTCTTACCCTCACCAGTGGCCATCTCGGCAATCTTTCCCTGATGGAGAACCGAGCCACCAATGAGCTGAACGTCGTAGTGAACCATGTTCCACACCATTTCATTACCTCCAGCTTCCCAATGGTTGTAGTAGATGGCTTTATCACCATCAATGTCGAGGAAGTCGTGGCCATCGGCAGCAAGCTTGCGGTCAAAATCGGTGGCGGTAACCTCGATGGTCTCATTCTCGGCAAATCGCTTTGCGGTCTCCTTCACGATAGCAAAGACGATGGGCAGCACCGCGTCGAGCTTTTCCTCGATGCGGTCGAGAATTTCCTTCTCAATCTTGTCAATTTTTCCCCACAAGGGCTCGCGCTCCTCATATTCGAGGGTCTCGATTTCAGCCTTGATGGCTGCCACCTCGTCGCGCTGTGGTTTTACATACTCTTGAATCTCTTCTCTGATTGCAGCACTGCGTGCACGCAGTTCATCGTTCGACAAGCTCTCCACCTCGGGATACACTTTCTGTATCTCACGCACGATGGGCATGAGCTTCTTCAGGTCACGCTCACTCTTGTTGCCGAAGATTGACTTCAAAAAACTAGTTAATGACATGTCTTATTTTTATATTGTTTTTTTATTTGCAAAATTAAAACAATGATTGTAGCAAAAAACGTGCCAAATCAATTACAAACTGCAAAATTACAAAAAAATGTTTGAACCACAACATTTTTACACATTATTATAAATGTGTGAGGCTGTTGCAAAACCGCCGCCACCTCGCAGAGGTCAAAAGGCTCGAGCCACGAAGTGCTCGGGGAGATTTCAAAGCATAAGTCGCGCGCAGCGCGGTGTGCGGTGCCCGATAGGGCATTGAAACTCGACCCAACATTGAGCCGATTCAATAGTAACACCATGCAACCACGAAGTGCTCGGGGAGATTCAAAAGCCATAGTCGCACGAAGTGCGGTGGGCGGTGCCCGAAGGGCATATAAACTCGACCCAACATTGAACCCCACAGGGGTTCGCAGCTTGGTGCCAGACAGCATTTTATGCATGTGCCTCGTGGAGGAACTTCAGCATCTCACCTGCCATGCTCTAAGTGTTATTCTCACTGTCCTTACTGTTTTGCAGCACCCTTCCCTTTCTTTCTGCTTTTATTTGTTTGCTCGGGTGTTGAGCAGTGAGCGCAGGGCAAGAGAGGCAGCAATTGGGATGAAAGCTGCATTGGGAGCCTGAAGGCCGCTCAGCCACACCACTGCCATGGTGCCAATGAGAGCCAAGTTGACAATGTGGCACCACTTGAGCACGCCACCTGCCTTCTTTATCCATGGCAACACTGCAAGGCACAACAGCAGCGGCTGTAGCCACAGGATGTTATAGTTGGGCATCACAGCCTCGTGGGTGGAGATGAACTCTATGAAGAAGATGACGCATCCTGCCAAGCCTGCCACGGCAAAGAGCACGGTGTCAAGCCACCGCGAGACACGATTGCGGCGCCAGTCGAGCACGGTGACGATAATGGTTGCGGCAAGCACCAGCAATGCAAAGAACATCGGGGTGAGATACCACGGGGTGGCTGGCATCACTATGCCATCGTCGCTCCCTGCATTCACCACTGTGGTGGCACTCACCAGTGGCACCATCTTGCCATCACGCTCCACGGCGATGCTGTCAAGGGCATGCATCAGGAACAGTGGCACAAAGGTGTGGGTGCGGGCATCAATCACGGTGTCGCAGGCTGCACCCAGAGCCAGGTCGATGCCAAATTGCTCCCACGCATAGTTGCGCGTGTAGTGGCTCATCACTTGGCGCAGAGTGGTTCCCACCACGTAGTGGCAACCCGAGTAGTCAAGCTCCTTGCCCAAAGCTGCCTCTATCACGTCGCGCGGCCGGGTCGAGCAGTTGTCGCTGAAGTGGCGGTAGCGATACTCACGGTTGGCAGGTTGCACATTCCACACAAGCATGTCCCACACTTGCTGCGCCTGCTCGGGAGTGAGATTGAGGTCCTGCTTCACCATCTTGCGCCCAGGCTTCACCCCACCGTCAAGTTGGGGCGGCATGATGGCACACAGATAGTCGGTCTCTCCCATGATGTAGCGGCTCACGAAGCCTGGTGAATTGAAGTCGAACACTCCATAGTTAACATAGTAGCTGCCCGTAGAGTCAGCTACCAGTATCTCACTGTGACCGAACACCTCAAACACCTCATTGCCAGGATAGAACGTGATAAGGCTCACCTTGATGGGATGTGCCACGGCACTATCGGGACGGGCAGTTTCGCCTTGCGCTTTTGACCATGCTGCCATCAGCAAGCACAAGGTCAATATGTAGCAATATAACCGTTTCATAACATGTAATATAAAAGTCATGCAAAGGTAGGAATTTTTTTGCGACCAAAAAAGAATTACTCGAGCCAAGAAATGGCAGCACATTATCAAAATAAAAAAAGCCCGGCTCTCACGAGTGGGACTTTAAATTTATGAATAGAATCTGTATAGAAAAGTGCAATATAATATTGCTGTCCTAATTATTATGCGGTGCAAAGTTAGTCATGTTTTTAGTGTCTAAAAAGGCAAAAAACCGAAATAATATGGTTTATTTTTCCTTTCTTACTTTTTTTAATAGTTATGTTACAAAACCAACAGGAATATAAAACACTTTATCTGCCATTTTGACCATTTCACACCGATGTAATCTTGCACAAGTAGTTTTTATTACTTAAATTTGCCGAACTAACCAACAACAATTCCAATCATGAAGACAAAACTCCTAATTCTGTGCTTGATCATGGCAACCACAGCCCAAGCCGCCACCAAGATTGCCACACAGCATTTCGAAGTCAACGACTCTATTCGCCTGCTCGAGAAGGATGACCCTGCAGCCATGGGCTATAAATTTGTCAAGAGCGTGAGTGCACAATGGCCTGTTACCATCAATGGCAAGAAGAGTAAGGCACTCAACGAGTTCCTTGTCGAACAAGTGTTCTACGCCAGTCACAACCGCAACAGTTTTCCTAGCACGCCTGCCGACATCAAGGCTCTCAACAACTGTGTCAAGAAGTGGGTTCACAGCAACCTGCGCACCAGCACCATGACTCAGGAATACATTGTGAAAGAATATGGCACGCCTGGCCTCAAGGACATCGACAGCGAGGAGGATCCCATGAGTCGTTGGTACGAGACAATCGACCTCAGCCCAAGCCACAATGTGGGCAACATCGCGTTTTTTGTTCTGAACGGCGACACCTACTACGGTGGTGCTCACAACGTGTTTGGTGCAACCTACTATGCCTTCGACACGGCACTCGACCGCCCCATCCACCTCAAGGACATCGTCACAAACCCACGCAAAGTGCTTCGCATGCTGCCCAGCTACGACCACCGCGACAAGGACACCAAGTGGTGGGACAACGTCAATGTCACCGACATCGAAAACTTCTTTATCAAGAACGGCAAGCTGGTGTTCATCTTCAACCCCTATGCCATTGGCCCCTTCTGCGACGGCATCATCGAGGTTCCCATACCTCTCAAAACCTTGCGCACCAAGGGCCATCTCACCCCTTACGGCAAGAAGTTGCTCAAGTAGTAGTTCACATTAAGGATTCACCTCGAGCACTGCGCGATACATGGCGCTGGGGCTTGACGTGGTTAGGCACAGCGCGCCCGAGGCTAAGCGGCAGTCTTTCAACACTGCTGCTGGCAGCGGGCGCCAAGGCTCGCTCGTGCTTGCGCGCTGCTCTATGGCAAAGGTGCCAGTAGCACCCTTAGCCAGCACTCTCTCGCCCAGCACACTGGTCACAGCGCCCATCGTGGGCCGCAAATTCATCTCCACACAAGGATTTATACCTATCACACCCGATGATTGTGCATTATACATTACGCATTGTGCATCACCAAACGATTGTGCATTGTGCATTGTGCATTGTGCATCACCAAACGATTGTGCATTGTGCATTGTGCATTGTGCATTAAATAGCAGCATGTCCACTCCCAGCCATCCATTGTAGTGTGCACTCACCATCTCGTCAATCACTTGAGTGAGAGCATCCACTACCCTATCCAGGCACCTGTAACGCTCGGTTATCAACCCTTTAAGGGCTTCGCCAGTCGCCACCTCGCCGTGGCTGTACTGGCTGTGGCTGTCGGTCTCGAACACCGAGTAGCCACGCACCTGAGCCTTTCCCTCGCAGCAGTTAAACTCCACTGCCAGGTCCATCACCTTGTCGAGAGCCTGCTCACACATCACCGACCCTTGCCGCTTGAGGGCTCCACGGCACCACTGCTCGAGCTCGGGTGTCACGCCACCTGTTGTGTGATATATGCCGCGACCGCTGCTCGACCACGGCGTCTTGATGTAGCAGTCGCCATGCTCCTTCACATAGTCCATAACCTCCTCGCTCGTGGCGAGTTCCACAGGCATGGGACACAACTCTTGACCAAGCAGCTCGAGCAAGCGCATGTGAATCAGCGTCGTCACACGCCTGTGAGAGAGGCCACGCAGGTGGTAAATCTCGTCCTTGGTGGGCACGCTGTCCTGGCTTGCCCCCCACTTCAGCAGTCGGCGCCGCATGTCCAGGCACCAGCCCCAAGGCATGATGCGGTAATTGCTCAACCGTCGCAGCTCGCGAGTCTTAACGGCATGAACATCAAGACCGAATGTCGAGTTCAACTGTTCCAGCCACTCGGCATCAAGGTCGCTGTCGGTAATCACGAGCGACCCTGGCTCGGCAATGAAGGCTGGCAGCACCGCCAGGTCGGCAGCCATGCGCACTGCAAAGGGGGGAGCCACATAGTTTATGCCCCCCGTAGCCAGCGCAAGGTCGTTCTGCGGGTTAAATATGTACACGTGAGTAGTCACGCATCAATAATTATTCATTGTTTACCTATAACTCGGTTGCTTGAGTTTCATCGCAAGGCGCTCCTACTCGTAGAGCGTCTTCACCGCAAGGTTGATGTTATAGTATTTCACCTTGCCAGTCACGTCCTTTATCACCTTGATGAATGGTGGGAACTTGGTTTCCTCGCCCTGAGCCTCACTGTCCATCTCAAGAATGCTGAAGCCTGGATCAGGGTCGATAAACTGGTCAAGCTCGTAGTACTGACCTTCCCAAATGAAGCTCTTGCGAATCTTGTGAATCGACTGGCGAGTGGGGTCGGCAAGCGCCATCATGCTCATGTACTGGTTGTAGCTGATGTTGCGCTCGGTAACAATGCGCTCGTTGTCGCTCACGGTCTTGGTGGTCGTCTGCAGATACACATATTTGCCCTGCATCATGCGCTTGCGCAGGCGCACCACGGTGCCTGGCTCGCTCATGAGGTAGGTTTGAACAATATCGGTTTCGATAGCATTGGGTATCTCGCCAGTGACCTCCACCATAAACTTGCGCTCGTTCTCGATGGGGGCAGGAATGCCAAGCACATTTGAAATCTCGCGAAGCACACGGCGAATCTTGTTCTCGAAGTTCTCGCTGTTGCTTATCACGCGCAGGTGGGGATGACCAGTCCACGCACCACGCAGCTTCTTGTCGAGCGAGCAAGCCAGTTCCACACCCTCGGTGCGAGCCTCGTTGTTACTTGTGGTGTAGAACTCGGCAGCGCCATCGGCAGCAGTCACCAGGTGCAGCACAGCGTCATAGCGGCTGTCGCGCAGCTTCTCAATGGGGATGTCAATCTCGGCAGTGATCGCCTGCCAGGTCTCAGGACTGAGGTATACCGAGATGTCCATCGTGCCGCGGTCACACACCAGCAGCACAGGCTTCTCACTCTCCGCGGCAATGGCGGCAAACTGGTCCTCAAGTTCCAGTTGCAGTTGCAGGGTCGCCTTCTCAGCCTGATAGAATTGTGCTTGATTCTTTGTGAGGTAGTTCACACCGCCCACGGCAAACATAGTAGGTACCTCGGGAACGGTATACACTTGATATCCCAAATTAGAGAAATGCTCCACCACCTTGGCAAGAGCTGTGGTCTTGCCGGCACATGGTCCACCGGTGAGCACCACCTTTGTTATCTTATTCATAGATAATAGTTTATTGGTATTGGTTATTGCTTTTTTTCCAATTAGGTCACAAATATAGAAAATTTTTCCGAAATAACAAAATTCTCGCACACGGCCCATAGCTCTTGCACTACACTAAACGCCAAGGCCAGCATTGCTGCAAGCTCGGGGAGATTCAAAAGCATAAGTCGTGCCACAGGCTCTGTGCGCGTTCCCGAAGGGGATTTGAACTCGACCCAACATTGAGGAACTTCTGTATCACACTTGCCATGCTCAAAGTGTAATTCTCTCTGTCCTAACTATTTTTGCAACACCACTTATTCCCTGTTTTTCATCAACCACCTGTTTCTTTGATATTGACTTAAATATAATAATGTGTTACCTTTGCCCCACGCTTCACTGCGCAAGAGACCATTGACATACTGCCCCACAAACATCTTTGGCGTGATCAGTGCCAAGGAGGTTGCCGGCATCAAGTACTACAACATTGCCGGCGTTGAGAGCGACCACCCATTCCAGGGTCTCAACATCGAGGTTACTCGCTACAGCGATGGCTCACAATCAACTCGCAAAATCATGAAGTAACTTTATTGAGGCGAGTGAGTGAGAGTGAGAGCGAGAGAACTCAAAAACTCAAAACTCAAGAACTCAAAACTCAAAACTCAGGAGGGCGGTTCCCACTCAAGGGCAACCGCCCTCGCTTTTTAGAGTTTTGGGCAAATAAATTTGGTTTTTCGCTCGGCTTGCACTAATTTTGCAATAGATTAAAAAAACTCTTATTAATATGCGGCAATATTGGATTAATTTTAAAGGCAATCAGCAAGGACCCATGTCGATCGATCAACTGGCACAGCTTGGCCTTGACGAGAGTGCCTACGTGTGGCACAGCGGCTTGCCCGACTGGGTGAAAATCACCAGCGTGCCCGAGCTGAGCATGCTCTTGAGCGGCAATGCCCAGCCCACTGAGCAACACCACGAGACGGCAAGCGAAGAGGTGCCCGAGCTCCCCGAGCAAGAGCCCGAGACCACTGGCGAGGACGTGCCAAGCCTCGACAATGTGGTTGAGGAACCTGCTCATCCACAGCAGGTGGCCCCAGTGCAATATCAGCAGTATCAGCAGCAAGGAGTGCCACTTGAGGAAGTCCCCAAGTGCCCACCCACCAACCTCGTGTGGTCAATCATCGCCACCGTGCTGTGCTGCTCCATTCCTGGCATCGTGGGCATAGTGTTTGCCTTCCTAACCAAGAAATACTACCGCGAGGGCAACCTCGACAAGGCGCAGCGCATGAGCGACTACGGCGCATGGGCGGTGATCCTGAGCATCATGCTGGGACTCATCTCAATGCCACTATCGTGCGCAATGAACATCTTCAAGATGGCCATGTAAGAGCGCCATCGTTGCCACTGAGCCCGATGACCACCAAGCGGATAGTACTCACTACACTGGTAGCACTAATCGTGCTGCTGGCGGTGCTGGTGTATTTCGTGCTCGACCCCTCTAGCCCAGCCATGAGCAAGTACTTCCCCAAGTGCCCGGTGTACTGGTTCACTGGCCTCAAGTGCCCCGGCTGCGGCAGCCAGCGTGCCATCCACGAGCTCCTGCACGGCAATCTCGCCGGAGCCATGCACTACAACGCGCTGCTCATGGCAGCCATCCCCGTCTTGGTCCTCTACTTGATTGCCGATGTGATAAAGCGCCGCTACCCCACCCTCGACAACGTGCTCAACCACCCAGCCACCATCATCACCATCCTCACAGTAGTGGTGGCATGGACCATTGCACGCAACATTTGGGGATTTTAGAAGTCATAACTCAAAAACTCACAACTCAAAAACTCACAACTCACAACTCATTATGCATTGTGCATTATGCATTGTGCATTATTAAAAAACTCAAAAGCATGCTATTCTCCATAATAACAGTAACCTACAACGCCGCAGGGGTGATTGCCCCAACACTCAAGAGCGTGAGCGAGCAGTCGTTCACCGACTTTGAGCACCTTATCATCGATGGCGCCTCCACCGACAACACCCTACACCTCGTTGAGAAAGCAGCAATACCTGGCACCACCGTGTGGAGCGAGCCCGACAAGGGCCTCTACGACGCCATGAACAAGGCCATTGATCGCGCTCAAGGCACCTACCTCATCTTCCTCAATGCCGGTGACGCCTTCGCCACACCCGAGTCGCTGGCACGCATCGCTGTCAAGGCGCAAGAGGGAGCCGACGTGGTGTATGGACAAACCCAGCTCGTCGATAGCAAGCGACAGGTGGTGGGCATGCGACACCTCACCGCACCCAAGCGCCTCGACTGGAAATCGTTCAAGGATGGCATGCTGGTGTGCCACCAGGCTTTCGTGCCACGGCGCGAGCTATGCCCACACTACGACCTCAACTACCGCTTCAGTGCCGACTACGACTGGTGCATCAAGGTGCTGCGCAAGAGCTCGCAGTGCTCCTACGTGGGCGACGAGCCCATTATCAGCTTCCTGAGCGACGGCGGCCTTACCACACAAAATCACAAGCGCTCCCTGAAGGAGCGCTACCACATCATGTGCCACTACTACGGCACCGTGCCCACCATGTTCAGGCACCTAAAATTCGCTGTAAGGCATCTCGTTGGAAAAATCGCCAAACACTGATGGCACAGTCGGGTCGGCCGATAGTCGCTCCACATAGTCCCAAAAGAACTCATTTATCATGTAGAACTCGTTTTGGTCCTGCATCATCTCATACCGACGCTTCATGTCGGGGTAATGCTCGAGCAGGTGCAGCAAGTAGGTGCGGTCCACCAGGTTAAGGCTCTTGCTCGAAAAGTCGATCATGAAATGTGGCACTGCCACGTAGCCATAGTCGCCTGCGTTGAAAAGCCCATCGGCGCCCACACCGGCATACAGACCCTCAAACGAGTCAATCTCGATGGGAAGATAGCTAATCTCGGTGGGCAGGAACTGGACGAAGGCAACCTTCTCATTGAAATAGAGCGGAGCATAGTTCTCAAAGATGTTGTTATACTGGCCTGAGAGCGAGTCGCGCAGGTAGCGGCTGTTGATAAGCCACACCGAGTCACCTACCGAGAGCGCCAGGCTCTGCTTCTCAATCATCTTGCGCAACGGCTTGTTATCCTTCTCGGTGGGTTTGAACTTCATGTTAAATGGCGAGTGCACCTCAATGTTAGGATTCACGGCCATCGTGTCGGGACCATTCAGGTAAAGTGCCTCCCAACTGTTGTAGACCCACACCGTGTCGGTGCCCTGGTCGTGCTTGCGGCTGGTGTAGAACTGCGCACTTGCCATGCTCGACCACATCAATGCCACCAGCATCACTGCCAGCCACTTAATTCTATTATTATTCATCATTAGTCTGTCATTTAGCTTTTTAAAAAAAGGACAGGACCAATTGCCTCATGTGGCCCTTGGTCCTGTCTAACTTGTGACTCCTATAGGATTCAAACCTATAACCTTCTGATCCGTAGTCAGATGCTCTATTCAATTGAGCTAAGGAGCCATCATTTTTGTTTTGCGGTTGCAAAGTTAAGCACTTTTTTTGAATTGGCAATGCTTTTGACGCACTTTTTTTTAAAAAAAATTCGCCCGTTTTCGCATCCCGCTATTTAGCAAAGAGTTAGAGCAACCATGTAGCCACAGCCCATGCCACAAAAATCACAAGCGCAATGAGCGTAGGTATAGCCAGAGTCTTGTAATTTACGATATAGTAGGTGGGTTTGGGTGCATCTATTTTCTCGGGCTTGGTGTCGGCAACAGCAAGCTTGTGCTCATCGAGGGCCTCAACTGGCTCCTCTACCTCGTTAAACAAATTAGCTTTCATCTTTAATACTAAGTAATAATGTTATTAATGCCGCAAATTTAAGCAGAATTTTTCGATTATAGTATCTTAAGTGAGATATTTTTTCACACAAGGGCTAAAAAGGCCAGCATTTAGATGATGCGAGCGAACTCAGTCAGTAATTTTGCGCAACATTATGAGATGTGGAATGAATATTTTTATTAATTTTGTGATTTGAAAATGACATTCTGATATTATGATTACTTTACGACACCTCATCACACTGATACTGATGGTTGCCACCACCCTCGCCCTGGCTCCTGTTGCCACGCTGGCACAAGAAACGACCACCGACGAGAACGATAAAATCAATAAGTTCACTATCGATGCGGAGCTCATGACCCGCAGCGAGCTGCGCTATGGCGGCTTGCCCACCGATGCCGAAGACACCGACAACAAGGCCTACTTCATCCTTGAGCGCACAAGGCTTGCTCTCGACTATGAGCGCACTTTCCTCAAGGCACACATCACTGCACAGCACAACGCAATTTGGGGGCAGGCGGGCAAAGGCTCGTTCAACATCTACGAGGCTTGGGCACAGTTCACAGCGCGAAATGGAATGTTTGCCAAGATAGGACGACAGATGCTCAGCTACGACGACGAGCGCATCATCGGCTCTAACGACTGGGCAATGACTGCACTGTCGCACGACATGATTAAGCTTGGATGGGATAGCCCTATCCACAACATTCACCTCATGCTCGCCTATAACCAGAACAGCGAGAGTGTGAACGGCGGCACCGACTACCGCTATGGCGACAAGCCCTACAAGACGATGCAAAACCTGTGGTATCACTACCAGCACCCACGAGTGCCATTTGGAGCATCGCTGCTGTTCATGAATCAAGGGCTGCAAAGCGAGAGAGAAGAAAACCTGAAAAAGACCTACTATCAGCAACTCATTGGAACCTATCTGTCCTACAAACCCAGGAATTGGAGCGCCGAGGGCTCGTTCTACTACCAGCTGGGCAAGAACGAGAGCGGCATCGACATCCGAGCATGGATGGCGAGCGTCAAAGGCACCTACTCGCCATCGATGCAATGGAAACTCACCGCTGGCTACGACTACCTGAGCGGCGACCCATTCTTTGCCGTTCCCACTGGCGGTGGCATAGGCCTCATTCAGCACAAGACCATCAAGGGCTTCAGCCCACTCTATGGCTCGCATCACAAGTTCTATGGTGCCATGGACTTCTTCTATGTGTCGACCTACTTCAACGGCTTCACCCCAGGCTTGCAGAACTACTATGCCGGCGTTACCTACAAGCCCATCAGCAAGCTGAAGTTTGACGCCACCTATCACTATTTCGCTATCGCCACTAACACCGAGAACCTCAACAAGAAACTCGGACACGAGATAGAGTTCACTGCTGCCTACACCCCCATTAAGGAAGTGACCGTGTCGATAGGCTACAGCTACATGCGAGGCAGCAAGACCATGGAGGCCCTAAAGCGCGTTGACAGCCAGCGACAACTGCATTGGGCTTGGCTCAACCTCATCGTTCGCCCACGATTCCTGCAGGTTAAATGGTAATGCGGAGCGAAAGGCAATCTTTATCTCAACAGTTCTGATTATAGAAGACATTTGATATAATGAAGGGTTTATTAGAAAAAATAAGGAGTCACTTTAGCAGGCGCACTTGGATTACATTAATCATTGTGTTTGCAGCGCTGCTGCTTGAGCTGTTCTCGACCGCTCAATACTACTACACCAAGCGCATCCTTGAAGAAGAACTTGAGAAAAAGGCTTCAATCGAGATAACCATGAAGGCCATCCTGGTCAAGAGCATGCTCAACACCACCGAGCAAGTGCTCAACAGCTACATGGTGGAGCTCACCAAGTTTGCCGAGGACACCGACGACATCGACGATGCCATCTGCACCATCGCTCAAGCCAACCATTACTTCAAAGGTGTGGGTCTGGCTTTTAAGCCAGGCTACTTTGAGGGCGGCGACGAGCTCTTCGAGCCGTGGGGCTTCAACTCCCCCGATGGTGTGGAGTTCAAAGAGAACATTGCCAGCCGTGAAAACCACGATTACACTAACTATAAATTCTATTCCGAGCCAATGGCAACGGGCAAGCCCTACTGGAGCGACCCCTATGTCGACACCGTCGAGACTCACTCTTTCATCACCACCTATTCGATTCCCATCATCGACAAGAAAGGCAGCAGAGTGGGCATAGCGGGCATCGACCTGTCGCTCGAATGGCTCAACGACACGCTCAACAACCGTCACATCTACCCGTCGTCATTCTGCATGCTGCTCACCGACAACGGCACACTCATCTCACAACCATCAAAGAGTCATCCCAAGCACAAGGACTTTGACGATGCAGTACGCCTTATCAACGACCCAAAAGCCGACAAACGCATCGTCACCAACAGCAAAATCAATGTGATAGAATTTGTTACCGAAGATGGACAAGACGCATGTGTGTTCTTCCATCACATGAAAGGGAAGCCTCACTGGCAAGTGGCAGTTGTGTGCTACGACAAGGAAGTGTTTGGCGAACTCTACAAGATGCAGCTGCGCACTGGATTGCTGATGCTGCTGGGATTCCTGCTGCTGGGATATATCATCTACCGATTCCTAAAGAACAACAAGCGCATGGCCCAAAACGAGCTGGAGCACGAGCGGCTCAACACCGAGCTTCATGTGGCACAGCGCATCCAGAGCGAAATGCTTCCAAAAGCCGATATTGAGCACGAAAATATCGACATCGCTGGCATGCTGGTTGCTGCACGCGAGGTGGGTGGCGACATCTACGACTACTTCGTGCGCGACGAGAAGCTATTCTTCTGCATTGGCGATGCCAGCGGCAAGGGCGTACCATCGGCACTGGTGATGTCAGTAACCCACTCGCTCTTCCGTGCCATTGGTGCACGCGAGAGCAATCCCGCCCGCATCATGCAGCTCATCAACCACGCCGTGTGCGAGGGCAACGAGTCGAGCATGTTTGTCACTTTCTTCATCGGTGTCCTCGACCTGCCCACTGGCCGCCTTCACTACTGCAATGCCGGTCACGACACACCCCTCATGATTACCGACCAAGTGCATAAGCTTGATGTTAAGCCCAATCTTCCTTTAGCTGTGATGGGCGACTGGCAATTTGAGCGTCAAGACATCCAGCTCGAGCCAGGCAACACCTTCATGCTCTACACCGACGGTTTGACCGAGGCGATGAACGCCCACAAGCACCAGTTTGGCATGGAGCGAGTACTCAACATCGTGAAATCCTCACTAGGCTCATCGCCACAAGAATTGCTCGACTCAATACTCAATGGCATGCACTACTTTGTGGGAGAAGCTGAGCAGAGCGACGACCTCACCATGCTTGCCATCAAGTACACACCCAGTATCCAACATGTAGTGCTTGAGCGCGAAATCACTGTCACCAACGATGTGGAACAGGTTACTGGCATCAACGACTTTGTCGACGCCGTCTGTGCCGATCTCAAGATGCACACAAGCGAGGCCACGCAGATGCGACTTGCTGTTGAGGAGGCTGCGGTCAACGTCATCAACTACGCATATCCCGAGGGTGAAACAGGCACCCTCAACGTAAAGGCAACCGCCACCGAGAGTGTACTAAAGTTTGTGCTCACCGACAGCGGCATGAGTTTCGCCCCCACCGACGCCCCCGACGTTGACACCTCGCTCAGCGCCGAGGACCGCCGCATTGGTGGCCTGGGTATCTTCCTGGTGCGCCAGCTCATGGACACCATCAACTATGAGCGCATCGACGGCCACAACGTGCTCACGCTCACCAAAAAACTTACATCCACCACAACCGATTAATATTAACACACTATAAATTACATTATTATGAAAACTACAATTAATGAAATTGACGGCAAGCTGGTTGCCACATTCGAAGGGCAGCTCGACACTGCTGCTGCAGTCGAGGTAGAGAAAGAATTGAAACCTCTTTACGACAACGAGGACAAGGACATCATGATTGACTGCGAGAAACTTGAGTACATTGCATCGAGCGGACTGCGCATCTTGCTCGGCATCCTCAAGAAAGCCAAGTCGCACGGGCACACAGTGACCCTGAAAGGTCTGAACGACGACATCAAGAACGTTTTCAAAATGACTGGATTTATTAACCTTTTCAACTTTGAGTAAACACTTATGAAAACCTTTGCCACACTGAGCAAATCACAGTATGGCCTCTATGTAGATTGTGCCAGCCACCCTGGCGAGGCACGCTACAATCTGCCTTACATATATGTGCTTGACGGCAGTCTCGACAGTGAGCGACTGCGCCAAGCTGTGATTACGGCATTCAAGTCCCACCCCACCATGTTCACACGCATTGAGCTGGGCGACGATGGCGAGCCTGTGCAAACACTTGACCTCGACAATGAGCAATTCACTCTCGAGATTAAAGATATTACCGATTTTGAGCGAGAGAAAGCGGCTCTTGTGCAGCCATTCAACATCTATGGCGACAGGTTGTTCCACGTGAGCCTGATGCGCGACAAGGATCATCACTACCTCTTTGTCGACTACCACCACATCATCGTCGACGGCACCTCGATGCAACTGTTACTGCACGACATTGAGAAGGCCTATAACAATGAGGCCATAGAGCCCGAGGACATCACGATGATGCAAATCGCGCTCGACGAGGCCGAAATGCGCAAGCTGCCTGAGTTTGAACAAGCCAAGCAATGGTATGCCACCACCTTCGACTGTGGCGACACCTTCACTCAGCTCATGCCCGACCGTTACGAGACCAAGCATAGTGAGGCAAGCTTGCTGCACATTCTTGAAACCAAAATGAGTCGCATCGACGATTTCTGCAACGCTAATGGCATCTTCAGGAGCAACTTCTTTACTGCAGCATTCAGCTTCCTGTTGGCAAAATTCAACAACGAGCAGGAATCGCTCTTCACCACAGTGTACAATGGTCGCACATCTAAGCAGATGAATCGCACTATTGGCATGATGGTCAAGACGTTGCCTGTCTACGGAAAGTTTACTCCCGAGACTTCGGTGCTCGACTTCTTGCGCACTCTGCAGCAGCAGATGAGTGGTTGCCGTGAGCATAGCATCTACAACTACAGTGACCTGATGACCGACAGCAACTTGCAGACCAACGCAATGTTTGCATGGCATGGCAACATTTTCAGTGATAACCAGTGGGCTGGCAAGCCCATGAAGGCCGTGCGATTGGGCAACAGCACTCTTGATGCTTCGCTTTATCTCAAGACATTCATCCTTAATGACCATTATCAAGTAAAAGCTGAATATAACGGCAACGAATACTCTCCACAACTCATTGCACAATTCCTTCAGAGCTATGAGGCAGTGGTCGAGGGATTCCTCTCGCAAGAGAAGTTGTGTGACATTGATGTTGCCACTCCAGCTCAAGTGGAAGTGCTCGACAGCTTCAACGACACCGACGAGCCCTACGACGACACACAGACTATCGTGTCGCTCTTCAAGCAGCAAGTCGATGCCACACCGTCCAACACTGCAGTTGTGTATAGCGGCCGCAGCTACACTTATGCGCAAGTCGACGACATCAGCAACCGCATTGCTGCCGCCATCGCTGCTAAGGGCCTGGGCAAGGAGGACGTGGTGAGCGTGCTCATTCCACGATGCGAGTGGATGGCAATTGCATCGCTAGGTGTACTCAAGGCTGGATGTGCTTATCAGCCTCTTGACCCGAGTTATCCCACCGAGCGTCTTAACTTCATGATGAAAGACGCAAGTGCTCGACTGCTTATCGCCGATGCCGACCTGCGACCACTCGTCAACGAATATGAGGGCGAAGTGCTGCTTACAAGCGAAATCAGCAGTCTGCCCAATGCTACAGCTCCCGACGTGACCATCGAGCCCGACCAACTCTTCATCATGCTCTACACCAGTGGCTCGACAGGCGTACCCAAAGGGTGCCAGCTCACCCATCGCAACCTTGTGGCCTTCTGCAACTGGTTCCACAACTATTATGACCTCACCCCCGAGTGCCGCATTGCTGCCTATGCCAGCTACGGATTCGATGCATGCATGATGGACCTCTACCCCACTCTCACCTGTGGTGCAGCTGTTCACATTATCCCCGAGGAGATTCGCCTCGACCTTATTGCTCTGAATGAATACTTCGAGAGCAATGGCATCACCAATTCGTTCATGACCACTCAGGTGGCCTATCAATTTGCCACCGGCATCGAGAACCACTCTCTCAAGCACTTGTCTACAGGTGGCGAAAAGCTGGCATCGCTCGATCCACCAGTTGGGTATAAGTTCCACAACGTGTATGGTCCCACCGAGTGTACGATTTTCGTGACACAATTTTGCGTTGATGAGCGCATAAAAGACATCCCCATTGGCAAGGCTCTGGGCAACACTAAGCTCTACATCGTTGACCAGCAAGGCCACAGGCTGCCTGTGGGTGCAGCGGGCGAGTTATGGGTTGCTGGTCCACAGGTGAGCCGTGGCTACCTCAACCGCCCCGAAAAGACTGCCGAGGTCTATATCGACAACCCCTTCAACACCGAGAAGAAATACAACCGCATCTATCGCACAGGAGACATTGTGCGTTACCTGCCCACTGGCGACATCCAGTTTGTGGGGCGTCGCGACGGACAGGTCAAGATTCGTGGCTTCCGCATCGAGCTTAAGGAGGTGGAAGGCATCATTCGCGAGTTCACAGGCATTAAGGATGCCACCGTGCAAGCCTTCGACGAGGAGGGAGGCGGAAAGTTCATCGCTGCCTACATCGTGAGCGACACCACCATCGACATCGACGCTCTCAACAACTTCATCCTTGATCAGAAACCTCCCTACATGGTTCCAGCTGTGACAATGCAAATTGATGCCATACCACTGAACCAGAACCAAAAGGTGAACAAGCGCGCACTACCCAAGCCCGAGAAGAAGGCCGAGGCTGCAATCGAGGAGAGCAACGTGCCAATGAACGTGCTGGAGCAGGAATTGCACGAAATAATCGCAGGCATTGTGGGCAGTAGCGAGTTTGGCATCACCACACCGTTAGGATATGCCGGATTGACCTCAATCTCGTCGATTAAACTTGCTGTGCAAGTCAACAAGCGCTATGGCGTGGCGCTCGACTCCAAGTCTCTTGTCAAAACTGGCACACTGCAGAGCATAGAAAACGACATCCTCTCTCACCTCATGGCTGGCGAGAAGTCTTCAACAGTTTCAACCAAGAAAGGCGAGAGCAAGACTTCTGTGCCACTCTCCTACGCACAGACCGGGGTCTATTTCGAGTGCCTGAAGAATCCCACTTCAACCATTTACAACATTCCCTATCTGCTCTCTTATCCCAAGGGCACCAATGCACAAAAACTTGCCGATGCTGTGAAACGTGTGGTGGAGAGCCATCCCGAGCTTGGCGTCCATTTCACCACCGAGGGCGATAAGATAATGCAGACTGTAGAGAATGCAGCTCCAGTCAACATTCCTGTCACTCACATGAGTGCAAAGGAACTGGACACCTATAAGAACGATTTTGTGAAGCCTTTCAACTTGCAGAAGGCTCCTCTCTATCGCTTTGAGGTGGTCACCACTCAAGATGCTGTGCATCTGCTATTCGATGTGCATCATCTGCTCTTTGATGGTGGCTCCGCCGACTTGCTTATTCGCCAAATTAACGCCACTCTCGAAGGCAATGATGTGGAGAAAGAGTCTTATTCTTATCTCGACTTCGTCACCGACCAGCAAGAAGCTGAGCAGACCGACGAGTTTAAGGCTGCAGAGCAGTTCTTTGCCGAGCGACTCGCAACATGCGAGGGAGCAAGCGAAATTCCTGGCGACCTGCCCAAGAGCGATGTGCAAGGCTTCATTGGCGAGGCTGTTGAAGCAGTCGACCACGACAAGGTTGCTGACTACTGCCGCCAGCAGGAAGTGACTCCTGCCCACTTGTTCTTAGCCGCCACTGCGATTGTGGTGTCGCGCTACACCAACAACCGCGACGTCTACCTGTGCACCGTGTCTAACGGACGCTCCAACCTGAAGATCGCCGACACCGTGGGCATGTTTGTCAACACGCTGCCACTCGGCATCAGCATCGATGACTTGAGTGTTGCCGACTTCCTGAAAGCCACAAGCCAGACCTTCGACAGCACACTGCGCCACGAGGACTACCCATTCGCACGCATTGCGGCCGACTACGGTTTCCGCCCAGCAATTGCCTATGCTTACCAGGTGGGAGTGCTATCGCAATATAGCGTGAATGGCGAAACCATCGAGCAGGAGTTGCTCGAACTTAATGTGCCTAAGTTCAAAATCAACATCAAGATTGAGACACGAGGCATTGTAGTACAATATGACAACGCCATCTACTCCGAAACGCTGGCAACAGCCCTTTCGCAGAGCATCGGAGCTGTGATTGAGCGCTTGATGGCTCAGCCAGCCGAGCGAGTGCGTCACATCTCTATTGTGAGCCAGGAGCAGGAAGCTCAACTCGACACATTGCGGGAGGTGGCCACTGGCGATGCTCCATTTAGATTCATGCACGAGTGCATCGGTCACTTTGCCTCTTCTCAGCCCGAGCGCGACGCACTCGTTGCCATCGACGGCAAGTTCTCTTATCGCGAGATGGACAATGTCACCACACGAATTGCCGCTGCCCTGCAGGCTCGCGGTGTGAAGGAGCGTGACCGTGTGGCACTGCTGCTGCCTCGCACCAGCAGGCTCATTCTGGCACTCTTTGGCGTGCTGAAGGCAGGAGCCGCCTACATCCCTTGTGATCCCGAATATCCTGCCGACCGCATCAAGCTCATCCTCGAGGATAGTGAAGCACGTTACATCATCACCACAGCCGACCGTCTCGACACCGTAGCTCCCGAGAAAGCTATCGACGTGGAGCAACTCATAGCTGGAGTTGGCGAATATCACAACCCCGACATCACCCCCGACGACCTTGCCTACCTCATCTACACCAGCGGTTCCACTGGTCGTCCCAAGGGCGTGATGCTGCGTCATGAGGGCATCTGCAACTACCTCTATGGACATCCAGCTAATGTGTTTGCCAACGCTGTGCTCACCGATGCCGAGCGTGTGCTCAGTGTGACAACCATCTCGTTCGACGCAGCACTGCAAGACATAGGCATGGCCTACTACAACGGCAAGACTCTTATTGTGGCCACCGAGGAGCAGGCCAATAACCCGCTCGACCTGGCAGCGCTCATTGAGCGTGAGCACATCAACATGGTGAGCGGAACTCCGTCGCGCTGGCAAACGTGGCTCACAAGCGACGACTTTGCCCGAGCTATCTCTGGCATCGCCATTGTGCGTGCCGGTGGTGAGAAGTTCAGCGACCAGTTGCTCAAGCAGGTGCGCAGCGTCACTAAGGCACGCATCTTCAACTGCTATGGCCCCACCGAGATTACTGTGGCGTCCAACAACAAGGAGCTCACTCATGCCGGCATGGTCACCGTGGGCAAGCCTCAGTTGAATGTCAAGGAGTTCATCGTCGACAGCGACGGCAACGAGTTGCCAGTGGGCGTTGTGGGTGAGCTCTACATTGGCGGTCGTGGCGTGGCACGAGGCTATAACAACCTCGATGAGATGACACGAGAGCGCTTCATCGACTACCACGGCACACGCATCTATAAATCGGGCGACTACGCTAAGTGGCTCCCCGATGGCGATGTAGTGATTCTGGGCCGAACCGACCACCAAATCAAGCTGCGCGGACTGCGCATCGAGCTTGGCGAGATTGAGAACGTGATGCTCAAGGTGGATGGTATCGACAAGGTGGTGATAATGATTCGCAAGATTGGCGGCAAGGAGCACTTGTGTGCCTACTACACTGCCAATCATGAAATCGCCCCCGACGAGCTCAAGGCCGAAATCTCCAAGAGCTTGACACAATACATGGTGCCAACGGCCTACCGCCAGCTCGACAAGATGCCAATGACTCCCAACGGCAAGACCGACGTCAAGGCTCTGCCCGAACCTGAACTTGCCATAGCGGCTGCCTATGAAGAGCCGGCAAACGAAACCGAGCGCACTTTCTGCCAAATCTTTGCCGACATTCTGCAAATGGACAAGGTGGGTGCTACCGACAACTTCTTTGAGCTGGGTGGCACATCACTGGTGGTGACTCGCGTCATTATCGAAGCCGACAAGGCTGGAATGCACGTCGCCTACGGCGATGTGTTCGCCAATCCCACCCCACGACAGCTCGCAGCTCTTGTCACTGGAGAGACCGTTGACGAGGGTCCCGACGAGGTGAAGGGATTTGACTACGCACCCATCAACGACGTGCTCAAGCACAACACTCTCGACGCATTCCGCCACGGTGAGCGACAGCAGCTTGGCAACGTGCTGCTCACCGGAGCTACGGGCTACCTGGGCATCCACATCCTGCGCGACCTCATCGACAGCGATGCACGCAACATCTACTGCCTGGTGCGTGGCAAGGATGCCGAGAAGGCCGAGAGCCGACTGCGCACGCTGCTCTTCTACTACTTTGCCAATGCCTTCAAGGAGCTCTTTGGCAAGCGTCTGCACATCGTGGTGGGCGATGTAACGAGCGATATCGATGAGAGCCTCGAAATCGACACCATCTTCAACTGCGCCGCTATCGTCAAGCATTTCAGCGAGGGCACCGAGATTGAAGACGTGAACATAGGCGGTGCTCAGCGTTGTGTTGACTTCTGCCTGAAGAAAGGTGCCAAGCTGGTTCACATCTCCACGGCCAGCACACGCGGCCTGTGGGCTGGCGAGGCACGCGACGATGTGTTCACCGAGCAGCGCCTGTTCATGGGGCAGTTCCTGGGCAACAAGTACATCTACTCCAAGTTCATGGCCGAACGACTGATTCTCGACGCAATAGCCCACAAGGGGCTTAGCGCCAAGATAATGCGTGTTGGCAACCTCGCCGCTCGTTCAACCGACGGCGAGTTCCAGGCCAACTTCCAGACCAACTCCTTCATGGGCCGAATCAAGGTCTACAACATGCTGGGCGAGTGTCCTTACAGTATGCGCAACAAGCGAGTGGAATTCTCGCCCATCAACGAGGTCGCCCACGCCATCGTCATGCTGGCCACCACGCCACGCGAATGTTGCGTGTTCCACCCCTACAACATTCACACGCAATTCCTGGGCGACGTGCTCATGGGACTGCACACTGTGGGTGAGGGCATACGCTTCGTTGAGCAGGAAGACTTCAACAAGGCTATGGACGATGCCAAGAACGACCCCGCCAAGGCAAGGCAGATGTCAAGCCTTCTGGCCTACCAGGACATGGCTCACGGACAGAAGACTACCGACGTCACCCGCGACAACGACTACACCACCCAGGTGCTCTATCGCTTGGGATTCGCATGGTCGCCCACCTCGTGGGACTACGTTGAGCGCATGCTCACAGCCATTGGCGGCCTGGGCTTCTTCGACCTGGAGTAACGCACCAACTCTGTGTCCTCAAGGGGAGAGTGATTCCCTTGAGGACACTTTTCTTTCAATTGTCATGATATTGAACTTTTCTTTCGCTTGAATACTTCTTTTAATTACCTATATTATTAATCCAAAACATTTAGCTTATGAAAAAGAAATTATTCTATTTTTTAGTTCTTGTCCTTATGGCAGCAACTAAGCCTGCTGTTGCAGCAGAGCTCACGGTGTTTGATGGAACAGCAACCAACGACAAAGTTCCTGCCTACGTTTATTATTGGGACGACTTCACAAGATGTCAAACTGTTATTCCTGCCACCAATCTGGAGGAAATGATTGGAGGCACTATCAGTGCCTTGACGTTCTACACCAACACTGAGAACATTCCCTACACATCGCTCTCTACAGCCGATGTTTATCTGATGGAGGTCGACTACACCACAATTAGCGCCTATGAGCCCAAGAGTGCAGCCACAATGGTCTATCAAGGAACGCTCGACTTTGTCGCAACCGATGGCGGAGGCTTGCTCACCATCACGTTTACCACGCCTTACTCTTATGATGGCGGAAACCTGCTCATTGGCATTGAGAACACAACCGACGCTCAGTACAAGCACATGTATTTCTATGGTCAGAACGTCGAGGGGGCCTCGATTTCGGGATACAGCGCCTACACCCTGGATAATGCCACCGCCACACAGCGCAACTTTATCCCAAAAACTACGTTTACCTACACTCCCAGTGAGGGACCAGTTTATTACAAGCCTGTGAACTTGCAGGTGACCGACGTCGCTTCCAATAGTGCCAAGGCCACTTGGCAACCTGGCGGCAATGAAACTGCATGGAATCTTGAGTACAAGAAGGCCAGCGACGAGGAATGGACCACCGTGCCTTTAACCGCTACTAACTATGAGTTTGACGGACTTGCTAACAACACCACCTATAATGTTCGTGTTCAAGGCGACTATGGCAACGGAAACCTGAGCAGCTGGGCCACAGCCTCATTTACCACTCTCAAATGTGACGACATGGGGTTCATCACCTACAACCTCAACGACTCCTATGGTGACGGATGGAACGGTGCGTCTATCAATGTGATTGATGCCGCAACCAACGAAGTGATTCAAACTCTTACTGTCTCCTCACAAACGGCTTCTGGCACCATCGGCATCTGCCCGGGCGATACTTACAACTTCGTTTGGGTGTCGGGCAACTACGATAATGAATGTTCCTTCACCATCAACGATCCTTTTGGCCAGCCCATCTACAATAGCCCAGCAGGTAATCCACCGGCTGCCGGACAGTTTGCTTCTTACACCTATGAATCCAACCCTAATCCCAAGCCCACCAACCTTGCTGTGAGCAACGTTACATCAACCACTGCCGACGCCACTTGGGCAGGCATGGCCCAGACCTACAACCTGCGCTATCGCACTAAGGGCGGCTATGAGAAGCTGTATCAAGAAAGCTTCGAGAATGATTTGGGTGGCTGGACAGCAGTCGATAACGACGGCGATGAAGTCAACTGGGAAATGTTGAATATGAATAACTACTCAATGAGTGGCATTCCACTTGTTGCTGCCGATGGCGATTATGCTATGGGATCAAAGAGTTATCTTAATGATGACTGGGGATATATCTCAGGCGACAACTGGCTCATCAGTCCACTACTTGACCTGAGGGGAACTCTCAGGTTCTATGTCGCCGACCTGGGAGCAAACTTTATTGAGCATTTCAGCGTGATGATTTCCACCAATGGCTCCGACCCTACCAGCTTCACGGCTCTTGAGGAGAATGTGGCCACTTCTGGAATAATCAACAACTGGGCAGAGCACAGCTACGATTTGACCGCTTATGAGGGTCAGCAGGGCTACATCGCCATCCGTCACGAGAGCAGCGGCAACAGTGGCTACTACCTGTTTGTTGACGCAATCTCACTCGATGGAGAGGAAATCCCCGCTGGCGAGTGGATTACTCTGAGCAACGTGACCAGCCCCACAACAATAGAGGGCTTGACTCCCAGCACCGACTACGAAGCGCAAGTGCAGGCCATCTATGAGGATGTCGAAGACTCCGACTGGACTGCTTCGGTCTTCTTCACCACACTCGAGGCTGAACCTGTCATCACGCTCGACAATGACTTTGGAACCTATGATACTCCCACCATCGTTCATGTCACTGTAGAGAATATGCCCGAGAACGGCGCTGTTTGGTATATGTTCGTCCCTGCTGGTTCAAAGGCCCCCGAAGGCTGGATTGACTATGACGACGAACAAGGCATCAACGTCAACGTCAGTGGCCAGCTCTCAGTGGCTGTGGCCGATGATAGCGAAAACATCATCGTTCGCAAGGTTGGTGATTACATCATCAGCAAGCCATCTGCCATCGAGACAATTGCTGCCGGCAGCAACCACAGCAACGAGTGGTACACTATCAGTGGTCACAAGCTCAACGGAAAGCCCGTCACTCCAGGCATCTATCTGAATGGCAACAAAAAAGTTGTGATTAGATAAAATGCTCACGCTCGCAAAGCATTGAGCAAGCTTAACGCTATCCTCAAATAAACTTCTTACCCCCCCAAAAAATGCACTCGCTCAGCAGAGACGAGTGCATTTTTTTATCTCGACAGGCTTATAAATCAGCATTTTTATCTAAATTTGCCCAAGCATTTACATTAAAAAAGCCATGACTGATCAAAGCATACAAAAGCAATTCTATAACTACTTGTCGGCCTACATTTTAGTGGCCCTCTCGGGATGCCTGGGCAACGTGGTCGACGGCATCATCGTGGGCAACCTCATCAATGAGGACGGCGTGAGTGCCATCAACCTGTCGAAACCCATCAACCAGTTTATCTTCACCCTGCACCTGCTCATCAATGCCGGTGCCGGAATGCTCGTGGGCTATGCTCTGGGCAAGAACGACATCGCCAGTGCACGACGGTTCTTCACCCGTGCTCTAACCCTGAGCACTGGATTGGGACTGCTGCTAACCATCTTTGGGGGACTGCTGTTCCCATCACAGACGGCTCACCTGCTGTGCAGCAACGAGCACATCCTCCCACTGGCGCAGGACTACATGCAGGTGCTGCTCATTGGCAACCCGGCATTCATTGTGATGTGGGGCCTCTCGACCATGGTGGGCGTTGACGGCAGCCCCAAGTTGGTGTCGATGGCAGTGATAATCGATAACACCGTCAACCTCCTTCTCGACATCGTGTTCATCAAGTATTTCGACTGGGGAATCACAGGCTCGAGCGCGGCCACCGTGGTTGGGCATCTTGTGGGCATTGCCATCCTGCTATGCCACTGGCGCAAGCCCGAGAACCGACGGCTAAAGCTGCAATTTGGCGGAGGCAAGCTGCTGACGTCGTGGCGACGCATCGCTTCGCAGGGTGCACCGCTGGCAATGGCCTCAATCTGCCTCACGCTGCTGCTGCTCAGCGCTAACACCATCGTGCTCTCCACCACCGGCCGCACCGGCATCTTCGTGTTTGCCCTGTGCATGAACCTGCTGCAAGTCTACAACCTCTTCATCTCGGGCACATGCCAAACGCTCCAGTCGCTCGGCGCCATACAGGTGGGCAAGGGCGACGACAATGGAGTGAAGATGGTAATTCACAAGGGTCTGCGTTTCATCACCGTGTCGATGGCAGTAACATGCTTGCTGGTGTGGGTCTATCCTCAAGGCATTGCCAAGCTCTTTGGCTGCGATGAGCCCCAGATGCTTGCACAGAGCAGCCATGCTCTGCGAGTGTTCGCGCTCAGCTTCATCCTGTTCAGCTACATCTATGTGCTAATGATCATCTACAAGCTCTACAGCCACCACCGCATGGCGCTGTTCATCTCATTCGCACTGTCGCTCACCGTGATTCCAGTGCTGTGGATAATGGCACGCGTAGCCCCAGGCGCCATCTGGTACAGCTACCTCATCGCCTACTGCATCGAGGCACTCCTCATCTTCCTGCTACACCGCCACAACCACATTCAATTCAAGCTCCAAAAACCATAACAGCACCAAAATGAGGCTGTGTCATTATTCTAGTTCAGTGCACTTCGTGCAGAAATCTAACAAATCAAACATTTTAACCCGTTGGCGGAATTAAGTTGAGTATGAATTATGATAAAACATATTGGGTTCCAGGCATTAGCGTCGAAGACGCTGGGGAGGGTGTTGCAAAACTCGCATAGTGGAGCCTCGAAGAGGCAAAAAGGCTAGAAGAGCCGATTTATTAGTAACACCATGCAAGAACCCCGATGGGGTTCGCAGCTTGGTCATTGCTAAATCTAACGGAAAGTGCCTCGAAGAGGAACTTTGCAACCACTCAAAATAGAGAATCCTCCCCGAGGTCCCCTGTGCCACGGCTTTGCCGTGGCCACCCCCCAAAAAAAATCCCTGATTTTTTGATATTGTTTTCCAGCTCACCCATTCACTACCTTTGCCCCCAAAAAAATATTAACCAACAAAAAACACATAAACTATGTACGAAAACCTTATCACCCTAAACCAGTCACCAATCTTCAAGCAATTCCAGTTCGCGCGCAAAAACGAGCTCGCATCACGTGGCGTACTCGACATCCACGGCAACATCGACGAAGACAAGCTCGACGATAAAATGCCTTCTGTATTCCATTTCCGAAACGACGACCCCCGAGAGCAATATATCAAGAACGCAATACCACTATGGGGCGACATCTGGTTCGAGAATGAATGTATGTGCATCTTCGGCGACCCAAACATCGGCAAGTCTGCTCTCGCTTTCCAAATCGCCGACTACGTCGCAAGGCTCGGATATGCTACAGCCTACTTCGACTTCGAGAACATGGTACACCACTACTACCAGCGACGACTCACTCCTCTGCAGTCCAACAAGGCCGAGGACCTGCATGTCTTGCACTTTGCCCAGCACACTCCTTTCTGCGACATGACTTCTACAGCAGCTATCCTCGACAGCATCGAGAACTCTTTCCTTGAACTCAACACTCCTGCCATCGTCATCGACGACATCTCCTACATCTGCCAGCTAAAGAGCAACAAGAAGACCAACCAAGTGCTGCGACGTTTCCGATACTGGATTAACAAGTACCACATCTCAATCCTTGTCATCGCTCATGCTACAGCACACCACGACGGCACGCCGCTTGCACTCAAGCATCTCACGGGAGACCGACAGCTTGCCTACGCGTTCGACTCTATCATCTCTCTCAACACTGTACCACGTGGCACCACCACCGACGGCACCACTCACTACATCAAGCAGCTCAAGGCAAGAAACTCTGCAATCATTGCCGACTCCGACAACGTGTGGACTCTTGCTCTGAGACCTTTCTACTCCAACCTCGAGTGCGACAAGAAGGCGGCTTCACGACTGCGTGCTGGAGACGACCCCAGAGCGGTTGAGCACGACATGATGCGCCTGCGAGGACTCGACATGCTACACTTCGAGTTCCTCAAGCCCAACGTCAGCGAGCGAAGCCTACTCTTCCTGCCACCCGATGCACCCAAGCAGCAGCTCATCGCTTTCGCCCACGACTGCTTCAGCCATGGCTGGTCCATCCGCGACATCGCTGCCCACACCGCACTCTCCAAGTCCTCAATCCACCGTCTACTCACCACCCCCGAAAAAAACGAGGAGAATTTGTCCCACGCCGAGCCAACATCCCACTCTGCCCAAGAAAAAAACAACGAGAATTTGTCCCACACCAAGCCAACCTCCCACTCTGCCCAAGAAAAAAACAACGAGAATTTGTCCCACACCAAGCCAACCTCCCCACCTGCCCAAGAAAAAAACAACGAGAATTTGTCCCACACCAAGCCAACCTCCCACTCTGCCCAAGAAAAAAACAGAGAGTGGCCCAAATCAACTTAGGCCACCCTCCTTAATTATATCAGAACTAAATCCTGTTTGGTTTTATTTCTCCATCTCTTTCTTAATGCGCTCGGTGAGCATGGGCACTATCTTGTGGAGGTCACCCACGATACCGAGGTCGGCAACGCTGAAGATGGGAGCAAACTTATCCTTGTTGATGGCGATGATAAAGTCGCTCTCCTCCATGCCGGCAAGGTGCTGGATGGCACCGCTAATGCCACATGCCATGTAGAGCTGTGGACGAACGGTCTTACCAGTTTGACCTACCTGACACTCGTGAGGCATCACACCATTATCAACCATTGCACGCGACGAGGCAACCTGTCCGTCGAGTACGTCGGCAAGGGCCTGCAACTTGTTGAAGCCTTCCTTGTCGTGAACACCACGACCACCCGAAACGAGTATCTTGGCCTCGGCAATGTCGGCAATCTCCTTGTCGGCCTTGATGGTCTCAACCACCTTAACCTTGAACTTCGAGGTGTCAAACTTAGGAGCAAACTCGGTGATAACACCCTTGCGGCTTGCGTCGCGCTCCATCTTCTGCATCACACCGGGGCGCACTGTCGACATCTGTGGACGGTTGTTGGGGCACACGATGGTAGCCATCAAGTTGCCACCAAATGCTGGACGAGTCATGCAGAACTCCTTCTCCTCATCCTTAACAGGCAGGATCTCGAGCTTGGTGCAGTCGGCAGTAAGACCAGTCTTCAGGCGTGAAGCCAAGCGTGGAGCCAGGTCACGGCCAATGGTGGTAGCGCCATAGAGCACAATGTGAGGCTTGCGGTCGAGAATGATTTGCGACACAGCCTGCGAGTATTGCTCGCTCAGGAAGTCCTTGAGTTCGGGGGTGTCAACCACGATAACCTCGTCGGCACCATATTCAATAAGAGTTTGAGCCTGGTCCTTAATGCCGCAACCAAGCAGCATAGCCACCACTTTCTCCTCAAGCACATCGGCCAGGTCGCGAGCCTTGCCCAAAAGTTCGAAAGCAACGGGTTGGATTACACCTTCGCGTTGTTCAGCAAAAACGAATACGTTCTTATAATCTTTCTTTTCCATAGCTTCTTTACTTTTAGATGATGTGTTTCTCTTTCAGTTTATTAACGATAAGCTCAACAGCCTCTTCGGGAGTCACTTCGTGAACCTCTCCTGGCTCCTTCATGGGCTTGGGGAATGAGCGGAACACCTTGGTAGGCGAGCCAGCAAGACCAAGCTTGCCCTCGTCAACGTCAATCTTGTCGGCGCCCCACACTTCCACTTCCTTGTTATAGGCATCCATGATGCCGCTCACGCTCATGTAGCGGGGCTCGAAAGCCGAAGCCAGAACGGTCAAGAGGCACTTGCCTTCAACCTCAAGCACTTGCACGCTGTCCTCATTCTCCTTGTGAACGAGAAGGTTGCCATTGTCGAGGCGCTTAGCATCGGCCACATAGGTGATTTGAGGCAGGTCGAGATGCTCGGCAAGCTCAGGACCCACTTGAGCAGTGTCGCCATCGATAGCCTGACGGCCAGCGATGATAAGGTCGTAGTCGAGTGTGCGGCACAGGCCAGAGAGTGCGTAGCTGGTAGCCAGAGTGTCGGCACCAGCAAACTTGCGGTCGCTCAACAGGATAGCGCGGTCGGCACCCATAGCGAATGCCTCACGCAGGATAACGTCGGCCTGGGGAGGACCCATCGAGATAACTGTCACATTAGCTCCGCACTCATCCTTGAGTCGGAGAGCAAGTTCGAGACCGCCCTTGTCGTCGGGATTCATAATGCTTGGTACACCGTCGCGAATGAGCGTGCCCTTAACGGGATCAATCTTGATTTCGGTGGTATCGGGAACTTGTTTTACGCAAACTATAATATTCATATCTTGTGTCCTCCTTTATTATTTAAATAAATGACCAGCAATCACCATGCGCTGAACCTCACTTGTACCCTCATAAATTTCGGTAATCTTGGCATCACGCATCATGCGCTCTACAGGATACTCACGTGTGTAGCCATAACCACCGTGGAACTGAACTGCCTTGGTGGTTACTTCCATAGCTGTCTCGGCTGCAAAGAGCTTAGCCATAGCAGCGTCGGCACTGTAGGGCAAGCCCATGTCCTTCTTCCAGGCTGCACTGCGCACCAGCAGGCGAGCGGCCTCAACCTTAGTCTTGAGGTCGGCCATCTGGAACTGTGTGTTCTGGAACTTGGCAATAGCGCGGCCAAACTGCTTGCGCTCCTTGGTGTAGCGCACTGTCTCGTCCATAGCACCCTGAGCGATACCCAGTGCCTGCGACGCGATACCAATGCGGCCGCCGTCGAGTGTCTTCATGGCAATGCTGAAGCCCTTGCCCAGCTGCCCGAGCAGGTTCTCTTTGGGCACTTCACAGTTCTCGAAAATGAGCTCGCAGGTAGCACTACCGCGAATACCCATCTTCAGCTCCTTCTTGCCGATAGAGAAACCAGGCATTCCCTTCTCAACGATGAAGGCCGAGATGCCCTTGGTGCCCTTCGACTTGTCGGTCATTGCCATAACGATGAACACGTTGGCATAAGAAGCGTTGGTGATGAAAATCTTAGAGCCATTGAGAATCCACTTGTCGCCAGCGTCGACGGCTGTGGTCTGCTGCATTGCAGCATCGGTACCGGCATTGGGCTCGGTAAGACCAAAGGCGCCAATCCACTCGCCCGAAGCAAGCTTGGGCAAGTATTTCATCTTCTGCTCCTCGGTACCGTGCTCCATGATAGGAGCAACACAAAGTGAAGTGTGAGCCGAGAGAACTACGCCTGTGGTGGCGCACATTCTCGAGAGTTCCTCAACTGCCATGATGTACATCTGCACAGTGCCACCAGCACCGCCGTACTGCTTGGGCACTGGAATGCCCATCATGCCCAGCTTGCCCATCTTCTCAACAGTCTCGATGGGGAAGCGCTCCTGCTCGTCGACCTCGGCTGCCAGAGGCTTAACCTCTTTCTCAGCAAACTCGCGAACCATCTGCAGGAATAGTTGTTCTGTCTTTGAATAGCTAAAATCCATATATGTTTTTAGTTTTTAGTTATCAGTTTTGAGTTATTAGTATTTGTAGAAACCTTCACCAGTCTTGCGGCCTAGGAGACCAGCGCGAACCATTTTTCTCAACAGTGGGTGAGGACGATACTTGGGATCGCCAAACTCGTTGTAGAGCACCTCCATAATGGCGAGGTTAACATCGTTACCAATGAGGTCGGCGAGTGCCAATGGGCCCATTGGGTGGTTAGCACCGAGCATCATGCACTTGTCAATGTCCTCGGCACTTGCGATGCCGTCGGCGAGAATGCCAACTGCCTCGTTGATCATTGGGATAAGGATGCGGTTAACTACAAAACCAGGAGCCTCGTTCACGGGCACTGGAGTCTTGCCAATCTGTGTGGTAAGGTCGATGATGCACTTAGCAGTCTCGTCGCTAGTGAGCTGGCCACGGATTACCTCAACGAGAGCCATGCGGTCGGCTGGATTGAAGAAGTGGCAGCCAATGAACTGTGCTGGACGGCTGGTGCAAGCAGCAATCTCGGTGATTGAGAGTGACGATGAGTTAGTAGCGAAGATAGTCTCGGGCTTGCAAATCTTGTCAAGCTCCATGAAAACTTCCTTCTTCAGCTGCATATTCTCAACGGCAGCCTCGATTACGAGGTCGGCGTCGGCAAAGGTAGCATAGTCGGTAGTAGTGGTGATATTGCCAAGCATGGCATCCATCGCCTCTTTAGTGATTTTACCTTTCTCAACGAGCTTGTTGTAGCCCTTAGAGATTGATGCCATAGCCTTCTCAAGGCTGGCATCGGTGCGGCTCTTCATGACAACAGGCATCTTGGCGGCAAACGCCTTGACGATACCCTTAGCCATTGTTCCGGTTCCAATTACACAAATTTTCATAGTGTTTTGTTATTTAATGATTATTGAATTTATTTTCCAGTGAATTTAGCAGGACGCTTGTTGAGGAACGCATCCATGCCCTCCTTTTGGTCGGTAGTGGCGAAGCACTTGCCAAAGAGTTTGCTCTCAAGCTCGAGAGCTTCAGGAGCATTGAGGTCATAATTCTCATTCATGCTCAGCTTGGCCAGACATATAGCCATGGGAGCGCAGGCAACCATCTTCTTTGCCATCTCAATAGCTGCAGGCATAAGTTCCTCAGGCTCGTGGATAGAGTTTACTAAACCTATGCGCAATGCCTCGTCGGCACGAATTATCTTGCCTGTGTAAATCATCTCCTTAGCATAGCCTTGACCAATGAGCTTGGGCAAGCGATAAGTTCCTGAGAAACCTGGGATAATGCCCAATCCAACCTCAGGTTGACCAAACTTAGCTTTTACCGAGGCGATGCGAATGTCGCAAGCCATAGCGAGCTCGCAACCACCGCCCAATGCAAAGCCGTTGACAGCAGCAATCACAGGAATGGGCAGCACCTCAATTTTGCGGAACACTGCTGCTCCCAACTTGCCAAACTCGTATCCCTCTTGCTCATCAAGATGTGCCATCTCGCTAATGTCGGCACCAGCGACAAACGACTTATCGCCATCGCCAGTGATGATGAGCACGCGAGTGGCAGGGTCGATGCTGTCGACAAAGCGGTCAAGCTCAGTCAATATGGTTGAGTTGAGTGCATTAAGCGACTTGGGCGCCGAGATTTTCAGCACCGTGATAGCATCATGCTTCTCAATCTTAAGAAAATTGTAATCCATAACAATGGTGGATTAGATGTCCATTGGCTTGAGGTTAGGATCGATGATGAGAGTAGCACCAGTGGCCTCCTGAACCTGCTCAACAGTGAACTCAGGATGAATCTCGCGCAGCACGATTCCCTCGGGAGTGATGTCCATTACACCCATCTCGGTGATAATCATGTTGACCTGGCCAGCGGCTGTGAGAGGAAGTGTGCACTCCTTTAAGATCTTGTGGTTGCCCTTTTGAGTGTGCTCCATGGTGAGAATCACACGCTTTGCTCCTACCACGAGGTCCATTGCACCACCCATGCCAGGAGCCATCTTGCCAGGAATAATCCAGTTGGCAAGGTTTCCCTTCTCGTCAACCTGCAGAGCACCCAGGAACGACACGTTAACGTGACCACCACGAATGATGGCAAACGATGTAGCCGAGTCGAATGTGCATGCGCCTGGCTCCAGAGTGATGTAGCCACCACCTGCGTTAATCAAGTTCTTGTCTTCCTCGCCCTCGGCAGGAGTGGGACCCATGCCCATAGCGCCATTCTCGGTTTGGAGAGTTACCTCCACGCCTTCGGGAAGATAGTTAGGAATCAATGTTGGGATACCAATACCCAAATTCACTACGTCACCGTCGTGAAGCTCCTTGGCTGCACGCTTAGCGATGACCTCTCTCATTTCATGTTTATCCATAATAGTTTTTGTTTATGATATTAATATGTTGTTATTAATCTAATAATCGAATCTTTCGACTTCTCGAATTATCGAGAAATTAGTATTTTCAAGTAATTGAGTTAATCCACTACTTCATTCCACGTTTAACCATCTCTTGAACAATGAACGAGGCCACATCGTCGGCATAGGTGTTCATGCCAAAGCCAGCGTCGAAGCCCAGCTCCTTGGCAAGCTCATGAGTGATACGCGCGCCGCCACAGCAGCATATCATCTTGTCGCGCAAGCCCTCGGCCTCCATGAGCTCGATGAAGTTGGTCATGTTCTGGATGTGCACATCCTTCTGCGTTACGGTTTGCGACACGAGCAACGCATCGGCATGCAGCTCTATGCCCTTGGCAATGAACTCCTCGTTGGGCACCTGTGAACCCAGGTTGTAGGCCTCAATCATCTCGTAGCGCTCCAGACCGTAGTGGCCGGCATAGCCCTTCATGTTCATGATGGCATCGATGCCCACGGTGTGTGCATCGGTGCCCGTCGAGGCTCCCACAACCACAATCTTGCGACCGATGTTCTCCTTGATGTACTCATCGGTCTCATACATGTCCATTGTGTTCGACTCAACCTTGGGGACATAGATATTGGTGTAATCCACAGTGTGAGTGCAGCTGCCGTAGCAGTTTAGGAAGGTAAAACCAGGAGTAAGCTCCTGATAGAACACCACGCTTGGATTGTCAAATCCCATCTTGCGCATCAGCTGCTTGGCAGCCTCAACAGCCTCGGCGCCACATGGCACTGGCAGGGTGAAACTAAGCTGCACCTTGCCATCGTTCATGGTGTCACCATAGGGTTTTATTTTCGATAAGTCTAAGGTTTTGTCAAAATCCTTAGCTTCCATTGAATATAGTCCTTCGCTCATATCTTGTGTCTCCTATTTCTTTTAACGTTTGCCTTTCATCAGTTCAATAAACGGGTTAAGGTAGTTGGCGCCCTTCATTGTAACGCCAGCAAGACCCTTGCCACCGTTCTTGGGACGTTTAACGTCGCCAAAGATACCTTTCTCAAGGGCAGTGAACAAGCCCTCCTTGGTAATGTCCTCGAGCAACTTGATAGTGTTGCCCAGCACTTCCTTCACACGGTTGCGGCAGATGCCGTCCTCCTTGAATTCCATCTCATCGCCAATGCTGCGCATGTTGTTGAAGATGTACTTAGCGTTCTCAATCGAGAGGTAACGGTCGCTCATGAATGGAGTGTGGATGGCCTCGGTGGGCATACCCAGCAACTGTATTCCCTGATGAGTCCAGATGCCTATCATGTTGAACAGCGCATCCTGTATGTGACCACGGAAGATGTTACCAGTCATGAACTTGGTGGGAGGCATGTACTTTAGAGTTGCCTTAGGGAAGATTTCGCGAGTCATCTGCGCCTGAGCAAGCTCGAGCAGGAATCCATTCTCGAGCATGGGATCCATCTCAAATGCATGTCCCAAGCCCATCTGCTCCTCGGGCAAGCCTGCCATGAGCGCAAGCTGCTCGTTAATCAGGTCACTCGCAAGCACAGTGTGGGCAGCCTCAACGGCGTCGGCAGTGGTGAGGTAGTTGTCCTCGCCAGTGTTGATAATCACGCCGGCAAAGCCGTTGATCACACGGCTCATGTACTGGTCGATGAGCGTGCGCTGCATGTTGATGTCGCGGAACAAGATGCCATAGAGTGCGTCGTTGAGCATCACGTCAAGGCCCTCAAATGCACCCATGATGGCAATCTCGGGCATACACAGTCCTGAGCAGTAGTTACACAGGCGGATGTAGCGACCTTGCTCCTCACCCACCTCATCAAGAGCCTTACGCATAATGCGGAAGTTCTCCTGGGTGGCAAATGTGCCACCGAAGCCCTCGGTAGTAGCTCCATAAGGCACATAGTCGAGCAAACTCTGGCCTGTGGTGCGAATCACAGCAATCACATCGGCACCTTGGCGAGCACCAGCCTGAGCCTGCACCACATCCTCATAGATGTTTCCGGTGGCAACAATGATGTAGAGATAGGGCTTTGGCCCCTCACCAATAGTGTCGAGATAGTGCTCACGGCGAGCACGGCGGGCGCGAATGCGTGCCATGCTCTCGTCGATGACTGGTTGCAGCACATCGGCAATAGCCTTGGGGTCGGTGGTGACAACCTTGGTGATGTCAATCTCGTCGGCAGCCACCTTCTCGGCAATCTGCTGAGGTTTGAGCCCCGTCTGAATCATGGCGTTAGCAATGAAGAACAATGCACCCTCACTGAGCACGCCTTTGTCCTTGAGGGCCTCAACCACAACATTGGGCAGGGGCACATCGTTGTCGTCCACACCATCAATGCCCATCAGGCGGCACAGGGTGCGCTCAACAGCCACTGTGGTGTATTGCTCCACAAACGACTGCACATCTTGTGCGATGCCCTTAGCGAGCCCACGGGCGTATTCCACTTTCTGGAAATCTAATCCTAATTTACTCTTTTGCATATCACATTATTTATATAGTACTTATTTCGTTAGTTTTCTCAGTAGGAGATTTTTCAAGTTCCTCGCGTGCGAGTGTGAGCCATTCAGGGTCGATACCCAAGCTCTGAGCAATGGTTAGTGCCTCGTGTGGCACATCACCACCCTCAACCTCCACAAGCGAGTAGTTCATTGAGCCATTGTCAAAGCCCTTCACCCTCAGGCAATGGGCGGTTCCTGGCTCTATATCATAGTGCGTAGTCATGACCAGGCTCATGTGCCGTGTGGCAAGAACCTTGAGCAAAGATTGCACCAGTGCAGTGCCCTCGGTGGGATTTGTGGTGCGAGCTGGCTCATCAATCAACGCCAATATTCTTCGGTTTTCGCGCGATGCCTTGATAACGGCATCTATGTTCTTCATCTCGGCGGCAAACGATGAGAGCCCTCGCTCTATCGACTGCTCGTCGCCGATGCAGAAGTACACATCGTCCTTAATGGCAATGGTGGCTGAAGACGCTGGAACACCAAAGCCAAACTGGAACAACAACTGGCACAGGGTAAGAGTTTTCAAGACTACCGTCTTGCCTCCCATGTTGGCACCAGTAATGAGGGTGGGTTGCAATCCATACCACATGTCGACGGGCTGGAACTCCTTGCCTCGCCGAGAAAGGGCATCCTTCACCTGCGGGTGGAACATGCCGCTGAAGCGGCTATTGCCACTTGTTGAGATTGACGCAAGGCACAATCCCTCGTCAATCACTTGGCGGGCACGAGCCAAGTTGATGTCGACGGTGGCAAGCGCCACAAGGGCACGCTCAATGTCGTCGACATGGCTGTGGAGCTGACGGGTGAGGTCACGGCGCACCGTCTCCTCTATCTCGGCTGCTTCAACAAGCAGTTCATCTTGCTGCTCGGGTTGCTGACGCATGCGCTTGCGCAAGTCCTGCAACTCGGCACAATAACTGTCATAAATGTAGAACGAGGCCATCTTCAACCCATCGGGATCAAGAATTGTAATAACCTCGCTCAAATCAGGTATCGCAACAGCGTCGCACATGCCATGCTCACACAGGAGTTTTGTTACCTCCGAGGCAAGAATCGACAAGTGCTTCACTTCAAAGAGTTCAATATCATCAAGAGTAGCCACTTGACGCAGGTTCTTGATGGTGGTGCGAATGTCCTTCACACCCTGCAGCCTGAATAGCAGCGTTGTCAAGTGGGTACGATCAACGGTATTGACAAAGTCAATAAACCGCCTCAAAACGTCATGCGAAGCCTTTATCTCGCTTGCCTCGGTCATCATGCATGAATCAAGAAGCCAGCGGCGAGCGAATCCCGACTGCAAGTCAAGCCTATCAAGCATGAAACGCAGTCCACAAGGTGATTCTATGACGTTTTTAAGTTGCAAATCTTAGTTTTTAGTAATTAGTCTTTTAGTTCTTCGGTCCACAATCACGACACTCGGTCTTTGAGAAGGTCATAAACAGGCAAGTTAATAGCCTGTGAAATCTTGTCGCAAAGCATTGCGCTATCGAGCATATAGCCAGTGGGAGATGTGGGATTCACAGTCACTGCTATGAGTTTGCTACGCTGCAGCACTCTTATGCAGCCTCCCATCTTCTCAAAAAGCCGGAACTGCTGGGGCGAGACAAAAATCTTTGTAAAGTCGCGAACCACCAGCTCCACTTGCCGCAATTGCTTATTCTTGCGCACCTTCTCAAGGAAGGAGTCGACAAGCGCGCCTGCAACATAGAGGGTGGAGCATTGCTCCATGCCTTGAAATTCCACCTGCTGCGAGAGTGACGTCGCAGCCTCCATCTCGTGCAGCATGCCACTGGTGTCGATCCACCATATGCCGCTCTCAAGCGGGCTAAGCATTGCGATATTGCTCTCGCTGGTTACACCTATATTAATAAGGTCGACCACAAAGGCTGTGCGCTGCACCAGCTGCGTCATGTTGATTGAATAGGCCGCACCAGTGGCCAGTATCATCGACTGGCTTACCGCTGGCGAGGCAAGGCTCAATCGCGATAGTGCCCCATCGATTATCACCAGGTCGATGTCGTGTCGTCGCATGTCGCGCATCCAGCGCCTGAGTCCCATGCTTGATGACGGCCCCGACAGCAGAATCTTGCCCTGCGTAAGCGCCTTTGCTGTAACCACTCGCCCCAAGCTTGTGCTCTCGTCGCTCACATCAATGAGTTCCGATACCAGCCTGCGCTGGCGATAGTGTGCCTCGCTTGTACCAAAGTACATGCCCTCGCGCAGCACTATCTCGGGCTTTTGAGTACGTGTCACCTGGTCGGTGGTCTCTCCATCAATGCCTATCGATGTGACCGCCACGCGCCGCTGCTCGAGCGGCAGACGCTCAAGTACATACTTGAGGCACTCGGTCTTGCCGGTATTCTTCTGCAACCCCACTATCGAGAGGCTGTCATAATTCAATATGTCGTTGATGAATGGCACCCTAGGCATTATCTTCCGCAGCACGATGGTGATGGCTCAAAGCCATCGCCATCGATAAAGCGGAATCATCTTTTTATTGCTCGTTGCGTTTCTCGTTACGCTCGTGACGCTTCAGCGCCTTAGGCTCGATGTTCATGCGCTCGCCTTCAAGCAGCGAGATAACACCATCGACAGCCTTGTCGGCAGGCACCTGCTCCTGCTTGCGTGCAGCCTGGCACTCGGGGCAGTTGCACTCGCTGTGATAGTCGGTTGGCTCGGTGTAGGTGGTGATCACGCCCTCGAAGTTGCGCAGCACTACCCTACCTGGAGCCTGAGAAATCACATACTGAGGCATAACGGGAGTCTTGCCACCACCACCAGGAGCGTCGACCACAAATGTGGGAACGCAGTAGCCCGAAGTGTGGCCACGCAAGCCCTCGATAATCTCGATGCCCTTCGACACTGGAGTGCGGAAGTGCTCAAGTCCCATCGAGAGGTCGCACTGGTAGATGTAGTAAGGACGCACGCGAATCTTCACGAGTCCCTGCACCAGGCGCTTCATCACATGCACGCAGTCGTTCACGCCGCGCAGAAGCACGCTCTGGTTGCCCAGAGGGATGCCCGCGTTGGCAAGCATCTCGCAAGCACGAGTGCTCTCGGCAGTGATCTCGTTGGGGTGATTGAAGTGAGTGTTGAGCCAGATGGGATGATACTTCTTAAGCATCTCGCACAGCTCAGGAGTGATGCGCTGGGGGCAAACCACTGGAGTGCGGGTGCCCAGGCGAACTATCTCAACATGTGGAATAGCCCGCAAGCGCGAGATGATGTACTCGAGTTTCTTGTCGGCAACCATCAGAGCGTCGCCACCCGAGAGCAGCACGTCGCGCACGGTGGGAGTCTTCTCAATATACTCAAGTGCTTTCTCAATGCGGTCGGCGCCACACTCAGCATCGGTCTGTCCAGCAAAGCGACGACGGGTGCAGTGACGGCAGTACATCGAGCACATGTCGGTGATAAGGAAGAGCACGCGGTCGGGATAGCGGTGGGTCAAGCCTGGTGTGGGCGAGTCCTCATCCTCATGCAGGGGGTCGAGCAGGTCGGCACTAGCCTGATGAGTCTCAAGACCGGTGGGAATGCACTGGCGGCGAACAGGATCATGTGGGTCATCGGGATTGATAAGGCTCAAGTAGTAAGGAGTGATAGCCATGCGCAGGGTGGTGAGGGTTTTCTTCACTCCCTCTTCCTCCTCGGGCGTGAGGCTGATGTACTTCTTCAGGTCCTCAAGGGTCTCGATGCGGTTTCGCACTTGCCATTTCCAGTCGTTCCACTGCTCGTCGGTTACATCGGGAAAGAGTTGTTTTCTTCTTGATTCTGCCATGATTCTTTCGGTTGATGAGAAAGCTATAGAGGGGCACTCAATGAGTGTTGTGCACCTCTATAGCCAAATCTCTTTTAATTAAGCATAAAGTTCCTCAAAGATTTTGCGCAGCTCGGGGCACTCACGCAGCTCTTGCAGTGTGAACTCAGCATGTCCCTTGGTGTAGCCATTGCCAATGATCATGTTGGTGTCGGCACCAATACCCTCGGCGCCAAGCGCAGCCTTGGTGAAGCTGGTGGCCATCGAGAAGAAGTAAACAACACCGTCGTCACGGGTACACAGCACAGCTGTCATCTCGCAATCGGGAACGTTAACGCAGTTGATGGTAACATCGGCCATCTTGCCGTCGGTGAGCTTGTTAACAAGCTCATAAACCTGAACTGGAGTCATGCCAGCAACGCTCTCTACCACGTCGCAGAAGCCCAAATCCTTAATGCGCTGGGTTGACTTGGGGCTGTTGGCCAAGCCAATGACCTTACCAGTAACGCCCACGCGCTTCTTAGCCTCGTAGCAGCACAGCATACCACTCTTGCCACCAGCACCAAGCACTACCACGTTTTGGCCATACTGGCACAACTTAGCGGTCTGAGCAGGAGCACCAGCAACGTCGAGTGCGCTCAGCGCGAGCTTCTCGGGCATGTCATCGGGAATTTTGGCGTAGATACCGCTCTCAAAGAGGATAGCCTTACCCTTGATGTCGACCTGGTCAACGTCGGCCTTGATGTTGAGAATCTCGTCGATGCGAAGTGGAGTGAGCGACAGCGACACAAGAGTAGCGATGCGGTCGCCCTCTTTGAGGTCGATTTTGCCCTTGAGGGCGTCGCCAATCTTCTCAACAGTGCCAAGCAACATACCGCCCGAACCAGTACGGCGGTTGCGGTGCTTGCCCTGGAGCTCCACGTTCAGGAACATCTCCTTCTTGATCTCCTCCATCACCTCGGCCTCATCATCGGGATTCTTGGCCTGGCTCTTGGCATAGTTGTGGATGTCGGTAAACGAAGCCGAGTCGATGTTCAGTGTTTGAACGTCGATCAAGATCTCGTTGTCGTAGATCTCATCCATGTTGTTGTCGAGCTTGTTAGCTGGCTGTGGCAGCACGCCTACGGGTTCAATTACTCGGTGAGTACCGAATCTGTTTCCATGTTTCTGCATTGTTTCTTTTGTTTTTTTATTGTTAATATTCTTTTTATTTGCTTGCAATAGTGTTGAGGCTTATTTGCGTGGAGGGAGACCCAGGATTTCGCGGGCTTCGTCGCTGGTGGCGATGGGGCGACCCAACTCTTTGGCTATGCGCACCACCTTTTCCACGAGCTCGCCGTTGCTCTTGGCAAGAACGCCCTTCTCAAGATAGAGGTTGTCCTCAAATCCCACGCGCACATTACCGCCCATTGCGATAGCGGCAGCTGCCATGGGGAATGCATGGCGACCAACGCCAGTAACGGTCCATGTGGAGCCAGCTGGGATTCCGTTAACGAGCCAGCACAGATTGGCAACGGTGGCGGGAGTGCAACCAGGCACGCCAAGCACGAAGTTGAACTGCATGGGAGCTCCAGGAGCCTCACCCTTGCGAGCCATCTTGAGGATGGTGTCGAGATGACCCATCTCAAAGCACTCATACTCGGGCTTGATGCCGCGCTCCATCATGCGCTTGCCAAAGGCACGCATTGTGGGCATGGTGTTGTCGAAAATCTCGTCGCCAAAGTTGCAGGTGCCGCAATCGAGGGTTGCCATCTCGGGCAGTGGAGTGGTGTCGGTCGACTGCAGGCGCTCGTCAGGACTCATGCCCACAGCACCACCAGTCGATGGAATCAATATCACATTAGGGCACTCCTTGAGGATTGCCTCTTCACACTCCTGGAAGCGGGCGCGGTCCTGAGTGGGCGTGCCATCGTCCCAGCGCACGTGCAGGTGAACGATAGCAGCACCAGCATCGACAGCGCTCTTGGCCTCGCGAACTATCTCCTCAACGGTGTAAGGCACGTTAGGATTCTGCTCCTTAGTAACCTCAGCGCCGCAAATTGCGGCAGTAATAATCAGCTTATCCATTAGTTAGTTGTTAGGTCTTAAATGTTGGTTTTTAGTTTTCAATATCTGATATCTTTACTTGCGCTGGCAGTCCTTGGGAGTGACGCAAGTTCCGCTTGCACGGCACACCACGATGGGCTCGTCGAGCTCGTCGGCAGCCGAGGCAGAGATGTCGGGGCGTGAGATAGCCACCTTGCGGGCCTCAAACTGCATGTGGCGCGAAGTGTTACCTTCCTTGTCAATCCATCCTTCGGCCTCGATAAAGTCGCCTGCATAGACTGGTGCGAGGAAGTCGATGCTGTCGTAGGCACGGAACAGGCCCTCATCGCCGTCACGCATAATCAATAACTCGGTAGCCACGTCACCAAAGAGGTGCACCATGTGAGCTCCATCCACCAGGTTGCCACCGTAGTGAGCATCCTTTGCGCTCATGCGCAGTCTAATCTTAGTTCTGTATTCCATAGGGAGTTTTAGCTTGTAAAAAATTATTTCTCTACATAGATGCCATCAACATAGATACCCGAAGCGTGAACTTGCTCAGGCTTGATCTCGCCCACCTTCACAAGCTTCTCGGCCTCGACCACAACATAGTCGGCAGCGGTGGCCATCAGGGGGTTGAAGTTGTTGGTAGTGCCCAAGAACACCATGTTGCCAAACTCGTCAACGATGTTGGCACGCAGGAAAGCGATGTCGGCCTTCAATGGTTTCTCAAGCAGGTAATCCTTGCCGTCGACGGTAACCACATCCTTGCCATCGGCCATGATGGTGCCCATGCCAGTGGGAGTGAGCACGCCGCCCAGGCCAGCGCCTGCCGCGCGGATGCGCTCAGCCAGTGTGCCTTGAGGCACATACTCTACAATGAGAGTGCCCTCATTCTTTTGCAACGCAGTCTGCTTGTTAGTACCAGTGTGCGACACAATTGCCTTCTTCACCTGGTGGTTAGTCACTAACTTGCCATGAGCCACCTCGTCGTAGGCGGTATCGTTAGCAATGATTGTTAAGTCCTTAACGCCCTTCTCAACGATGGCGTCGATAATTTGTGTGGCACTGCCCACACCGAGGAAGCCGCCAAACATGATGGTCATTCCATCCTGCACTTTCTCAACGGCTTGCTCCAGAGTAATAAGCTTATTCATGATTTGGTTATGTATAATTGGAATTAGTTGATAATTGTCACTTAATCGATAATTGTATATATAATTATATATTGGACTGCAAATATAATGAAAAATCACGACATAGCAGGACTTTTAACCAATTAATTTTTCTTTATTTATAACAATGTAAGGGTAACATCAATAATCACAGCACTTTCCACCATTCCATGCTGTATTGGCAGCTGCTACTTATTCTTTGCAAAAATACCTCAACATTATTAGCCTTTTCTTGCTGAAGTTAGGATTTTTCATTACCTTTGCCGCCACTAATGAGTGACTAATATTCATCAACACTAATTCTATAAACAACTATGCCTAACATTTCACAACGCGGCATCGACATGCCCGCATCTCCAATTCGCAAGCTTGCCCCATTTGCTGTGGCAGCTAAGCAGAAGGGTATCAAAGTGTATCATCTCAACATCGGCCAGCCCGACATCGCCACTCCACAAGAGGGTCTCGACGCCCTGAAGAATGTGGACCGCAAGGTGCTTGAGTACTCGCCATCGCAAGGTTACCAGAGCTACCTCGACAAGCTGGTGGGCTACTATGGCCGCTACGACATTAAGCTCGACGCGAGCAACATCATCGTGACCTGCGGTGGCAGCGAGGCCCTGCAGTTTGCCTTCCTTTCTTGCTTCAATCCTGGCGATGAGCTCATCGTTCCCGAGCCAGTGTACGCCAACTACATGGGCTTTGCCTGCGAGATGGGCGTGAAGGTGCGCACCATCACCACCAAGATTGAGAATGGCTATGCACTGCCCTCGATTGAGGAGTTTGAGAAGCTCATCAACGACCGCACCCGTGCCATCATGATTTGCAACCCCAACAACCCCACTGGCACGCTCTATAGCGACGAGGAGCTCATGCAGCTTCGCGACCTGGTCAAGAAGCACGACCTCTACCTCATCAGCGACGAGGTTTACCGCGAGTTCCGCTACAACGACAAGCCCTACCTGAGCGCCCTTCACCTTGAGGGCATCGAGGACAATGCCATCGTGATCGACTCAGTGTCGAAGCGCTACAGCGAGTGCGGCATCCGCATTGGCGCCTTCATCACCCGCAACAAAGAGCTGCTCACCACAGTGATGAAGTTTGCCCAGGCTCGCCTGAGCCCCCCATTGATTGGTCAGGTAGTAGCCGAGGCATCACTCGCCGCTCCCCAGGCCTATCATCAGGGCGTCTACGACGAGTACATAGCTCGCCGCAACTGCCTGGTTGAGGGCTTGAACAAGATTCCTGGCGTGTTTGCCCCCATGCCCATGGGCGCCTTCTACGCAATGGTGAAGCTCCCCGTGCAAGACTGCGACGACTTCTGCCGCTGGTGCCTTGAGGAGTTCAACTACGAGGGTGAGACAGTGATGATGGCTCCCGCCACTGGTTTCTATGCCACTCCAGGAGCAGGCAAGAACGAGGTGCGCATGGCCTATGTTCTCAAGATTGAGGATCTGAAGCGCGCACTCGTAGTTCTCGAGAAAGCTCTCGAGGCCTACAATGCACGTTAACAACTAAGGAATACAAGATATAACTCAATCTCAATGCCACTGGTGCCTGAGTAGCGCCAGTGGCATTTTTCGTTTTGGGAAGAAAGAATAAAAAAAACTCCGAGAAGCTCGATGGCCTATCGGAGTTCTTTTTTATCGTCCTGGGGTGCATTCACTGCATCTGAACTTATATTGTTTTATTACGAAAAAGTTAATTACCAAACTAAAAACGTTTGAAGCATTATTTATTGTTCGCTTCTTTGACTATAGAAAATGCAATCGGTTTAATTAAAAAATTAAGTTTAACTTTTGTTAACAAACTCATTTGGCACGCATTTTGCTATGTCATGCATTTTTTCAAGTGATACTCAGCGAGTTGCAATCACAAAATTCTGTCGGCAACAATACAGGAAACAAAGTTTATCCCTTTATATTCACAATTCAAGCTGAGATTGGCGACATAAAGTTTATCAATATTTTCCTCTTTGCCCAAGTTGCTAAGTGCTGTAATACTTATTGGCTTCTCATATCGCTTGTGTTTACATTCTATCGCAGCACTTCTTTGTGATCCTTTCACAACAAAGTCTACTTCAGTGCCATTGGTTGTTCGATAAAAATTTACAATCTCATCGGCTCGTCGTTCTCTCATTAATTCAAGTAAAATTTCATTTTCAAAAATAGCGCCATTGTCAGTACGAAAAATCATTTCATTGAAACTGCCATAGATGATATTTCTTAATCCTAAATCACAGAAGTAAACCTTTTTCATTTTGCCGATTACCTTACGGCGATTAGTATAATAAGGCTCAACGAGTTTTATTATGTACATCTGCTGCAACAGGTTTACATAAGTTTCACAATCCGAATATGGGAGCCCACTCTCTCTGCTTAATTCATTAATGTTGACTAAGTTGCCAATTTGAGTCGCAAGCAGGCGAAGCAAGCGGTTAAAAGCAACAAAATGCTCATTTGCTACATACCTGCGCACATCATTTAGCAGGTAAGTGCGATAAATATCATTCAGCAATTCTACTTTTTCTTCTATATTGCTATTTAAAGCGACCCTCGGAAGTCCACCGTAAATAAGGTATTCTTGATAGGCTTGATGAAGATTTTTAGTTAACGTCATGTCGCCAGGATTTTGCAACGATTGCTGAAGCTGAAACAATTTGTCGTTTTTAAAAAGCAGATATTCTGAAAACGAGAGTGACAGCACTTCTATCACACGCACACGACCAGCCAACGACTCATCAATGCGTTGTTGAATGTCAAGGCTCGAACTACCTGAGCACAGAACTTTAAGCCTTTCGTGTTTGTCGGTGAGCAATTTCAGCATGGTTGCAATACCATCAATAAATTGAAACTCGTCAATCATCAATAGTCCGTCCAACTCGGCATTAAGATAATTGCGCAAATACTCTTCAATGGTGCTCAAGTGCCCAAACAGTTCAGCCACATCGGGGTCTTGACCATTAAGAAAAAGGGTGCTTTTAAAGTCTTCGGTAGGATACATTTTCATGATTGATGTCTTACCTACCTGCCTGGCACCAATGAGCACTACAATTGGCAATGCCTTGAACGCAGTATCTATTCTTTTTTGATAATTGTCACGAGGTATCATAGCATTTTATATTATATCATCGACGCAAAAGTAGTATTTTTCATCATAATTACAAAAATATCATAGAAAATTTTATGCGAATTGAGAAAAAATCATAGTATTTTTTGTTAGAGTTGTAATATTTACTGTTTTTTGCGACACAAAATCCAGCAATAAAGGCAGCGTTCCTAATTCTTCCGACTTTATCCGAAGAGGTATTGGAAGGCTTGCTCGACGCGGGAGGCTTCGATGATTTTTATTTTGAAGTCGTGGGTGCTGACGCCCTTGAGGTTGTTGCTTGGGATGATGATGGTGCTGAAGCCGAGTTTCTGGGCCTCGGCAATGCGCTGCTCGATGCGTGTGACCTGGCGCAGCTCACCACTCAACCCCACCTCGCCCGTGAAGCACACACCCTGCTGGATAGCGATGTCGACATTCGACGACAGGATGGCGCAAATCACCGCCAGATCAAGAGCCGGGTCGTTGACCTTGAGTCCGCCAGCAATGTTGAGGAACACATCTTTCTGTGCGAGTTTGAAGCCCACACGCTTCTCGAGCACAGCCAGGAGCATGTTCATGCGCCGCTGGTCAAAGCCTGTGACCGAGCGTTGTGCGGTGCCATAGGCGGCGGTGCTCACCAACGCTTGCACCTCGATGAGGAAAGGCCGTGCGCCATCGACTGTGACACCAATGGCTGTACCCGAGAGCTGCTGATCCATGCCTGAGAGCAGCATCTCGCTGGGGTTGGTGACCTCGCGCAATCCCGTTTCGCGCATCTCGTAGATGCCCATCTCGCTCGTGGAGCCAAAGCGGTTCTTGATGGAGCGCAGGATGCGGTACATGTAATGGCTGTCGCCCTCAAACTGCAACACGGCATCCACGATGTGCTCCAGCACCTTGGGGCCAGCAATGGTGCCCTCCTTGTTGATGTGGCCAATGAGAATTACCGGCACGCCACTGGTCTTGGCATAGCGCAGGAATGCTGCGGCACACTCGCGCACTTGGCTCACCGAGCCTGCAGCGCTGTCGAGCTCGTCGCTGGCAATGGTCTGGATGGAGTCGATAATCACCAAGTCGGGGTCGCTCTCCTTGATGCTGGCAAAGATGCTTGAGAGCGACGTTTCACAAATGATGTAGCACTCGCAGTCCTGGTCGCTACCGGCGATGCGGTCGGCCCGCATGCGCAGCTGCTGCGGACTCTCCTCGCCGCTCACGTAGAGCACCTTGCGCGAACGGATGCGCAGCACATTTTGCAGCACCAGCGTGCTCTTGCCAATGCCAGGTTCACCGCCAATAAGAACTATTGAGCCAGGCACCAGTCCACCACCCAGCACACGGTTGAGCTCGCCACTTGGCAGCTTGATGCGCGGCAGTTGCTCGGCCTTGATGTCGTTGATCTTCACCGGCACGGCACTCTTGCGATGACCATTGTCGTCGCCACCGAACAGCGCTCCCCTACTCGACTTGGGCACCACTGGTTCCTCGATGTAGGTGTTCCACTCTCCACACGAGGGACACTTACCAATCCACTTGGGCGACTCGGCGCCGCAATTTTTGCAGAAATATGTAGTCTTAACAGTTTTCTTAGCCATAATATAGATTTTACAGCCACAAAGGTAATTAAAAGAAATCAAGAAAACAATATTAAAAAATCAAATTCATGGCAATGTTTGCCGTTATCTTAGAAATAATGAGTAACTTTGGGGAGACATTTATTTATTAATTCAAAACGTCACAATCATGAAACTACGCATCACAATTATTATGCTCGCAATGGTAGCCACTGCCACCCTTGCCACAGCCCAGAACCACGAGAAGCGCATGGCGCAGATACGCCAAGCCTATGCCGACCGCTTGGAGATTATGAAAAACAATCCCTACGAAGTGCCCTGCAATGAGATTAGCGTGGATCTATCACAGAACCTTCCAGGCTCGGGCATTCATCAGCTAAAGGCCAAATACTACTTTACCCAGGAGCAGTACAGCGAAGACGGCAAGATGGCGAGCTTGCTCTACTTCGCCACTTGCACCGACACCTATGCCATGGGCATGCATGTGTTTAAATGGGAGTTCCTATGGGATGCCATGGAGGGCGACCCCATGTTTGCCTTGCTTGTACGCCAGGAGGGCGACGCCAAGAAGGAGTACCGCTTCTACTTCGAGAACAACAAGGTGATAAAGGTTGTTCCTGAATTCAAGCAATGGCCCTTGAATGACATGATGAGCCTTCACCCCTATGTGATAGACAAGCCAGCCGATGTGCTCCGCATCATGAAGAAGCACCAGCATACATTCGATGAAATCATGAGTGAATAGTGCCCTTTTAAACCTTTGCCCGCATTGCAAGTCTTAAGTATTGAAAATTTGAAAAATCGACAATTACATCATGAGAAAGATAATTTTATCAATACTTGCAATGGCGGCGATGGTGCTCTCACCAGCCGCAAGCGCGCTCACCCTGAGCAACGAGAGCCTCAACTACCAGATTGTGTATCACTGGGGAATGGTGTGGAAGCATGCCGGCGATGCCACGCTCTCAATCAACAAGCACGGCAACGGCTACAACGCGCGGCTAACGGGCAAGACACGCTCGTGGGCCGACAAAATCTACACCGTGCGCGACACCCTCAAGTGCTCGATGACATCGAATTTCAGGCCCATAAAATACGAGAAATTCACCCACGAGAACTCCTACTATGCCCACGACGTGGTGGCATTCAACAGCAGCGGCAGCGGCACCACAGCGGCCTGCACCCGCTATCGTAAGAACAAGGCACCCGCTCACATCAACCTGAGCCACAGCGGTGCTGCCTACGACATGCTGAGCGTGTTCTACATGCTTCGCAACCTCGACTACAGCAAGATGGAGAATGGCAAGGTGTACAAGTCGTGCGTGTTCTCGGGCAAGGAGAAGGAAACGCTGTCGATAAAATATGTGGGCATCGTTCCCTCACTTCAGCTTCGCGACAAGAGCCGCTGGCAGGCGTTTCACCTAAAGCTGAGCTTCACCACCGACAATGGCAAGAAATCGAGCGACGGCATCGACGCCTACATCTCCACTGGCCCTCAACGCATTCCGCTGCTTGTGGTGGGCAAGCTCAAGATAGGCGAGATAAAGTGCTACTACGCTAAATAATGCCGATGCTTAATGCACAATGCACAATGCATAATGCATAATGCATAATGCATAATGAACGATGTAAAAAATGAGACTCGAGGTCGAGTCTCATTTTTTCGTTTCATGCATTAAGCACAACTGATTAGAAGTTCACACCGAAGTTGAGGTAGAAAGTGCGGTTAGAGCTTGAATCATAGTCGTCGTGGCTCACGTTGGCCAGGCCAATGTCGTAGGTCATGTCGAGATAGAACATGCTGAATCCCACGCCGCATCCCACACGCAGACCGCCGTCAAAGCGCTTGAATCCAGGCACACCAAGCTTGGTGTCATCGCCAAATGCTCCAGTCTTGGTCTTGGTGATGTAGTCCTTGATAGTGCCATCAACACCCACTGCCAGGTATCCACCAAATAGAGGGTGAATTGAGAGTCCAAAGTCGGTGTAATGAATGTACTTGAACACCAGTGGCAACTCGATGTAGCTGAGGCTTGTGGTCCAGTTGTCGCTCTTGCCTCCCTTGTTGACGTAGCTGATTCCCGTCTCGAAGAAGACTGGAGCACGGTTAGTGATTCCAAAACCAACCACACCACCCAGGTGCAGGCCAGTCTTGCTGCTACCAGCATAGTTGATGCCGTCGCCGCTCACATGCGAAAACGCAGGACCAATGCGAAGGCCAAAGTACATGTCCTTGCCATAGTAATTCCTAATCCAGCGACTGTGGCTGCGCTCATAGTCGTAGCGGTTGCTGGGTGTGGAGCCATAGTTGTGGCGCTGAGCCATCACGGGCAATGCCGCCATGAGTGCCACCATTGCTAATGCTAATACCTTCTTCATAATCTTATTGTTTTAGTAATTATTGAATGTTCTAAAGCGCAAAAGTAAATATATTTTTTTAAATCACCAAAATTAAAATAGAGATAGGTTAACGATGGAAACATGGAATGGGTGGAATCGAAGGAACTCCCGCAAATAACGCAAATAGGAATTATAGGACTCACTTGACTCAAGTGACTCAACTGACTCAAGTGACTCAAGTGACTCAAGTGACTCAAGTGACTCAAGTGACTCAAGTGACTCAAGTGACTCAAGGAATAGGTGGAGTCACTGCATGGCGAGCAATTGAGTGGGCAGGAGCTGTGCGCCAGTGGGGAGCGTGCCAGTGGCGGCAAGGCGCAGTGTGCGGGTGGGTGGCAGCACTACGGGGCGCGACAGTGGCGCAGCAATGGTGCCAGTGGCTGTCACCTTGCTAAACAAGAATCCGTGGCAACTTGCTCCTCGCTCACCCAGGATCGACAGTTCGACACGCGCACTGACCTGTGGCAACCATGGTGCTGAGTTGAACAGGTTCCACACAACGATGGCACGCCGCCGCAGCATGAGCGGTGAAATAACAAAAGGATGGGACAGAAACGAGAAAAAAATTTCGCCTGGCTCCTCGGTAGCGAGGTCGAGAAGCATGCCAGTGCCTGTCACCGCCAGTGCGTGCATGGGGTCGCTGTAGAGGGTGGCCACATCAATGTCGCGCACGAAAGTGCGGCCCGACTCCATCACTACCGTAGCACCCTGGGCACTTGTGAGCCACAACTCACGATATCGGTCGCACCATGCCATAGCCGCCGCTGTGTCCACTCCATGCAACACACGCTTGAGCAAGCTACCCACCAGCTGGCACAAAATGCCATGCTGGTCGACGAACCACAGCCCATCGCCACCCTGCACCGGCCTTGACTCACGAGCAATCACCGCCTGGGTGATGAGTCGCGGCTCGCCGTAGTTGCCAGCCGTGCTCTGCGGCAGTGCCATGATTCCCTGCGTGGTGAAGATGTAGATGGGATAACGCCCAAATCCGCCCGAATAGATGGGACGGCATGCCGCTCCCATCGCCAAGATGTCGCATCCACTCACGGCAGCCCTCCACTGCACCACCAGTGGATTGCCCACAGCACTCACCACCACTGTGCCGCCAGCAGGCATCAAGGCCTTGCCGCTGCCACCGCTGGGATGCGGCCCAGGGGTCATGGCATTGGTGAGAAGTGACGGTGAGACAAACACCGCCATGCCAGTGCCCTCAACAGGCGTCAAGTTGGCCTCCCACCTCTTGTTGCCCACCGCAATAACAATGTGAGTGGCCCGGGCATCGGGGAAAGCCACAATGGGGTTGAGCTCAACAGCACCACATGGGCAAGAGCCCGACGTGGTGAGAAGTACGTTGCCATCGCTCGTGGCAAGTGTGACCTGCACTGTGGCATCCACAGTGCCACCAGTGAGCGTTCCATCAAGCCAGGGTAGAACCTGCCAGGGATTAGTTATGGCAAAGGCCGCTGGCGCTTGATAGAGCCTGCCGTTGTGCTCCATCGACACCGCAGCCACCGCATTGAGTGCAGCATGCCGCATCACCTGCTCACACTCGCCGTTGGTCAAGCGGCTGGCGGCTGGCAACTGAGCCATCACCACATCGCACCTGAGGCCAGGCACCACCTGCTGCGATGACATGGCGACATTGGCCCCCGTAAACGCCGAGCCATCGAGCCTTGAGGTGGACGCCACCACCTGCCAATCAGCACTGAGCAGAGCTGGCATCATAGCACTTGCCGAGCGAGGTTTGGGTCCAAGCTCAAGCTGATAGCGGCGAGTACCACTCGAGGTCGACATGGTGCATCGATAGTCGAGCGACGCTGTTGCAAACGGCAACTCCACAGGAGTCACCATCACGTCGATGGCCTTGACCAACTCGCGCCACTCGGTGCTGATGCCAGTAGCCATCGTTATTCCCAATCGATAGCTGGCGAGACTGAAATCGAACGAGCCAATACCCGTAAACTGGTTTCCATTGGTAGTCACCGTGGCAATAGAGCGATAGTTGGTGCTCAAGGTGTTGCGGCCCAGCAGCACTGGCTGGCTAAGCCACAAGTAGGAGTCGTCCCACAGCCTCACGCCATATCGCGCCATCATCAGCCCCGTGAATCGCCCTTGCTCCATAGCGTTGCTTCGCATCGTGGCCAAGGCATTGCGCATGAGCCGAGCGAGAGATTCCACGTCGGCGCTTGCCAGCGGAGCCTGCCATGAGGAATAGGGTGCGGCAAAGTCCATTGCCTGAATTGTAGTCGACACCGTGGCAGTTTCGACTGCTGCCAGATGCACCTGCGGCAGAGCCTGAGCCACATCGACCACATCATAGCCCAGCAGCGTGCGCCTCATCACCACATTGCCCTGCGAGGTCACCACCACAACCAGTGCCCCCACCTTGTGGGCAGCAATCACAGTGGCCTGCGTGTCGAGCAGCACCACGTCGTTCCACACCACCTTGCCACCCCGCATCAATAGCGTGCGATCGCCATCCACCAGCAGCACCTTGTCGCCCGGCATCAGTTGCCTGAGCTGCTTGGGATTACCCACCACCTCGAGTGCCATTTCACACTCGCGCATATTAACTAATGTGCTGGCCACACCAGCATCAGCACTCTCACCATTGTGGAGCTGCTGCACTCCACGATGAACAACTTGAAGTTTAGTAAAATAGTTGCGTGTTTTCATGATTTGTTGTTTTTTAAAATTAAAAGATTATTACGGGCAAAGGTAAAACCATGGGTCTAGAAAAAACAATATCAAAAAAACACACATTCACTTTTGTGATAAAAAACAAGCATTTCGACCTTAAAAACACGAAATTCTAATATTTTTTTAAAAAAAAGTTACATTTTTCTTCAAAAAAGTTTGTTTTTTAAAAAATATTGCATAACTTTGCAACGTTCTTTAGTCATAACGAGAGAATCATGCAAAAAGTTTTTTCTCTCATAGCATAAAGAAAAAATAGTTGTTTTATAGATAATTGTGTATTTAAGGAACTGGGGTAGTCGTGAGACTATCCCTCTTTTTTTTGATAATAAAATTTTATCAATAGTATACGACAAAAAATGGGGTTGCCTTCAACGGCAATAGACAGATACCCCCTTTGACACTTGTTCCGCTCGCTATCGCTTGCTCACAAGTGACAAAGGGGGCATTCAACCGCCAGCCTGAAGCTGAAGCTTAGAACTGTGGAGGAGCTACTTTAAGCATGTCGCTCACCTCGTTGAGTGAGCCATCGTTGGGAGCTGGAGTGATTCCGAGCAGATGGGCCAGCAGCGGATAGATGCACACGTTGCGGAAGGTGCCTGGGCGCACATATCCCACCTTGAAGTCGGGCCCGATGGCACGGAATCCCACAAGCATGTCGCTCATGGTTGGGTCCCAGCCATGTTGCCCGTTAATCACCTTGGTGTTGTCGCGGAAGCACCATCCCAGGTCGGGGAGCACTATCACATCGCCCATGTTCTTATTGGTGCCGTAGTGCAGATACTCGGGAACTTCGCCCTTCTTCCATGCGCGCAGGTGGTCGACATGCTGCAGCACGTTGACGATAGAGTCGGCATACTCAGGCTTGGTGGTATAGATAAGCGCTGGGCTATCGCCATCGAAGTGCTTAACCCACTCCCTCTTGACATAATTATCGCTATTGACCACTCGCACCTCGCTACACCAGGTCATGCCGTGGTCGCCAGTGATAATGAGATTCACCTTGTTGCCAATCTCGGGCAGAGCCTTGATGCGAGCCCACATGGTCCACAGCAGGGAGTCCATCGCCTCGGCCATGTGGCGCGCCTTCTTGGTCATGGGGCCGTAGCTGTGAGCAGTGTGGTCGGGCTCCTCGAAGTAGCACATCACCAGGCGAGGGCGCTTGTCCTCGGGCATGGTGAGCAGCTCAATCACCTTGTCGACTCGCTCATTGGGCTTGAGCAGCGGTTTCTTGGCATAGTTCTGCCAGTAGGTGGGATACTCACCATTGATTTTCACGTCGCTTCCCACCCAGTAGACTGTAGCAGTTTTCAAGCCCTGCCGCTTGGCAGTGAGCCAAATGGGGTCGCCGCCATAATGCTTTCCCTTGGCAGCCTCTTCGCTACCAATCTTGTACTTGCCACCATCTTCGGTCCTGAAGGTGTTGGCAATAATGCCGTGATGATCGGGGTAGAGACCAGTTGCCAGGGTGTAGTGGTTAGGAAAGGTCTTGGAGGGGAACGAAGGTTGCATCACAGCCTTGACGCCCTCGCGCGCAAGACGGTCGAAGAACGGCATGTCGTAGCACTCGGCGTAGTCCCATCGCAGACCATCGCACGATACAATCACAGTGTAGGTGTCGTTACCAGCTGCCCATGCAGCACAAGCCAGCACCGAGGCCAGCATGAGGTTGAGAAGTCGTTTCATAGTCATAATCACTTTTAATATTTTGTGCAAAGATAGCAAAAAGTTATTAGTTTTCAGTTGTTAGTTTTTAGTTTTTTCTAAGATTAACAATATCGCATGCAGTAAGTGAGTGTCCTCTCACAAAGTTGCACCTGCCGGTGACGCAAAGCCGCGCAAGCGCGGAAATATATCCAATCCTCAAGAAAAAAACCAGCGTGAGCTGGCTTTGACACGAACTCTGTTCGAAGATTTGTGAAATTATTTTTCCGTGTTGCTGGGAGATGTCATCTCGCAAAGTTGCACCTAACGGTGACGCAAAGCCGCGCAACGCGATATTATTTGAATTCTTCATTTATTTGAGCAAGAAAATCCAGCGTGAGCTGACTTTGTGACGAACACTGTTCGCAGTTTTGTGAGATAATTTTTCCGTGCTGCTGGGAGATGTACTCTCACAAAGTTGCACCTAACGGTGACGCAAAGCCGCGCAAGCGCGGTATTATTTTTAGAATCCTTCAAGAGAAAGCCACTAATCCAACGTTGTCTTCCATATTGATATTAGAATTTACTACTTCCTCAAAATCAGTCAGAATACATGACTTTATTCCATATTTAGTTATGTAGGATACACCAAAGTTTATAATCAAACCATAATGCTTGCGCATTAATTTCATGTATGTAAGAATTTGTCGGATGTGTGACTTTTCAATTCTTGGAGTTGCTTTTAATTCGATAATAATCTTATCCTCGACAACCAAGTCAGCGATAAGATTTAATTTTAATGGTTGTCCTTTATAAAATGTTGGAATTTCTACTTGATTCTTAACATTAATTCCCCTAGACTTCAACTCTACAATTAAGGCCTTTTCATAAAATTTCTCAATTAAATATGGGCCGAGTTGCTTCTCAACAGTAATAGCTGCTTCTCTTATTTTATAATAAAGTGCAAGTCTTTCCTTATCGTCTATAAAGCCAGTCATAGTGTTTTGTTTTTATGCAAAGGTAATAATTCTCATTTAGTTGAACAAAAAAAATCCAGCGTGAGCTGGCTTTGTGACGAACTCTGTTCGCAGCTTTGTGAGATTATTTTTCCGTGCTGCTGGGAGATGTACTCTCACAAAGCTGCACCTGCCGGTGACGCAAAGCCGCGCAAGCGCGGTAATATATCCAATCCTCAAGAAAAAATCCAGCGTGAGCTGGCTTTGTGACGAACTCTGTTCGCAGCTTTGTGAGATTATTTTTCCGTGCTGCTGGGAGATACCTCTCACAAAGTTGCACCTAACGGTGACGCAAAGCCGCGCAACGCGATATTATTTATTATCCAGTGGAAAGGAAAAACGGCAAAATCCTTAAAAAGTGTTAAGAAATTTGGAGGAATAGTATGCTTTGCTATACCTTTGTAGTGTACTAGTTAAGTAGTACACCAATAAAGTTATTGTTCAATCATCAAAATATGTCAGTATTATGCTATCCATCAACGATTTAACATTCAGTTATAACAAGCACGTTGGAGATTTGTTTCACAATCTCTCGTTTGAGTTGAATGCAGGCAACGTTTACGGGTTGTTAGGGAAAAATGGTTCGGGAAAAACCACCCTAATTAATTTAATGTGTGGCCTGCTCACCCCCAAGAGTGGCAATGTGACACTCGACGACGTGAATGTGCGTGCCCGCCTTCCCAAAACAATGAGCGACATCTTCCTCGTGCCCGAGGAGTTTGATCTGCCCAATCTCACCTTAAAGCGCTATGCGAGTATCAATGCCCCATTCTACCCCAAATTCTCAATGGTCGACATGCAGCGCTACCTCGACATATTTGATATGGGTGGTGACATGGATGTGAAACTTCACTCGCTGTCGATGGGCCAAAAGAAGAAAGTGTTATTGGCATTCGCATTTGCCACCAACACTCGCGTGCTCATAATGGATGAGCCCACCAATGGCCTTGACATCCCCAGCAAGAGCCAATTCCGCAAGTTGGTAACCACAGGCATGACCGACGACAAGATGATGCTCATCTCTACCCACCAGGTGCGTGACATCAGCGAGATTCTCGACCATGTGACAATCCTCGACCAGAGCAAAGTGCTGCTCAACGCTTCCATTGCCAACGTGATGAGCCACTTGGCATTCCGCCCAATGCGTGAAGGCGATCAGCCCCTCTTCACGCAGCCTAGTGTGATGGGATCGCTTGTGGTCGTTCCCAGCCAGCCCGACGAAGAGACAGCTGTTGACCTGGAGATGCTCTTCAACGCCACCCTTCAAAATCCCGATGCTATCAACCAATTGTTTAACGCCTAAAGCATAGGGTGGGTTTTATAAATTAAGAATAATTAAAAAAATGTGTTGGCTGTATTTTGTTTTATGCTGGCATCTTTTTACTTAAATTCTTGAAATGTAGCCCACTACTATTCCTCAAATTTAAACAAAAATCTCCTCTACATAAAATCAAAATACATCTCAATTAATTTTTAAAACCCACCCTCGAACACAACTATGAATACCGTAAGTCAAACTTTTAATTGGAATCGCTTCGTTACCGCACTCAAGAAAGAGGTGGTAGAAAACAGCCGAACACTGCTTTTCTCAATTATCGCCATTTATGGTATATTGGCATTAATAATGATTATAGGCAATATCACCCTTGGCGCCAACACCTCCAGACCAGAAACCATGCTACGCTACAACATAGTTTTTATGGTTTACGGCTTCGGCAGCATTATCGTGGCCTCTCTAGCATTCCGTGGCTTGAAAGACAAGAAAGGACGAATTGAATTTCTAACATCCCCGTCATCGACTCTTGAGAAATACTTGGTTAACGTTCTCATCTATGTGGTGGGATTTATCGTTGTCTTTCCAATATGTGCTCAGTTGGCCGATTTGACACGAATCCTGGTTTTATGGCCTTGGAGCGATGGCGATGTGCCTGGACCTATCAACTTTTTAAACACATTTCACAATGTTGCACATCAGCAAGAATGGTGGAAATATGATTCAAAGGTTATTCTTGAGATCACCCTATGGTTGGGCGTATTAGCTAGCCCAGCACTATATCTACTAGGAAGTGTACTATGGCCTAAACTATCGTTCCTCAAGACTTTTGCAGCAGTATATGTCAGTGAGATTGTTATTTTCATATTAGCAATGATTGGCATCTCAATATTCAGCGACATGCCGACAGCAGCAAAATGGTTAAAAGGTTTAGGGCAAAACACAGTTATGCTTTGGTATACTGCATTTTTAGCTATTCAGTTGATTGTGTACTGGCCACTGTCGTGGTATCTGTTTAAGCACAAAGATGTTGTTTCATTAAAATGGTGGATATAAGTTATGAACTTCAAGGATAATAAAGCAATATATCTGCAAATTGCCGACCGCATTGGCGACCAGATTCTCTCTGGCGCTTTAACCGCTGAGGGCAAGGTGCCCAGTGTGCGAGAGTTGGCGGCAGAGATTGAGGTAAACGCCAACACTGTTGCGCGAACCTATGAATACCTTCAGCAGTGTGGCGTGATTTACACTAAGCGTGGACTGGGTTACTTTGTGTGCCCGGATGCACGCGAGAAAATCATTGCCATGCGTCGCGAACAACTCATGCAAGGTGAGATGGACTACTACTTTGGGCAACTTAAGGCTGTGGGCATTACCCCTACCGAACTAAAGGAGAAGTATCAGGAGTATCTTAAGCATTAACATATTTTTTTGTTTTTTGACGGAGTTTTTTGAAACATTTGACACAAGTTTTGCGTCTAATATGTAGAAAAAGCAAAAAAAAGAGAAAATGAAGAAAATTGTTACATTACTATTGATGTTTACTTGCACCCTTGCTGTGATGGCGCAGCAGCTCAGTGTGCAATGCCAAGTGAATGACAACGATGGCGAGGGAGTACCCTTTGCCACAATCTATATATATAATAGTGGTGACACCACCACCGTGGTGAGCAGTGGGGTGAGTGACGCCTTTGGCAAGGTGGACCACAAGCTCAGCAAGGCTGGCAGCTACTTGATGCGAGTGCAATTTGTGGGCATGGAGCAGCAGCAACGCACCTTCGAGGTGAGCAAGGCGGCTCCAGTGGCACAACTGGGCACCATAGTGCTGTCGACCCAGTCGACCACCCTCAAGGAGGTGGTGGTGAGCACTCAGCGCCAGTTGGTCAAGACCGAGATTGACCGCTTGAGCTATGACGTGCAGGCCGACGCCGACTCCAAGACAAACAATGTGCTCGACATGCTCAAGAAGGTGCCCATGGTAACCGTCGACGGACAGGATGAGATTAGGGTGAAGGGCACTACCTCGTTCAAGGTGTACCGCAACGGCCACCCCGACCCTGCACTAAGCGGCCAGAACATGAAGGAGATACTCAAGGCAGTGCCAGCGAGCATGATCAAGAAGATTGAGGTAATCACCGACCCTGGAGCAAAATATGACGCCGAGGGCACAAGCGCCATCCTCAACATTGTGATGGCCGACTTTGGCGGCGGTGGTGGTGCCACCATGAATGGCGTGACCGGCACCGTGGGCGCTGGCGTGAACAACACCGGCAGCATCAATGGCAACGCCAATATCACGGCTCAGGTCAACAAGGTTGTGGCTTCGCTCAACTATGGCTACCACGGCCAGAACCGACATGGCTCGCACAACTTGAGCGAGAGCGAGTACACCTATGCCAACACTGGCAATGTGCTCAACACCGACAACGACTCGCGAGCACGAGTGAATGTGCACTACGGTGAGCTCAGTGCCAGCTGGGAGCCCGACACCACTAACCTTGTGTCGCTCTCGTTTGGCGGCTTCTACTACGACTACCGTGGCGACGGCCTCACCCATACCCGCATGACCGACGCAACCGGCAATGTCCTGTACAAGTACACCACCAATGGCCACTCGCCCAAGGGCGACTTCTACGACCTGCACGGCCGCCTCGACTACCAGCGCAAGCTGCGTCACCCAGGCGAACTGCTCACCCTGAGCTATATGCTCTCGACCAACCACAACGCAGCCAAGACCATCTCCACCTTCAGCGACATGCTCAACTGCCCGTTCCCCTACACTGGCCAAAACAATGACACCAAGGAGAACTTTGCCGAGCACACCTTCCAGCTCGACTGGACGCGCCCCTTTGCCAAGTATCACCAGATTGAGACGGGTGTGAAATACATCAACCGCCTTAACAAGAGCAAAGCCGCATTCGACTACACCGGCATGCCCGAGATGAACAACACCACACTGTTTAACCATCGCACCCACGTGGCTGCAGCTTACCTGAGCTACCGCTTCAGCAAGAACAACTGGACTACCCGCGCCGGACTGCGCTACGAGTACAGCCGCCTCAACGCCGAGTTCCCCGATGGCAAGCAAGAGAACTACCATCGCAACCTGAGCGACCTGGTGCCCGACCTGAGCGTGGAATATAAGTTTGACTGGGCCCACAGCCTCAAGATCAACTACAGCACCAGCATTCAGCGACCTGGCATCAGCTATCTGAATCCTGCCGTTGACGAGAGCCCAACCAGTCGCTCATTTGGCAATCCTCACCTGAGCAGTTCGCGCAACCACAGCATAACAATGACCTACATGCAGATTGGGTCGAAACTCACTTTCAGCCTCAGTCCAAGCATCTCGTTCAGCACTAATCAAATTACTGGCGTGCAATACACAGTGGGCGACATCTTCGTCTCTACCTATGCCAACACCCTCAAGAGCCGCAACCTAGGGCTGAGTGGGTTCCTGCAGTGGACCATCAGCAAGAGCACCAGCCTCACCTTCAACGGCAACGTGGGCCATGCCACCTACGAGAGCCGCGAACTCGACCTGAAGAACAAGCGCTGGAACTCGTTCTTCTATGCCCAGCTCAACCAGCAGTTGCCATGGAAGCTGCGCCTGAGCGTGAGTGGTGGCGAGTGGAGCGGCGGCATCAACGGCCTCTACGGGCATTATAGCGGCAGCTGGTTCTACAACCTGGGCCTGCAACGCTCGTTCCTCAAGGAAGACCGCCTGACAGTGCGCCTGAGTGCCGACAACTTCCTCAACTCAAGCAAGTTCAACACCATGAAGAGCTACACCAGCCAGGGCGACTACACTGGCTGGAGCAAGAACAAGTGGCTGTCGCGAGGTTTCCGCATCAGCATCAGCTACCGCTTTGGCTCGCTCAAGGCTCGAGTTAAGCACACCGACAAGACCATCGAGAACAACGACGTGGTGGGCGGCTCGCAGCAGGGCGGCGCCCAAGGTGGAGGCCAGCAAGGCGGCCAAGGCCAAATGGGCAATTGATTAATGCATAATGCTCAATTCATAATGCTCAATGCATAATGCTCAATGCATAATGCTCAATGCATAATGCTCAATTCACTTAACTCTTAACACTTAACTCTTAACACTTAACTCTCTCCTCTCAACTCTTAACGAAAAAAACTCACGGGCTGAAAATAGCTCGTGAGTTTTTCTTGTAAAATAAGCTAAAGTGCGTTACTCGGCCTTGCCGTCGCTGCCAAGCACCTCGATAATCTTGTGCTTGTAGAGCTTAGTCATCTCGTCGCGTGCAGGACCACAATACTTGCGTGGGTCGAACTCGCCAGGTTTCTCGTCGAACACCTTGCGCACTGCAGCAGTGAATGCCAAGCGGCTGTCGCTGTCGATGTTGATCTTGCAAACGGCGCTCTTAGCAGCCTTGCGGAGCTGATCCTCGGGGATGCCCACTGCATCGGGCAACTTGCCACCGTGAGCGTTGATGGTGTCGACATACTCCTGGGGAACTGATGAAGAACCGTGGAGCACGATGGGGAAGCCAGGAAGTTTCTCCATTACGGCATCAAGCACGTCGAATGCCAATGGGGGTGGTATGAGCTTGCCAGTCTTGGGGTCGCGAGTGCACTGCTCGGGCTTGAACTTGTAAGCGCCGTGGCTGGTGCCAATCGAGATTGCCAGCGAGTCGCAACCAGTGCGGGTAGCGAAGTCGATAACCTCCTCGGGCTTGGTGTAGTGCGACTCCTCGGCCTGAACGTCGTCCTCAACGCCAGCGAGAACGCCAAGCTCAGCCTCAACGGTAACGTCGAACTGATGAGCGTACTCAACCACCTTCTTTGTCAGCGCAATGTTCTCCTCATAGGGCAGTGAGCTACCATCGATCATAACACTTGAGAAGCCGAAGTCAACACAGCTCTTGCACAACTCAAAGGTGTCGCCATGGTCGAGGTGGAGGCAAATCTGTGGATGCTCCCATCCAAGTTCCTTAGCATATTCAACTGCACCCTGTGCCATGTAGCGCAGCAGAGTTTGGTTAGCATAGTTGCGTGCACCTTTCGAAACCTGCAGGATAACAGGCGATTTGGTCTCGGCGCTTGCCTTGATGATAGCCTGCAACTGCTCCATGTTGTTGAAGTTGAAAGCAGGAATTGCATAACCTCCATTGATTGCCTTAGCAAACATCTCACGGGTGTTAACCAGGCCTAAGTCCTTGTAACTTACCATAATAAAAAATGTTTTTTAAAAGATTGAAAACTTCTAATCTGTTCTCTCATGCAATATTTATCGGCAAAGGTAAACAATATTTTTGTCCCAAACAAGATGTTTTGCAATGTTTAAAAAATAAATCCAGTCAATGGTTTTCCTTGAATAACATTTTTGACTAAAATCGATGGCCGATGGCAATTATTTAGGATGGTTTACGTTATATATTAATAAGATTTAGAAATATTATATTTTAACAATGATAATCAAGATAAATGCGCCCGTGGGATTTCATGAGATAGGCACGCGGGCAAAACAGGAGGATGCTATTTTTCCTCAGCTAAGCGCACTCACCAGCGAGAGCCAGGTGATTGTGCTGTGTGACGGACTGAGCGGAAATGACTATGGCGACATAGCCAGCAACACTGTGGCCAATGCCATTGGCAACTGGATTGAGAGCAATGTTGACGAAAACACGCCCTTGAGCCAGGCCATGGCAATGGATGCCGTGGAGCATGCACAACAACGACTTAACGCTGCTGCAGCAAGCTATCGCTCGAGCGAGCCCATGGGCACCACCATGGCAATGCTCGTGATGGGTGAAAATGGCGCAGTGGCTGCTCACATAGGCAACTTGAGAATCTATCACATCAGGCCCGCCACAGCGACAATACTGTATCGCTCGCGCGACCACTCGCTCGTGAACGACCTCTTCGTGATGGGACGCCTCACCCGCATTGAGACTGAAGCGTCGCCCAAGAAGAACATCCTCACCAGGGCCATGATGTCGGCCCCTGCACCTGCTGCACAGCCCGATGTGGCGTTGATCACCGACATCAAGGCTGGCGACTACTTCATGCTGTGCTCCGACGGTGTGGCAAGCGAAGTGAACGACAAGCAACTGCTGAAAACACTGCAACGCGACAACATGACCGACGCCATGAAGCTCGCCCACATCCAGATGCTGGCTAAAGGCGGCGGCGACAATCGCACTGCAGTGCTGATTAAGGTCGACAACGTGATTCATGAAGTTGGAGAGCGCTTGCTGGTGGCTAACGAGGCTGCCATGTGCGACAAGATGGTGCACATGAGCTCAACAACCGCTGCAGCTGCAGTCGCCAGCGAGACCGCAAGGGCGGCCAGCGATAGCGCAGCCGCGCCTGATGAACCACGCGCCGAGGCGGCAATCCCGCCCGAAATCCCCGATGAGACAGCAGCTATTGTGCCTGAGATTCCCGACGAGGCTGTTGCTGCTCCTGAGATTGCCGATGAGGCTCCTGACGCCACTTTACCCGAAACTGAATATAGCACAGGTGATGAAGATATTCCCCACGAGAACAGCAAGCCCACTAAGAAGAAAAACTCGGGGCTGCTACTCGCTGCCGGCATATTGCTCGCAGGACTACTGCTTGCTGGTGGCATAATGGCCTACTTCATGAACAAGAAGCCCGCGGTTGAGACAAGCACCGTGAAACCAGCCACCGACACCTTGCGCGACCCCGACGTGAGCATCGACAGCATGCTGCCACCCATGCCAGGCGACTCGCTGCAGGTGGGCACCGATGTGGCAGTGCCACCAGCACCACGCATGAGCGACGTGCCTCTGCCCGATGCCAGCGGCTCAACCGCCAAGGCACCAAGGGGAAGTTATCAAACAGGCTCGGGCGTAGCAGTGCCCAGGGCACCACGATACAGTGGCAACAACACTCCACCTTACGACCCCTACGAGGGCACCGAGAACTTTGGCAGCGACGAGCCCATCCACGATGAACCTGCTACTGCACCAGCTCCTGCTACTGGCGCCGACCGTGCCACCACACCAGCACGCGAGCCTGCCACAAGCGCTGTGCCAGCAGCACCATCGTCGGCAAAGGGTACTCCCCCACCCCCACGCCCCAAGGCCAGCAACGACCCAGCTCGCAGCAATCGCAACGTGCCTGTGCCCATGCCTTCGGGCAGGTCGAACCGCCCAATCGAGACACCTTAAAATATCACCTATTTTTTCTCTCTTATGCAAGACATCAACAACGGAATAATAAAGCTGGTGAAATCGCTGGCTGTAAAAAAATTTCGCGACAAGGAAGGCCTTTTCGTCGCCGAGGGATGGAAATGCGTGCGCGACACTTGGCGAGCATTCAACTGCCGCTACCTAATTGCCACCAGGGCTTGGTATGAGCAGCAAGGCACTGCCGAGCACTATCCCAAGCTCGTGATTGCCCACAAGAGCGACATGGCGCGCATGTCGCAGTTCACCACGCCCAGCGACGTGATGGCAGTGTATGAGATTCCAAAGGTTGACTATAGCGACGACGAGGTGCGTAAGGGCCTGAACATCGTGCTCGACAACATCCAGGACCCTGGCAACCTGGGCACAATCATGCGCCTGGCCGACTGGTATGGCATCAGCAACATCTTCGCCAGCCGTTCAACAGTCGACGTCTACAACCACAAGGTGGTGCAAGCTACTATGGGCGCAATAAGCCGTGTGAAGGTTCACTACTGTGACCTCGACTTCTTTCTCGACGACTACCACGACATGCCCGTGCTGGGCACTTTCCTCGACGGCGACAACATCTACAGCGCCAAGCTGCCACAAGAGGGCGCATTGGTCATCTTCGGCAACGAGGGCCAGGGCATCAGCCCCAAAGTGGCCGAGCACGTGAGCCAGCGACTCCACATCCCCGCCATGCCACGCAAGGGTGCCAAGAGCGAGAGCCTAAACGTGGGCATCGCAGCCGCCATCACCATCAGCGAGCTCCGCCGCCCCCACCTCGCCTAACCACCCAACCAGTGCACGGCTTTGCGTTGAGCAACTATGCTTTATTAATTTTCCTGACGATAATTATGCTTGCTTCGTAGAGGCCATACATGGGAATTGCCACCAGGAACAAGGTGAACAGGTCGGGCGGCGTAATCACCGCTGCCACTAGAGCAATGACAATGATGGCATGACGTCGATAGCGAGCCATGGTGTCGCCATCGAGGATGCCCATCTTGGCGAGGAAGAATGAAATCACTGGTATCTGAAACACGAGCCCCATCATGAAAGTTAGGGTGGTGAATGTGGAGATGTAGGATGAGATGTTGATTTGGTTCACCACGCTTGCATCCACCTGATAAGTGCCCAGGAAGCGCAAGGCAAACGGGAAAAGGATGTAATAGTTCATCACCACACCAGCCATGAACAGCAGGTAGATGATTACTGTGACCGACACCGAGTAGCGCCGCTCATTGTCGTAGAGAGCGGGCGTGATGAAGCGGAAGAGCTCCACCACGATGTAGGGCGAGGCACACAGCAGCCCCAGAATGACCGATGTGGAGAGGTGGGTCATGAACTGGTTTGACAACTCGGTGTTGATGAGTGTGATTTTAAATGGCTCGAAATGAAAATTAATTCCCAACCAGGCACACAGGCTCTCAATGCCACGATAGGTGGCAAAGTCGCTGCTACCTGGTGCAAGCAGGATGTCGAAGGTGGCCTGGCGAAAGCAGAAGATTGTGACTGCAAACGCCAGTGCCACGGCAATGATGCGGAAGAGCATCTTGCGCATTACCTCAAGATGCCCCCCAAAGGTCATCATGCCCCCATTGTCGCCCTTGCTCATTGCTCGGGTGTGGCGGTTTCCTGTGTCGCGGCAGGTTGCTCTGGTTGTGCTTCGTCGGCAGGTTTCTCCTCATTTTGAGGCTCCTCGGTTGGAGAATTAAGCCCTTCTTTGAAGCTTTTCACGCCCTGTCCCATGCCCTTCATCATCTCGGGCAGTTTCTTGCCACCGAAGAGCAGCAGTGCCAGTCCTGCGACCAGCAGCAGCTCGGTGGTGCCTATCATCAGTAACATAGTTATGAGTTATGAGTTTTTAGTACGTTTTACTCGGCGTTGAGGAATATTTCGCAGGTGTCAAAGTTTATTTCCCAGTTGCCGTTTGGTGAGCTTTCCCAGTTGTACTTCTGTGCCATTCTGTCCCACCAATTTTGGAACTTGGTGCCTGTCTCGCCCATGTCGGCCACCAGCTTCTCATATAGCTCGGCATTGTCGGCAGTGAGCACTTTGGCCAGCTCGTTTAGTCCGTTGCGACGCTCAAAGAGCGCCTGAATCTCGTTTTTCTCCTCAGGTGTTACCTGACCTACTAATTTGCGTGTCATATTTCGTTTATAATTAATCTAAAGCAGTAGTGATTTTGAACTATGAATTGTGAATTGTGCATTATGCATTAAATAACTATTTCCATTGAGTTGCTATCTCGAATGGGTCGAGATAGGTTAATTCCTTGATTTCTTCCTTGTCGGGCAGGAAAGTTCCCTTGCTGCGGAGCGAGAGCATCAAGTCGCGTGAGGCGTTGCGCTCGAGGTGGGCTGCCACGCATTGCTCATGGCTCGGGGTGTTGACCTCGAGGGTGGTCTTGCGGTTGAGCCAAGTGCAGCGGCGGCACTGCCAAGCGTCGCACTTGCGGCATATTGGGGCATGGTCGAGACGGTAGAGCTGCTTGTTCTTGATGTCAAGACCGCTGTCAAGGTCGCCCACACTATTGCTCTCTTCTTCATAGTAGAATGCTGGGCATGTGTAGAACTTGCCGTTTGGCGCCAGGGTGATGGTGGTGTCACCAGCGTTGCAGTTGTTCATCGCGGTGAGCATCATGCGGTCGGTGAGCAGGTTGAACTGCGGTGACTTCCCGTCCACATAAAGTTGCTCCACTTCTTTGCCAAGCGAAGCGAGTACGGTTTTGTATTGCTCACGGTCGCTGTCGGTCATGCGTTCCACGTCGGTGATAACCACATTGAGTCGCTGCACCACGGCGAGCAGGTCTTTGAGCATGCCGTGGTTCTCGTTGAGCTGTTTCCAGCCAGTGCGCAGCACCACCACAGCGTCTTTCAGTTTAGAGGCATCGTAGTCCCAACTATTGAGCACCACAATGTCGGTGTCATTGTCGAGGACTGCCATTGGCTTGATGTTGCTGTGGTCGATGGTGTCAATAACATCGAGATATTCCTGTGGCAGAGCATAGTCGGGGTAGACAAACTGTATCATCAGGTTCTCCACCATGCCGAAGCGGATGCCCTGGCGCAGATGGTCGAGCGAGATGAGCCTGCGCTCCTTCTTGTTCACGCCATAGTGACAGTAGCTTGTGCTGGTGTCGTCAAGCAGAATTACTAAGTATTGTAGCATAGTTTTTTAGCAGTCAACAGGTTTTACTTCGCGTTTGTTCTTCTCGTACTGCTCGCGCTGGCCTTCAAGCTCGAGCTTGCGGTAGAGCTTGTTCCAATAGTAGTTATTGGCTCTCACTCTGGCCTTGTGCATCAGGCAGATGGCTGTGGCGCGCTGGTAGACGGTGCTCGTTGCGGCAGCGTCATAGTTCTCGCCCTGGCACCAAGCACAGCCGCTTGCCACCTCGCAAGTCTTGCACTTGTCGGGGCTTTGCGTCATGCGGTCGAGGGTGAGGAACGGGCGCAGCTTGTTCTTGTCGATGCCATCGCGCACGTTGCCGATGATGAGCGGCTTCTTTTCTCTCAACGAATAACCAGCGAAGCGGGTGCAGGGGTAGAACATTCCGGCGGCATCCACTGCCAGCATCTTGCCTGCACCACACCAGTTCTGGTTCTCAAGCTCGGGGTCGAGCGGCTTGCCAATGTTCTCGCTGTAGAACGAGCAGGCATAGTCGGTGTAGTAACCGCCATCAATAATTGCATCGGCAAGCTGCATGAGTTGGTCTTCAAATAGCTTGTCGTCGCCCTCCTGCCACACGTCCTCAAACACGCAGTTGATGTTCACCTCGTGGATGCCCAACGAGTAGAGGTGCAGCACGCTCTCCTTGATGTAGGGGATGTCGGGGCTGCTGATGGTCACTTTGGTTGCTCCACCTGGGAACTGCTCCAGCCACAGCGGGATGTTGCGCACCACGTCCCGGTAGGAGCCATGCTCGCTGCCGTCGGGGTTGCTCTGCTTGTAGATGCGGTTGAGGTCGTGCTTGCGCTCAGTGCCGTCGATAGTGATGCCTATCGAGAGGTGGCTGATGTTCTTCTTGATGAACTCCTGCACCTTGGGAGTGTGGTAGTTGATGCCATTGGTCGAGAACGAGAAACGGTAGCTGTTGAACCAGTGATGGTTGCGGCGGAACATCTCGGTCTTGAGGTAGTCGCAAATCTTGTCAATCAGGTCAATCTCCATAAATGGCTCGCCGCCAATGAAGTCCCAAATCACACTCTCCTCACGAAACTCATCCTCGTGGCTCAGAATGTAGTCGATAGCAGCCTTCGCAGTCTCCCACGACATCTGCTCCTTCTCATTCTTCCCCACAAGATAACAATACTTACAAGCCAACTGGCAATCCTTCGTGACAATAAACGTAATGTTTTTCGCCACACCGGATTGCCAGGTTAATGAATTATCTTTTATTTTTGTCATTTCTTCCGAAATAAAGTTATAATGACCATCCTCGACACGTTCCACTACAAGTGTTTTGGCAGTATCCCTGGCATCCTCCACTACATGTGCCATGGCAAGTATTAGTACAAGTATAAGAGCACGATGCGCCACAACTGCCAGAACACCCACTTAAGCAAGTACTAGCACAACCAGAGCAACCACTATTATATGATGGTGGAGGAGTTGAATAACCTGAGGAACCGCTACTATTAGAACTGCTAGTTCCACGTTTGGCAGAACCAGAGCATCCACTCAGGCAACTACCTTTACATCCATTCTGGCATGAATCTGTACATCCGTTTGCACAATCGCGCGTGCACCCATTTTTGCATGAAGTAGAACATGTGACATAGCATCCTGTATTACAAGACATAAAACAACCAGTATAACAGCCGAACATACATCCTTGTTCGCTTTGGCTCTCATGAGCATTTGAAATTAGTGGTAAATTTATAGCTGCAATTGTTCCTAATATTGGTAGACATTTCTTAGCGGAATTTTTGAAGAATTGTCGACGTGATTGCAGTTCGTCTTTCTTTTTGTTTTTCTCCATAAAATTAAAAATTAATAAATTAATAAATATAGAACACCTTCTTTAGGCATCATTCCTTGAGTATTGTCGTATCTTTTGATATAGAATCTGTTTTCATTTTTGCGCCAGCCATACAAGTCCCACCGCAGGAACTTCCACATGGACCTTTGCATGTGTACATGCAGCTAATCTTGCAAGAGCCTCCACAATCGTAAGCACACATGGTTCTACAAGTAACCACACACTGATAAGAACAGTTTGCGCTACAAGATGAATTACAACCTCCTTTTTTGGTTCGCTCTTGCGCCATTAGCCCAAAAGGCACATTAAGCAAAGCTAATGCTCCCAAGATGGGAAGAGTATCTTTTACAGCTTTCTTGAAAAACTGCTTCGCGATTGTAGTTCGTCTTTCTTTTTGTTTTTCTCCATGTTTTTTTGTTAAAATAATGACAAACAAATATTAAATTACCGCTACTTTGATGCACCTGAACAACTGCCATTGCAACTTCCACTGCAATAACCAGTGCATCCAGCACATGCATTTTGGCAAACTTTGCACGATGAAGGATACATTTGTGATTGTCCTTTACAATGCTCGTTACATGTAGACTTACAACCGCCCCCGCATGAGCTACTACAATATCCATTACAACTTGTTGTGCTGACATCTTGACTCTTTCCGATAAATGGAATCTGAGTAAGAATAATGCTACTAATAATTGGAAGAGAACTTATAGCGGCTCTTTTGAAAAACTGGCGACGGGATTGTAATACTTCTTTTATTCTTTTTTCTTTCATTGTTCTTTTATTTAAAATGATTATACAATTATCTTATTAATCTACTATTTCTGTTTGGGTCGTTCGATGGGGTTGAACGGTGATAAACTTGAATTAATCCCCCAAAATCCCAATTAACAACGCTTTTATCTTGAGAAACAATTAAATCATTGTCCATCCATCCTCCTAAAAGATAATGTCCATAAATAGAATTTCCTTGATTGTCATATTCTTTAAAAAGATATGTGATACCTCCTGTAGAATACCCATTAGAATCAGAAAAATAAGCCGATTGTCTTGTAAATGATATATATGTGGAATTTCCAGTTGGCTTCTTTATTACACCATTTTTGTCAATAATTTTTGTTGGTATATAATAATAGGTTTGAGCTTTGATAGAAAGTGATGTTACAAAAAGAAAAAGAACTGATAAGACAAGTAATTCTGTTTTCATTGTTAGGATATGTTTTTCTGCCTTTTTAGATTCCTCGGATGGAAGGCGTGCATAAATAAAAAAGACGTGGGAATCTGTACTTCTGCCTACCCCGTCTTCAGGCCTTCGCATTGCCCCTCTATCAGGATAAGCAACGCAGTTAGCCCACGCCGTGCTGAATATTTGCATGCTCAAGCACGTCACCTACAAGGTGGCGCGCGAGTAAAATATTCACCCAACGTGGACGTCCACATTGTTGCCGTATCTTCCGATAGAGTTCAAATTTGCGAAGTTTGAAGACAGAAGATAACGCCGTTAGTAAACGTCCTTTACCAAAATGTTAGAAGGCTTGTACTATACATTAATAAAAATATGTATTTTAGCCCTCGACCCGCCGCCCTCTCTTGGACTAACTGATCGGTTGCAAATTTAAGAACAAATGTTTAATGTTACAAGTTTTTGTTGGTGTTTTTTTAAAAAAAAATAATAGCCTGCTCACGCAGGAAAAATTAAATAGCGCAGCCCAATTGTGTATTGTGCATTATGCATTGTGCATTATGCATTAATTAAATTGCTGCGAAGGGCTGTTGGTTTTTGCGTGGCATGAGGGCGATTTCGGGAAGAAAAATTATCTGGATTTTGTGGTTAGGGGAAAAACGTGTAATTTTGTGGTTTGAATTGTCCCAAGCAGGGCTTGGGGCGTGAAAATTGACAACAAGAAACGAAAAAAACAAATATAATGAAGAAGACATTATTAATGATGGCTGTGGTGGCACTGATAGCTCTGTGCTCGTGCAGCCAAGAGAAGAACATTTATCAGCAAGAGACCCGCTACCTGCCAGTGATGCTGCAAGGCAGCAACAAGTGGAGCATACTCAATGTTGAGACGGGCGAGGTGATTGCCAAGGACGCCTGGGTTAACGCACCATCGCCAGTGGTGGACGACATGTTCTGGGTGTATAACGCCAACAACCGCATCGACATCTACAACGTGGCCAACTGCAAGACTCCCGTCAACAAGGAGGTGCTGAGCAGCGCCACTTGCTATAGCGACGGCTACGCCATCGTGAGCAAGCCCAACGAGCCGCTCATGATCATCGACAAGAACTGCAACAAGGTGGCTCAGCTCTCGCCAAGCATTCTCACTGCATCAATGTTTGCCAACGGACGCGCGGTGGTGCACACCGACCTTGACCGATATGGATATATCGACGTTAAGGGCGACACCGTGATTAAGGCCGACATGGGCTATGCCGCTGGCTTCAACGAGGACGACGTGGCACTGGTGTCGTTCAGCGAGGCAAGCGACAGCGCCAAGGTGATGAGTGTGATCGACATCAACGGCAACAAGCTCTACGACCTTGACATGAGCAAGTACCAAATCATCACTCCCTACTACCGCATGGGCGTGCTGGTGGTGGCCAAGAACGACTCGCTCGTGTGCCTCGACCGCAATGGCAAGGAGGTTCCCAATCCGCTCGAGACCCCCAAGAAGATTAAGGAAGCCAACTACCGCGACCGCGTGTATGCTGGCGACAACAAGTACATGGTCATCAAGGGCGACCGCATGGGCCTCGTCGACAAGGACAACAACGTGCTCATCCCATTCGACTACAAGTTCATCCAGAACATCTCCCCCACCCGCTACGTGGTGGGCAAGGACAGCGTGATGATCCTCGTTGACGACCACGGCAAGCAGGTGGGCAAGGCCAAGTTCATCGATTTCAAGGCCTTCAATTCCGAGGGTCAGGCTGTGCGTGGCTACATCAACCTTGAGGTTACTGCCGCCAACCTGCTCAGCTTCATCGACGAGGACATGGCAGCCTTTGCCAAGAAGGGATCCACGCTCATGGACGTGAACCAGCTCGTGGGCGTTGACCCAACTCAATACGTGGGTCTCAAGCAGATTGACCGACCACTGCCGCCCATGTTCTGCAGCTACATCTTCGACAGCGAGATTGCCTCGCTCACAAGCGGAAATGCAGCACCTGCCGACAGCCTCGGCACCACCCCCGACAGCACTTCACTCACTGCAGGCCCACAGGCCGAGTTCAACTACGGCGCCAAGCTGCGCGGCGTGGCCATCAACTTCCTAGTAATCGAGACGGCCCCCGGCACCGAGGAGCGACTGCTCCAGCTCATGAGCAGCGCCATGGGCACCAAGGGCTTCACACTCAACCCCGACGGCACCTTCACCAGCAACGCTGGCACCGCCGTGGTGATGGGCTACGAGAAAGGAGTGTTCAAGCTCTACTACTACTTCGACCCCTCCGAGGTAAAACCTCTGCCTCGCGAGAGCCGCTCAGTGTAGAGTCCCATCCTCCTCTCCACAAAAAAGTTGGCACGATTTTTGCAGCAGCATTTACAAACTGAATACTTAACACTTAAAACTTAATTATCATGTCGTGCTTCAGAGTAATATTAGCCATCTTTTTCCCGCCCCTGGCTGTAGTTGACAAGGGCTGCGGGTCGTTCCTCATTACCTTCATCCTCACCTGCTGCGGATGGGTGCCAGGTGTGATTGCTGCACTCGTTATCCTCAACAAGGACAACAACGGCGGCTACAACCAGGGTTACAACCAAGGCTACAATCAAGGTTACAACCAGGGACAGCGCAGCAACCTCTACGGTGGTGGCAACCAGCCACCACGCAACCAGCAAGGCAACGGTTGGCAAGGATGGTAACCAACACTTAACAGGCAGAGAAATGAACAGCGACAACCTCACCCACATGCTCGAGCACCGAGGCATCAAGCCCACCGCCATGCGCATCCTTGTGCTACGCGAGATGATGGCTTGCAGCAATGCCTTCTCGCTCCTCTCGCTCGAGGAGCGGCTCGACACCGTCGACAAGTCGACCATCTACCGCTGCATCACGCTCTTCCTCACCCATCATCTCATCCATGCCATCGACGACGGCACCGGGTCGCTCAAGTATGCCGTTTGCTCGTCATCATGCCACTGCGGCGAGGAAGGCGAGCATCTCGACGATTTGCATGCCCACTTCTACTGCGAGCGATGTCATCGCACCTTCTGCCTGAGCCGCATCCACGCGCCTGTGGTGGCGTTGCCTGGCAACTTCGAGGTGCACGACATCAATTACGTGCTCAAGGGCGTGTGCCCCCAGTGCAACTCATCTACACTTTAACGCCATTGGTCGGCAAAATCACCCATTACGCCATTTTTCACCTCAATGAAGCACATCGCACATTAAACTTATCCCATAAAAAAAGGTCATATTATCGACGGAAACATTTTCCCCTTACAACTTTTAAGAATATTAGCAAACAACAAAATACCTCACACATTATGGAAACAAGAAAATTACACTCTTTTGCAGTGATAGCCATGACGGCAGCAGCTCTTGCGCTGGCCGTTCCTGGCAACGCTCAAGGACGTCGCCCCAGCGGTGGCGGTCCTGGCGGCGGTCGACCAAGTAGTGCACAAAGCAGCTCACCGAGCATGAGTTCGCCACGCAGCAGCTCACCGAGCATGAGCTCGCCACGCAGCAGTTCCCCACGCAGCAACTCCAGCTTTAGCGCCCCCAGCAGCAGCCGCACTCCAAGCATGAGTGCTCCACGCAGCTCGGGCAGCAGCCGCAGCAGCATGGGTTCAAGCGTGAATCGACCATCATCGCCCTATAGCACCAGTTCGAGCAACCGTCCCAGCGGACAAATCAACACCCGTCCCAGTGGCAATGGCTCTTATGGCGGCTCACACGGCGGTGGCAACCATGGCGGTGGCAATCGTCCCAGCGGCGGCAACGGCGGCAACGGCGGCAGCAGCAACTTTGGCGGTGGCAGCAGCAACCATAATCCCAGTGGCAGCATCAAGGCTCCTCACACTGGACCAACCGTGGGCTCTCGCAGCGCAGTTAACTACAACAGCCCAAGCGGCCAGGTCAACAACAGGCCCACTGGCAACTACAAGCCTGGCGGCAACTATGGCGGCAGCAACAACCGTCCTGGCGGCAACAACGGCGGCAACTACAAGCCCGGTGGTGACAACCGTCCCGGCGGCAACAACGGCGGCAGCCACAAGCCCGGTGGCGACAACCGTCCTGGCGGCAACAACGGAGGCGGCAACTACAAGCCCGGTGGCAACAACGGCAACCACGGCGGTGGCAACTACCGTCCCGGCGGCAACAACGGCAACCGTCCTGGTGGCGGCAACTACCGTCCCGGCGGCAACCACGGCAACCGACCTGGCGGCGACATGGGTCATCGTCCTCCTGCAGGACGCCCACACCACGGCATCAACCACGGCGGTCCTCGTCCCAACTACGACCACTACCGCTGGCACAGCAGCTTCCGTCCACGCGGCCCACGCGATCGCTGGTACGACTACTATCGCTACAACCGCTGGAGTTGGGTTCGCCCCATCGCTCCTCCCTTGCGCCCCTGGCGTCCACGCGTGATTTGGTACTACCGTCCAGTAATTCCCGTTGGCTATCGCATCTACGCCTCGGCACCCATCATCACTGGTGTGCTCGGTCTGGAATTTGGCACCCTGCTCGATGCTTCGCTCAACTACCTGTACTACAACGGCTACAGCATCGACGGCTATCAGGACAACATTGTGTACCTGCGCGACGTGAACATGATGGGCTACAGCTGGCCCGACGTGATGCTCCAGTACGACAACCGTGGCGGCCTGTGCTACGCCGAGTTTGTGACATCGTCGACCTATCAAGACGACTACCGCTACAACAACATCTACAACAACCTGTGCACAACCTATGGACCCCCAATCAACGTGGGCAACGGGCACTACTCTTGGTACGGTGGCAACCAGACGGGCTACATCAACCTCAACTTCTCTTACGAGAACGGCCGCTACTACACCGTCATGACCATGGGAGCTTGATAGCACTATCCTTTTCTAAATCGATTAATAGCGTGGGCAACGACAGCCCACACACCTAATGCTCAAAAACAATGGCATCGCCTCGAGAATCCTCAAGGCGATGCCTATTTTACTTAGTGAGTGATAGCCAGCACGGCCCTATCACTTGGCTTGCAAGTACACTTTATAGGTGTTGCCACGGTTGTTGGTGAACGACCCCGAGAGCACGCCTTTCCTTGAGATGCGGCCCGTGAGGTAGCCCGAATACACTCCATTATTGGAGTTATATTCTTCAAGACTCACGTTTCCACTCCTGTCAACGTAGCCATCAAGCTGGAGTGCGCCACTGGCGCCATACTTCGAGTAGTAATAGCTGCCATGCAGTTCGCCGTCATAGTTGGTCAAGTCCACAACCACACCCTTGCCAGCAATGGTGCCCACCAGGTGCCAATCGCTATCGGCAAGCACATTGCGCTGAATTTCGGGCTCGGGTTCGGGCTCGGGTTTAGGTGCCGGCGCAGCCACTTGTTCTCTCACCACCACCGTGTCGGGGGCAGGCTTCTCCACTGGAGCGGTCTCCGCCTGGGCAGGCTTGTCGCCCTTGCCATAGTTATAGGCAAGAATGCCCACCAAGGCGAGCAGCAGCACTACCACCGCTCCACCTAGCACATAGATTACTGTGTTCTTTTTCATAATTCCACATTATTATTTGTCTTTCTTAGCCTTGAGGCAGCTGAAGATGAAGTAAGCTATCAGTGCAATGTAAACCACCAGGCCCAGCAGGCTCGACACATCGTCGCTCAGAGGGCTGGTGTAAGAGAAGCCGCCAAATCTCATGCCGGCGCTCACCACGCCCATGAGTGCACCACCAGCAATAAAGCCGCTGGCAATGAGGGTACCCTTGTCCATGCGCGCCTTGTTAAGTTTCTCGTCCTTGCTGCGAGTGCTCACAAACCAGCTGATGATGCCGCCAATGAGCAGCGGAGTGTTCAACTGGAATGGGATGAACATGCCCAGCGAGAATGGCAACGCTGCCACTCCAAGCCAGTTGAGCAGGCATGCCAGGATAGCACCGCAAATGTAGAACATCCATGGGGTTTCACCTCCAGTCATCAGCGGGTCAATCACAGCTGCCATGGCGTTGGCCTGAGGTGCAACCAGCGGATCAACTCCTGGCACTGCTCCCTCGTAGAAACCGTAGGTCTTGTTCAGGATAATCATCACACCGCCCACGGTGGCTGCCGAGAGCACGGTGCCCAGCAGCTTCCACGTTTGCTGCTTAGCAGGTGTGGTGCCAATCCAGTAACCAATCTTCATGTCGGTGACCATGCCGCCTGCCATCGACAGTGCGGTGCACACCACGCCACCTATTATCATCGAGGCCACAATGCCTTGCCATCCGTTGAGGCCAATGGCAACAAAGATGCCCGATGCAATGATGAGCGTCATCAGCGTCATACCACTCACGGGGTTGCTACCCACAATGGCAATGGCGTTGGCTGCCACGGTAGTGAACAGGAACGCTATCACCACCACCACGATAAAGGCCACTATGGTCTGAGGCAGGTTGTGGATAACACCTATCCAGAAGAACACGAATGTCACAACCAAGGCTGCTGCAAGAGCAAACACCAGGGCCTTCATCGAGATGTCGCGCTGGGTGCGCTCCTCTTTCTCAACGGTGCCGCCCTTCTTGAACGACTTGCCAGCAAGGCCCACAGCGTTCTTGATCACGCCCCACGACTTGATGATGCCTATGATACCACTCATGGCAATGCCACCAATACCTATCGAGCGGGCATATTCCTTGAAGATGTCGTCGGTGGCCATCGCCGCCATGTCGGGGCTCACTGCTGCAAACAGTGGAACCACAATCCACCAGATGAAGGCACTACCGGCAAAGATGATGAAACTATACTTCAAGCCAATGATGAAGCCAAGGCCCAGCGTCGCAGCACTGATGTTGACCTTGAACAGGAACTTGGTGTTGTCGGCAAGGTTCTGCATTGCTGGAATGGCTGTGGTGGAGATAACCTCCTTCCACCAGCCAAACGTGCTCATCAGGAAGTCATAGAGTCCACCCACCAGGCCGGCTATGAGCAGCGGCTTGGCTTGCTCGCCACCCTTCTGGCCCTGAACGAGCACCTGGGTGGTAGCGGTGGCCTCGGGGAACGGGAAGTCGCCGTGTTTCTCCTTCACGAAGTATTTCCTGAACGGGATGAAGAACAAGATGCCAAGCACGCCGCCAAGCAGCGAACTCAGGAACACTTCCAGGAAGTTCACCGTGATGTCGGGATACTTGGCCTGCAGGATGTAGAGCGCTGGCAGCGTGAAGATGGCTCCTGCCACAACAATGCCGCTGGCGGCACCTATCGACTGGATTATCACATTCTCGCCAAGCGAGTTCTTGCGCTTGGTAACGCCAGCCACTCCAGCGGCTATAATGGCGATGGGTATCGCCGCCTCAAACACCTGCCCCACTTTCAGTCCCAGATAGGCTGCCGCAGCACTGAATATCACTGCCATGATCAAGCCCATCGACACCGAGTAGGGGGTCACCTCGGGATAATTCTTCTCGGGGCGCAAGATAGGAACATATTTCTCACCTTCCTTCAACGGACGAAACGCGTTCTCCGGAAGCTCAATCTGCTCCTGTGGTTGCTGTAAATCTTTTTCGTCTTGCATATTAGTTTTTTATTAGTTAATAGGTTTTTTCCATTTTAAACCACAAAGATAATAAATACTTTTCTATTTTTAGGGAAATACTCCTTGCTTTTTCTTTTTTTACCAAAATCGAGCATCACGATTCACAATAAGGGCTGCCCCAGCACACTGGAGCAGCCCTTTAGTGTCTCACACCTAATTATCAAGCCAGTTTTTTACTTGACAACAACCTTCACTCCATTCACCACATAGATGCCTGGAGTTAGTCCGTCGATGGTCACGCTGCCATTGATGATGGTCTCGCTTGCCACCTGGCGGCCGTTGAGGTCGTAAACGCCCACCACGGTGCCATCGGCACCTGTGACGGTAAGGTTGCCATAAGTGTTGGTAATGCTCACGTTGTCGAGAGACATGCCAACGATGTTGAGGCCAGTGACGGTACCATTGCTTGTCCAGTTGAGATAGAACTCGCTTGGTGTGCTGGTGCCGTTATCGTAGGTGTAGGTAGCATGACCGCTGGCTTCGTTGGTGCTCTCGTTCACATCCTCAGGCACGAGTACCACAATCTTGCCAGGAATCTGGTCCGGATCAAGAATGTCGTCCATATTGCTTGGAGTGACAGTGGTGCCACTCTTGAGCATACCAGAGTTCTCACTATCCCAACCACTTATCTTGTTGAGTGCAAGGCCATCATCGCCCAGGTGACGGCTGGCAAGCTTGAGGTCCTTGCTCTCCTTGTCGGTGAGAATTGTGCCATTCGGCTCCTCGAGATTCTCGAGCTGGAAGAAGTAAACCTTGTACTCTTGAATCTGATTGTTGTTGTCTTTTACCTTGAATGTGGCGAAATCGGCAACAATTGTGCGGCCATTGTCACGGCTCTCGATTGTGGCATCGGGAGCAGCACTCAAGTCGATACCGTTAATGTGGTTGTGGGCAAACTCAATGTTGGTCAGGTTGGCAAAGTTGCCAGTGATGCTGTGCAGGTCGTTGCCGTTGGCGCGCGCATCGATGATGCTGGCTGGCAACGCAAGGTCGCTCAAGCTGTTGCCATCGTTGGCACTTGCGATGGGTGCCTCATCATCATTAAAGACAGTAGTGGGCTTGGTGCCGTCGCCATCGCTGCCGTCGTGATTCAGCTGCTCGGTGCCATCGAGCTGAGTGCGGGTGTCGGTGCCGTTAGAGAAGTTCACAAACTGCAATGCTGTGTTGTGACTCAGGTCAATATTGGCAATGAGGTTGCGAGAAAGGTCAAGCCATTCGAGAGCAGTGTTATTACTCAGGTCGATAGTGCGATTCTCGTCTTCCGAACCGAGGATGTTGTCGTAGGCACGCAGCTTCTCGAGTGCGGTGTTAGCGGCAACGTTGAGTTGGCTGGCACCAATGTTTGATATCCACAGGTTTTTCAGCGAGGTGTTTTTGGCAAACGTGATGTCGTTGCCCCAGTGGGTGTTGTTGTAGCCAAACAGGGTCTCAAGCCCTGTCAGCGTGCTAAGTCCCTGGAAGTTGGTCTTCAGCAATGGGTCGTTCTGAACATATAGCTTCTTCAAGTTAGCGTCGTTGCTCAAGTAGAGCGTGTCGAGCTTAGTGCGGTTGTGAGCACGCACCACAGGCAGGTCGGCACAATTCTCGGCCAGCACTGTGCGTATGTTCGGGCAGTAAGTGAGGTCGAGGGAATTATAGTTCGACACTGTCGAGTTATCAACCAATGCACCTGCCGAGTTGTAGTGTCTAACCTGGAAATTCAACGGGTTACCACTCACGTTCACATATTCTAGATAGGGTAAGTCGGGGGTAACTGTTCCTGGATATAACCTTATCTCATTAAAGCCACTATAGCTCACATCCCAGTATCTGAGTTTATTTGGATAGACGTCGGAGCTGGCGGTCGACTCATTGGGTCCCCAAAGGACTATAGTCGGGTAGCCATCACTGTCAAGATGATTCCAATCTACATGATGGAATTTCTTTATTGTGGTAGAAACCCCTGTATTGCCCATATTATAGCGCAAGTCGCCCGAGCCAGAGAAGTCACGCATTATCTCGCTGTCGCCATACATGTAGCTGCATGTCAATGTGTCGAGCTCGGGGAAATATCTTATACCGAGCGAGCGCATGTTGTTGTGGTCGGCATGGATAACTTTTAGCTTTGAGCAAGGTATGAAATATACAAATGTGTGCCAGCTTGAGTACCAACGACCGGTTGTGTTTTTGCCAGAGGCATTTGTTGCCGATAAATCATCATCGCCAACCCAGTCTTCGGTCATCCAACCAGGACACATATAGCTGGGACCAGCAGCGGTGTTGTGGATGTTGGTATAGCTTATGTCAAGCCACTCAAGGTTCACGTTCTTGCCCAAGTCAAGGTGATAAAGGCCAGTCGTGTCATTGAGGTCACACACTGCTTCGCTCTTGCGCAAGTCAAACGGCCTCAAGCGACCTGCCTGTAAATTCGTGTAATGTTCAGTCCATTGCGATTCTGTGACATTTACGCCGTAGGTTTTCTTCACGCCATTGAATTTCACTTTACCATACTTCAGCCAGCGGCGGCCTTTCTGCTCAAGAATTGCGGCCTTTTGGGCATCGGTTTTGGGTAATGGCTCAGCAGCGGGGTCGAGTTGCCCATCAATCGAGCGGTTGTAGCTCACGTCGAGATGAACGAGGGCAGTGTTGCGATAGAGGTGAACACTATCGCGAAGCTTATTATAGGCAAGGTCAAGATACTTGAGGTTCTCTTGATACTCAAGACTTGATTGGGTAGGGTCAGGCTTGCGATAGTTCACTGGGTCGGTCGTTGATGTGTGAAGTTCATACACACCATTAGTAAAAGTGGTAAGCTCATTGTGGCGAGCCTTCAGCGTTTCAAGTGCGGTAACACCCTCCAGCGAGTGCTGCTGGCCAAGCTTGTTAAATGAGCTATTCTCAATATTTAGCACCTTCAAGTTACTCAACCCCCTGATGTAAAGACCATTGTCACTCTCGATGACACCGTCGGGGCTGGTCTGAGTCAACGCGGTGTTTCCGTGCAGCTCAATCTCAGTGAGGTCAGTGTTTCCACCCAGTGCCAACGACTTGAGCGAGGTGTTATTCTCAGCTTTAAACTTAGTGAAACCATTATTACCCAGGTCAAGACCCACAAGCGAAGTAGCAGGCAATGTGTATTCACCAGCAATGCCAAGCGAGGGATTATTTTGTGCATAAACATATTTTACTGAACTCCCTTCTGGTGCATTGAAACTGGTCAACTGATTGCTATTCAGCACTAATGTAGTTATATTATCAGCACTAATTGAAGGTACTTCAGTAAACAAGTTACCAGTTAAGTCAACCTTGTGCAATGCTGCCATTGTCTCCAAGCCAATTATAAGCTCATCAAGGTTGGTGTTATCATTTAAGTCACAATTAGTAATGGCAAGTTTGGGCAACAATACATTACCTGTAACGTCAATTGTTGTTATTGACTGACAATTATTTATCGTCAAACCCTCAGTAGCTTTCCAACCTGTATTGCTAACCTTTAGGGTTTCTAACTTTGTATATCCATCAAAATTCAAGGCTGTATTTACCATCCCAACGTTAGATATGTCTATAAACTTAAGTTCAGGATTGTTAGTGCTAGAAATCTCACTACTAGAGAACAGTGTAGCTGGAGCAATTGCTGTGCATCCATGAAAATCAAAGTGCTCAAGCCTTGGCGAATTATCAATATTAGGGATATCTGTCAAAGCTGTGTTTTCACTTAAATCAAGATATACAAGATTTGGATTATTAATATTTGATGCGCTGGTTTGTGATGCCCTCAAATAGCAATTCCGAGCTTTAAATGTTTCAAGATTAGTCAGTGCCACAACTGGAAAGTTCTTGGTATTTTGAGGATTATCACTTATGTCGATGTATTTGAGTTTTGTGTTATTAGTAAAACTTTGACTATCTGTCAACTTGTTGTTGCTTAGGTCAATCCATTCAAGATTCGGCATCTTCTGCATGGTATTGGTACTCATGTAATCGAGGCCCACATTGTGCAGGTTAAGCTTCTTGAGATTGCTGTAGGTGCCGCCTCCGTCAATGCTCTGCAAACCACCCATCCAGGTGCAGCCTGTGTTGGCAAAATTTATCTCTTCAAGATTCTTGCATTTGGTAACATCAACGTAAGGTGTGTGTTGTGAAGAGGTTCCTTGGAGTTGCGCATTTCCATTCAAGTCAAGTATGCGCAGGTTGGGATTGCTGGTGAGTATGACATTGCTTGAAATGTCATTCTCGCCAGCATAAAGTTCCTCAAGATTAGTGAAGTGCTCTATGCCTGAGAGGTTGCTAATTCCCTTGTTGCTAACATCAAGGACTTTCACATTATTAGGGGATATTTCATCGCCCTCATTCACATTCAAGGCTGCAGCAAGAGCTGCACGGAAGTTGGCATCGGGGAAATTAGTACTATTAAGTAGCAACGTGGTGATGATGGTAATCATCTTCTCTGCATTGTAATAACCACCGTTTTGATAGCTCAGTGCAGCAGTTTCACTCGCTCCATTGTTGCTGAACTTTATTTTTGTTGGAGTGCCACTCTTTGTGCCCTGCCAAACCCAAAGGTTCACAGAACCCTCAACTTTACTCATTTCGTCACCAGGCCATGATCCATTGGTATTATAATTAGCATTATTATTATCATAAACCCAAATGCATGGTTTTGCCCATTCACTTGTGTTTACAAAATAGACAAAATTACCATCTTTGTAAGTAGCATTTTCTGGTATTACATACTGGTTGGTCAGATTGTAAAACTCGCTGCCACCTTTGTAAGAATAGTAACGGTCCTCATTAATACCAGTTATATCAACAGTTTGATTGTCGTTACCACCAATATTATTGTGAATAATGGCATTAATATTGGTTTCACTGAATTCTTTTACATACCAACTTTGACCATCGGAAGTTGTGATTGTCTCGGTCATTTGGCAAGCATCCCATTCTCCATTGAGTTTTTCTCCTTCTGAGTTCCACACATAGAGGTAGGGGGCTGTCCCCGAAGCATTACCCTCGGTGCGAACATAGATTTTAATCCCTGCCCAGGCGCTGCTGCTCCATAGGGTGGCGGCGAGCACCAAGAGCAGCGCGCAGTGTTTTGTTAGTAATTTTGTGTTCATGATTCGTGTAATTTTATGGTTAGATATTTTGAATGCTAAAATATGGTCACACAAAAATAATTAGGCAAAATTATTAATAAAAGTTGTAATTCCAAAGTAAATGAGGCAAAATTTCAACAAAGTGTCAATTTTGATAAGAATAACACCCACACACAGCACATCTCTGCGCTACACATCCCTGCAGAGCGAGTTCTCTTGATATTGCTTTTTAATATAATAAGGTATTACTTTTGCCTCGTCGCATTCCAGCACAAGAGATCTTTGACATGTTGCCAACAAGAAAAAAATGCAAAACTGTCCCACAGTTCCGTTTTTGACCAGAAAACAGCCCAGTCCTGGTCCATTTTTCCAGAAAAAAAACGCAAAACTGTCCCACCACCCACACAGCGGCAGCAATAATTTTAGTGCGAAGCACCATTAAAAATTTTAGCGAAGCAATAATTTCCACTCCGCCAGGAGTGGCAAAAACCGAGACATGATTCCACCGATTCAAATAATTAAATCTTATGTCCTTATGGAATCTTATGTGCTTATGTCCCAAAAAAACACCGCGCCAATTATCATTAATTGCCGTTCAAAAAAAACACAAAGTGTGGTGGCCGCTACTCGCGGAAGTAGACGCGCTTCACACGGGGCGAGATGCTGGTGAGGATTTCGTAGCCAATGGTGCCGCGGGCCTCACTAAGCTGCTCGATGGGGTTGTGGCGACCAAAGATTTCCACCTTGTCGCCTACCTCACATTCGGCATCGGTGACATCGATCATGCAGGCATCCATGCAGATGTTGCCCACCGTGGGACACAGCTTGCCGCCCACCCACACGTTGATTGCTCCGTTGCCAAAGTGGCGGTCCATGCCATCGGCATAACCAATGGAGACGGTGGCGATGCGTGAGTCGCGCTCGAGCACACCGCGGCGTCCGTAGCCAATAGTTGTTCCTGCAGGCCATTCCTTAATGCTGATGACCACAGCTCGCAGCTCGGCCACTGGCACAATGCCATCCTCGCTGCCATCGTCCACAGTCTTGATGCCGTAGAGGCCCACTCCCATGCGCACCATATCCATCTGGTACTCAGGGAATCGCACTATTCCAGTGGTGTTGAGGATGTGGCGAATGATGTTGTGCGAAAAGCTTGCCTGAAGCTGGGTGGCGCAAATCTCGAAGTATTCCACTTGATCACGTGTGAAATCGTCCTGACTGGGCTCATCGGCAACGCTCAGGTGTGAGAACACGCTCACTGGCATGATGATGTCTTGCGAGAGAAGTAGCTCCACGAGTTCGGGAATCTGCTCCAGGGTGAAGCCCAAGCGGTGCATGCCGCTGTCAATCTTGATGTGAACTGGGAAGTTCTTGGCTCCATACTTGCGGCCCTCCTTGATGAGCTGGCGTGCTTCCTCCATGCTGTAGACCTCGGGCTCCAAGTAGCGGTCAAACATTGCCTTGTAGTTCACAGTGCTGGGGTTGAGCACGATGATGGGCAGCGTGATGCCAGCTTTGCGCAGATCCACGCCCTCGTCCTGAACGGCTACTGCCAGATAGGTGGCGCCACAGTCTTGAAGAGTTTTGGCTATCTCATAGGAGCCTGTGCCGTAGCCCGATGCCTTGACCATTGCCACGGTCTTGGTGTTGAAGTTCACATGCGACTTCAGGAACTTGAAGTTGTGGGCAAGGGCATTGAGGTCGATTTCCTCGACAGTCTGGTGTCGGCTCACCTCGAGCATTTCCACGATTTGGAAGAACTCGAAGCGTGAAGCACCTTTCACGAGCACCGTCTCGTTGTCGAAGTCGCCCTGGCTCATGCTCTCAAGGAACTTGGCAGTGGACTCAAAGAACAAGTCGCGGCCCGAGTTGAAGTACTTGCTGAAACGGCACATGTCGGGGCCCACACCTATCAGTCGCGTGATGCCCTTGCTGCGCAGGAGCTCGCTCACGCGTATGTAGAGTTCGTCTTCACCGTAGGTCTCGGGTTGCAGATCGCTAAGTATAACAGTGGTGTGCTGCTGCGGGTTGCAGCGCCGGAGCATGAAGTCGAGTGCTGGTGAGAGCGAGTTGTAGTCGCTGGTGTAGCCGTCGGCAATGATGGTGCACTCGTTCACGCCCTCTATCACGTTGATGCGTGTGCCCACTGGTGTGAGGCGCTGCACTCGGTCGACTATCACGCTGGTGCTAATGTCAAGATAGAGCATCACAGCCACACAGGTGGCCACATTCTCCAGGTCGCGGTCGCTGGTAAAAGGCACGTCGAGCACGAAGTCGGTGCCCTCATGCGAGCACTGCATTATTGAGTGGTTGTCGCGCTTCACAATATTGTTGACATAGAGCCACTTGCTCTCGTCCTTGCGCGACCAGCCCACGTCTTGTGCAACATAAAGGATTGGGTCGATGGTGCTTGCCACCAGCTCATCGTCGGCGCAATAGACGATGCTCTCGCAGCTGTTGAGAATCTTGGCTTTCTCCTCCACCTTTTCCTGCATTGATGCAAAGCCCTCGTTGTGCTCATCGCCAATGTTGGTGATAATGCCAATTGTGGGCCTTATCATCGCTTGCACGCGCGCCATCTCGCCTGTCTTGCTCACGCCGGCCTCGATGATGGCCAGCGATGTGTTATCGTCGAGGTCCCACAGCGATAGCGGCACCCCTATCTGTGAGTTGTAGCTCCTGGGTGAGCGCACGATGTGGTAGTCGTCCTTGAGCAACTGGTAGAGCCACTCCTTCACCGTGGTCTTGCCGCGGCTGCCAGTGATGCCAATGATGGGGATGTGGAAGCGCTTGCGGTGATAGGTGGCAATGGCCTGCATGGCATCGAGCGTGTTGCTCACGCGCAGGAAATTGGCCTCTCGCATGGCCTTGATGTCGATGTTGCCACTGTATTCTATCACAAAGTTGCGCACACCTTTATTATAAAGATGCTTCACATAGCGGTGCCCGTCGTCGCTGGATGTTGTTAATGCAAAGAAGAGCGTCTCGGCGGGATAGGTGAGCGACCGTGAGTCGATGAGTAGCTGGCTCACTTCGGCATTCTTATTGCGCAATTCACTTGATTCAATTTCAAGCACTTGGGCTATTTCTTGAATGGAGTATTTCATATCAGTAGTTGTATTTCCTAGAATTTCTAGATAGTCTAGAATTTCTAGATAGTCTAGATTTTCTAGAACTTCTAGGTTATTTATTAATATAGGGGTATTCTTTCTTTAGGTTGGCAATTACGGCCTGAGTGTCGGCATTGAAGCGTGCCACCACGTCGGGGTTGTTGCTCATGGGGCGGTGCTTGAGCCGCTTGCTCACGCGCTCACAGCGTGCTATGGCCTGAGTGGAGCGGTCGTCGAAGTAGGTTGCCTGGAACGTTTGCCAAATGTATTCAATAGCAACATCGCTGGGATGAACCATGTCGGCACTATAGAACCGATAATCGCGCAAGTCGTCGATTACAATCTCGAAAGCAGGAAAATATCCCACCCAGTCCTTGCACGCTCGCACCACATTGTTGACCGCCACACGCAGCACTGCCTTGCTCAGAGAGTTCATCTCGAGTCCATCGGCAATGTGGCGGATGGGGCTCACTGTAAAGAGCACACGCAACTCGGGGTTGAGATCATGCACGCGGTTCATCACTGCGATGAGTGCGTCGGTGATCTCGTCGACGCCTGCCAGCCGCCGCGTGAACTCATGCTGTGGCACCTTGTGGCAGTTGTTCACCACCTCGCCAGTGTCGCGGCGGCGATACACCACTGCAGTGCCCAGGGTGAGAACCAGCAAGTGGCACTGCCTCAAGTGGTCGTGGGCGGTGGTGATGCTGGAATTCATGCGCTCAAGAGCGGCATCTTTATCGGCCATCGAGAATCGTGAGTGGAAGTCGTAGCTGTTCCACACGCCATTCGACATGAACAGGTCGACCCCAGCCACCACCTCGCCATCGATGAGCTTGTGGAGCGCGCTTGCCATGCTCAGCGGGTTGAAGATGGTGCCAAACGGGTTGACCACCACGTCGACCATAGCGTCCTTAAGGCGGGCGCCAATGTTGTCGCTGAAGCAGGAGCCCATGAGCATAATCTTGTCGCTGTGACGCATGAAATGCTCGCCCTCGCGAGGATGTATCATAGTTCGGAATTCCATAGCGCAAAAAACTTTAAGATTGCAAATATAATCATTCGGCATGAATAATAAAATTTTTTCTTTTCAAAAATTTGGAACTTCCCTTAAAAGTGTACTGGCAGAGCAAACTGGCGTCTTATTAAATCTTAAAAAAGATGTAAAAGGTGGCGAAAATGAGAAAATTCGAATAAAATCACTTAACTTTGCAGTTTAGAAATCAAAATTACAGAACATTAATAACACAATATATTAGAAATGGCACAGAACGAAGACGTTTTCAAGAAGATTGTATCGCATTGCAAGGAGTATGGATTTGTGTTCCCATCGAGTGAGATTTACGACGGACTGGGAGCAGTGTATGACTACGGTCAGAATGGAGTAGAGCTCAAGAACAACATCAAGCGCTACTGGTGGGAAGCCATGACGCTGCTTCACGAGAACATCGTGGGCATCGACTCGGCGGTGTTTATGCACCCCACCATCTGGAAGGCCAGCGGCCACGTGGATGCATTCAACGACCCCTTGATTGACAATCGCGACAGCAAGAAACGCTATCGTGCCGACGTGCTCATCGAGGACCAGCTCGCCAAGTTTGAGGAGAAGATGGACAAGGAGGTGGCCAAGGCCCGCAAGCGCTTTGGTGAGAGCTTTGACGAGGCGATGTTTCGCCAGACCAATCCTCGCGTGCTTGCCAACCAGGCCAAGTGGGATGAGCTTCACTCACGCTTTGAGAAGGCGATGAACGACAACAACCTCGACGAGCTCAAGCAGATAATCCTCGACTACGAGATTGTTGACCCCATCAGCGGCACCCGCAACTGGACCGACGTGCGCCAGTTCAACCTCATGTTCAAGACCCAGATGGGCAGCAGCAGCGACAACACGATGGACGTGTATCTGCGTCCCGAGACCGCCCAGGGAATCTTCGTCAACTTCCTGAATGTTCAGAAGACCGGACGCATGCGCCTGCCATTTGGTATTGCCCAGATAGGTAAGGCCTTCCGCAACGAGATTGTGGCTCGCCAGTTTGTGTTCCGCATGCGCGAGTTTGAGCAGATGGAGATGCAATTCTTCGTTCGTCCAGGCGAGGAGCTCAAGTGGTTTGAGGTGTGGAAAGAGCGTCGCTTGCAGTGGCACAAAGCCCTGGGCATGGGCGACGACAAGTACCGCTTCCACGACCACGAGAAGCTGGCTCACTATGCCAACGCCGCCACCGACATTGAGTTCCACATGCCATTTGGCTTCAAGGAGGTAGAGGGCATACACAGCCGCACCAACTTTGACCTGTCGCAGCATGAGAAGTACAGCGGCAAGAAGATACAGTACTTCGACCCTGAGCTCAACGAGAGCTACACCCCCTATGTGATAGAGACCTCGATAGGTGTTGACCGCATGTTCCTCTCGGTGATGTGCTCAAGCTACGAGGAGCAGCAGCTTGATGGTGGCGACACTCGCGTGGTGCTTCACTTGCCCAAGGCACTGGCTCCCGTCAAGTGTGCCATCCTGCCTCTCGTGCGCAAAGACGGCATGCCCGAGAAAGCCCGTGAGATCATGGACATGCTCAAGTTTGACTTCACTTGCCGCTACGACGAGAAGGATAGCGTGGGCAAGCGTTACCGCCGCATGGATGCCATAGGCACCCCCTATTGCATCACCATCGATGGACAGACCTGCGAGGACAACACAGTGACGCTGCGCGACCGCGACACCATGGAGCAGCAGCGCGTGCCCATCGACCAGCTCAAGGCCATCATTGGCGAGCAGTGTAGCCTCAACAACCTGCTCAAACTCAACGCTTAAAATAATGCACAGTGTTATAATACGCTATTCACAATTCTCATAATATTGAATTCAAGAATTAAAGCGATGAAGAATACACCTTTTATATTAATAGCAGTGATGGTGCTTGGCACAGTGCTGAGCTCGTGCTTCAAGGAGGACGAGACTGCCAAGGACTATGCCGAGTGGCGCGACATCAACACGGCCTGGTTTGACGGTCAAGCTTCCCTTCAAGAGGGCGGAAAGAACTATTACACCATTGTCACCGCCCCGTGGGACCCTACAGCACGAGTGCTCATACACTGGTTTAACGACACCGCCAAGACCCAGAGCAACCTCAAGCCCAAGTTCACGTCGATGGTCGACGTGAAGTATTACTTGCGTCTCTACGATGGCACCGCCATTGATTCATCCTACATGAGCACATCGCCAGGCGATAGCCTGTTTCGTTGCCGCCTGAACACTGGTGTGATAGAGGGGTGGGGCATAGCAGTGCCTCGCATGCACATTGGCGACAGTTGCCGCGTTATCATCCCTTACAATGTGGGCTATGGCGCCACAGCCAGTGGCGATATCAAGCCATTCTCCACATTGCAGTTTGACATCAAGCTTGTGGGCATACCCTACTACGAGCAGTAGTCGCCCACTCAACTTGTGTAACACTTGAAAAATGGATGCCACTCCGCAATGGGGTAGCATCCATTTTTTGTAACAAGTGTAGTAGATGTGTGGCTCTTACTTGCAGCAAGCTTCGCTTCCGGGCTTGCATTTCTCCTTGCCGCAGCTGCCGTCCATCTTGCAGGCGCCATCCTTGCAGCATGGGTTCTTGTGAGCGCACTTGTGCTCGGCGCCAGCCTTCTTGTCGCAATTGTTGCAGTCGGCCTTCTTCATGTCCTTGCACTCGCCTTTAGCGTTCTTGCACTCGGCTTTAGCATCCTTGCACTCGGCTTTAGCATCCTTGCACTCGGCTTTCTTGAGGCCTCTGGCTTTCATGTCCTTGCATTCCATCTTCTGCAAGCCCTTGGCCTTCATTTCCTTGCACTCGCCTGCTTTCTCTTTCTTGCAGCACTCGCCATCTTTCATTTCCTTGCACTCTTTGGCAACCTTCTCGGTAGCAGCGGTTTTGGCTTTAGCCACCTTTTCGGTCTTGGCAATTTTGCGAGCTTTCTTCACTTTGGTTTTAGCCTCAAGGCCGTTAACACCTGCGAGAGCCAGTGCTCCCACGCACATCAATGCAATTAATTTCTTCATGTTATCAAAAAAGTTTTAGGCGCTCCACGTGAGGAGTGGATGCGCAGTTAAACAAAAAAAATCTCGTTCCTTATAACCATTTGAAAATCAAATAGCATGGCAAAGATAAATAATATTTATTAATTATCAAAACTGAGCAATAAAAATTAACATTTTTACAACGTGTGCGAAGAGTACCTTGATTATATTTAAAGAACAACATCTAAAAAATTGGTGTCAGAAATTGGTTGAATGGAATAATATAGGTACTTTTACACGCTTAATAACCAAGCGAGACATTACAAACACCTATTATTAATAGTGAAAAACATGAAAAAATTCATTCTTTTGATGTCATTCTTGCCATTGATGGCAATGATGAGAGCCCAAGTGGTGGGAGATGTGAACTGCGACGGCAGCGTGACGTCGACCGATGTGACAGCGGTCTACAACGTGCTTCTAGGCGATGACTACACCTTTCAAGCCACAGCCGATGTCAACAAAGACCATGCAGTGACTTCGACCGACGTGACAATAATATATGATGTGATGCTAGGCGATTACACCCCTGAGCCCACTCGCGGCAAGATTTACATCAGCGACAACGCGAGCTGGGGCGACATGGCCCTCTATGCCTGGCCCGACGCAGGCCTCAGCGCCTGGCCTGGCATACACCACAGCGGCACCGTGGGAAAAGACGGTAAGACCTATTACCGATTTGACTTGAGCGAAGGCTACTACGGTAAAGCGTTGAATTATATTGCCAACAACTACTCTGCCGTGAACGGCGGCACTAACCATCAACTCGACCTCATGAGCGACTACACCATGGGCGAGCGCGACATCTACCTCACCGTTAACAGCAATGGCTACGTGATAGACGACGACAGCACACCACCACCCGTGGTGTACGTGCACAGCGACCTGGGATGGAGCGACTACTGCCTGTACGTGTGGAAAAACGCCGCCCCAGTGAGCGCGTCATGGCCTGGCGAGCACTACACCTCTACCAAAACCATAGATGGCGAGATATGGCATGTCTTTGAACTGCCAAAAATCTACTATACCACCGCTGGCACCAACTGGATTATCAACAACAATAACAACGGACTGCAGCACGACCTGATGCAGAATTTCAGCTACATCCAAGACATTTACATTAGAGTGGCCGCCGATGGCAGCTACAGCGTGACCGACACCAGCTCACAACCCACTGGGGACTTGGTGGTTCCAGGCGAATCACGCCCACTTGACGTGACAGGAACAACCGCCTTGAGCGCCAAAAACCGCGTCATCTACGAGATGAACGTGGGCAGCTTTACACAAGCAGGAACCTTTGCCGCTGCCCGAGATCGCCTGAGTGAACTGCGTGAGCTGGGCATCGACATTGTATGGCTCATGCCCATTTATCCCCGCGGCGGAGGCATCAACAGCCCCTACGCTGCCACCAATTTCAAGGCTACCAATCCGAGCTATGGCAGCGTGGCCGACCTGAAAAGCTTCGTTGACCGTGCCCACCAACTAGGGATGAAAGTGGTGCTCGACTGGGTTCCTAACCACACTGCCACCAATGCCATGTGGGTGACCGAGCATCCCGAATATTACACCACGCAGAATGGCGAGATGGTGCATCCCAACAACTACGGCGACGTCTTCCAACTCAACTACGACAACCCATCGCTGTGCGAGGCCATGAACGAATGCCTTCGCTACTGGATTGACCAAGCTGGAGTGGATGGTTACCGCTGCGACTATGTGTCGAGCCCTGCCATTCCAGGCAGCTACTGGGCTTCGACCATAGCCATGCTGCGAAATCATGCTCCCGAAAAAGAGATAATAATGGTGGCCGAGGCCGACATTGTGCACGATGCCAACAAACTGCTCAACGTGGGCTTCAACTACGACTATGCTTGGAACTTTCAAGGAGGCAAACTTGAACGATTCGGCCCCAATGGCACCAGCGCCACTACCCTCAAGAGCTACTGCGAGTCGTTCATAAGCGAAAGCCAGGGCAAGAGCTATGACCGAATGACCTACCTCACCAACCACGACCAGAATTACAACGATGGCGGTAAGACATTAGAAAAAATGTATGGCGCCAACAAATATGCCTTTACCGCACTAAATTTCACCATCTATGGCATGCCATTGATCTATAACGGACAAGAAGTGGGCAACGACCAAATACTCAACTACTTCAACGACACAAAGATAAACTGGAACAGCACCGATGCCAAGATGCAAAACACCATTGCCACACTCATGGCACTGCGCCACACTCAGCCGGCCCTTGCCAACGGCACGGCCACAACATTCCTGCCATGCAATAGCGGCAATGTGATGGCCTACAGCAAGACCAGCGGCAACAACACCGTGCTCGTAATCATGAACCTGGGCAATGTTAATGCCACAGCCACTGTGAGCGGAATAGATGCTGGTGACTACAGCCAGTGGCTCGACAGCAACACAATTGCCAATGGCACCACACAGTGCGACGTGAGACTAACCGCCAATAGCACATTCCAGATAGAACCCAAAGGCTACCGCGTGATGGTTAAGAAATAACTCACACAAAGCTTCACACATGGCAACCTTCATTTATGGCCTGGCAACTCACTGCCAGGCCATTTTGCAACTAAAATTACACTACATCGCAAATAATTTTGGATACAAAAATAATACTTAAACACTACACACATATTTATGTCATTTACGCTTACACCTACATGCAAAATTATAATATATTGAATATCAATATACTTTATAACAAGAAAACACTACACAAAATTTACGCTTGGAAAAATAAAACACACAAGGCATTTGCATTTTTAAATGTTGTATTGTATTTTTGCATTTAGTAACACAACAACTAAATGCCATGTTTGGACTAAAAAAAACAAATAAGACCATTAGTGACCTCGACAGTTTTCTTGACCTGCTCGACGAGTGTGTGCTCACCTACAAGAATGGCATCAAGAACTATCTTGAGGGAAACAAAAAGGAGTTTGAAGACAACTTAGAAAGCATAACCACGCTGCGCGAGAACACGACCGAGTTGCGCCGCATCATTGAGAATGAGCTCTTCACCTACTCGCTCGTGAGCGACCAGCGGGTGGACATCATGCAGCTTCTTGAGCGCCTTGACATGATCACAAACCTGCTTTACAAGAACTTGTGGCAATATGAGATAGAGATTCCTTTCTTCCCGTCGGAGCTCAACATCGACTTCCTGAAGCTGGTGGAAATCACTGGTCTTGCAGTTGAGGGCACCATCCAGGCCACTCGCGACTACTTCAAGGCACCACGTTTTGTGAGCGAGAAAACCCATCGCATCTATTTCTTTGAAAAAGAAGTGAGCAAACTCGCCCAATCTATAAAGCGCCGAGTGTTCCATGAGATGGACAACTTCAAGCTCAGCCAGAAGTTCCACCTGCGTTACTTCACCCTTCACGTGGAAGAACTCGCCGAGGAGGCCGTGAAGGTAGCCGACCACTTGTCGATCATGGTAATACGCCACACCAGTTAATAAAAACGCTCACCCATCGCAATGGAACTCACGATAACGATATTGTCGCTCCTGCTGATAGGGGCATGGCTAGGATACCGAGAGATTGGCGTCGGTTTCTTGGGCATCCACATCCGCGACCTAATATCGACACGTGTGATAGGCGCAACACTCATTGCGGTGTCGTCGTTGCTGTGCTTAGCTGCGCTGTTCATCACCGATGAGAACACTTCGAGAGTGAACAACTTGTCGATCACCGAGGCATATATAATAATGTGTGGCACGGTGATGACCATTGCCATAGTGAGGAGTGCCAACATGTACACCTCGGCCGTGACGGCACTATGGGGTTCTCTTGCAGCCGTTGCCTATAACTACCAATGGCTCGACACGACAACGCTGGTGGCCATGCTGCTGTCGGTAGTTGCTGCCCCGTTGCTAGGCACAGTGTTCTTCACGCTATTCGACAAGGCATTCGACCGCCTGATAGTGCGGTCCGACAAGCACCTGCTACTGAAAAACCTGCACATGAAGCGCCTGGCGCTAGTGGGCATCATCTTGGGCGGGTTGGCGCTCGCAATAAACTTTGCCCTGCTTGCTGGCACAATCATGTCGTCGCTGCTAGGCGAGATTGACGTGAGCTGGTTACCACACCTGATTGTCTACATCGTGTTACTAAGCACAGCAATGGCAATACCCGCCACCATTGTGATAAGCAACGAGAACCCAATGGCAAAACCCATGCGATGGGCGTTGCCATCGCTCTACTCCATGATTACAGTGATGCTCGTGGGCAACTTGGGCGCAACGCTGCTGCTTGGCATGACCCCAGTGATAGTGTCGCCCAGCCAGTTGCGAGAGTGCAGCAAGATGACCAAAGGGTCGCGCAACCGCAGCCTCTTTAACCTAGCCACCATCTCGCTATTGACCCCGCTGCTAGCCTTCGTGCTGGTGTTGCTGCTATGCTCAGTGGTGCGTCACCCTGTGCTAATGCTCATCATCACCAGCTTTGTGATAGTGACTTGTGGGTTCATAATCCTTTACTCAAGGCAACGCCGCAGCCACAAGATCACCAAGAAAGCCCTCAACGACGAGCTCACCCACAACAGCGAGGCCGGCGAGGAGCGCAACCGTCTTGATGTTGCCGCTGTGACATCGCAGTTTAACATGATGACAAGCGAGATTGACATCAAGCACAAGGAGCTGGTAAATCTTTCATTATACATTAAACAGCAGCGTCAGTATCTCGAGGATTTGAGCAAGCAACTCAACAGCATGGCAGACCAAAACGATTTGGAGATGATAAAGAGCCAACTGCGTGAAGCATCGCAAAAGCTTGCCGACAACATGCGTCTCACTGATGAGATGGACCAGTTTTATGCCCACGTCGAGGAGCAGCACAAGAACTTCGTGAGCCGACTGCTGATGCGTTGCCCCAATCTGTCGGAGAAGGAGAAACGCCTGGCCATTATGCTGCGCCTGGGCTTCTCGAGCAAGGAAATCTCAAGCATGATGAACGTTGAGCCCAAGAGCGTGGAAGTGAGCCGCTACCGCTTTCGCCGCAAGCTCAAGCTCGACCGCAGCGTCAATATTGTGGAATACTTACAAATGATATAATCATATTAATTTTCAGTTTATTAACTTAAATGAATTAGTGCAATGAAAAAATTATTAACACTAACCTTTGTGCTGGCGCTCTCGACGCTGAGCTGCGCCTGGGCACAAGATGACGAACTCGTCACAACCAACCAGTATGGTGTGAAAGTTGACCGAGAGGAAGTTATCTCGGAACAGCGTAACAACATCCTAACCTTTGAGTCGAAGAACAAGAAGTACCGCCTGTGGTTTGACAACCGCGTGCAATTAGACGGTGCCTTGTTCTTTGGCAAGAAAGAGGGATTCAACAAGATTGGCAACGGCGCCTCAGTCAGACGCGCCCGCGTTGCCGTCAAGGCACGTCTCCCCTACAACTGGTATGGCGAGGTTGACGTAGACTTTGCCGACGGCAAGTTTGAGCTCAAGGACGCTATCGTGCAATTTGATGGCATCCCCAACGTGTCGATTAAGGCTGGTAACTTCAAGGAAGACTTCTCAATGGAGCAGACCACCACATCGCGCTACCTCACCTTCATGGAGCGCCCAATGGTAGTGAAGGCATTGGTTCCATCACGTCACCTTGGTATTCAAGTTTCTTACCTGCGTGACCACTTCCGCGCCACTGGTGGCATGTTCTTCCAGACTGTAGCCGGGGAGGAGGAACTCACCTATGTTCAAGACAACAACAAGGACTTTGGCCGCAGCCAGGGCTACTCGTTCACTGGCAAGATTGGGTGGATGCCCTATGCCAAGGACCGTAGCTGGGGTTTCTACGCTGGCGCTAAGGCATCTTATCGCACCCCCAAGACCGATGTTGCCACCAACGAATATGGAGGCGAGCGCTTCAGCACCCGCAACGCCACCAGCATCAACCGCAAGAAATACCTTGACACCGACGTGATTCCCGACGTTGACCACACCGTCCTCTACGGTCTTGAGGGAGCGGCCTACTACGGCCCTGCCCGCATCCAGAGTGAGTGGATTCAGAACTCGGTAGACGCTGCCAAGGCCACCTACAAATTTGGCGGCTGGTATGTTCACGCATCATGCTTGCTCTTTGGCGGCAAGCAGCGCTTCAACACCGCCGAGGGCGAATTCACGCAGCCCTCACGCGGTCGCAAGTGGGGCGACCTTGAGCTCGCCGTGCGCTACGACTACCTGAGTCTCAACAACAAGGACATCTATGGTGGTGCTGGCGAGAACTTCACCGTGGGTTTGAACTACTACGTCAACAACAGTGTGAAGATTGTTCTCAACTACCAGTACAGCAACAACGACCGCTACGCCAACGGCAAGGGCAAGCTCATCTCGGGCCACGATGCCAGTGGCAACCTCACCAACGACTACACCAAGGTTGTTGACCCCAAGGGCAAGGGTGGCATCAGCTACCACATGCTGGGACTCCGTGCTGAGATTAACTTCTAATCAATGTTTAACACTTTAATGAAAAATAAGACAATGAAAACTATAAAGTTATTATTCGCGCTGATTCTCGCTGTAGCGATGACAGCTTGCGTTGAGGATAAAGTGTATGAAGGTCCATCGAGCATCGATGGAGTGACCATCGCTCCCGAGGCACCAACTTCGTTTGACGACATCGTTGTTACTACCACAGTCTCAGGACTTCAAGAGGTGACGAGTGCAACCCTCGTCTATGTGATTGACGGCAAAGTCACTAAATCTACAATGGCTGGTGACGGCAAGACCTTCACCGCCACCATCCCCGCTCAGCCCGACAAAACTAAAATCACCTATTATGTCGTGATTGAGAATGAGGCTGGCTACACCAGCACCTCAAAAGAATTTGAAGTAACAGTTGGTGACAAACCAAGCGACTACACAAAGCTCGTGCTCAATGAACTCTATGGTGCCGCCGACACCGATGAAGGAAAATACATCGAGCTATATAACAAGGGAGATGACCCAATCAAGCTCAAGGACGTAATTATTCGTAAAGACGAGGGCGACGCATGGACTGGCCTCGCCGACGAGGTGGTAATGCCACACAGCTACTTCACCATTGTTGGTGCCAAGGGCACTACTCCACGCGGCATTTCAACAGGCTTCTCGGCTAAAAAGAGCGTTCTCATCGAGCTCGTTGCTCCTAACGGCACCGTTATAGACAAGTTCCAGCGCGGCGAGAAGGCCGACGGGTGGGGCAACCAGTCGCTAACCAACAACAAGAAAACTTGGAGCCGCTGCCCCGATGGCACTGGCAAGTTCATGATTGCCGAAGGCACTCTGGGTGCTAAGAACCCCGACACTGGCGAGGAAGACCCCACTGTAGTACAGTAAACTTCATTTCATATAACCCTTTTTGAGCTGGCAGGCCACCTAAGTACTGCCTGCCAGCTCTTACAAGAAGCACAGTAAATATACAAACACAATAAAAATCCTATTAAAGAAAATGGCAAAAGAAGAATTAAAGATTGGTGAAATTTCTAAACCTAGATTCGAATTCCGCAGTTTTGGCCGCTGCTTCTGCGATGCAGCAAAGCGCATGGCCCGCTTGAGTGTTCCCGTTCCCGAAAAAGTGTGGGAGCGTCACAGCACCGAGACCTATATCGTGAGCCGCACCAACGATGTTAACAACACCAAGATACGCGACGGCAAGATGGACATCAAGACCTTTGTGCAAGCAGTTGACGGCCTTGAACAATGGAACCCCTTGATGAAGGGTGAGTTCCCCATCAGCGCTCAAGTGCTCAAGAATGAAGTTTTTCCCGCCTTCAAGGTAGAGGGCATGCCCGAACTTAGCAAGAATGAGTACACTCTCGAGGAGTTCCTGCAGATGATTGATGAGCACCCCGACTTGCAAGCTGTAACCGTTGAGAAATGCCGCTATGGCTACATGGTGAACGACACCATTTGCGAGACTGGCGACGTGTATATCAACGGGGCCATGGTACACACCATCAACAGCGAGAGCACCGAGATTGAGGATATCAAGAAAACCATCGCCGACTGCGGCCTTGATGGTGTTGAGAACATCAACTACCTGCAAGCCATTAAGCGCGTGATAGGCATGATTAACAAACCCCTAGCAAACTAAAATCATTATGGCACAAGAAATTGAACGCAAATTCTTAGTTAAGGGAGAATTCAAAGATGAGGCCTTCAAGGCCACTCGCATCACACAGGGTTACTTGAGTTCAGTGCCCGAACGCACCGTGCGCGTGCGCATCAAGGGCGAAAAAGGATACATCACTGTTAAGGGCATAGGCAACGAGAGTGGTGCCAGCCGCTTCGAGTGGGAGAAAGAAATCCCTGCCGAGGAGGTAATGGAGCTGCTTAAGATATGTGAGCCTGGTGTTATCGACAAGACTCGCTATCTAGTTAAAGCCGGCGAGCGCACCTTTGAGGTCGACGAGTTCTACGGCGACAACGAGGGCTTAACCGTTGCCGAGGTGGAGCTGCCGAGCGAGGATGCCGCCTTCGACCGCCCCGCCTGGCTTGGCGAGGAGGTTACTGGCGACCCCAAGTACTACAACTCCATGCTCATGAAGAACCCCTACAAGAACTGGAAATAATCTATTATCATTGATTTGCAAGAAGGAGGTGTGGCTCCCTGGTCTCTCCACGACAACACACCAGTTATTACCCTAATAAAAACTTGCCTGCCTCCTTCTTTTTTATTAAAAACACCACAAGAAATGGTCGAACAAAAAATAACCAGCGGAGTGCCGAAAACGCAATTTGACCCGCTCGACATGAACAATTACAAGCTCGAGAAACTACCCAAGATGCAGAAGTCGGGCTTTGAAAAGATATTACAGCGCATTGGTGGCCCACTGGCTCTCTTGGCCTTTGTGCTCATCTACTGGTTCCTGCCAGTGTCGTTTATCAACAACATCGACACCAACAAGGAAACCACTACCCTGAGCGAGGGCGCCATAAAGCGCTATGACGAGATGTACAAGAAAGGCGAAAAGAAACTCACGGTGGTAATCGACGCCAACGGCAAAGAAACTAAGCATGAGCTTAGCCAGGGTGAGCAGTCGCAACTTCAAGCCGACACCCACAGCAACTTCTTGCGCATCAACCGTGCTATGCTGGCAATCTTCGTTGCCGCCATTATCTTGTGGATTACTGAGGCTATCCCCAACTACCTCACGTCGCTTATTGTCATCATGATGATAGTGCTCACTGGTGTGACAAGCGACAAGGAAGCCTATGCCCAACTTGGCCACCCAGTGATGTGGCTCAACATCCTGTCGTTCATCTTGGCCAGCATGTTAGTCAAGACCCAGGTAGCCAAGCGCTTCGCAATTTGGTTTGTGATAAAGTTTGGCAAGAGCACCAATGGCATCATTCTGAGCTTTATTGTCATCAACATCGTGCTCTCGGCTTTCATCTCGGCCACCACTGCCAAGGCTGCCATCTTGTTGCCAATCTTCATGGTGGTAGCCGCCATTTATGGAGCCTCACAAGGCCATCGCAACAACTTCGGCCGCAACCTGGTGCTTCAGAACCTGTTCCAGATAAATCTGGGAGCAAACTCATTTCTCACCGGTTCAGGAGCCACCCTGCTGGCTGGCTCGCTCATTGGCGGCGCTCTGGGGTTGAGCACTGTGAGCTATCAAGACTGGTTCACAGCGGCATTCCCTATGAACATAATACTGATATTAATAGGCTGGCTGGTAGGGTCAAAAATTTTCTTCCCTCTCAAGAAAGAAGAGCGCAAGCCTCAAATTGAGGGAGGAATGGACCGCCTGCGCGACGAACTTCACAAGCTTGGAAAAATGAGTGCCCAGGAATACAAGGCTATCGCAATCTTTCTTGTGGTGCTCATCCTGTGGGCTACCGACAAGCAACACGGCATCAACCAAACGGCAGTGGCATTCATGGGAGCTGTGGTGGCACTGCTACCCAAGATTGGCATTGTGAAGTGGAACGATGTCGACATTCCATGGCACCTGCTGCTCTTTTCGGCTGGAGCCTACACCTTAGGAGCCGGTCTCGAGGCTACTGGACTTCCAGGCACGATGATCAATGCGCTATTTGCCTCTTTAGGAATCGGAGCCTCAACCCCCTTCTGGGTGCTATATCTAATTCTCACCGCCAGCATTCTGCTGTTCTCGCTCATTTTTGAGTCGAAGACCATGCTCACACTCATCTTTGTGCCCATAGCAATAGGTGTGGCGCAGAGCAACGGTTATCCCGTGATGAGCCTAGCTTTCCCCGTAGCGCTGCTCGTGGGTCACGTCTACGTGCTTCCCTTCAACAGTAAGCCCGCTGCCCTGCTCTACACCACCAACCAGTACAGTATCAGCGACACCTTCAAGTTTGGCATCACGATGATGTTCATCAGCTGGCTCATGATAATAGTGTGGGGCGACACGGTGCTGCGCTGGTTTGGCTACACCAATGGTGTTTTCTTCTAGTCTTGAGTGTAGATTGAGTTTTTATTATCACAGCAAAAAACTAAATACTAACTATGATTCACATCAAGCCCAAGATACATGACAGCAACACGCTGGAGTATAAAGTGGGATTCATGCCTAACGACGGCAAGAACCACGACAACTTCTACATCACCACCTGGATATTCATTCCTGAGGTGCTCGATGTGAATCGTCACACCTACGACAAATCCACATTCTACAACGACACCACGTCACACCTGAGGCTCATCACCCCCAAGTATGAGCTCAGCCAGCTCATCGACCCTCACTCTCTCCCCTTCACCCGCATTAAGCAAGCATGTGAGAATCCCGTCAACACCAACAAGGAATTTGAGACCGAGGTCAAGATGTATGCCTCAATTGTCAAGAGCAGCATTCGTGATGCCTATCACAACATAGTCAGGCAAGTCAATGAGCAATCACAGCACAGCCTGGCATGCGACCTTGTGGAGCAGTCGAGGCAAGTGACAATGATGTATCGTTCACTGCGCAAGACACTGCTTGCGAGTGATGCCGGCATGGCCGTTGCCGTGTTCTACGACTTTGGCGACGAATTCATCTCCAACATCGTGGAGCAGCACCTGGGGCGGATTGTCAAGTTCCTTGACCCGCGACGTGCGAGCAGCAGCGGCCCGTTATTGCCCATGATCACCCATCTGCTCGACAGCGAGCGCAAGTATCGCAAGAGCCGCAACTACCTGAGCATAGAGCATCCCAGCCACGACGACAACCGCCAGTTTGTCTATCATGCCAGCCAACTCAAGAAATACATTGAGAGTAACCTATACCTTCCCACCCACAAGCGCCGCAACACCGCATTCCTCGAGCAAGTTGCCTTCAGCGTGGCGGCAGGAATCTCGATGGTCTTTGCCACGGTGGTGTCGTTTGCTTTCCAGCAGACGTATGGAAACTTCACCCTACCGTTCTTCATAGCGTTGGTGATAAGCTACATGTTCAAAGACCGCATCAAGGACCTGATTCGCAACTATTTTGCCCATGGCCTTGGTAGCCGGTTCTATGACTGGCTCATCACCATGCGCGTGGGATTGCTCAAGATAGGCAAGCTGAAGGAGGGTTTCGACTTCGTGTCGCCCCAAGACGTGTCACGTCACGTCAACGAGAAGCGAGCTCGCAAGAATCCGCTCGTTGTGAACCGTGGTGTCGACGAGCAGGTGATACAATACCGCAAGTATGTCCACCTCAATCGCAAGTCCGTCGACCGCCTATCGTCCTACCCCATCAACGGCATCAACAACATAGTGCGCTTCAATTTGTCCAATTTCATGCGCAAGATGGACAACCCCCAGGTGCCACTCTTTGTGAACGATGGCGACGCATCGGCACATTTCACCAATGGCGACAAGGCCTACTACATAAATTTCATTATTCAGTGTAAATATGAAGGCATTAGTGAATATAAACGTTACCGCGTGTGCTTGTGTCGCGACGGTATAAAAAGCATTGAGGAGAAGAAACAATGAAAATAATTGTGATTTTAGCCACTGTGGCAGCACTGGCCACATCGTGTACCAACAAGAACACCGTCAACATCTTGATTGCCAACACTCACAACAACGACACAACCGACGTGGTTGTGCAAGTGCCCATCGAGTCGATAATTCAGCATCTTGACACCGAGAGTGTGGACTCGCTAGTACTTCTCGATGAGAAGAACCAGCGCATTGACTTCACAGTCACTCACGGCAACCAGAACATTGAGTTTGTGGTGCCAATAGTCAAGGCCCGCTCGCAAAAGAACTACTCGCTCAACACAAGTGCCAACAAGCTGAGCGAGAGCATCTTCAGCTTCCGCTCAACCAGCATCAATGTGAATCTGTGACCAACATATCGTTCACCCGCTTTGCTCATGCTGAGCTTTTGTGACGTGAAAACAATGAGGGTGTGCCAAGATTTTTTGGAACACCCTCATTAGTCAGTAAGCGCCACTCACCCCAGGGGGGCGAGCAACAGTTGCATGTCAGTTACTTGAGCACTTTGCAAGTTCTAGATGACCCATCGCTATAGCGAGTCTCCATAATGTAGACTCCATTGCGTGGCGATGCAACCACCTTACCCATCATGTCGTAATAACGAACCGAAACAACCTCCTTGCTCGATGTAACACCATAGATAGCAGTGGGGATATTGGTTTCCACGCTAACAGTCTTTCGGACCTCTGACACAGCCCACATCATCCCGCTGTTGTCCTTGAGAATGATACCTGCAACTTGAGCAGCCGTGGGTTCACCAACGATTGAGTAGAAGCGAATGATGTAGTCAACGTTGAAGCCTGTGGCTTTACCAACCACATCGGTTGCTCCAAAGTAGTCGTAAATATTAACTGTGTTAGAGCCAAAATCAGCGACGCTAAAGTCCTGAGCTGGCACTACACTGTCATCCTTCTTATACGGCTCGGGATAGATGTAGCAACGCTGGGTTTGGTCGAGGCGATATTCGTAGGGGCAAGTGCCATTATGGAGAGTGGCCTCGTGAGCCACGCCATCGGGCAAACGCTTCCAAACTCGCACAAACTGTGGTGTAACACCTTCAGGAGCAGCTACCGTAACAGGGAGAGCAACCTCATAGTGGCGGCAAGTAACTCCATTATCCTCAAACTGATTTTCGCTAGCAATAACACTTGTCTCGCCCAGGTTGACGTCAGTGACGAGCGACATGTCGCGATTAGCACCATAGGTGTTGTAGTGGTCGGTTGCGCCATTGACTGGGAAAGTAGTAATCACAGGCACATAGGCGTAGGCACCAACGGCAGTTGCATTTGCATCGGGTATGGGCTGAGCCATATAGGGCTGAGTGCTGGTGAATGGAACCTCATTTTGATTGCCAGCACCATCATGAATCATATAGGCTCCACTGTTTTGACGCTGCGCATGGCTTTGAGTTTGAACCCAAACATCGTTGTTGCCGCCACTCCACAGGTCGTAGCTGAACACATCAGATGAGTTCTCTAGAGTGGTTATTAAACCAGCAACATTACTAAGAGCCTCATCAGGACGCAAAATATCGGCATCAACCTGAGCCTGAGTGAATGTTCCGAGTGCGCGACCAAAGGTCTTAAACACCTTTATCTCTAGCTGGTTGCTATAGACTTTTGCGCCTTCGGCCCCAGGAATATCAGTGCCTGCAGGAGGAGTGAACGAGGCCTGATATTTGTACAAGCCTGGGTGGTCATTGAGAGCAGTGCTAACGCTAAATTTGTCTACTATCTGGAAATGGTTGAAATCAACGTCATCGTTATCATCGCTAGTGAATGTTCCAGTAGCAATTTCCACGCCGTTCTTAATAACCTTGTAGGCAAAAGCATGAGAATTGATGCCAGTGAATTCAATTGACTCGAGAGTCTCGAGCACATTGCCAAGCGAGTCTTGACGCTCAAAGTTAATCATGGTTCCCTCTTCGAGATGGCTGCCCTTTACTGTATAACCAACACCGTTATTAAGAACGATAGTGTTAGTATAGGTATTGGTGATAGTGGCTGGATCAAAGACGCTGCGGTTGTCGCCGCTAATGACGAGCTCCATGCGCTCTAGTGGGTCGAGACCAGGAATTGCCACACGAGCATTGTTGCTCTGTGCCTGTGGGAAAGAGCCATCGGCGGGCTCAGCAGTAACGAGATAAGTCAGGTAATAGCCATTCTTGGTTTGATCAACCTCCTCGCTCCATGTGTAAACATCGGTGCCAGTGAAGATAGGCTCGCCAGTGACAGCACCGTTTACCACACGATACACTTTATAAATCTGCGAGTTAGTCACGCCCGTCACCTCGTCGAGCGAAGATGACCAATTGAGCGTTACAGTGTATTTGTTCTCGGCATCGGCAGGCTCGGCGTCGGCAGTGAGCTTAACGGTGTAGAGCATCACTGTGGGCGAATACTGAGGATGATAATAGTAATACTGATTACTACCCAAATCACGATTACTATGATAAGCTAATCGATAATCAGGAATCGAGAACATGAGGTTGCTCACGTCATAATAATCGGTGCTGCCTTTTTTCATTTGAAACTCATGCCCCTTAGCTAGCACTGTTGGGCAATCGTGCTCAACCTTAAAAGACTCATTAGCCACAAGTCTAGCATAGAGGTCATTGCCACCATTGCCCACATTATCAACTGGACTAAACTGCTCATAAAGAGCACCATCTCCAAATGGAGCATTATCATTTTCTTTAGCACTAGAACATTTACCTTTAGCCAAGAAGAAGAAACGCGACAGTCGTCCCGAAAGATTGAATATCGTACTACTCTTGTCACCATTCTCAATGTGCTTGCCATCAGTAATCAATCTAACACTCTTCACATAATTCTTAAAGAACTTCACCAAATTAGCGTAAGTTTTGATGTCGTGATTACGTTTTACATCATCTGAATTATAAGAGTCTGTAATCTCAACGAGCAACAATGTCAATCCTTCATTATTGGGAACATAAGTGTTATGTTTTCCTTGAGGAATATTCCACCCCGCATATTTTCCTGTCCCTGAATAAATTGTACTAATTGCATAGTTTATTGTTTTTTCCACTGCAAAATCATTTTTGTAAGCACGATTGATATTACCAGGCACGTTTTTATTTATATACACCTCACGCAGAAGCGCAATCATGTGACGGGGATCGGAAGCTGGCTCTGCAAGGTTAGTAGTATGCTGTACGCCACTAGCGTCGGTCCAAGTGAGTGGAATAGCTTGGGCCTCGGCCTTAGTAAGTGATTTCACAGGCCTGCCATCGACGGCATAGGCCTGCATCGTGGATAGCATGAAAAGACATGTCATTAGAATGAATTTAATTAGTTTTTTCATAATAAAAATCATGTTGTTTTAGGAGTAGATCTGTCGGCAGATATTACTCGATTATTTAATAAATATGTTACTTTCCTCAGGAAGCACTATTTCAAGAAAGAAGTATCAAAGCAGATAAATACCATTCCACTTTATCAACCTATTTTATCTAAAAATAAGTGCGTAAATATGATATTTTACTAACAAAAGTAGTAAATTTCAGTTAATCAAGGCGATTATTTTGCATTAATTAATTATTTTTGTTTTTTTTTGTGCATCGAAGACAAACGCGCCATTTTTTGGCACAATAGCACAGCATCGCCACATCACTCAAGACAACTCATCAAGATGAAAAAAGCATCACCGCCGCATCTCCGCCTCCGCTAAAGGGTGGTTGTTGAAGGAAACAAGTTGTTCGCTGGTTATTTTAATAATACAATGTGTGTGGATTTGCACAATTGATTTTTATTATTTACATTTGCCGTCACAAATTACTGTTCTTATTAAATTAAAACCACCAAAATGAAAAAGATTATCATAGCAAGCATGCTACTGGTGGCATCGCTGGGCTTCCAGGCCAGTGCCACCCTAGGCGATGTGGACGGCGACGGCAGTGTGACGGCTGCCGACATCACAGCCCTCTACAATTACATGCTCGATGGCGACGCGACTTTTCTGGCCACAAGCGACGTTGATGGCGATGGCAGCATCACCGCCGGCGACATCACCGCGGTCTACAACATTCTGCTAAGCGACGACGAGCCTAGCATCGACGACTTCCATGTGAATGTGGCCTACGACGGCAACAGTGCCACCGTGACCGTGGCCAAGAACATCAAGAGCATGGTGACCGTGGCAGTGAGCGGCGCTCATGTTAACATCGTGGCCGATGACACTTTGCAAGACTCTATAATCTACAACCTGAGTGGCTCAACAAGCAACGGCTCGTTCTACATGGATGGCGACTATAAATGCTACGTGAACCTCACCGACCTCACCATCCACAACCCCGACAGCGCAGCCATCAACATTGACAACGGCAAGCGCATCGACGTGACACTCAACGGCATAAGCACTCTCACCGATGCCACAGGTGGAGCCCAGAAGGCTTGTTTCTTCATCAACGGTCATGCCGTGATAGCTGGCGAAGGCACTCTCAACATCACAGGCAATAGCAAGCACGCCTACTTCAGTGATGAGTATACTCGCATCGCTAGCGGAATTATCACTGTGCTCAACTCGGTGAGCGATGGTTTACACATCAACCAGTATTTACAGATGGACGGCGGCACTGTGACAATCAGCACTACTGGTGGCGACGGCATCGACGTGGGGATGACTAAAACGACTACCGACTCACACAATGGCGAGTTTATCATGAACGGCGGCTCTCTTGCCGTGAACACTACTGGCGATGCCGTTAAGGCTATCAAGAGTGAGTCGATAATGACAATTGCTGGTGGCACCATAACGGCATCGACGAGCGGCAACGCCACCTACGACGCTACCACGGCCGACCTGAGCAGTTGCGCTGCCATCAAGTGCGACAGCACGTTCAACATGAGTGATGGCACCGTCTACCTCATGAGCACTGGCATGGGCGGCAAGGGCTTGAACACCGATGGGAGTGTTAACATCAGCGGTGGCACGTTCACGGCAGTGACCACGGGCGACATGTATGAGTACTCGTCGACGCTCGACACGAAGGCTGGCGGCGTGAAGGCCGACGGTAGCATCACAATCACTGGCGGCACGGTGAGGGTGGCAGCGAGCAAGGATGAGGGCCGCGCCTTCAAAGGCGAGCTGGGCTTTTTTACCAACGGTGGCTACATCATGGGCATTGGTGGCAAGTCGTCGACGGTGAGCTCGGGCTACACGCAAAAGTACAAGTACTTGCGCAACCAGGTTATCACTGGCGGCATGACCTACACTGCCGAGGGAATGAGCTTTGACATCCCTACCAACTATAATAACTCGGCTGCAAATGTAACAGTGTCGACGCCCAATATGTAAGGCTGTTTAGTGGAGAGTGAGAGTGGAGAGTGAGAGTTTTTCCTTCTCAATATTTCCCTACTTGAACTTCGTTCTCGCTAAAAACCAATAAATAACAGGAATTACAAGAGTTATAAGAGTAGATGCCAGCTTTTTGGAGCTGGCATCTACTAGTTTTTTTACCTAGAGCAATGCGGTTGTTAATGATAGCAAAAAATAGTAGATAATGCTAAAAAATCAAAAAAATGTGATTTTTCTCCTATAATATTAATGTGTTTTCAAAATTTATAATTAAGTTTGTGAGATTAAAACAAAACGCCGCTTATTTGTGTCATATTGTAACACTTTAAGTCGATGCCGAATCACCATAAAAGACGAAAACCAATAAAACACGAACAAATACCAAGTAATATTATGAGAAAACAGCTACTACTACTGTTATTTTCCATTATCGCGATGGCGGGTTATGCCCGCATTGTGACGGGAGTGGTAACCCAGAAGAGCGACGGCGAGACCATCATTGGCGCGTCGGTTCAAGTGAAGGGTACTACTCGTGGCACGGCCACCGACCTTGATGGAAAATACACCATTGAGGTCAATGACGGCGAGGTGCTCGAGATCTCCTATGTGGGCATGAATCCAGTGAGCATCAAGGTGGGTCGCGGCCAGAGCGTGATCAACGTTGAGCTTGAGGACAACACCCAAGTGCTTCAAGAGGTTGTGGTGACTGCCTATGGTCAAACTCAAGAGAAGAAGAAACTGAACTTTGCTGTTCAGTCGCTGAGCGGTGACCAGGTGACAGCCGGCGGTTCGACCAACTTTGCCAACTCCCTGCAGGGAAAAGTTGCCGGCTTGCAGGTTGCCACTGGCGGTGGCTCGCCTAACTCATCAACCCAAGTTATCATTCGCGCCATCAGCTCCATTCACAACGGCCAGAACAATGAGCCGCTGATGGTGGTTGACGGTGTGGCAATTCGCGGTCACGGTTCCACGCTTGCCGACATCAACCCCGACGACATCGAGAACATGAGCGTGCTCAAGGGTGCTGCTGCAAGTGCCTTGTATGGCCAGGAGGGAGCCAATGGTGTTATCCTCATCACCACCAAGAGCGGAAGCCGCGACGGCACAATCAAGGTTGATGCCAGTGCCACAGTCGAGATAAGCAACTGCATGCGCGTGCCCAAGCTTCAGAGCAAGTTTGCTCCAGGTGCTAAGGGTTTCTACAAGGAGAACAGTGGCGGCGGCGGATGGGGCCCCTACATTCAGCCCAATGAGACCGTCTACGATAACCTGGGTGAATTCTTGGGCACCGGCTTGATGCAGAAGTACAGTGTCTCGGCCTCGGGTGGTACTGAGAAATTCAACTCCTATGCGTCGGTGGCCTACATGCTCAATGATGGTGTGATTCCCAAAGATTATAAGAACCAAATAACAGCGTTCCTGAAAGGACAGTACAAGCCATCGGAGCAAGTTACCATCCAAATGTCGTTCAACTTCGTCAACAGCAAGGCACGTGGCTTTGGTAACTCAATGTCGACAATCTACAACTGGGGTCGTAATTTCAACATGGCCGACTATATCACAGCCGATGGAACTGTGAACTGGGCCAGCCGCTACGACCACTGGGATGAACTGCTCGACACTGAGCGCGTGGGAGCAACGGTCAGCCCATATTATGGGCGCTACCTCGACAAGAGCGAGACCGAGAGCAACCGTTTCATGCTCAATGGCCAGATTGCCTACGAGCCCATCAAGAACCTGGTGTTCACTGGCAAGATAGGTTTCGACAAGGGTTACACGATGTATGACTCCTACACAGTGCCTCGCCTCTATGAGAGCGACTTCATTGATTACCAGAACACCGACGTGCAAGACCGCATCAACGAGAACCGCGATCGCCTGGGCGCTTATTCGTTCCAGCCCTCACGAGGGCAGCAGCTCACTGCGCAGTTCTTTGCCAACTACAGTCACACCTTTGCCGAGGACTTCAATTTCAACATATTCTACGGCATGGAGTATCGCAAAAGCAAGAGTGTTGAGGCCAACATGGGGGCCTATGAGTTTGAGCTCATCGACTCGCATGGAGACGGCTTCTACAGCTGGCAAAATCTTAATGATGAAACCTACCGAACTCATGGCATAACGCTATATCACTCAAGCTGGAACAAATATGGCTACTTTGGTGAGCTGCGTTTTGACTACAAGGGTATAGCACAGATTTCAGGCACATGGCGTCACGACGGTTCATCTCGATTCAAGCAAAACTACAAGACCAGCTATTTCTACCCCTCGGTAACTGCTGGTGTTATCTTCAGCGAGCTGTTCCACTTGACCAGCAACTGGTTCTCCTACGGTAAGTTGCGTGGCAACTGGGCCAAGGTGGGTAAGGACTGTCCAGCCTATTTGTTCACCGACACCTTCAAGGAATGGACCACCTTCCCCGACCCTGGCTATGGCATCGACCCAACCACCTCGCGTGCCATTGCACTTGAGCCCGAGATGACCAGTTCGTGGGAGATAGGCGCCGACTTGCGCTTCTTCAACAGCCGCACCCGCCTCGACATTGCCTACTACTCGACCACTGTCGACAACCAGATTGTGAGTGTGCGCGTGTCGCCCGCTTCGGGCACCATCTTGCAGACACGCAACGAGGGTTCTATCACTAACCATGGCCTTGAGGTGTCGCTGCAGCAGGACATCATCAGGAGCCACGACTTTGACTGGACAGCGTTGCTGAACTTCTCGTTCAATCGTGGCAAGGTGACCAAGCTCCCCGAGGGTGTGAGTGAGATTCAAGGCACACAGTATGGCGACATCTTCCCGGTGGCCCACCTCAATGGCTCGTCGACAGGACTGTCAGGAAAAGACTACATGCGCGACCCCGACGGCAACGTGATATGCAATGCCGACGGTTATCCACTCATTGACCCAGCTAAGGGCATCTACATTGGCAACCGAGAGCCTGACTTCCTCTTGGGTGTGGGCTCCAACTTCCGCTGGAAGAACCTCACAGCATCGTTCCTGCTCGACACACGCAAGGGCGGCGACGTGGCCAATGTGACAGGCCGCAGCCTGATTACCAACGGCATGAATCACCTCTACGACAAGTACCGCAACCGCGAGATAATCTTCAATGGAGTGGTGGCCAACGGCGACGGCACCTACTCGCCTAACACCACGCCGGTTATACTCGACTCCAACTTCATCAACACCTATTTCACCTCGGTGTCGTCTAATTTCATTGAGGATGGCTCCTACATCCGCTTGAGCTATGTGACCCTGGGCTACGACTTCACGAGCCTGCTCAAGAAGGGCTGTCCCATCAAGCACTTGAGCTTGAACTGCACTGGTCGCAACCTGCTGTTGCTCACCAAATACACCGGCAACGACCCAGCCATCCTGGCGGCAGTGAGCGGTGGCACTGGTGGCATGGGCATCGACAACTACAACGTGCCAGCCACCCGCAGCTTTAACTTCACATTAAAAGCATCATTCTAAACTCACTCACAACTATGGAAATCATGAATAAACTAAAGATAATTGCTATGCTCGTGCTCGCATGCCTGATGACCGTGAGTTGCGAGGATATCCTTGACGATAATGTGAACCCCGACAAGGCTCACTCAATAAATGTTCAGGTGGCCCTGCCTGTGGTTGTGTTCTATGCTCAGCAAATCAACTACGATCACGCTGAGTACTACAACTACTTCTCACAGTTCCTCACCACTGGCGGCAAGAGTTCGGTGGGAGCCTACTCCTACAAGTGTGAATGGGAGATGCTCACCATGAACCGCCACCCACAGTGGCGACGCCACTTCTACGACATTGGCGTTAATGCCAAGAACTTGATACAATATTCACAAGACATTGGCTCGCCAAACTATGAGCTCATAGCCCGCACTATCAGGCTGATGTCGACTCAGCTGACCACCGACGCCTTTGGCGACATGCCGCGGTCGCAAGCCTACCTGAGTAACTCTCCTGCCTACGACACTCAGGCGAGCATCTATGAGTGGATGTTTCAGGAGGCCGATGAGCTAATCTCGCTATACGAAAGTCCCGAGTATGCTCAAAATGAGCACAATCTCGTGATTGACAAGACTCAGGACCGCGTCTACGCTGGCGACCTCGAGAAGTGGAAAGGCCTCGTCTATGCCATCAAGGCCCGCTTGCTGCTTCGCAACATCCCCAATGTGGACCGCAGTGCTGCCATGTGCCAGAAGATTATAGCTGCTGCCGACGCTGCCATCAACCAGTGGCGCAAGGGCGACCTGCTCTACGGCAGCTGGTTTGGCAACGAGCCTCGCTACAACTTCGACGGCGGCACTGGCACCGAGAACTGCGTGTGGAGCCTGTCAAAGCCTGTGATCAACAGCTGGGAGTCACGTTCCAACCTGCTCGATAATGCTATCCCAAGCAAGTACTTCATGGTGGATGTGCTGGGCATCAGTGCCCCTGACAATGAGCGATTTTGCGGCACCTATAATGGTGGCACAGCATCGAGCTTCCAGGGCTATGCTAACGACCCACGCTGCGTGCTGCTCATGATTCCTCGCACTGGTCCACAGTCGCCGAGCAACACCGCTGCCAGCGTCATCAAGATGCGCTACCTGGAGAACAACATTGGCATGAGCACCAGCTACAAGATTGCCAATTATCCCAACCTTTACATGGGAGCCTACGCTGGTCAACCCGAGGGCTACAACCCCATCTTCACCATGGAGGAGCTCTACTTCATCAAGGCCGAGGCACTATACTGGCTGGGCGACAAGGCAGGAGCATGCGCCCTTGCCAAGGAAGCCACCGAGCACAATATTGAGCGACATCTCGACTTCTTCTTGAAAAAGTATCCAAACCCCAACTACAACGAGAATACCGACAACAAGTATCCTGGACAGTGCACAGTGAGTGGCACTCCTGGCTACACTCAGGCTCAGTATTGGGAGGGTCAAATGAACTCCTTCCTCAACAACGAGGAGTATTACACTTATACTTATAAGCCCGATGGCTCTATCAACAAAGCCACCCTGCGCGTTCCCAAGGTGACCGACCGCGGCAACAAGCACTGGTTCTTCAACCCCTCGGAGTACACCCTGAGCGACCTGATGATTCAAAAGTACGTCGCTATGGTTTACCAGCCTGAGATGTGGACCGACATGCGCCGCTATCACTACAGTAACAACCGCAACAACTACGGCATTGGCGACGCCAACGAGATTATCTATCCCAACCTGCGCCGCCCCTACAACCTCTATGCCGCCTACTGGATTGATGGCCTCACCGAGACCCAGAAGGAGAACACCTGGATTCAACGCCTCAACTACGACCCCGAGACCGAGGAGAAATACAACCGCTCGGAGTTGCAGCGCCTGGGGGCCTACAAGAACTACAAGTGGCTACAGGAACCCATGATTTGGGCTCACGACTATGGAGAGGTGACATCGCTCTCAGGAAAATAACTTGAGTGCTATAGCTAATGAATAATAATTGAACTAACGATTATAATTTCTATAATGACTATGAAGATTTTTAATATAATAGGTTCGCTGGTGATAATTGCATCACTTGCCGCCTCATGTGCTGTGAACGACCCGTTTGCCGACAACATGCAAATTGGCCAGGTGGTGCCCACTGTGTCATGGGAGCTCAGCGACGTGGCTAAGGCTGGCGGTTACATTAAATTCACTGCAAAGTACTACACAAGCGACGACCACACCATCGACCACAGCGAGGTTTGGGGCCTGATAGCACGCACCACCGAGGCGTCGGCAACATGTCGCCTCACCACAGCCTTCTCCTACACCAAGAAGATGAGCACAACCGACACCGTGCGCACTTTCTCACAATTAGCCACCTACCCCCACAGCAAGGCTGAGTGGGACGGTCATGAGTATGTGCTTGTCGACTCATTCCCAGTGTCGGCCACATTGGCACCAGTGGCATGGGTTGAGCCCAAAGAGTTTGACCAAGAACGCTTCGACATGTACTATCCCTCCACATTCCAACAGGAGTTTGTTGACCATGTAGTAAACTACTTGACCAAGGATAGCACCTACTATAACGACTTGCGCAACATCTACATCAACTACGACTTCACTGCCGAGCAGTTCGAAGCTCTCAACGCAAAGTACGGCTTGTCGATACCCACTGAGACCGAAAGCGCCAACAAGAGTGACCTTTGGTTTGTCAATCCCGATGTCGTTGACCACTACTACTATATCACCGTTGACGAGGCTGGCATCAAGACCGAGCATGAGATTGCCTCTGCTGGCGATGCCCCTGCTGGAGTGAACGTCTACGAAGTGTATCAGTCATGCGACTGGGTCTACAGCCGCTACAGCGACGACACTGGTGGTCGCATAACATCGATTCGCAAGGAATACATGCCTTATTGGAAGGACCTCATCAGCCAGATACCTTTCACTGATTGGATCTACAATAGTGGCGAAAACAGCTACTCGGTGAATTTCACCCGCAACTATCATCTTTATCCTGTGTTTAGAGTATTTGACGAGACAGGCAAGATGGGCAAGGATTCCGAAACCAAAGAAATTAGTCTAAACTAAAAAAACATCACTGAAGTTATGAAAGTTTTCAACAAAATAGCATTAATGGCATTGATGGTGCTGTCGATGGCATCTTGCGTCGAGAAGGAACCTGATTATGGCAACTTCAGCGGTAAAGATGTCGACTTTACCTACAATGTCGATGGAGATGAATACACTCTCGATTTCTATGTGGTGTCGACTATCAAGTTCAACAACACCAGCTCCAAGACTGGCAATGTGACATGGGACTTTGGCGACGGAACCACCTCGACCGACCAGAACCCCACTCACAAGTTCAACAAGGCAGGACTCTATAAAGTCACACTAACAGTAGATGGCGTGGGCAAGCAGACCTATCCGCTACTCATCTACGATATTGCGCCAGTGCTCAACGTTGTAGAGCAGAGTGCCGAGACTGTGGTCATTAACGACGTCACGGTGCTGCTCGACATTGAGCTACCCAATCCCGAGGACTTGGAGTGCAAATATGTGTGGAAATTCCCCGAGGGCACCATGCTTGAGGATGGCAGCACCATTACCGAGTTCACTGGTTACAGCCACAGCGACGGCACAATCGACAATCCTGGCAAGCTTAAGTTCAAGAACATAGGCTCGCAAAAGATTGAGTTGCAGACGTGGTTTGACATCAATGGCGAGAACCGTCGCCTCGAGGACAGCTACGTCAACGTGCAGGTGGGCTCGTCGATACCTTGCCCCACCCTGTACTATGCAGTCTTTGGCGGCAACATCAAGGCCTATAAGCTCGTCGACATGAGCCAGTTGCCTGCCGGCACCAAGAACATGCCATTTGACATGGGCGTCAACTCGGGCAACATGCCCACCAACCTGGTGTTTGCCACCGTTGATGGCAAAGACTATGTTTACATTCTTGATTGCGGCAAGCAGTACTACTACGTCAACGATGAGAGCGGTGTGCTGGGCGATGGCAAAATCAGCGTCATGACAGCCGATGGCACCGACGTGAGCACAATGGTGACCAACGTGGGTGGCCAAGCCTTCAACGACCCATTCCAGGGGTTTGCCGACCAAGTGAATGGCTACCTCTATTATACCGACCGCAATACCGGCATTCGCCGCATGCCACTCACCACCCGTGGCGAGCGTGAGACGACTGTGTACTCAAGCATCACAGGCTACTTCTGTGTCAACAACATGCTCAACTACTACGGCAACGGCATTGCCTATGGTGCCATCCACACTGGCTTGTTGCAGGATCGCAGCGGCGTGTTCTGGTGGGGAAAGAACTATTCAGGAAACGGTATTTACCGCTTTACCACTGCCGACATTGGCGAGGCATCGTCGACTAAGACAGGCCCCATCCCCTACCCCATTGTGCTACAGGCAACACAGCCACGAGCCTTCACCCTCGACGAGGATCTGGGCAACCTGTATGTGTGGATGTGCAAGGGTGGCACTCCAGGTCCTGGATTTTGCTGCTATCCACTGCCAGGGCCTAAAGAAGGTCTGGACTACGACAAGTACACCACCTTCGTGAGCATGGAGGCCAACCCTGAGAACACCACAGCCGACGAGGGCGTCTACACAACCCAGTTTGCCGTCGATGCCGCCACTCACTATGTGTACTTTGGCTTCCGCGCCGCCACTACCGAGAACACCTACACCACTGGCCTCAAGTACTTCGACCCCGAGACCAAAAAGGTGGTTGACTACAACGGCAACAAGGAGCGCATCCTGGGCCTGTGCATCAACCCTCGCGAGACCAGCCTGTTCTAAAGAATAATGCTATCAGCAAGTGCACCCTCCCAAACGTGTGGACGGAGGGTGCAATTGCTGGAAAAATATTCTTACTACATGCCCAGCAAAGCATCCAATTAGAAATCATTATTTTTATTGACACTTCCCGAAAAATAAGATTAAAAATTTTGCCATTTGATTTCTTTTTGTTTTCTTTGTGGTGAAAAACATAACACTTTAAAAAAAACACAATAACCAAAAACACATTTAACGCAATGAAGAAATTTTTACTTGTATTTTCCTTAGTAATGATGGCATGCTCAAGTGCAATCGCAGCTGGATTGCTACTCAACCACGACCCTAACAGCTACGAGACTGTTAACGGCATCAGCATGCGCAACCTGTGGCTCAAGGACCGCTTCCACTATGGCGTCAACGAGCTCGACCAGTTTGAGTGGTGCAACACCAAGGCACGCACCGCCGTGATGCAAGACGGTATCGTCTATGTGGCACGAAGCGAGGCTAAGATGGTTATCCCACAGCCAGGCGACACCATCATGGCCGCAATGATTTACCGCTTCGATGCCATGACTGGCGAGGAAATGGCTCCTCTTGATGTAACGCTCAACGGCGAGCCTTACGGCGTGTTCCTGGGAGCTAATTCCATTGGCAAGGACAACTTTGGCCACGTGTGGTTAGCGCCCTACACCAGTGAGAAGACTGCCGAGGTTCCACTGTATCAAGTCAACACCGAGACTGGCGAACTCACTCTCGTTGCTAATCTCAACAAGGGCGATGTGATAGCTCGCACCGACTATGTTGACCTCGTGGGTGACATCACCCTTGAGCAAGCTGAGTGCAACGTGATGACTCCAGGCTCGCAAGTGCCCACCGTCTATGCTTGGCACAACGACCAGGGCGGCGACATCGACACCTGGGATGGATTCTTCAGCGGAGACCCCTACATGGACTTCACCGAGTTCTACCCCGAGAGCCAAACTCAATGGGGCTATGCTCCTGCCTGCCGCTTCGTGCTTGGCGAGGATGAGGAGTATCGCTACAGCGGTGAGACCTTCTACATCGACGGCTTCACCACAGTGCCTGTGCTCTATGCCAACGACGGAACCATCATCGACGGTTTTGGAAGCCTCACCCAGGAGGAAATGGATGCCGACAGCCTGCTCATGCCTAAGGTGGGCACCAACGGCATTGGCGAGTTCGCCCTTGGCGATCGCAACTTCATCGTTTACTCACTTGCTCAGTATGATGCTCCTAACTCTTGCCAGGTAAACATTTGTGAGCTGGGCGAGGGCATGGCTTTCAGCGGAATGCAACGCTACTGGACATTCCCTGCCGACGGCCAGGGTCAAACCAGCGATAGCGGTTTGCGCATCCATCCCATCACCACCGACTACACTACCGAGGGTGGCAAGGAGGCCGTGATGGTGTTTGAGTTCAAGTGCATGAATGGTATGGGTGTCTACATGGTGGGCGAGGGCGTTACCCCCGATGGACCTGGACCAGTAGCCGTTCCTGGCGATGTGAACGGCGACGGCCATGTGACCAGTGTTGACGTTACAGCTCTTTACAACTGGCTCCTTAACGAGGACGACAGCAACCTCGTCAATGGCGACCAGGACGGCGACGACCATGTGACCAGCGCCGACGTTACAGTGGTGTACAACATCATGCTCGGTAACTAATGATTATTAATGCGTTGATGCTTTATTAAGCATTCAACGAGCAAAAAAAGGGAGGAAACATCGTTGCGTTCCTCCCTTCTTGATATAAAAGATTATGAATTTATTTACCTAATTAACACCTTAATAACATGAAGAAATATCTACTACTAACAGCATTGGCTGTGATGACAGCTATGGGTGCTTGGGCCGTGACCGACGGGCAGACCTATGATAAAGTGAACGGCATCGGAGTGAAGAACCTGTGGATGCTTGACCGCGTGCATGCCAACCAGGCTTACCAGGCCTCACCCATCTGCCACACCAATGCACGCACCGCCACCATGACTGGCGGCGTGGTGTACGTGTCGCGCAGTCAAGAGAAGCAAGTCATCATCCCTAATCCCACCACAGGACGCAACGACACCATCCTGCAGGGCGTGATTCACTGCTTTGACGCACTCACCGGAATGCCCACCAAGGATCTGGACCTCACACTCAATGGTGCCCCCTATGGCGTGTTCCTGGGCAACACAAGCATTGGCTGCGACAACTTTGGTCACATCTGGGTGGCTCCCATGACGGCCGAAACAGCACCCACTATCCCCATCTACATGGTCGACACCGAGAGTGGCGCAATGACTCTCGTGACCAACATGGACAAAGGTGACGTGTTGCACCGCACCGACTATCTCGACCTCGTGGGCGACATCACCCTCGAGCAGGCTCAGTGTAACATCATGACCATTGGCCACAACAGCAATAATCCAGGCTTTCCCACAGTGTACCGCTGGCACAATGAGCAGGGCGGCGACATCGACACCTGGGAGGGAGGCTTCAGCGGCGACCCCTACATGGAGTTCACCGAGTTTTATCCTGCCGAGAAAGTGGGATTCAGCCTGGCACCAGTGATAAAAATGCTGCTTGGCACCGACGACGAGAGCATGTATAGCGGCGAGTACTTCTATATCGACTGCTTCGATGGCGCTCCATTGCTCTACTACGTTGACGGCACACTTATCGACAGTTTTGAGAACGTGCCCCAAGAACTGCAACCCACTGGCGTGGCTGCTAATGGCATGAACGAGTTCACGCTCGACGATCGCCATTTCTTTGCCTACGTCAAGGGCGACATGAACGGCAATGGCAACGGTTGCCAAATCAATTTGTGTGAACTGGGCGAGGGCGACATGCTCGAGACCATGGAGAAATACTGGCAGCTGCCTGCCGACAGTGTGGGCAAGATCAACGACTCGGGACTGCGTGTGCACTGCATCGCTGTGGAGAAGGGCTTTGACGAGCAGGGCAACGAGGAAGTGACACTGCTCACCTTCAAGGCCTTCAACGGCATGGGAGTTTACAAGATAGGAGCTGGTGTTGAACCTGGAGGATCAACCACTGTGCCTGGCGATGTGAATGGCGATGGCAAGGTCACCTCGGTCGACATCACAGCGCTCTACAACTGGCTGCTCAATAACGATGACTCGGCCATTGTCAATGGCGACCAGAATGGCGACGGCTCAATCACATCGGTCGACATTACTGTAATCTACAACATCCTGCTGGGTAACTAATTATTCATTCTTCCTGACCATGAAACGTAACACTCTTTTATCCACATTGATGGCACTGATGGCGGCGGCGACATTGAGCGCCAGCGCCACCACCACATGGACGCTGCGCGGTGTGGAATACCAGGTCGACACGCTATTCCACAACCAGGTGGGGCCTGGCACCACTCAAACCTCACTGTGGTTTCACAACGAGACAGGCAAACTCAGGGTGTTCTACTGCACAATGGACATGACCAATCCTTACCTCACTCTTGCTGGAGTGTGCGCTACCGACAAGGTGGCAGGTAACGAGAGTGTCTCTGAAATGGCACAGCGCAAGAGCGAGCCTGGCAAGCGCTTCTTTGTGGGAATCAATGCCGACTTTTTCTTCACCAGCGGCACCACTGGGCGGGGTGTGTCGGTTGTGGGCACTCCTGTGGGTGCCACAGTGGTCGATGGTGAGATTTATCGTGCACGCAACAATGCCGCGCTCTACAAGAACTTCATTGTTGACAAGCAAGGTGGTGTGTATGTCAACCCCTTCGTCTTTGCTGGCACTTTAACATCGCCCACGGGTGCTACTGCCACGCTGGGCGGCGTGAACACTTATTCAAGCGAGTGCAACAACAAGATTGTTATCTACACCGACCGCTACTATGGCAGCACCGATGAGACCAACGATGGCACCGAGGTGCTTGCACGACTGGCGCAAGGCTACACCTTTGAGAGCGCGCAGCCCTACAAGATGGTGATTGAAGGCACTCCCAGCACTCAAGGCGACATGACAATCCCATCGGGAAAATATGTGATTCGCGGTCGCGGCACTGCTGCCGCCGTTGTCAACGCCTTGCAAGATGGCGACACCATCACTATCGCCCCAACATGGAAGTTTGGCGACTTGAGCGTCGACCCGCAGCAGGTCATCTCGGGCAATCCCAAGATTCTTGAAGACGGTGTGGTGCTCGACACCGAGAGCGAGCGTGGCGATGCCAGCCAGCTTCATCCACGCTCGGCAGTGGGCTACAGCGATGGGGGTAGCAAGGTGTATTTCCTTGTCGTGGATGGGCGATCGCTCATTAGCGACGGTGTGCGCACCACAGTGCTTGCCGACATCATGCGTTACGCTGGCTGCACACATGCCATGAATGTTGATGGTGGCGGTTCGTCGGCACTCTACACCAGTGCCCTGGGAACTCGCAATAAGCCCAGCGACGGCTTCGAACGCAAAGATGGCAATGCCTTCTTTGCCGTGAGCAATGCTCCCGACGACAACGAGATTGCCTCGCTGCGATTTGTCGACTTTAGCCTCACGGTGCCCAAGTTTGGCATTTACACACCTCACTTCTACGGCTACAACCAGTATGGCATGCTTGTCGACACCGATGTGCAAGGCGTGCAACTCTCTTGCCCTGAGTCGCTGGGCGAGATACGCGATGGTGGTAGCACATTCTTTGGCAGCGGCAGTGGCACAGCGATGCTCACTGCCACACTGGGCAACATCACAGTGAGTGCGCCTCTCACCATTGTGGGCACTGCCGAAGCGGTGACACTCAAGAACGACTCAATACTCACCGACACTTATCGCACTCATGCCGTGGAGCTCGTGAGCATGATGGGCGAGGCATCGATGCCACTCGACCCAGCCGCTCTCACCTGGAGCAGCAGCGACGAGAGCATCGTCACCATCAATCCAGCCACGGGGGTGCTGCAGGGCGTTAAGAATGGTGTGGCTTGGGTTACTGGCACTATCGAGGACAAGAGCGTGACAATGAAGGTTATCGTCGAGAAGCCTGTCAAGCGCGTCTATCCTCTTGACCCCGACATGGACCTTGACACATGGAGCTTTGCCATGAGCGGTGGCAAGAACTATACTGTTGAGCCTCTCGACAATGGTGTCAAGGTGGATTACACTGGCAATAGCGGCCGCACCAATTACTTCAGGATGAGCAAGGACATAATACTGTGGAGCTTGCCCGACACGCTGCGAGTGCGCATCAATCCAGGTCAGGCACCTGTCACTGGAGTTAAATTTGCCCTGCGACCATGTGGTGGCAACATCAGCTATCAGGCCGTTACCCCCCAATCAGTACCCGCCGATGTGGAGTCGACCCTTGACCTGCCCATCGACCAGTGGATTGATGCTACCGATGTGAGCAACTACCCCATTAAGCTTTCCTATGTGCAGGTGACTATGGACAAGTCGACCAAGGATCAGCAATACACCATGCTGATTCCTGGCCTTGAAGTGATTTACAAGAACGCGCCCATGAGCGAAGTTGTGCAAGGCGACGTGAACGGCGACGGCAAGGTTACGGCGGTCGACATCACCGTGCTCTACAACTGGCTACTCAATGCCGACGACAGCGCAATTGCCAGCGGCGACCAGAATGGCGACAACACAATCACCTCGGTCGACGTCACTGTGGTCTACAACATCTTGCTGGGCACATAACACTACATAATATAATAGGTGCTGTTCAATAATGAGGATTGCGATTTTCACCTTCCTCTTTTTTACCGAAACAGTTAAAAATCCCCCGCAACAGCAATGTTGTGGGGGATTTAGTTGCGTAATTCACAGGTTTTTATTAAATTTGCGAGCTTTTTAGCAATTAACAGGAAATCAACAAAACATTTTAATAACTATTACCAAATCATTTCGTTTAATGAGAAATTTCTTTCTACTGATGGCGGTGATTACTTTGTCGCTAGCACTGCAAGCCAACGACAAGTTAAGTGCACCCACCAAGAGCTTCTTGCAGCAGCATGCAAGTGGCACAACAGCTCCCGATGGCAAGCAGGCGTTTGTCAAGAGCAAGTCATTCAATGGCGTTGAGTCAATCGACTGCTTCATAATCCTCAACAGCATGTCCACAGCCGAGCTTCAAGCCAAGGGCGTGACCATCACTGGCGAATACGACGGCATCGTTAGCGCCATGATTCCCGTCAACCGACTTGAGCAAGTGGCCAACCTTAGCTGCGTTAAGCAAATAGCCATTGCACGCACTGTGCACCACCTCAGCGACAAAGCCAAGACCATCACCAAGGCCGAGAACGCATGGAATGGACTTGCCAACGGGCTGCCACAGGCCTACAACGGACAGGACGTGGTGCTCGGCGTGATTGACGGAGGCATCGAGTTCAACCACATCGCTTTCAAGGACGCCGACGGCAACTCACGCGTCAAGGCAGCCTACCTGCCCAATGCCACCAGCGGCGGCTCGGCAGCGTCGGTCAACGGCGTGTCGTTCAGCGGACGCCAATACACTGGCACACAGCTCGCATCACTCACCACCGACGACACCCAGGAGAGCCACGGCACACACACCAGCGGCTGCGCCGGCGCATCCACCATTGGCGGCTACTCGGGCATGGCACCTGGTGCCGACCTGGTGCTTTGCGGCCTGGGCTCCTACATGAGCGAGACAGCAATCACCAACTCGGCCAAGTACATTGCCAACTATGCCAAGAGCGTGGGCAAGCCCTGCGTCATCAGCATCAGCTTGGGCTCCAACATGGGACCTCACGACGGCAAGAGCTCCATTTGCCGCGTGCTCGACCAGGTAGCCAACCAGTTTGGCGCAGTGATTCTGCTTGCCAGCGGCAACGAGGCCGATGCCACCGGCTATGCCACCAAGACCCTGAGCAGCGACACCGACGCCATGACCATCATCCACGAGGGCAAGACTGCCTACGGTTCGGTCTCGGGCAATTTGGGCAGCAACGCCGCCATCGACATCTGGAACAGCACCACCGATGCCATGACCGTCAAGATAATGGTTGTGAACAAGACCACCGGCGCTGTGCTCTACACCAGCGACCCCATCAGCAGCGGCACCATCACCACCACGCAGATGGGCACCACCTATTTCTCTAACGTGAACATTCAGATTTACAACAGCACTTCATTTGGACGCCGCGAGCTCTACATCAACCCCACAGTGAGCGGAGTTAAGAACAGTGCTTACCGCATCGTCTATGCCATCAGCGGCAAGAGCGGCAACAAGATTGAAGCATGGACCGACGGCGGCTACTACTCGGTCATCGCATCCACTGGTAGCGTGAGCGGCTACACCCTAACCAAGGGCACCGCCGAGGGCACCATGACCGACGACATCTGCGGCGCACGCACCATCAGCGTGGGTGCCATGTGCTCGCGCTTGAGCACTCCCAGGAACTCGTACTCCAACAGCCCCTATAGCCTCAACGACGTGGCCTACTTCTCGAGCTTTGGCACCGACTTCAGCGGCAACGACCATCCCTTCATCACCGCGCCTGGCCATGCCGTGATAGCTCCCATCAACAAGTACGACACCTACAACTACAGCAGCAGCTACCTCAACTACTGCGAGTATAACACCACCCTCTTTGGCCAAAAGGACTATTGGGATTCCTTCAGCGGCACCTCGATGGCTACCCCCATCGCTGCTGGCGTGGTGGCACTCTACCTCCAGGCCGACCCCACCCTCAATGTCGACGGCATCAAGGATGTGATTGCCCACTCGGCCACTGCCTATGCCAATCCCCAAAGCCCTGCCAAGCAGCGCGGCCATGGCATCATCAATGCCCTGGCAGGCATCCAGTACATCCTGCAGCAGAGCAGCACTCCACGCATCGAGGCCAGCAAGACCGAGCTGAGCCTCAGCGGCTACGTGGGCGACACCATCACCACCACAGTCGACCTCAAGGGCTACAACCTCACCCAAGGCGTTACTGCCACAGTAGTGGGATCGAGCATCTACCGAGTTGAGCCCACCACCATCAGCAATGCCGACATCCTGGCCGGAACCACTATCACCATCAAGTACATTCCAACCCAGGCAGGCACCACCCAGGCCACCATCAACCTGGCCAGCGCCGGCGCACAGAACGTGGCCATCAGTGTCACTGGCGTGGCCGAACCCAAGACTCCCACTATCACGCTTAACCCCACATCGCTCGAGATGAGCACATTTGCCGGTAGCGAGACAACCAAGACCTTCCGCGTTTATGGCATGTTCCTCGATGGCGATGTCAACATCAGCAGCGACAACGAGATGTTCACCGTTACACCAAGCACCATTGCTGCTAGCGAGTTTGATGAGAACAGCTATGTGGTGGTCACCGTCACCTATGCGCCCAACGCTGCTGGCACACACAATGCCAACATCACAGTCGCAAGCACCGGTGCCCAGAGCCAGACCCTTGCAGCCACTGGCACAGCCACGGTCAACATCGTTGCTCCTCATGCCCTGGCTGCCACTGGCATCACCAGCAACTCGTTCACCGCATGCTGGGAGCCATGTCTCTTTGCCACCAGCTACACGCTGCGCATTCAGCCCGCCGTTAACGCCACTGCAATCTTCAACGAGACCTTTGCCAAGTGCACTAAGGAAAGCACTACCAATATTGCCAATAGCGTTAACAATTTCACCGACAACGCTGGTTGGGCAGGCAGCTACATCTACCAAGCTGTGGGCGGCATCCGCCTGGGCTCTACAAGCTACAATGGCTTGCTTCAGTCGCCAGCCATCGACCTGAGCGGAAGCAATGGCAAGGTGAGCGTGAAGTTCACGGCTCGTGCCTACGACACCGACGTCGATTGCCCACTCCAGGTGAGCTGTGGCGAGAGCAGCGAGACCATCACTGTGCCATCGAGCAACGAGGGCAGCTACATTGTGGCTCTCGACTGCGCTCAAGAGGCAGGACAGAAGATTCGCTTCGCTACCACCGTCAAGAAGAAACGCGTGGTTATCACCAGCGTAGAAATCTACGATGTGGACCTCACCGACACCAGCATCGCTGGCGAGCCCATCATCATTGAGGGCATCAACGGCACTCAAAAGGTTGTGAATGGCTTGACTCCTGCCACCACCTACTCCTACGACGTACTTGCTCTCTACGGAACCCAGCAGAGCAACTGGTCCAACATGATCGAGGTTACCACTCTCGCAGGTGGAGCAGCAGTAGCTGGCGACGTTGATGGCGATGGCCAGGTAACTGCGGCCGATATTACTGCTCTTTACAACTTCCTGCTCTCCGATGACATGAGCTCCATCGTCAATGGCGATCAGGACAACGATGGCAGCATCACCAGTGGCGACATCACATTTGTCTACGCCATCCTGCTCAGTAACAACTAACTCACACAGGAGAGAGCAGGGAGATTTGTGATTGTGCATCAAGCATTATGTTGTTAGCTTTCTAGTTTTTTCTAGAAGTTCTAGAAATTCTAGATAGTCTAGAAAATCTAGATTGTGAATTATGCATTAATTCTCCCCCTGCACTACAAAATTCAAAGCCGGCCCAACAGCCGGCTTTGTGTTTATAAAAAAGAGAATATTTATGCAAACTACCTATTATTTACTCTACATTCTTGCACATTTAAATTTATTTTTATAATTTTGTCAACCTTCTTTAAACAAAAACAATTATCTTAAAAAACATAATCTCTTATTAACCAAATCAGTATTATTTCCTTATGAGAAAGTTCTTCCTGTTTCTGATGGCGATTACTTTGTCGGTAGCGGCTAATGCTAACGGCAAATTAAGCGCCCCAACTCAAGTGTTCCTGAAGCAGCGCGCCAATGCTGTTGCTCAGGCTCCCGATGGCAAGAGTGTTCTTGCCATGCCCAAAACTTTGAACGGGGTGGAGTACATCGAGTGCTTCATCTATCTTGACGGTGCTTCAATCAGTGAAATTGAGGCTACCGGAACTAAAGTTACTGGCAAGTTCAGCGAATTTGTTACTGCCAGTGTTCCCATCAACAAGATTGAAACGGTTGCTCGCCTCAAGGGCGTTAAGCAAGTGGGCATCGCCCGCAATGCCCGCCACCACACCGATGTAGCCAAGGGCATCGTCAATGCCGACAAAGCTTGGAATGGCACCAACTATGGCCTGCCACAGGGCTACACTGGCCAGGGTGTTGTGCTCGGTATCATCGACGATGGTATCCAGTTCAATCATCGCGCATTTCTCAAGGCCGACGGAACCAGCCGCGTGAAGGCCGTGTACATGCCTAACGCCAGCAGCGCCAATGGCGGCACACGCGCCACCATCGACGGCGTGCAGCTCATGGGCTACCAGTACACTACCTCTAGCCAAATTGCCAACCTCACCTGCGACGACAGCAGCGAGAGCCACGGCACCCACACCACCGGCTGTGCAGCTGGTTCGCAAGTGGGCAACTATGCTGGTATGGCTCCCGAGGCCGACCTCGTGCTCGCTGGCTGCGGCTCATCGCTCACCGAGACTGCCATCGTGAGCTCGGCCAAATATATCGCCAACTATGCCAAGAACGTCCTGGGCAAGCCATGCGTTATCAGCATCAGTCTGGGTAGCGACGTGGGCCCACACGACGGCTTGAGCTCGATTTGCCGCGCCTACACCGAGGTTGCCGAGCAATATGGCGCTGTTATCCTCCTTGCCGCAGGTAACGAGGCCGACATCACTGGCGCCGCAGTCAAGACTCTCGCCAGCGACGATGATTGCATGGCAGTGATCAACAACGTGTCAGGCGGTTGGTGGGGATCAGGCACTGGCTCCACCGACATCTGGAACAGCACCAGCGACGAGCTCCAAATCAAGGTGATTGTCAACAACTCCGAGAGCGGCTGGATGACCAGCGGCAGCTTCGGCGGCGTGACAGTTCAAGGTGGAGTTGATGCAGCCAACAACCGCTACAACCTCTACGTTGAGTGCACAGCATCGCAAGCCAAATACATCATCAAGGGTAAAGGCGGCAACACAATCCATGTGTTCACCGACTGCTACTACAGCACCCTGGCAACATCGGGCTCGGTACCAGGCTACACTCTCACTCCTGGCACCTATGAGAACTCGATGTGCGACGACATGACTTCACCCAAGGTCATTGGTGTGGGCGCTCAAGCTTCGCGCTCTAACGATGGCTATGGACAAGGCGACGTGGCCTATTTCTCGAGCTATGGTACTGACTGCGCTGGCGTGGATCAGCCTTTCGTTACAGCTCCTGGCCACTACGTGATTTCTTCAATTAACGGTTACGACAGCTATCAGTCGTCAACTTGGTCAACCTCTTTCAACGGACAGACCTACAAGTGGGGCGAGATGAGTGGTACATCAATGGCTACTCCAGTGACTGCTGGTGTGGTAGTGCTCTACCTCCAGGCCGACCCATCGCTCGATGTTGACCGCGTGAAGGAAATTATTGCCGAGACCGCTACTCAATATCCTGCTGGCTCTACCAGCCCTGTTAAGGCTCGCGGCCATGGCATCATCAATGCTCTTGCTGGTATCGAGTACATTCTCCAGCATCAGGGACCAACCATCGTTGCTAAGCCTAGCGAGGTGAACTTCGAGGGCTATCAGGGCGAGACCTACACCCAGACCTTGACCGTCAAGGGTTATAACCTCACTCAGCCCATCACTATCGCCAAGAGCGGCTCTAACGACTACACCGTGACCCCAACCACCATCAGCGCCGAGGATGCTTACAATGGTGTTGAGGTTACTGTAACCTACACCCCAACCACTGCTGGTGAGACTCAGGCCACATTGACCCTCAGCAGCGAGGGTGCCGAGAATGCAACCGTAACTCTTGCTGGTGTAGCTCAGCCCAGGGTTCCAACCATCCTCACCGATCCTCAAACTTTGAGCTTCAATGCTAAGTTGAACACCCCAATGACCAAGGTGGTGAAAGTGAATGGCTTGTTCCTTACTAACGACATCACTGTAACTCTGGCCGACCAGAACAACGTGTTCACCGTTTCGCCTGTTACCATTAGCAAGGACAACACTGGCATCGACACTCCTGTTGAGGTTAGTGTTACATTCAACTCGGCCGAGGAAGGCACTTACAATGGCACACTCACTCTCACAAGTGCTGGTGCCGAGACCAAGACTGTGCAACTCACTGCCAAGGCCAGCGACAAGGGCACTGCTGCCGATCCTTATCTCGACATCGCTAAGTATGAGTCGATCGACGAGGCTGGCGCTGCCGTTAGCGGCATGAGCACCATCTACAAGTACACCGAGCACGAAGACGACAACTGCGCTTGGCTCACCGTTTCTAACTACGGTGCTCTCAAGGCCGATGCCACTCAAAACTGGCTCAGCTGCGATGGCAACGAGAAGACTGGCACTGAGAACTGGAGCGCTACCGACGTATTCGTGGGAAGTGCAAGCTACTTCAATGGAACTGCCTACTACACCGACTGGAACGAGGATTATCAAACATTCTTCGTAACCAACTGCTTGCAGGTTAAGCAATATGCCGAGAACCGCAGCAACACCACCTATCCTTTGATTATGCGCATCTACGAGTGCACAGTCAATGCCGATGGCTCAATCACTGCAGGCACCACCGCTATTCAAACTAAGCAGAACAGCACCACAACCAAGGAGGTGCTCGCAAGCGATGAGCTCGATCCTGAGAAGGTTTACAAGGTAACTATCTACAACGACTACTCTAAGCTCTATGAGATTGCCTTCAAGACTCCTATCTCAGGCCTCGAGGCACCTGTTGCTACTGCTGCAACTCTGGTTGGCCCCACATTCTTCACTGCCAACTGGAACGCTATCGAGGGTGCTACAAGCTACACTCTTCGCGTTATGCCTAAGAACGTTGATCTCCTCACCGAGGGATTCTCGAAGTTCACCAAGGCCGGCGCTCAAGACCTCAGCAACAAGCTCGACGACTACATGGACAATGCTGGCTGGACTGGCACTAAGCTCTACGAGGCTGAAGGTGGCATCCGCCTGGGCACTGGCTCAGCAACTGGAGCACTCACATCACCTGCTCTCGACCTGAGCACCAGCGGTGGCAAGGTAACTGTTGCTTTCAAGGCTAAGACCTTCAACAACGACACTAACTGCAACTTCAAGATTTCGTGCGGCGACAACAGCCAAACTGTTACCGTTGCTGCCAACGAGGAGGAGAGCTTCAACGTTGTGCTCGACTGCAACGCTGCTGCAGGCGAGAAAATCAAGTTCGAGACCACAGCCAACTCTAAGCGCGTTATCATCACCAGCATCCACATCCTGGAGGGCGAGCATGCTAATGCTCTCAAGTCAATCAGCCTCGACGGTGTAACCTTCACTGGTCTCACCACCAATAGCTACAAGGTTACTGGTCTTGATCCTGCCACTACCTACATCTATGATGTGAAGGCAATCTTTGGCGACAAGGAGAGCAAGTGGTCTAACAAGATTAATGTTACCACTCTGGCTGGTGGCATCCCAGGCGACGTTGATGGCGATGGCGATGTTACTGTTGCCGACGTTACCGCACTCTACAACTTCATTCTGGCCGACGATGCAAGCGCAATCGTTTATGGCGACCAGGACGGTGACGGCGAAATCACCACTGGCGACGTGACATTCGTCTACAATATCCTGCTCACCATGAAGAAGTAAAATAACATGCGAGCAATCGCACTAGTGCTCAGTTTAATTGTGAGCACTACGCATCAAGGCACTCCCCGCTATTGGGGAGTGCCTATCTTTTTGCATAAATAAATATTTATAACATTTTCCTGACTTTTATTTTCATTTTAATCAAAGAATATTTTGCATATTACGATTATATTTCATAACTTTGGGGGATTTTTTAAAAAAACAACTATTACCACAACTAGTAGGGACTTTCATGATATAACATTTACTAATATTCATTTTTTATGAAAAAATTCTTATCACTCCTAGCTGTTGCCATGGTTGCTGTGCAACTGTGGGCAGCTCCTGTCGATCCATCGGCAGCTAAGACTATTGCCGAGCAATACCTTGCAAGCAAGGTTTATGCCGGCAAGTTTATGGCACCTGCGGCAACGCAAGCCAAGCTCATCAAGACTGAGATTGGCGAGAAAGCGCAAGCGCCAGTGTATTACATCTTCAACACCGAGACCACTTTCGTCATCGTTTCGGCCGACGACCGTGCCGAGCAGGTGCTTGCCTATGGCGACAGGCCACTCAACCTCGACCGCATTCCCGCCAACATGAAAGCTTGGCTCAACGGCTACAAGCGTCAGCTTGAATGGCTCATCATGCATCCCGAGGCCAAGGTTGAGAAACCCACCACAGCCAAGGCTCCAGGCCTCAAAGCCACAACTTACGGCCCACTGCTCACCTGCTTGTGGGACCAAACTGAGCCCTATTGGGACCTGTGCAACTTCACCTACAGCGGCACCAACTACCAGTGCTACACTGGCTGTCCTGCCACCTCGGCATCGATGGTGCTCTACTACTGGAAATACCCCACTGGACCCGTTGGACCACTTCCTGCCTACTCTTCGACTCTCGAGCTGGGCTACTGGAACAGCGTGAACTACACCTACGCAGCTCTGCCTCAGGTGACTTTCGACTGGGACAACATGAAAGACCATTATGGCACCTGGAAAGATGAGAACGGTGCAACTCACAACGAGACTTATACCGACGCCGAAGGTGCTGCCGTAGCCACCCTGATGCGCTACGTGGGCCAGGCCGAGCACATGATGTATGGCACCGCTGATGCTGGCGGTAGTGGCATCTACACCACCGATGCCCAAGTTGTTGCCGACATGTACATAGGCTTCGGCTACGACGAGAACACCACTCGCCTGGTGCAGAAAGGCAGCTACACCGAGGCTCAATGGGCCCAGCTGCTGCAAACCGAGATGATTGAGAGTCGCCCCGTGGTGTTCATGGCTGTGGACAACGGTGCTGGCGGCCACGCCTTCAATGTCGACGGTTACAATTCCAGCACCAACAAGTACCATGTAAACTTTGGTTGGAGTGGCGACGGCAACAACTGGTGCGCCATGAACGCCTTCTCCGATGGCGAGGGCTACACCTTCAACAGCGACCAGCAAATGATCATCGGCATCCAGCCAGGCAGCGGTTTCATCATGACCAATCCTTCTGAAGTAAGCTTCGAGGGATATGCTGGCGAAACTTACACTAAGACCATCAAGGTTACTGCCCGTGAGATGCAAGCCGACGTCAACATCGCCATTAGTGGCTCGAGCGATTACACCATCAGCACTAACACCATCACTCCAGCTCAGGCTCAGAATGGATATGACGTGACCGTCACCTACAAGCCCACTGCTGCTGGCAACACCACCGCCACACTCACTCTCTCGTGCGAAGGTGCCGACGACGTTACAGTGCCCATCAATGGTGTGGCCAAGCCTCGCGTCCCCACTCTCGTTGCCAACCCCACTGCACTCAACTTTGTTGCCAAGCTTGGCAAGACCGTGAGCAAGACCATCGACCTCACTGGTGTGTTCCTCACCAGCGATGTCACCATTACAATTAACGACCCAAGCAATGTGTTCTCAGTCAACCCCACCAGCTTTGCTGCCAATAGCTTCAATGGCGAAACTCCACAACAAGTTACCGTCAACTTCATGAGCGAGGTTGAGCAGAACTACAATGCCACTATCACATTTGCCAGCACTGGTGCCGAGAGCGTTACTGTGGCTCTCACTGCAAGCGCCAACGATGGAGGCACCGCAGCCGACCCCTATCTCGACATTGCTAAGTATCAGTCCATCGACGAAGCTGGATTCACTGGCATCAGCAACCTCTACAAGTTCACCGAGTATGACGACCAAGATTGCGCTTGGCTCACCGTTTCTAACTACGGCGCCATGGTCAACACCAACACTCAAAAGTGGATTCGCCACGACGGAAACAAGAAGGAAGGCACCAACACTTGGGATGCTACCGACGTGTTCATGGGCAATGCTGCCTACTTTGGCACTGGCACCAGCAAATATGCCGAGTGGAACGAGGATTATCAGGTATTCTTCATCACCAACTGCTTGCAGGTTAAGCAATTTGCCTACAACCGTGGTGAAAACTACCCCTTAAAGATGACAATCTACGAGTGCACTCTCAACAACGACGGTTCCATCACTCCTGGCAACACCGCTGTCGACTCTAAGCAAAGCTCGGTTTACAACACTAACGAGGTTATCGCTTCGGGCGCTCTCAATCCCAACAAGATTTACATGGTCAAGATCTACAACGACTATTCTAAACTTTACGAGATCGCCTTCAAGACTCCTCACGAGAGCATCGACGCTCCAGTGGCTACCGAGGCTACCGAGATTGTTGCCAATGGTTTCACTGCCAACTGGAATCCCGTTGAGGGAGCTACCAGCTACACATTGCGCGTGATGCCTAAGCCCGACTATATCCAGCTCATGACCGAGGACTTCACAGGCTTCACCAAGGCCGGCGCTCAAGACATCAGCTCCAAGCTCGACGACTACATGAACAACGCTGGCTGGACTGGTTCTAAGCTCTATGAGGCTGCGGGTGGCATCCGCATGGGCACTGGCAGTGCTCATGGTCTACTCACAAGCCCTAGCCTCGACCTCTCGCAGAGTGGAGGCAAGGTGAGTGTGAAAATCAAGGCTAAAACCTTCAACAACGACACCAACTGCGGCCTCAAGATCTCATGCGGCGACGCAAGTGAGACCATCACAGTGCCCAGCAACGAGGAAACCGAGTTCGTTCAGGTGCTCGACTGCACTGCTGCTGCCAATCAGCAGGTTTCGTTCGAGACCACTGCCAATAGCAAGCGTGTGATTATCACTAGCATTGAGCTCTACAGTGGTGAATACAATGTTGAGGCCAAGGCTGCACCGGGCGAGATGATCTTCACTGGCATCACCGAGTGCAAGTACAAAGTTAGCAACCTGCTGCCCGAAACCATCTACCTCTACGACGTCAAGGCTCTCATGGGCACCGACGATAGCCGCTGGAGCAATGTGATTGAGGTGCTCACTCACGGCAGCTCAATCGCTGGCGACGTTAACGGCGACGGCGAGGTCAATGCTAGCGATGTCACTGCCCTCTACAACTTCCTGCTACTTGATGACACCAGCGCTCTTGTCAATGGCGACCAGGATGGCGATGGCGAAATTACAGTGGGCGACATCACTGTAGTCTACGGAATCATCCTCAACTCGGCTAAGTAACGCCACCACTACAAGCAGCCATGAATAAAGGAACCGCTTCCCTATGCTTTGAGGGGAAGCGGTTCTTTTTTTGGTGGACATCACACACCTCTACTCATCAATTGCTTGCGCAGCTCATTAGGACTTGCGCCTAAATGCCTGCGGACAAATCTCCCGAAAAATGAAGCATTCTCAAAGCCCAATCTGCTTGCAATCTCCTTAATCGACAAGTCGGTGTTTTTCAAGTAGGAAACGACATCCTCTACCACATACTCATTAATCCATGTCATTGCCGACTTGCCACTCACTTTGCGACAAATAGTGGTCAAATATTTAGGAGTGATGCAAAGTTCGTCGGCATAGTCCTTCACTTTGTTCTTTTTCTGTTGGCGTTTTGCAATGTTTTGAAGAAACAGATGAAATAGGGAGCTCATGCGCGAAGCGTTATCGACACCCACATCCGACGAAGCATTAATCGATAACAAATCACAAACAAGAAGGAAACTGGCACGAAGCAAGCAAAGCAGAATCTCATGACTAAGAGTGCCACTCTCATCACTGAAGGCTGGCAGCAGCGTGTCGAAGAGAGTGATGTGCGTGTCGTTCAAGTTTATGATATAATAGTGATTGGGGTACATGGCCTGGTTCCATATTGTGAACTGCGCTTGAAGGATGTTCTTTAGCGCTATATCACTCAAGCAAACGACCCTGCACTTTATGTCGGGGCTTGCCATGATATTTGTTATCAGTACATGGCTGTGACAAAAAACTGCTTGACCAGCATTCAATGCTATTGATGTGCCACCTATCTCAAACAGCAGTTTTCCCTGCAAGCACACTACCCCTACGTTAAACGCAATTTTGCAAGCAGCAAAATCGGGGATATGGCGCAAATCGTCGATGAGCACCAATTCCTCATCTTGATATCTTAATCTATTAGGCAGGGTATTGATGTCGGAGAGCCTCAAATCCATCTCTCCACCGCCATCTTTGATGTTGACATTCGAGTGTTTCATGTCCAAGTTCTATTATCACATTATTTGTTTTTTTGTCACAAAGTTCGTCAAAATTTCTCAAAACCATAATTTATTTGACGTTTTTTATGTACAAAATTTCGTCAAGCTTGAATTTAGAACATCAATATCAACTTTTGTAATAGGAACAAAAGAGTTTTATGTGGAATTTTGCATCATTATTTAGAAACAAAATGGAGCAAAAAAGAGAGAAATGAAACATTCATCTATTTTACTTTTAGCAATATCGCTCATTGTCACAACCCTGCTGAGTGGATGCAAGCCTTCGCCCAACGATGAAAAAGCCGAGAAAGTCGTTAAGGTGAAAATTATGAAAGTGGGCTCTTCATGGGGAGCCGACTCACAGACCTACAGCGGCACTATCGAAGAATGTGATGGCATTTCGCTGAGTTTTACGGCCGGAGGAACTATAACCCAGATGCTTGTCGCACCTGGACAAAGCGTTGTGGCAGGGCAGCTAATCGCGGTTGTCGATTCAAGCAACACCACCAACAGCTCTACGGCCTCGCATGCAGCAACCGAGCAGGCCGATGACCTGGTGCAGCAAGCTCAGGTTGCGTTCAATCAAGCCCAGGATGCCTACAACCGCATGAAAATCCTGCACGACAATGGCAGCCTGCCCGAGATTAAATGGGTGGAAGTGGAAACCAAGCTTGAGCAGGCACGGCTCATGCTTAGCCAAGCTAAAAGTAATGCCAACGCTGCTCGCGCCACCGAGGCCGTTGCAAGAAAAGCAGTTGCCGACACACGGCTCGTTGCTCCAACGGCAGGTTACATCACTGAGAAGATGTGTGACGTGGGCCAGAACGTTTTGCCTGGGGCTCCTGTGGTGAAACTTGTGCAAATCGATAGGGTGAAGGTGAGTGTTAACATCCCTGAAAATGAGATTTCTAAGGTGCGCAATGGACAGTCGCTTCTTGTCGAGGTAGCAGCACTGGCCAGCAAGCGATTCGGCGCCACAGTGGTTGAGAAAGGAGTAATTGCCGACCCGCTGTCGCGAACCTATGCTATTAAGGCTGTGATTGCCAATCCCAACCACGAGTTGCTGCCTGGAATGATTGCTAAGGTCAACTTGTCGGGCGGCAGCAGCTCTGCACTCTCAGGGCTAATCACTCTGCCAGCCTCAATTATTCAGATTGATGCCGACAACCGGCCCTTTGTGTGGAAAGTGATTGAAGGCAAGGCCCAAAAAGCTTATGTCGAAGTTGGGCAAAACATTGGCGACGAAGTGCGAATTGTGAGCGGCTTGCAACTTGGCGACAGCATAATAAGCCAAGGTCAGCAAAAAGTATCAACGTGGATGAGAGTTACAGAGTGAATATTATGGCACAAAAACCAAGCAAAATGAATCTCGTGGAGTGGGCTATGCGCTATCACAAGATAGTCATCATGATCACTTGTGTGCTTATCGCCTATGGCATCTACGGTCTTTATGGCATCCGCAAGAATGAGTTCCCCGACATCACAATACGCCAGGGCGTTGTTGTGGCTGTCTATCCTGGAGCTTCGGCGCTCGAGGTGGAACAGCAAGTGACGAAACCGCTTGAAGACTACATCTTCACTTTCAAGGACGTGAACAAGGCCAAGACAAAATCCTACTCGCGCAACTCGGTGGCTATCATTCAGGTTGAGCTCAACGACGACATAAAGGACAAGGAAGAGTTCTGGGCAAAGTTCAAGCATGGCATGAACGACTTCAAGGCTCAGTTGCCACAAGGGGTTCTGGCCGTGCAAGTCAACGATGACTTTGGCGACTCGTCGGCCATGCTTGTGACCATGGAGTCACACGACAAGACCTATCGAGAACTAAATGACTACATCAGCAGGCTTAAAGAGCATCTGCGCTCGGTCGAAAGTGTGGGACGAATAACTGTTGTTGGCCAGCAGCAGGAGCAGATTGCAGTTTACCTCGACTACGACCGGCTGGCACACTACGGCATCTCCGACAAGACAATCGCTATCGCACTCAAAGCCAACGACTTTTTCACAATGGCTGGAACTTTGAAAGATGGCAGCTACGATTCTCCCATCTACGTGAGCCACTCGCTCAACATGCTCAGCGATGTGGAGCAGGCTGTAGTCTATAGCGACCCGCGCGGCACCGTGGTGCGACTCAAGGATGTGGCAACCGTAAAACGTGAATATCCTGAACCCACGTCGTTTATAACCAACAATGGCGTGAAGTGCTTGGTGCTGAGCGTGGAGATGAAATCGGGACGCAGCATCACCGACATGGGCGACCAGGTCTACAAAGTGCTCGATGAATTTGAACCCACATTGCCACCAAGCGTTAAGCTGTTCCGCATTACCGACCAGCCTAAGGTGGTGAAGGACTCGGTGATCAACTTCCTCAAGGAGCTGCTCATTGCTGTGATTGCCGTCATTGTGGTGGTGCTGCTGCTCATGCCCATGCGTGTGGCAATTGTAGCGGCCTCCACCATTCCCATCACCATCTTCATCTCGCTGGGACTGTTCTTCTCGTTCGACATTGAGCTCAACACTGTGACCCTGGCAGCGCTCATCGTCTCGCTAGGAATGGTGGTCGACAACTCTATCGTGATTATCGACTCCTACATCGAGATGTTGGGCGAGGGCGTGCCGCGGTGGAAGGCCTCAACTCACAGTGCCACCCATTTCTTCAAGAGCATCTTCACTGCCACCATGGCAATCTCAATCACCTTCTTCCCTTTTTTGCTAACCACTAAGGGATCGATGAACGACACGGTGCATTATTTCCCATGGGCCATTCTCATCATCCTGCTCGTTTCGCTTGCGGTAGCCGAGCTGGTGGTCCCGTTCTTGCAATACTGGGTTATCACCAAGCCTGCCGGCAGTGGCAAGAAGCAACATTTCAACTTCCTGTCACTGATGCAGCGAGGCTACAACTGGCTTATCGACCTGTGCTTCCGCATTCCCTATGTGGTGTGTGCACTGGCATTTGTCACCATCATTCTCTCGGCTGCAATTCTCATCAAGTTGCCACAGAGGCTCATGCCCAGAGCTGAGCGCAACCAGTTTGCCGTCGAGATTTACCTGCCCACCGGCACATCGCTCAACATGACTGCAGCATTGGCCGACTCGCTCGAGAGCATTCTTCAAAAAGACGACCGCATCGTGTCGATAGCATCGTTCAAGGGCACCGCATCACCACGATTCCACACGGTGTATGCCCCACAGTTTGGTGGCTCCAACTACGCACAGTTTATAGTCAACACTGTCTCGCCTGAAGCCACCGAGCAACTACTTGCACACTACAAGCCAAAATGTGAGGAAGCTTTCCCCGAGGCCTATGTGCGATTTAAGCAGCTCGACTATGGGGCTGAGTCTAACCCCATCGAGGTGAGACTCACTGGCGACGACTGGAGCGCACTGAAGGTGGCTACCGACTCGCTCACTAGGCGACTGCGCAACCATCCTAAGTTAAAGTTGGTGCGCAACGACATGCAAGAGCCTCTGCTGGCAACCGAGATTCAGCTCGACCCGCTCAAGTCGGCACTTTTGGGCATCTCAAATGCCGATGCCGAATTATCCATGCTCATGCGCTACAACACCGATGGATTGCAGCTGGGCACTATCTGGAATGAGGATTATCCCATCAGAGTGTGCATGAAAAGCAACAATGCCAGCCGCAGCAATCGCCAGCTCATCGAAGACGAGATGATTAGTGCCAGTGGAGGACTCAGGCAGGTGCCGCTGCGGCAAGTGGCCACCATCAGACCTCAGTGGCAAGATGGGCAAATCGCCCACCGCAACGGGCTGCGAACAACCACTGTAATTAGCGAGGTGCGCGATGGATTTAATGTCACATCTGTCACAATGCAGTTGCAGCAGGAGTTGGCACAAATGGAGCTACCTGAGGGGGTGACGATGTCGTGGGGAGGCGAGATTGCCGAGAACGACAGCAACCTGCCCACACTGCTCTCGGCACTGGTTATCGCCGTGGTCATCATCTTTTTCTTGCTGGTTTATCACTTCAAGCGCATTTCCACCGCCACTTTGTTGCTCTTTAGCCTTACACTCTGTTTTTTTGGAACCGCAGTGGGCATCATGATTCACGGCGAAATCACTTTCACATGCTTCCTTGGTTTCATCTCGCTAATGGGCATCCTGGTGCGCAACGCCATCATCATGTACGACTATGCCGAGGAACTGATTCAGGCCGAGCACTTATCGCCTCGTGAGGCTATAATCCTGAGCGCAAAACGCCGCATGCGGCCCATCTTCCTCACCTCGGCCGCAGCATCTATGGGCGTAATCCCCATGATTCTTAGCGGCTCAACGCTGTGGGCACCTATGGGCAATGTCATCTTCTATGGCACACTCATCACCATGCTATTCATCCTCACTGTGCTGCCCATAGCCTACAGCTTGGTTAGGCGCTCAAAACTACAAAAAAACAACAACTAAAAAACTAACAAGATGAATATCAAACGACTTGCAGCAACATTATCGCTTGTGGCACTGGGCTGCGGTTTGCATGGCGCACAAGCACAAACCGTCTATTCGCTCCAGCAGCTTAGGGCATTGGCACAACAAAACAATCACGCCATAGTGCAATCGCAGCGCAACATCAACATGGCTGCGCTACAGCGCAAAGAGGCTTTCACTAAGTTCTTCCCAAGCATCAGCGCCACTGCACTCGCGTTTGATGCCAGCAAGGGGATGGCCTCGATGGATGTGAATCCAGCCGAGATAGTGCCATCGTCGCTCATGCCCACATTGCAGGCCACATTGCCAGCCGAGGTGCTTGCCTCGCTTGGTAGCCCCGTCAACATAACGATGATGAAAAACGGCACCATCGCAGGGCTCACACTCATGCAACCCATCTATGCTGGCGGACAAATAATTAACGGCAATCGCCTTGCCCAGGTGGGCGAGGACGTGAGCAACTTGCAGATGAGGCTCACCAAGAACGAGGTTGACAAGAAAACCGAGCAATATTATTGGCAACTAATATCGCTGCAGGAGAAAACCAGAACATTGCAGGCTGCAAGCACGTTGATTGCCGACATTCGCAGCGATGTGGAGGCGGCTGTGAGAGCCGGTGTGGCAATGCGAAATGACTTGTTGCAAGTGCAGCTGCGGCAAAATGAACTCGAGAGCCAAAAGCTGAAATTGACCAACGGCACCTATGTTACTAAACTCTTGCTCAGCCACCATTGCGGCCTCAGCGACACAACCTTCACTGTTCAGGCTCCAGGGCTTGCTATTGAGCCTGTGACCTTTGTCAATCCCGACGAGGCCCTGCCACGCCTGACCGAATATCAATTGCTCAACAAGCAGGTGGAGGCCTCGGAGCTAAACAAAAAGATGGTCAAGGGCAAGTTGTTGCCTACGGTGGCTGTGGGTGCAGGACTTAACTACCACAATCTGCTCGACAACAACCGTGCTTTTGCCATGGTGTTTGCCACCGTCTCTATCCCCATTAGCGACTGGTGGGGCGGCTCTCATGCACTAAAACGCAGCCAGCAGCAACTGCTCAACGCATTAGACCAGCTGGTCGAAAAAAGTGAGCTGCTCAGCATAGGCATGCGACAAGCATGGAACGAGGTCAGTGAGGCTCAGCTGCAAGTGAGCATAGCCGAGCGCAGCATCGAGCAAGCCAAGGAGAACTTGAGGCTCAACCGCGACTACTACAACGCCGGCATTGCCAAGATGAGCGACTTGCTCGAGGCACAGCTGCTCTATCAGCAAGCTCTCGACAACCGCACCGATACCTTTATTGCCTATCAGATGAAATCGCTACAATACAGGCTGGCAACAGCACAAAACATCAAGTGATGAGCAGGCTAAGAGGGGGCGTAATATTGCTTTTAGCGCATTGTGCAATTTGCTTTAATGCGACCTGTGCTGTTGAGCTTGACTGCTCAGGGGCTGAGGCCAGGTGTGCCAATGCCCTTGACTCATGCAGCACAATGCATCCATTGCAATGCGTTGAGAACGACACAGTTGTGCTTGGGCGAGACTCAATTAATTGTGCGTTAAGCTCACTACCTACCAACATCTATGACTTAGAATATTCCAGGACCTTTTCCTGTCCCGACAAAAAGAGATTGATTCAGAACACAGCAGCACTTTACGTTGCGGGAGTGGCTACCCTGGGCGTCCTGGAACTACTGCCCGAGAATGTCACTGCATGGAATAAAAAGGAGCTTCGCAAAACACCTTTCTTCAAGCGATGGTGGATGCACGTCAAGCGAGGCGCTGTGTGGGACCGCGACAACTGGGTTTTCAACTATATGCTTCATCCTTATGGTGGAGCGGCCTACTACATGAGTGCCCGCTCTCAGGGGCTCAACTCATGGCAGTCGTCGCTCTATTCTTTTGCAGTCTCCACTTTCTTTTGGGAATATGGCATTGAGGCTTTTATGGAATATCCCTCGGTTCAGGACTTGATTATCACACCCGTTGTCGGGTCAATAATCGGCGAACAATTCTATAAAATCAAGCGTCACATAGTTCGCAACAACTATCACCTGCTCAACAGTAGATTTTTGGGGCACCTTATCTGCTTCATGGTCGATCCTGTAAATGAATTCATGGATTTAGTTGTGCGGCGTCCAAAAGCCAAGGTCACTTCGATGCTAACGCCTGGCTCGTTCAGCATGATTATAACTTTCTAGGCTCTCCACACCCACCCCCGAAGTGCCAATCTCAAGCAAAAACTCGAGATTGGCACTTTTTTCCACACGATTGCTAAAAACTAACAAAAACTCACATATTTTTGTAACTTTGGGGGTTCTTTATAAAAAACAACGCCTTAACAGCATTATAATATGAAAAAAATCCTATCCCTAGCCCTAATTGCCATTGTGGCATGCGCAACTGCAATGGCTGCACCTGTCGATGCCGTAAGTGCTAAATCTAAAGCTCAAAACTACCTTGCCAGCAAGTTCTACGCTGGCAAGATAATGGTACCAAGTGCCACTCAAGCCACCCTCATCCGCTCCGAGATGGGCGACAAGGCAACTTCCCCTGTATTCTACATCTTCAACACCGCAACCACCTTTGTCATAGTCAGCGGTGATGACCGTGCCGAGGAAATTCTTGCCATCGGTGATAAACCACTCAATCTTGAGAACATGCCCAAGAACATGCAGGCATGGCTCGACTGCTATCGCCAACAGCTCGACTGGCTCCTCACCCACCCCGATGTGAAGGTCGACAAACCCACCTCCATCATGCTTAATGGCGACGACAGCGGCATCGTTAACGGTGACCAAGATGGCGACGGAGTCATTACCGCAAGCGACATCACCACCGTCTACAGCATCCTGCTGAGCAATTAACTCTTTTCATAGCACCAGATTGGGGTCGCGTATATTTTTCACTAAATGCAAGTGTTTTCTTTAAAATACTTGCATTTTTGCAATAAATTGTTTATATTCGCAACCAAAATAAATAATTTAATAATAACCCATTAAATCCAAACACTTATGAAAAAGATTCTACTATTACTGGTGGCTTTGCTTGCTACTACTACTGTATGGGCCGAGGAGTACATCACCGACGTGATGGTAATAGGCGGCACATTGAACGAGGTAAATATGCTGAAGAGCACTTATTCCAATCTGGGCTGGACGGTAATCGACCAGGACCTGAATTCAGGCTGCGGATCGGGCAGCGATTACATCTATATGCTTTATAAGAAGGCTGATGAGTCCACAGTTAGCCCTGGTGCTTTCATCACCAAATTTGTGATTCGGACCTACGATGGCACCGCTCCTGACCATCTCGTTAACACAGATGGTCGCATCTGTTACCTAGTGCCATTCGATGGCGGTGAATATTTCAAGAGCACCCAGGGTGACCTGAATAGCCATTGCGGCTCGGGTAGCGCCACTATCCATCTCTACTACACTAAAGATTATCCCTCCCAAGGCCGTGACTACGGCACTGTTAAATCAATATCCTTCAACGCTACAGCCGACGGTGGAGTGACCACTATGGAGGGTACCACAGGCTATGACCTCAACACCGGCTGTGGTTCTGGCAGCGACTATATCTATATGCACGCCGAAAGAGCTCCTGGATGGATATACACAACGAACACTGCAGGTGACCAATGCTACATCAAGGGGTTTGAAGGCCCCAAGTCACTTATAACCAATATCGTAGCGCCTGTTATCATCGATGGGGCTACGGTGACTGGCTTCTCGGGACCAGTGTTTAATGGGTTCTCCAACCTTGAAATCATAAAATTCTTTGCTGAGACAATAATCGATGAAATGCCGTCGATGCAAGGCTGCTCAAATTTTTACAATGTCAGAACTTCAAATACTGATTACCTGACACCACCATCCATGAAAACCATTTCGAGTTCTGCTTTTGCTGGCACTGCAATTAACGAAATAACATTAGATGCTGTTACCAGTGTCAAAATTAATGCATTCAGTGGCTGTAACAATCTGTCATCTGTCACATTCAACACATCACCCGTCCTAATCGAAAATTCTGCTTTCGAAAACATCAGTTCAAACTGCCAAGTATCGTATCCAGGTTCTATCGAAGACTGGAATCCATTGATGTACATATATTCACCAAACTTGATTATTAAAAATGGCACATCATGGTCTTGCGGCTGGTGTGGTGGAACAAATGAAGCAAGCCATAATATGCTATACTGGGAGCTGATTAATTCAAACCTGAAAATTTCTTCATATGGCGACTGGTGGGAATCTTATCCCGACAAGCAGATTATCGCTACCAAACGATTTGAAAAGTCAATGAAAACTATTACTTTGGAGCATGTTTACTCAATCGGGCAGCATGAATTTGAGAATTGTCTTGGTCTTAATAATGTTTATCTCGAACCCACTCTTCATTCTATAGGCAAAGAGGCCTTCTATGGATGCTATAATTTGAGAAACATTTGGTTTGACGGAAACCAACAGCAATGGGACGCTGTGGCTAAGGACGCTTGGTGGAAGGGCGGAACTTCTAACCTCACTGAGCACTGGCACTGCATGGTTATTTTCAACAACAATGGTCATGGCTCTACTCCCGATCCAAAGACTATTCAGTGGAGCAACCTTGATAAGGTGGATGAACCCGAACCTCTGGTAGCCGATGGCTACAACTTCAAAGGCTGGTTCACCGATGCTGAATGCACCAACCAGTGGGACTTCAACACCGCAGTTCCTGGCGACATGACACTCTATGCCAAGTGGGAACAGGTTGTTATCATCGTTCCTGGCGATGTTGACGGCGACGGAGTGGTGACTTCCTATGATGTCACTGCCCTATATGATTTCTTGCTAAATAGTGATGACAGTGGCATCGTCAACGGTGACCAAGATGGCGACGGAGTCATTACCGCAAGCGACATCACCACTGTCTACAGCATCCTGTTAGGGTCGAAAAAGCAGTAATCGCAAGAACCGCCGATTTATCACTTAATAAGTGCCGCACCCTATTTTAGAGTGCGGCACTTATTGATGTAATATGCCCAGCGGCAATTGTCCTTAATTGTCTTCCCTAAAAGAGAATCAGTTTCCAAGCAGGATGTTGTAGACCACTGTTACATCCACCGATGAGATGTGTCCGTCACCGTCCTGGTCACCGTTCACTATATCGCTTGAGTCATTGTTGAGCAGGTAGTTGTAAAGCGCTGTGACATCGACGCTACTAACGTGCCCGTCGCCGTTCACGTCGCCAAGCAGGCCGCTGATGGTGGCTCGAGTCGCCACATTGCCGTTGGCATCATACAGGATTCCACCCGCAAAATACCCCCCAACGGGTTCGGTGATTCTCAGGCCGTCCTCCAAAACCAATTCACCCATGTTGCGTATCGCACCCGAACCGCCAGTTGCAAGCACATTAGTTCCGCTACCCTTAACCACAAGTCGAGTGTTGGTAGGGCTCGATGCATAAATGCCGTAGGTGCCTCGGGCTATCAGGCTATGTAGATTATTAATCGTGAGGGTTTTGCCATTAAGTATCGTGATGCCTGATTTCCTTCCTTGCACGCCAAGTGTATCGGTGCCTGTTATCGTGGTGTTTGACAGCACCATCCCATTCATGTTGGTGCTAGATGGCGCTATTAAGATAGTACTAGTTCCCTTCACATTAATGGTCAGTCCGTCGATACTACTTCTTATGCAGGCTCCATTGCTTGTCTCGCCACAGCTCAGCCTGGCATTCTCAAGTGTGAGAGTCTTTGACGATGGATTGTAGGTTACAGTGCCGCTCACGCCTTCAATGCTGCTGAGATTGTTGCAATTAGCACCGGTCACCTGCACTCCGTTAACCCACAGGTCGTAAGTTACGCTAGTTGCGCTAGTCAAGTAGCCTGGATTGCTGGGACCACCGTCGATGTGGGCATAATTAAAGTCAACATGGTTGGGATCATAGGTAGTGCCTGCACCGCCAACGAGTTTAGTACAGTCCGTGAAAACGTCACTCGAATAAGAAGTAAATAAAGCTTGTGTAGTCCAATTGTTACTCACAAAGATGGTGGTGAGATTAGAACATCCATAAAACATTTTAAACATAGTCAACGTTTTTGATGTGTTGAAACTGCTCAAATCTAAAGAGGTGAGATTAGTGCAATCGTTGAACATGAGCTGAAGGATAGTTACTTTCGATGTGTTGAATCCCCTCAAGTCCAAGTTCGTTAGTTTTTTGCAGTTGGAAAACATATAAGACATATATTCCACCTCGCTGGTGTTGAGATAATCTATACCAATAATAGTTGTGAGCTTATACATATCAGAAAACCAGTAAGCGGTACTGGTGGGGCGTGCCTGCGCAAATGATGGATCGAAAACCACTCGCGTTACATAGGGGCCAATATCGTCCCATTCTGTCAAAGACTGCCCGTCATTCAAACCATAAGCCCCACTGGGTTTCGTGCCGTAATAAAAGGTGAGTGTGGTGTTATCTGGGGTATAAACCACATAAGGTTCGGCCGCCCACGCAGCGACGCAAGCCGCCATCGCCACTATGAGAATAAGTAATCGTTTCATAAGTATGTCATTTTAGAGTTAATAAGCTTGATTCTATTTTATCGCTTCAAAGTTAATAAAAATTTATGAATTACAGAAAAACAGAGCAGTAAAACAGTAAAATAGTAAAAAATGGCATTTTTATCTCAAAAAGTTTCACACAGAGTTTACGCCAAATGTTTTTCCTTGGAACATTCGTTGAATGATTGGCATAATAATTGGCATAATAATATTTTTTTTGTATTTTTGAGGGCCAATTATTTCAACATAGACATACCCAACATATAATACAAATGAAAAAGCTATTATCACTACTCACTGTCATGGCATTTTCGTTGCAGCCGATGGCAGCACCTGTTGATGTATCAACAGCTAAAACTAAGGCCGAGCAATACCTTGCTCAAAAAGTGTATGCTGGCAAATACATGGCTCCAGGAGCCACTCAGGCTAAGCTCATCCTCTCACAGATGGGCGACAAGGCAACAACTCCTGTGTTCTACATTTTTAATACAGCCACCACATTCGTCATCGTCTCAGGCGACGACCGTGCCGAGGAAATTCTCGCCGTGGGCGACAAACCGCTCAACCTCGATCGCATCCCATGCAACATGCAGGCGTGGCTCGACAACTACAAGCACCAACTTGACTGGCTGCTCACTCATCCCGATGTCAAGGTCGATAAACCCACAGCTGTCAAGTCGCCTAAAGTGGACGACAACCGAGTGTATGGACCACTGATGACTGCCATTTGGGACCAGACCGAACCATTCAACGACCAGTGCTACTTCGACTACAACGGCACCACCTACGAGTGCTACACTGGTTGCCCCGCAACCTCGGCCTCGATGATACTTTACTACTGGAAGTTCCCTACAGGAGAGGTTGGCCCTATCCCTTCCTATAGCTCTACGCTCGACTTGGGTAACTGGAACTCGGTTAGTTACACCTATCCTGCTCTGCCAGCAGTAACTTTCGACTGGAACAACATGCTCGACGACTACACTGGCGGCTACACACCCGAGCAGGGTGCAGCAGTGGCAACTCTCATGCGCTATGTGGGACAGTGCGAGCACATGATGTATGGCACAACCGAGGCTGGCGGCAGCGGCATCTACACCACCGACACACAGATTATTGCCGACATGTACATCGGTTTCGGCTATGACGAGACAACTTGCCGCTTGGTGAGAAAAAGCGATTACTCCGAGCAGGAATGGGCAGCAATGCTGCAAGAGGAGATTATCGAGAGCAGGCCAGTGGTGTTCTGCGGTGTCGACAATGGCGGTGCTGGCGGGCACGCTTTTAATGTTGACGGATATGATCCCGTTCTCAATAAATATCACGTGAACTTTGGCTGGAGCGGCGATGGCAACAACTGGTATGCCATGAACGCTTTCGGCTATAGCAGCTACACCTTTAGCGACAACCAGCGCATGGTGTTAGGCATCCAGCCGCCACGAGGCACCATCTTTGCTTCTCCCCGCGATGTCAACTTCGAGGGATTCGATGGGGAGACTTACACCACCACTATAAATGTACGCGCCACCTATCTCGACAGCGACATCTCTCTTGAGCTGACTGGATCGAGCGACTTCAGCATCGACGCCACCACCATCACCCCCGAGCAGGCAACCACTGGCTACGATGTCACTATCACCTATGCTCCCAGTGCTGCTGGCAACAGTGAAGCAACCCTCACTCTCTCTTGTGCCGACGACGAAGTGCTTCCCGTCACAGTGCCCATCACTGCCATGGCACGCCCACGAGTGCCCACTCTGCTTGTTGAGCCTCAATCGCTCAGCTTCGGTGCCGCACTGGAAATGTCGGTCACTAAATCGTTGAGCATCACTGGTGCTTTCCTCACTGGCGATGTAACACTCTCTGTCAACGACGTCAACGGCGTCTTCTCCACATCGCAAGCCACCATTGCCCAGAGCAGCACCGATGTTAACACTCCTGTTCAAGTCGATGTCACCTTCAACTCTCCTGTTGAGGGAACCTTCACTGGCCAACTCGTGATTGCAAGCGAGGGAGCACAGCCTGTCAATGTTGAGCTCATCGCTACAGCAAGCGCGGGAGGCACCGCAAGCGACCCATTCCTCGACCTTGCTAATTATGAGTCTATCGACGAAGCCGGATGGAACACCGACGATATCATGAATTTATATCGCTACACCGAGTATGGCGACACCGCTTGGCTCACTGTGTCAAACTATGGCGTGATGAAGGCCGATGCCACACAAAACTGGTTCACTAATAGCGGCACACGATTTGGCAGCGCAACATGGCTGGCCAACGATGTGTTCCTGGGTAGCCCCAACTACTTCAACGGCACACCCTACTATGCCGACTGGAGCGAGGACTACCAGACCTTCTTCGTCACTAATTGCACGCAGGTTAAGCAATATGCACTCAACAAGGGGTCGAGCTATCCTCTCGTCATGACAATCTTCGAGTGCGAGCGCAACGCCGACGGTTCTATCACCGCTGCTACCACTCCCATCGAGACCGTGCAGAGCTCAATCTACAACATTCCCGAGATTATAAGCTCATCACCTCTTGATGCTACTAAAATCTACAAGGTTGCCATCTATAACGACTATTCCAACCTCTACGAGATTGGGTTCCAAAGGCCAATCTATCATGTACCAGCACCTGTAGCCACACAGGCCACACAAGTTTCAGCCACTGGTTTCGTTGCCAACTGGAACCCTGTGCCCAACGCAACAAGCTACACTCTGCGTGTGATGCAGAAACCCACCTACATCTCACTCTTGACCGAGACGTTTGCTGGTTGCACCACCACAGGATCTACCGACATTGGCAACAACCTCGACAATTATCTCGACAACAGTGGATGGACTGGAAGCAAGGTCTATTCAGCCATTGGCGGTCTGCGACTTGGCACTGGCAGTGCTACTGGCTCTCTAACTTCTCCAGCAATCGACCTGTCGCAAAGCGGTGGTAAAGTGAGTGCCGTCATTAACGTGAAGACTTTGAACAAAGACACCAACTGTGAGCTCAAAATAGCTTGCGGTGATGTCGACACCACAGTGGTTGTGCCCGACAGCACCCTCACTCGCATGGTGGTAATCCTCAACTGCGCAACCGAGCCTGGACAGCAGCTCTCATTTACCACCACTGCCAAGAGCAAGCGTGTGGTCTTCAGCAGCATCGAGCTGTGCAGTGGCGAGTATAATGGCGACAAGAGCACTATCGATGCTGCGCCATCAACTATTGTGGGCATCACCAGCTGCAACTATGCTGTCACTGGCTTGTCGCCTGCAACCAACTACATCTACGACGTGAAGGCGCTCATCGATAAAAACGACAGCAAGTGGTCTAACATCATCGAAGTGCTCACACTCGATTCGTCAGCCGTTGTTGCCGGCGATGTGAATGGCGATGGCGAGGTCAATGCCACCGACGTCACTGTGCTCTACAACTTCCTACTACTGGGCGACAACAGCGCTCTCGTCAATGGCGATCAGGACAGCGACGGCGAAATCACAGTGGGCGACATCACCACCATCTACAACATCCTGCTTGGCGCCAAATAGCACGCATTCCTCGATTTTTTCAACACTCACATTCTTTTCGTTGAAAAATTTGAGACAAACGTTGATTTTTTCGATAATTTATTGCATAAAAAAATATTTATTAATAAATTTGGCAAATTTTTGCTAAAATATCATGACATAAACCAAACCTATGATTTAAATTCAAAGGCAAATATACTATTAACCAAAGTTTTATTATATGAAAATGCTAAAACAACTGAAAAAGTTGTCGTCACTGGCACTGATGCTATGTGTGGCGACACAATTGCAGGCAGCCGATGTCGACTTGGCTACCGCACAAAATGTAGCAAAAAAATTCATGACTAAGCAAGTGGCTAATGGTCGCTTGAAAGCTGCCGATGTTAGCAATCTGCAGCTCGTCAAGGCCGAGGCTTCGGTATTTAATCCCAAAGCAGTGGATTACTACGTTTTCAACACCGACAAATCCTATGTCGTTGTGTCTGGTGACGATCAGGCCCCCGAAATCCTGATGTATGGTGTGAGCGGAAACCTTGACATGGACAAGATTCCACCCGCAATGAAGTGGTTGCTCAACAAGTACAAATATCAGATTGATGGCCTCAAGGCTGGCACTCTGGTACCTAACAACTATTCACCAAAGGCCACAACGGCTGTTGCCCCACTGGTGACTGCCACCTGGGACCAAACAGCTCCTTACTACAACCACACTCCAACCAGTGGTAGCACACACGCCTATACTGGCTGTCCAGCAACATCGCTGAGCATGTGCTTCTACTTGTATAAGTGGCCTAAGACTTATCCAGCACTGGAAGCCATTCCAGCGAACAACTATTATGGCTATCTTGCTGCCACAGCACTCGAAGAGAAAGCAGCCGACTGGGACAACATCCTTGAGCACTATGGCACTTGGTATGACGATAATGGTAGTAGCCATAGCGCTTCCTACAACAGCACACAGGCCGAGGCCATTTCATGGCTCATGCGCTATGTGGGACAGGCTTGTAACATGGGCTATAGCACCAGCGGTAGTGGTGCCACCGACCCCGAGATTCTTGAGGCTTGCCACACCTTTGGTTACACCGATGCCCAGCTCTATACCCTCAACGAGCTGGTTCAGAGTGGCTATAGTTACACCAACGGTCCGGCTCAATACACCGATGCCCAGTGGAACGAGTGGATGCTTGCCGAGTTGCACGCCGGTCGCCCCATTGAGTATCTCGCCTATGACATAACTAGCGGACAAGTTTCAGGTCATGCCTTCAACGTGTTTGGCTGCAACACCAGCGGTCAGTACTATGTGAACTGGGGCTGGAGCGGAGACAGCAACGGCTACTGCACTCTGCACAACTTCACCACCGCAACTGGCGCCACCGGCCAGTCGGGCTCTTATGTGTTCAAATATGGTGAGGCGATGATTATTGGTATTGCTCCTCCCGCAGGCGCACTTGGCCCACAAATCACCGTTGATCCCACAACCCTCGCGTTTGAGGGCTATGTAGGCGACACCTACACCAAGACTTTCACCGTGACTGGTTCTAACCTCACTGGCAACATCACCATCACCAAGCAAGGTGCGAGCAACATCACTGTTTCTCCCACCACCATCACCGCTGCCAACGCTGCCAATGGCGTGACAGTGACCGTGACCTACAAGCCCACAGCTGCCGGCAACAGCAATGCAACTATCACTCTCGCCAGCAACGATGCCGAGAGCGTGACAGTGAATGTTACCGGCACTGCCGCAGCCAAGGTTCCAACTATCAAAGTTGACCCCGCAACTCTCAACTTCCAAGCCAACCTGTCGTCGACCGTAACAAAGACTGTTACCGTTACTGGTCTGTTCTTGACAAATAACATTACTGTTACCTTGAACGACAACAACGGCGTGTTCAGCGTTACTCCAACCACCATCACCGCTGCCAACGCAGCCAATGGCGTTCCTGTAACCGTTTCGTTCAACTCGGCCAACGAGGGCAACTTTACCGGCACTCTCACCTTCACCAGCAATGGTGCCGAGAGCAAGACAGTTCAACTCACCGCTTCGGCTGCCGAGGGTGGCAACGCCAGCGACGCTTACCTGAACATCGCTAAGTATGAGACCATCGGCGAGGCAGGCGCTACAGTTAGCGGTATGTCTAATATTTACAAATACACCGAGTATCCCACCGATGCCTGTGCTTGGCTCACCGTATGCAACTATGGTGCTCTGCAAGCCGATGCCAACCAAAACTGGTTAGAAACCACAGGGCTAAAGTCATACACTAATACTTGGACTGCAAGCGACATCTTCCTTGGCGATGATGCTTACTTTGGTTCAAATACAAGTTACTCGATTTACAGTAGTGGTAGTCAAACCTTCTATGTGACAAACTGCACCCAGGCCAAAGCTTTTGTTAAGGGAGGTGGTTATAGCAGCAGTAATGCCACATTGGCTATTTATGAGTGCACTCTCAATGCCAATGGCACTGTAACAGCGTCAACCACAGCAACCGACACTAAGCAAGGCAGCAATGGAGTGATAACTTCGGCAACTCTTGATGCATCTAAGATTTATAAGGTTGTCTTGACTGGTGGCGGTTCTTATCCCGACCTTCTTGAGATAGGCTTCAAGACCGACCTCGACGTGACACTTCCGGCAACACCAATCAACGTGCAAGCCGATCCTGCAACCACTACCGCCAGCATTTCTTGGACTCCAGGTGAGAACAATGATGGCTGGAACTTGCGCTGGAGAGAGTACATTGAAGGTGCAAGTGATAATGAGGTTACATTCACCGAGGATTTCGAGAACGGTCTTGGAAATTGGACACTGATCAACACCGATGGCGACTCTTACAACTGGCAGACAGTTGACCTGACCAGCAGCTTCAGCGGACAATTCACTGCCAAAGACGGTTCTTATGTAGCAATGTCAAGAAGCTGGATAAACAACTCAGTTGGTGCCGTTACTCCCGACCAATGGTTAATCAGCCCTCAAATTACCGACTTGGGCGGAACACTCAAATATTACATAATGGACGATGGCAATAATTATCAAGAGAATTATCGCATATATGTTTCTACCACCGGTAAGAATGTAAGTGATTTTGTGCCTGTTACCGACGACATGCTTTCACCCAATTCAACAGATTGGACCGAAGTGTCTATTGATTTGAGTGCTTATAAAGGCCAGACAGGTTATATTGCTTTCCGTCACTATAACTGCACCGACAAGGACTTTATGTTCATCGATGCCATTTCGTTAACATCCATGCCGGCTGCTGAGTGGAACTATGTTAATAATGTCACCAGTCCTTACACTATCGAGGGCTTGACAGCAAATACCACCTACGAGGTTCAGGTTCAAGGCAAGTTTGAATCGGCAACCAGCGGTTGGACTGCATCAACCATCTTCACCACTCTTGCCGGCAGCGTTGCTGGTGACGTGAATGGCGATGGCGAGGTCACTTCGTTCGACATCACTGCTCTTTACAACTTCCTGCTCCTCAACGACAGCAGCGATATTGTCAATGGCGATCAAAACGGCGATGGCGATATCACCTCGGCCGACATTACCGAAGTTTATTCAATTCTGCTCACTACAAATAGCAAGAAAGCTAAGAGTATCACTAAAACTATGATTAATAGTGAAGCTAAAAGTAGTACTAATATCATGAATAATAGTGAGACTACTACTGAAACTAAAATCATGAATAGTAGTGCAACTACCACTAGCACTAAAATCATGAATAACAGTGAGACTACAACTAGCATTAAGAAGCAATAGACTTCTTCGGCTTGAAATGATAGGCCTTAGCTAGGCCATCATTAAAGCCTAATCAAAAAGCCGCTTCCCCAACGCATGCAGCCGGGAAGCGGCTTTTTTCTATTGCTTATACCTTCAATAACCCTGCTGTTTACAGTAAATATTTGCAATTTTTCTTGCAACAGTTGCGAATAATTATTAACTTTGGCAGTTTTTAAACACAACTTGCACTTTTGTCTATAAGTTATTATTAAAAAACTATACTTTATGAAAAAGATTTTTACACTCTTTTTTATGGCTTTGGTTGCATTGCAACTCATGGCTGCAGGTGAGATTGGCACTGCAAGCAGTGCTTATCTTAACGTTGCTAAATGCGCCTCAATCGATGAGGCAGGAGCTACTGTCGATGGCATGGAAACCATCTACAAGTACACACCCCAAGGCGCCAGCTACTGGCTCACAGTTTCTAACTACGGTGCCATGATGACCGACGAAACTCAAGGCTGGATTACTAACACCATGACCGATGCCGACAACTCCACACAGTACACTGGCCTGTGGACTGCTACCGACATCTTCCAGGGACCTCAAGCCTACTTTGGCAACAACACCCCCTACTCGGCAAAGTTCAAGATGCCAGCCAAGGAGCAATGCTTCTACGTTACTTTCTGTAATCAGGTTAAGCTCTTGTCGCTCAGCCGCAGTAGCGCGGACTACTATCTGCTCAAGATGGAAATCTTTGAGTGCACCGACAATGGCAACGGCACTCTCACCGAGGGCACCACTCCCATCGAGACCATTTCCAACAGCACAATGAATGCACCCGAGCTCTTCACTTCGAGCGAACTCAATACCGAGAAAATCTACAAGATTAAGATTACCAACTCTTATTCTTACCTCTTTGAGATTGGCTTCAAGACTCCTGGTCTCTACGACGGCCCCATCGTGGCTCCAGTGGCCTATGATGTGACCGACATTGAAGAGCAGGCCGCCTTCATGCATTGGAGCCCATCACCTGGCGCCAAGAGCTACTCGTTGCGCATCTATCCATGTGTGTATGATGGCTTGACTTACCGTGAGACATTCGCCAACGCCACTGCCGATATCGACCCCGAAGACTGGACATCACTCGATGCATTGACCGACCATCCCCAATGGCAAGGCTACGGCCTGAAAGGTGCTGATGGCGGCATCGAGATTGAGAATAATGGCAGTCTTACATCTCCATTGTCGAACGAAAATTCCGCATTCATTCCTCCCTACGTAAGGAAAATCACCCTCAAGTTCAAGGCAAAACCCGCCGAGGGTGTGACCGATGGCGAGCTTTTGGTTTCCTTTGGCGCGTTTAATCAGCGATTTACTATCTCAGGCCCCGAGAAAGAATATGAATTCTTAATGGAAAGAGACCTTAACGGAAGCTATGACTACATGAGCGCCACCAATGCCTTCTTCACATTCAAGAACACTTATTATTACAATCCCTATAGCGGAGAAGAAGAGGAAGACCATCGCGTGATCATGACCAACATGAAGGTTTACCTGGGCGACTACACCCAGCCTTCTGATCCTTCAACTCCCAATCCCAAATATATCCGACCTGCATGGAGTGGCGACACCACCTTCGTTCACAACATCCCTGCCGACAGCGTTGGCTTCCGTCTTGGTTATTACACCAACGAATTGGGAAATCAGCAGATTGACATGTCGTTCTATAATGGCATCTCCTACTGGTACTATGATGTCAAGGCGGTGTATTACGACGGCCAAGAGAGCGAGTGGTCAAACAAGGTGGTCTACACTTGGGCCGAAAAATGGCCTGTAATCCTTGACGACGATGACGAACCCATTACACCACCTGTTGTGGGCGACGTGAATGGCGACGGCGAAGTGAACGCTGGCGATGTTACCTTGCTCTACACCTTCCTGCTCACTGGTGATAGCAGCGGCATAGTTAATGGCGACCAGGACGGTGATGGCGAGATTACTGCCGGCGACGTGACAATAGTGTACGCCGTCATGCTAGGAACTAGCATCAACTAAGGATTAACGCGTTACCACGCTAGCGCAGGTGAGAGAGTGTGTGCTAGAGTGGTGAAAAAATAGGGGAGGATGCCTGTAGATATGCTGGCATCCTCCCGTTTTTTAGCTGTTCCTGACTTCGTCATCGCA
>DEJJ01000022.1:177611-182218 GCA_002353285.1 Porphyromonadaceae bacterium UBA2751 | reverse complement strand
CCACTGATTCCATGATTCCACCTGAGTCACTTGAGTCACTTGAGTCAAGCATTTCTACCATCCCACCCATATTATACAGCCACGCTATGCAAACCTTTTCACAACCATCACTCACACAACCAGTTCCACCGCATTTTGATATTTGGAAAATTATGCGTAACTTTGCACCGCTTTTCAGGCGTTATTACGTCACTTAAATTTAAGAGACCAGTCGTTAAGCACAGTTATTAACCAAAACATTTTTTATGCGTAAAGCTTTATTTTTGTTTCTGTTGTTAATCTGTTCAATCTCTGCAAGTGGACAAATGACTGTGACAGCCACAAAGTACCACCCAGGCATGGGAGGCGCAGGATGGGTAACCGCCAGCGGCTCGAGAATAGACAACAACAAGCTCAAGAACTATGAGATCAAATGGATTGCCCTCTCACACGACATGTTCAAGAAACTCGGTGTGAAAATGGGCGATGAAGTTATCATCGAGTGCGCCAACTCGCTCATCAGCGGAGTTTGGAAAGTGATGGACAAGATGGGGCCACGCCTGCGCAACCGCATCGACATCCTTCTGCCCAGGGGCGACAAGATGAACTTTCATGCACCAATGAAGGTACAAATCAGGAAGAAGTCATAACGACTCTCTCACACAACAAAACTAAGAAGCTGCATACCGCGATTGGCATGCAGCTTCTTTTTTCAACATCTTGCCTAAAATTACTTGCTCTCCTCGGCAAGGGCCTTCAGGATAGCCTGAACTTGCTTCCAAGCCTTCTCCACAGCGGGGATGTGGCAGCGCTCGGCTGGTGAATGAACATCACGCAGGGTGGGGCCAAATGAAATCATCTCCATGTCAGGACGTGCCTTCAAGAACAGGCCGCATTCCAGACCTGCATGGATAGCTCTTACCTCGGGCTTAATGCCAAAGAGCTTCTCCCACTGCTCCCGTGCAACTGTGAGCAGGTGACTGTCGGCAATGGGTTCCCATCCCTGGTAACCACCCTCGCTGATAATCTCGTTGGCACCAGCCAGGCGGAAGATGGTCTCGCACTTGTGGGTGAGGTCATACTTGCCACTCTCAATCGACGAGCGGTGGAACATCTCCACAACAATCTGGTTGCCCTCGCGCATCTTAACGCTGGCAAGATTGGTCGAGGTCTCAACGAGGCCAGGAATCTCCATGCTCATGGCGGCAATGCCGTGAGGTGCAGCATACACTGCATCAACTACTCGGCGTGCTGTGTCGGTGTCGATAATAGTCTCAGGAACCTCCACGCTCTTGCAAGTGATTTCCATCTTAGGCTCGGTGCGCTTATACTCGTTCTTAACATCGGCGATGAAGGTGTTAAGAACAACGCTCAGCTTCTCCTTGTCCTCGGGCTTGATGCCCACAACAACGGTAGCTGCATGGGCGATAGCGTTGTGCAGGTTTCCAGCGTCGATGTATGCCAGCACATAGTCCATCTTGGCACCAATGTTCCACAGCAGGCGGCTGCTGAGCTTGGTGGTAGTAGCATAACCCAGGTGGATGTCGGCACCACTGTGACCTCCGTGCAGGTGCTCAAACTTGATTTCGAAGTAGATGCGATCCTTGGGAGCTGCCTCAGGCTTGTAGTTGAACTTGAAGATGCTAACCAAGCCACCAGCACAACCCATTGTGATCACGCCATCTTCCTCCTCGTCGAGGTTGAGAAGATAATCACCCACGAGCATGTCGGCCTCAATATTGCTTGCACCAGTCAGTCCGGTCTCCTCATCAACGGTTGCAAGTGCCTCAAGTGGACCACACTGCAACGATGGCTCGATTACTGCAGCAAGTGCGATGGCGAGTCCCATACCGTCGTCGGCTCCAAGGGTGGTATTGTTAGCGCGAACCCATTCACCGTCGATGATGGTCTCGATGGGGTCGGTGTCGAAGTTGTGGGTCGAACCAGGACCTTTCTCGGCAACCATGTCCATGTGACCTTGCAGAACGATGCCCTTGCAGTTCTCGTAGCCAGGTGCTGCTGGCCTGAAGATTGCAACGTTACCAGTCTTGTCAATCTTGTATTCAAGATTGTGTTTCTTGGCGAAGTCTACAAGCCATGCACGGATTTTGTCTAACTTGCCCTCATCGTTGCCCGATGGACGGGGAACCTTGGTAATCTCGTCAAAGATGGACCACACTGCCTGTGGATTTAAATCTTTAATAGTCATAGTAATTAATTTTTTAATAAAAATTATTAGTTAATTTAGATGTTCCACAATAATTGTTAAATCGGCCTTTTTGCCACCGCTAAATTACAATTTTTTTTTAAATAATCAGCAATTTATCAGAAACCTTTTTTAAATTTGCATGCTTTTTTAAGATTAACGTCGTGAAGATACTGCTTTTGACATTAATTCTCGTGGCAATCGCCATTGTCCTGCTGGGAGTGAGAGTCTTCTTTGTTAAGGGAGGACGGTTTCCTAACACTCACATTGGAAGCAATCCCGAGATGAAAAAACGGGGAATCAAGTGCGTGCAGCACGACGAATACTACAATATGAAATAAACAATAAATTATATCTACACAAGAAATGAACTACTTTAAGAACATTACTAAATTGGCCCTGATTGCCACAGCACTCACCATTTCAATGGCAGCATGCAATCAGCAAGAGAAATCTAACAACAATAACAAGAAAGACGTAAAGGTTGAACCTGCCAAGGCTGGACAGCATCTCGAAATACGTTACATCGACGAGGACTCTGTGCTCAAGAACTACAATCTTGCCAAGGACTTCGAGGAAATGACCACAAGGCTACAGAACGAGTTTGACCAGGCTCAAAAGAAATACACCGATCAACTGGGAAACTTCCAAAACAGCGTTAACCAGAAGATGCAGAACAACCAATACGCCAGCGAGAACGCTTACAAGGCCGATGTTCAAAAGTACCAGCAGATGGAGCAGAATGCTCAAAACGAAATGGCTAAGCTGCAACAGAACAGCGCCAACCAGATGCAACAGAGCCAAAAGCAACTTAACGACTCTATTCACAACTTCCTCGAGGACTATGCTAAGAAGAACAATTATGATATGATTCTCTTCAAGTCGGCAACAGGATACATCAACCCAAGTCTTGAAGTTACCGACGAAGTGATCGAAGGTCTCAACAAGCGCTACACCAAGGTGGCTAAGAAATAACTCACATCTTGCACAAGAGCTACTTTTTGAATCGCAATAACACATCACCACGGCCACTTCTAATGGCTGTGGTGATTTTTTGATATTGCTCACCACATGATTTTTCACTATCTTTGCAACCGTAATTCACTCTTTAAATAAAAACACACTAACATGGGATTACTTGACGATCAAAAACGACGCAGCGTGAGCACACTGCAGGAGGAACGGGCAGTTCTCGTGGGACTCATCACTCCACAGCAAAACGAAGCAAAAGCACGAGAATATCTCGACGAACTCGACTTCCTTGCCGAAACTGCTGGTGCTGTCACCGTGAAAAAGTTTACCCAGAAATGCGATGCTCCTAACCGAACCACATTTGTAGGTAAGGGTAAACTCGATGAGATTGCATCCTACATCAACGACAACGATATCAATCTCGCAATCTTCGACGATGACCTCAGTCCCAAGCAGGTGTCGAACATTGAGAAGGTGCTACACATCAAGGTGCTCGACCGCACAAGTCTCATCCTCGACATCTTTGCCAAGAGAGCACAAACGGCCAACGCCAAGATGCAAGTCGAACTCGCACAATACCAGTATCTGCTGCCTCGACTCACAGGCATGTGGACACACCTCGAGCGTCAACGAGGCGGAATTGGTATGCGTGGACCTGGTGAAGAGCAGATTGAGACCGACCGCCGTATCGTCAAGCAGAAAATCTCTCTACTCAAGCAAAAACTCGAGGGATGGGATAAGCAGAAGACCATCCAGCGAAAGAACCGAGGCAAACTCACACGTGTGGCTCTCGTGGGGTACACCAATGTGGGCAAGTCTACCATCATGAATCTGCTCAGCAAGAGCGACGTGTTTGCCGAGAACAAGCTCTTCGCTACTCTCGACACCACTGTGCGCAAGGTGGTAATCGACAACTTGCCATTCCTCTTGACCGATACCGTAGGCTTCATCCGCAAGTTGCCACACCACCTGGTTGAATCGTTCAAAACCACACTCGACGAGGTGCGCGACAGCGACCTGCTCATACATGTAGTCGATATCTCACACCCACAATTTGAGGAGCAGATTGAGGTGGTCAATAAGACTCTTCAAGACGTGTGCGATGCTGGCAACAAGGAAATGATAATGGTGTTTAACAAGATTGACCAGTTCTCCTATGTAGAAAAGGACGAAGACGACCTCACGCCACGACTGCGCGAGAACATCCCTCTCGAGGAACTGCAGGACACATGGATGTCGCGCATGGGAAACAACTGCGTCTTCATCAGTGCCAAGAAGCGTGTCAACATCGATGAACTCAAGCAACTGCTCTACAACAAGGCACGCGAGATTCACTCACAACGCTTCCCCTACAACGACTTCCTCTTCCAAAAATACGACGACCTCGAAACCTAAATTAAGTGCTAAGTGTTAAGCAACCCTAGCTCTCTAGAACCTCTAGCCCATCTAG
>DEJJ01000022.1:139178-177546 GCA_002353285.1 Porphyromonadaceae bacterium UBA2751 | reverse complement strand
ATCTAGAACCTCTAGCCCATCTATAATTTCTAAAGAAAACAACAAGGAGCCTCGCGCTGTGCAAGGCTCCTTGGCTTTTTTCATCGCTCAATCAGAGCATCACTTCACCTTATTCTGGATAGTGCAAATCGAAACACGGTTCCACTCGGGCTCGCTGAACATCTCGCTGATGCCATTACCCTCGCTGTGGATGCGGCTTGCCTTAATCTTGTACTTGCCAGTGAGCAGGTCATACACTGCCTTAGCACGGTTGTTGGCCAAGCGGATGTTGAGATCCTCAGGTCCGTCCTTCGATGCATAGCCCTTGATGATGCAAGTGGCCTCTGGATGGTTCTTCAAGAAGATTGCCACGCGCTCTACATTAGGCATCTGAGCAGCGCTAACCACGCTCTTGCCAATCTCGAAGTAAACGTTAGTCTCCAGGTTCTCGATGCTGTTGTCAACAACGTTAGTCTCGGTGATGTACTCAACCTTGTTCTTGCGCTTGTTGCAGTCGTCGAGCTCCTGCTGCAGGCGTGCAGCACGGGCGCGCTCAGCATCAGCATCGGCACGTGCACTGCTCAGCTGGCTGCGCAGGTCATTAACTTGAGCATTGATTGCGTCAAGGTCGCTCTGTGTGTAGCGCATGGGGCACAGCGTCATGTAGTGCTCACCATTGCTGTTCTTGAAGTGGTAAGTGAGACCAGCCTCAATCTCAACTGCTGCGCAGTTAGCGTTAAACACTGTGGTGTGCTGATTGGCTCCACGGCCCATGTACCAAACCACTGCTGGCTTGAGCGACACGGTGAGTGCCTTCGACTCGCCCACGTTCCAATTCAGGTTGACACCAGCCTTGGTGTACCATGAGTTCTTGTCGGCAAAGTCAACATCATCTTCGCTTGGACCAGACACAGTGCCAGTCTTGTAAGCGTGCCACCATCCTGCTCCGGCCACTGCCTCCACGTCGAGTGTGCGAGGAACGCCCACATAGCCAAGCAACAGGTTGGTGAGGCTCACTGTACCAAATGCACCCACCAGCTGGTGGTCAATTATGTTCTTGCTGTGAGGTCCCCACACCGAGGGATGAACACCATAGGATTTAGTCCACGATGAGGTGTTGACCGACCACTCGCCTTCCACACCAAGGCCAAGCACTGGAGTCACCTGCTTGCGCAGCTCAATACCAGCCACGCCACGAGCGCTCTTCCAGAAGGCATAGTGCTGATAAGGCGACACGATACCACCCTTGAGTGTAATGGAGATGTTGTCGTAAAACTTGCTACCCTTAACGGTAACTTGTGCCGATGCTGCATTCAATGTCATGGCAGCAACAGCCAATAAGATGATCTTTTTCATATTAAAAAATTTTTAAACATATACTCATTAAAGAATATTCGCTGAATATAAAATGCAAAATTAGTCATTAATTGCCACACTATAAAATTTTTATCATTTTTTTCATCAAATGCAAGTAATTTGGCAACGATTAGAGCCGCATTTCGCCTGACAGCATGGTTGTGCAATGGTTTTTTCTCAAAACTTAATTAAATATTGTGGCTATGCGATGGGTGGGCCTATGAGGGCTGCCATCTCATCGAAGCGGGCAAGGGTGTCGGGTCCAAACTTTGCGAGCTTGGCCCGTGCCACATCAAGGGTGCGTGTGGGGGCATTGGGATGCGACTTGCTGTAGAACTTGTCGGCATAGCACACAAGCTTTTCCTCAATGCTAATGGGCAGTAGGTCGCGATGTGGCAACGGCAGTTGCTGACTCTCTATGTCGTTAATGGAGAGACCGGCGCCAGTGTGACGTTCACACACAAGCGCATGGCGGTAGAGCCCCAACTCATCGAGCATGGCACGACCCAGGATGCCGTGGCAGATGTAGGGCTCGGTGCCGTGGCAGTGTATGCCTGGAGCATCTGTGTGAATGATGCCTATGTCGTGCAGCATAGCCGCTTCAACCACGAAATCGATGTCAACGGGAGTGTGACGGGCCACGAGTCGCTCGGCGAGCTGCCTGGCAAGCTCAGCAACCTGCTGGCTATGCTCAATGAGCAGGTTGCACAAGGGAGTGCCTTGCTCGTAGTAGCGCTCTATAATTGCAATTGTGTCAATCATTGTGTGCTATATCTTAAAAAAACATTGGTGCGAGAACACCATGCCCCGCACCAATGCGCATTTCATATCATAACATTAGTCGAGGATGGTCACCCAGTTGTGAGTATCCTCGAGGTCACCCTTCTGGATGCCTTGCAATCTCTTGTAGAGCTCGGTAACAACTGGACCTGCCTCACCGTCCTTGCCAATGTGGTAGTCCTTGTCGTTATCAAAGTCGTAGATGTGGCTCAATGGTGTGCACACTGCAGCAGTTCCGCACTCGGCTGCCTCATCAACCTCGGCAAGCTCCTCAACTAGGATGGGACGGCACTCAACCTCGAGGCCCATGTCCTTAGCGATTTGCTGCAGACTCATGTTGGTGATTGAAGGCAGGATAGAGTCACTCTTAGGAGTGATATACTTGTTGCCCTTGATGGCAAAGAAGTTGGCAGGACCGCACTCGTCAAGGTACTTCTTCTCTTTAGGATCGAGGAAGAGCACTGCCGAGAAACCATTCTCATGAGCACGTGAGGTGGCGCGCATGCCGCAAGCGTAGTTACCACCCACTTTCCACTTACCAGTGCCAAGTGGTGCAGCGCGGTCATACTCGCGATAGATAGCAACCTTGGTGGGCTTGAAGCCGTCGGGGAAGTAAGGACCTACTGGAGTGACGAACATGATCACTGTGTACTCCTGAGCGGGCTTAACACCCACTTGAGCCGAGGTACCAATCTCAACGGGACGGATATAAAGTGAGCTGCCACTCTCATAGGGAGGAATGAAGCGCTCGTTGAGCTTAACCACTTTCTTCACCATCTCAACGAAGAGGTCAACAGGCATGGGAGCCATCTTGATACCGTTGGCGCTATTGATTAGGCGCTGAGCGTTAGCCTCGGGACGGAAGATGCGCACCTTGCCATCCTTGCCACGGAATGCCTTCAGACCTTCAAAGATTTCCTGGCCGTAATGCAAGCAGGTGGCAGCAATGTGGATGTTAACATACTCCGACTCGCTAACCTCAATCTCGCCCCACTTACCATCCTTGTAGGTGCAACGCACATTGTAATCAGCCTTCATGTAACCGAAAGGCAGTTTGCTCCAATTAATGTTCTCTAAGTTTGTCATAATGTTAAGTAATTGTGTATTAAAAAGTTGTTTATTTAAGTGTTATAATAATTTTCAATGCTTCAAGAGATGTATTAATCATCTATCACATCACAGTGCCACTTTCTGGGTAATGTTTCCCACCTTCACCATGTAGATACCGCGACTACCTAACCTGAGCTCTGATGTGCCTGCTGGCAGAGTGGCTTGCGAGACCAGTTGACCCAGGATGGTGAACACCTTGACCTGAACTGGTCGCTGAGTGCGGATGATGATGGTACCACTGCGCTGGAAAATCTCCACACCATCGGTAGCCTTGGCGTCGGTCAGGCTTTTGCCTTGCACCTCGCCACTGACGGGCTGCCACTGCACGCGGGCTGTTACCGCCACTGGTGCTAATGCCATCACCACTACCGTTGCCAATATCGCAAATAGTCTTCTCATTTTCCAACTTTACACTGTGTTCTTGTTGCAAAAATACAATAAACTTTGAAAACTGAAAAGACTTGAAACGTATTTTTTACTTTTATTACTTAAAAATTGTCAATATTATGGTTTAAGGCGCAAAAAGAGCCAGTTCAGAACACTTTTTGCGCCTTAATTTTATAGCAGTAATTACAATTTGTAAGCAACTTGCGACCTTTACCCTTCTACTTATGTACCACCACAATCGTCGATGTTCCAGTGTGAGCAACTACTTGGGGCGAATACTGACACTGAGCCTGTGCCACACCAGCGGCATAGGTGCCAGCATTAGTCACCCTCACATCGTAGGAAACAGTGTGCACACCGCGTCGCAAACTATTGATAAACAAATTAGTCTTACTGTCTTTCACTTCGTTGTAATATATCGTGCTCTCACCCCACTTGTAATTAGAAGTCTTGTCGATGGGCTCGAAGCAAGCCGCACGCTCATCGGCGACGGTAACGTAGTCTAAATCTTTAGCCGCATCGAGCGTGATGCGCACCTGCACCCTATCGCCCACGTTGAGTGTGGTGAACTGCTCAAGTTCACCATTCTTCCCATACCGCATCATGCGCTTGGTTACTACAAGGTCGGCAGTGCGTGCCTCTTTCACTTCTTGCATCGGTACTGTATAGGCCGCATACACAGCTCCCCACTGGGGATGGTCTTTTGAAACAAGTTTCACCACTTCACCAGGCTCAACAGCTCTCACTGAGTAGCCTAAGGCATCTGAGGCCCAATCGCCAGCACTGGTTATTATGGAATACACAGCTTGCGCCGCGAGGCTACTCGAACCCCAGTCGTTGCTTTGCTTCATGAGCAACATCCATTTGCTGATAAGTTTCTGCTCATCAGCACGACGGTCAACCATGAGTGCCTCCTGCACACGCGCGGTGAGCGTCACATTATCATAGAATGTGTTCCTGCCCTCCTGCAGGTTGTCCCAATGCATGCCTTGAGAGTCGGTCACAGCATGCTCTCGCAGCGACTGGGCTATCGTTTGCGCCTCGGCCTTATTGCCTGCACGGTCAAGCACGATAGCGGCATAGGCTCGGTCGATTAGCGAGTAGTCTTGCCAGCGCTCTGCCACAGCCTTGAGGCTACGGTCGTTGATGGCTTTTAGCGTCTTGCTCATCAAGATTTGTGGGAAGAATGATCGCACATAGGCATAGGCAAGATAATCAATCTTCTTCCCCTGCTTGAAGTCTTGCTCTATCGCTTTGTCACAATAATTCACTGCGCGGTCAATCATGCGATTAAGGGTGGTATCGCTCACGTTGGTGGTAATTATCATCTGTTCGCCAAGCAATTGAAGCACATTAATTGTAGTGCTCAACGACGACTTGCAACCAGGATAACTGAACCATGCCCAGCCGCCATCGGGTTGCTGCAGATCGCCCAGGGACTTTACCAAACGCTTACGCTCACTCTCCATTTTTGCACTATCAAGCAAGTTGCTTAGCATGCGCATGCGCAGCGTCTCGCGCTGAGCAGCTCCCACAAACGGCGATGCCTTGAGGTCGCCAATCTTAAGGTCAGGATTCTGCTGCAGCATCGACAACATCGTCGAATCGCCCTTCCAACTCCTGATGGCGCTAGCAATAGCAGGTTCACAACCTGCCAAGTCTTGTGCCAGACTTTGGGCATAGAGACTGTGGGCCACACATGTCGCCACCTTGTCATTGTCGCTATAAATGGTGGGCAAAGCCATGACAGCTTGCCACAATGGGTTCTCGCACGTTTCAAGGGTCACTTTTGCGCCACTTGGGGCCGTGATGGTAATGTCTTTACTTTCACCCTGGTCAATGAAGAATGGCTCTGACTCAATAACCGGCGACGTGGCAGCAAGAACCGGAATTACAAGCTGTTCGCCATCGCCCCAGTGCTCAGTGGCAGCTTTCACACGCAGGCCAATCAATGCCAGGGTGTCAGGTACTGTCCACTCGATTTCAACATTGCGAGTCTCTTGCGAAGCGAGAATTAGCTCCTGACTGCCAGAGCGAAGAACATTACCAGTGACTACGTCAAAGAGCTCTACTACAGCACTCACAACAGCAGTTGTGTCATCAGCGTTCTGCACTTGGCACTTTAAGGTAACATTATCGCCATTACGCAAGAATCGAGGTGCCACAGGCTTGACCATGAGCGGACGGCTGGTCATCACCTCGCCAATAAAGTTTGCATTCAGCAGGTCTTTATTATAGGCAATAGCCTGCACCAACCAGGTGGCATTATTCTCGGGGGCATTAAATTCCACTGTCACGCGCCCCTGCTCATCGGTAGTGAGCATCGGCTTCCATAATGCGGTTTTAACGCCCTGCTCACGCGACTTGAGTTGTTGTAACTTGCGGTTACGCACAAAACTCTTGCTCGATGTGTTGATAACAATAACTCCTGCTGCTGCACGAGCACCATAGATTGATGTTGCCGAACCGTCCTTAATGATGCTGAAATCAGCAATGTCGTTGGCATCTATGCCCGCCAAAGCCCCAAGAAGTGTCGAGGGGTCGCCATTACTCAAAATGTCGGCATCAAGATCGGATGCTTCTTCGATTATTACACCATCAACCACTACAAGGGGCTTGTCACTACCATAAATCGATGTAGCTCCTCGCACCCTAATCCCTGCGGCACGTCCTTCAAGTGCATAAGACACATCGGTTGCGACTCCTGTAAATAAGCGCTTGTCTACGTTTTGATAACCAGCCACAACCACCTCTTGCAGCATCTGTTCACTCTCAGGCATAACAATGAGCAGCGGTAATTTGAGCGTAGAGAAGTTATAGTTATTATAACCTAAATATTCAATTTTGACCATGTTATCTTTGTATGGCAACTTTAGCTCAAATCGACCATTGACATCGGTGCTGATCGTTAACGAATCACACTTCACAACGGCACCTATAAGTGGCTCTAAGTCGTCGGCGTAAACTACGCCTGTAACAACCCAACCTGTGGAGTCATTTCCTGCAATGGTGGTCTCATGTAGGTTGGGGTCAATATCTTTGGCCCTTAACGACGTTAGGTCGGCGTAATAGCTCTTAAACCAATCCCTATCATAGCTATATAACGATGGTGTAGCGATGTTTACTTCTTTAAGATTAGGCTTTTGCCATAGATAGCCAGAGTAATTATTTCCACGATACCACGGCTCACGCATTACATACAATGTACTGGTCAAGAAACCTGGTTGAAACCACCATTCATTCTTTTTCAAATCATAAATGGCCTTATCTATCATCGAGAGCATTATGGCTCCCTTGTGGGGTGTGCTGTCGTTATCAAGTAGTGTAAAGCGCCATTTCTCGGCAGAGCCAGGCTCTAACTTGTTGCGGAAACTCTCTACCTTTATATTAAGCTGACGCTGAGGCATTATCGACTGTAGCCTGCGGCTTGCTTTGGTTTGCTTTTTGTTATAGGTATTGAAAAACTCCACATCGACCCACTCACCACTCTCGCTTGGCATATCTATATCAAACTGGTGCATGCCTGGCGAGTAGTAGTGCAGCCAACCTTTCGCGAGAATCCTCTTACTTGTCGAGGCGATATAATAAATGTGTGACTCGGGTATCGAGGTTCCAATGATTATGTGTCCCTTATTATCCTTGTCAACTTTAACTCCCTCGGGCATAATCCACATGGGTGAATTCTTTATAGGGCACTTTGTGTCGGTAATACGATATAGCAACAATGAGCCGCTTGCATACTCCTTGTCGCCCTTGCATCGAGCTTCAAAGGTGTATTCTCCCGAGGGTAGAGAATTGAAGTCAGTAAGCAGATTGTCACTCTTGATTGTGCCCTTCTTCACCTCTTTTGACCTGTCATTGGTAATGCGGTAATTGACTTCAATGGCCTCTTTCTTTGAACTTTTTACTACAATGGGGGCCTTGAGAAGTTGCCCTTCGAGACAATAAGCAGCATCAACAACACGCACTACTGATGTGCCTTTTAAAACTATTTCATATTCACAATTATCGTCATGCTCCTCTCCGAGTTCATCGGTTGCGGTGGCCACGACCGAGAAATGTTCTACAACGCAGTCCTCATCATCGGTGTCAAGCGTTTTATTAGCAGGCAAGGCAAACGTCTTAGCTGGGATCACGAGTTCGAACCGCCCGTTGGCATCGGTCACAACAGTGGTGTCGGAAAGTTGTGGGTCATCGTCCAGTTCGCGACAGGAATCATAGGTTCCAAACTCCAGCTCAACATTCACTCCTGCAAGCGGCATGCCACTATAGTTCACAACACTCCCATCCACCTTCACGTCATCACCTAAATAGAACGGCTTGGGCTTGTCGAGCTTGATGGTGAATGTGGGAATCTTGTATTCACTCACCTCAATAGTGCAACTACCAATCTCACTGCCGTTGCTACTGATGGCACTTATCTCATATTGCCCATTTAGTCCATCCTTGGGTAAAACGAAAGAACCAGTAGCCCTACCCCACTTGTCGCTCACCAGTTGCAACGAGTCAACAAGTATGCCATTGGCATTGTGAAGCATCACCTTGAGTGGCAGTTCTCCCAAAATGTTGCGCGATGTTGTTGACTTGCAGTACTGCACAGCAACAAATTTCAACGTTTCGCCAGGACGGTAAATCGCCAAATCGGTAAATATTTTACTCACTGTGTCGATGCGGTTAACATCTTCTGTCTTATAAGAATAAATATAGACATTGTGAGCCGGTGTCCAACGGTCGGCACCAATCGAGATGCTGAAGCCATCATTATCCCGAGAAACATCATTAGGTATATTCACTGCCGCAACTCCATCCACATTGGTGACTGAGCTCCATGAGCCATTTGTCACCAGTGCGCCCTCCACCGGCTTGCCACTGAGCATGTCGATGGCTATCAATTCCACATCAACACCTTGATTATCAGAGCCAGTTGTGTTACTATTGTTATTTTTAGATTCGCAAAGCTTCAAGCTCATCAACGCCACATCATGCACCCTGATGAAGTCGCTGCTTGCAATCTTTTCATAATTGAGGAAGTTTATGTCCTTACCTTTTTCATCGATGAACGATGGGATTGCCACATATATGCCAAAAGGCTGTGGAGCAAAGACCACTTTGTTCCTATCATGCTCATAATCTCTTTTAACGAGTTTTAGGCACTGGGAATCAATCAGTTTAAACTGCTTAAGGCTATATGTTTTATTCTTTTCTATTTCTACAGTGTCACTTAGCATGTAAAGCCTCACATTGATTTCATCGAGATTTTGAATGGTTTCCATCGACACCTCTATCGAATCTTTGGTTGAGACCTCCGACGGGAACCTCAATCCCAGTTGTTTCCTGAGCGCGCGATTGAGTTTATTGATTATTGTATTATAAAAAGGACTTTGAGGGAATTTTTCTAAATATTCTCTCCAAAAATCAATCTCATTGAAAATCATTTCACTAAGTAGCAAGCCGCTACTTTCCTTGTCACGATACTTAAGGTAATACTCCTCGAGCACCTGAAAATCACCAAGTACTAAATTCAGTTTCTTGCGATGCACTTTGGCACCTTTCGATGCCACAATAGCGGCCATGTGCGGCAAGCTTCCCTCTTCACAATTCTCGAGCAGACGAGTTATTACATATTCATCCTCAATAATAGAGTAGCCCTTGAGAGCCAGGAAGTGAAAGAGTGTTGGACACATGCACAAGCTGTCGGGTGTAATAAGGCCAGCGTAGTTGCTAAGAGGCTTGGACAGCAACGCTTTCTCGTCATTAATTGAGTGGCGCACAAGTTCCTTGAGCCTATCTTTCACCTGCCCACGACTCATTCGCTCATAGCTGGTGGGCACCGTGTCGATATCGACCGATGGATAGCCAAACCTACTTGCGTAGTCACTGAGCACACGAGCCTCGAGGTGATAGAGCAGTGCCTTAATGTCAGGACGGTTCTCACGCTGGGCAAGTTGCTCAATGCATGGCATAATGCTATCAATGTACTGCTTCGATATGCTGCTCTTCGCCAGCGAGTAGCGCACCATTGCATCAACCACGGCTTTGCCGTCGCCACTCTTGAGCGCTTGGGTGAGCTGTTGCATAGCACTTGCAGTCACGTGCTGCGGGAAGGCAAAGTTTGGCACTTCCTGAGCCAAAGCGGCACTCATCATAACGAGCACCGCAACTAATGTCGATATAATTCTTTTCTTCATAATTCATCACAGTTTATCGACTTCAACTAATATATGTACCTATACCGTGAATTATGACTGGAAATCATCTACAGGTAGGGGTTGTAGACCTTCTCGTCGGCCACCGTCGTAGTGTCGCCATGGCCTGGAGCGATAACGGTGTCGGGCGGGAGGGTCATCACTTTGGTTTTGATGCTATTGATGAGAACCGAGTAGGAACCACCAAGCAAGTCGGTGCGCCCAATGCTACTCTGGAACACCACATCCCCAGTGAAAATCACTGAGCTCGATGGGCAGTAAAACGAAAGCGACCCTGGCGAGTGACCAGGAGTCTCAAGCACTTGGATTTCTTCACCGCCGAAATCTATAACGTCACCCTCGCTAAGCACATGGTCGATGACCAAGGGAGTAGAATCTATTTTAAGACCAAATCGCGCTGCTTGCTGCGGCATCAACTCGGCTACTGGAGCCTCCTGCGCACCAGCCTCGACTGGCACGCCACATTTCGTTGCCAGCCATCGTGCCGCACAGGCATGGTCCACATGGCAATGAGTGAGCAGCACATGCTCAACAGTGAGGTTGTTGCCATCGATAAATGAAGTGATCATATCCTTCTCACTTGGCATCATCATGCCTGGGTCAATGACTATGCATCTGCCCCCAGGACCGCTCCACAAGATGTAGCAGTTCATGCCGAAGGGGTTCATCGTAAATCGCGAAATCTTCATTTTTGTTTAGATTTAAATTGGCAGATAGACAATCTTCTTGGTTTTGAAAAAGTCTTCCTTGAAATAACTGCTAATGTCATCGACGAGCACCTGGTTGCGATAGCGGGCCAACTCCTGCTCAAGTTCGCCACCCTTAAGGCACAGCAGGCCATTGGGTATGGCATTATGGTTATCGGCCGAGATAAATCGGCGCACGAGTTTAACCATGTCGGGCAGCGGCATCACAGCACGGCTCACCACAAAGTGAAACCTATCTTTCACCTCAAGCACATCGCCGTGCTGGAAGGTAACATTGCTCAAGCCAGCTTGCTGAGCAATGTCCTGTGCAACCTTGAGTTTCTTGCCAATGCGGTCAACAAGGTGGAATTTCACATTAGGAAAATAAACGGCTAGCGGCAAGCCAGGGAAGCCACCACCAGTACCCAAGTCCATAACTGTAGTACCTGGCGTGAACTTCACAAATTTCACGAGTGCAAGCGAGTGCAAAATGTGATTAATCTCAAGGTTATCAATGTCCTTGCGTGAAATCACGTTGATTTTCTCGTTCCACTCAGGATAGAGGCGCAACATTGTGCTGAACTGCTCCCGCTGCGTGGCTGTGAGCTCTGGGAAATATTTATTAATGAAATCCATGCTTGCTTGATAGTTACATTCGTTTTAAGATAGAATTGTCGCTGTAGTAAGGCTCAAGATCGCTATAATCGATGCTTATAGTGGGTTCCCCCACCGATGCCACCGCTATCACACTCGAGTCGTAGCTCCATGTCACGCCGCGGCTGGTGAAGAAGAAGTTGCCAGTCACACTCAAGTTGGGAAGGTTGAAGTAGCCCAGATCATTGAGTTCATCCTCGTTGCTCACTCCCTTATCATCAATTAGCTTTGCCTTGAGCAGCGCTGTGATCTTGTCGTAGCTGTCGTCACGGAACATGTCGCTGAGGGTGATGCGCTTCATGTTTTGCAGGTCGAAGCTCACATAGTGATGCGACATCGAGGTGTTTTGCCCATTCTTGGCGATAGTCTCCTCGCGACAAAAGGTTAGCACGTCATTATCGTCATACACCACCTTGATAGCGATGTGTGGTTCGAAACGGTCGATATCAATCTCATCGGCATCCATGCTCAGGCTATCGCCACTGGCTGGCTGCGAATCCTGGCTAACTAAAGCTTGAGCATATCGCTTCATCGCTTCCTTGATTGAAGATGTACCTTTAGGAGCATTGAGCATAGTGGCACCAAACAGTTGCTGCAGTTCCTTAACAGTGGCCGAGTCCTTGTAGGACTGCGGATAAGAAACTACAAGCGTAACTTTCATCTGGCACATCTCGCCGTTGCTCTTCCTGAACGCCCCTGTCTCAACCACCGAGTCGGTCGCCATTATCACCTCGCCACCTGCCACCTGCCTGTCATTGCCCGAACAGCCGGTCAGGGACAAAATCAGCATCACTACGATGGCACAAAAAGCAATATATCGGTTCATAGTAATGATAATATCTTTGGTTTTCAGTGCGCTAAAGTATAAAAAAAATTGTTAATTACGAAATAATAACTCTTATAAAAGACTCTTTTGCCAAAAAATACACTACATTTGCCATTCCTAAACGCTTTTATTAACAAAAACTGTAGAAAAAAATGAGCAGAATGAAATCAATATTTATCGTTGCCACACTGGCATTGATTAGTCTTGTGGCAACAGCTCAAACCAGCCCCGTTGACAAGGTGGCAGAGCTCGACGATGTGTACGCACAATACCTGCCAGCATTCATGATAAAGGGGTTGAGCAGCATGGGCGACAATAGCATCCTCAAGGCAACTCCCATTCCCACTGGATTGCTCAAGAAGGTGACAAGCATGCAATTTATCATGACCAGCAAGAAGAAAGCAGTGAAAAAGGCTCAGAAGATTTTAAAGGACCTTGACAAGCCCAAAGATTACTCAGTGCTCTTCCGCTCCAGCTCCAACAAGGAAGAGAAGATAGCGATTTATGGCAGGCCTGCTGGAAACGAAAAATTTAATGAGGCAGTGCTTGTCATTAATGAGCACGACCGTCAGCTCATTGTGCTGCAGCTGCTTGGAGAGTTCAGTATGGAGGACGTGAACGATATTGAGGAGGAACTGCGCGACGACAAACCAGCCCCCGAGGACACACCAAATAATGGCAAAACCACCGTTACAATCCTTGACGACAAGGATGCCATATGAGACCACCTGTGCCGTGCACTGAAATCACAAGGTCGTTACCAGCGTGCTGGTAACGACCTTGATTGTTTAACTTTAATCACTGATAATAAAGTTCCAGGACTTGCTTTCTAATCGTCCACATGAATCTACTCGCCCGCAGGTATCTCTATGTATAAGCATCTTCCATTGAGGCTGACGAAAGACTTTTTTGCCATCAATATGGGTAAAGGTAAGTGGCCTAAATCGTAAATTTGCTGGTGGCACGTAACAATGGTTTACAATCCACCCTTTTGTGGTGTCTCTGTCAAAAATATAGCCTTGGGCCGGATCGGATAATTGCGTAGAATCAGCACTGACCTGGACAGAATCTTGATTAACCGGGCAAGAGTCATTCTCGCTTGTCATAGCACCCACACAAACTGTAGATGCAAGCGCCAAAGATATGAGCAATTTGGTTTTCATAACGCAATAATTTTGAGGTTTCACAAAATTACCTTTTTACTATTTAATCACCAAATCAAAGCCACAAGTATTAACAAAATTTGTGATGCACAATCACTTAGAAAGGATTATGCATCACAAATTAATATTAGGTTTAAATTGTGTTTACTCGAGTCCACGCAGGCGTAGGAGAGCCTTAGCATCGGGCTCCTTGCCGCGGAACTTCTTGTAAAGCTCCATGGCATCCTGGGTGTCGCCAGCCTCAAGGATGTAGCGGCAATAGTCGTTTGCCACATTCACATTCATGGGGCCTTCTTGCTGGAAGCGCTCCCAACCGTCGGCCTCAAGCACTTGCGACCACAAGTAAGTGTAGTAACCACAAGCATACTGCTCGTCGTTGAAGATGTGCTTGAAGTAAGGGCTGCGATAGCGATACTCAATAATCTTGGGCATGCGCAAGCGCTTAGCTACCGAACGCTCAAAGGCTTTTACATCGATGTCGTCGCACCAGTCAAGTTTGTGCCATTCAATGTCGAGCAATGCGGCTCCCACGAGCTCGGTGGTCATGAAGCCTTGGTTGAACTTCGACGACTCAATAAGCTTCTCGACAAGGGCTTGAGGAATCACCTCACCAGTCTTATAATGCTTAGCATAGTTCTTGAGAACTTCGGGAACAAGCATCCAGTGCTCATTGATTTGCGATGGCATTTCCACGAGGTCGCGATCCACGTTAGTTCCAGCAAGTCCACGATAAGCCACCTGAGTCATCATGCCGTGAAGGGCGTGACCAAACTCATGGAACACGGTCTCAACCTGGTCGATTGAGAGCAACGATGGGGTGTCTTTAGTTGGGGGATTGAAGCTACCCACGTTGTAGACGATGGGACGCTCTACCACACCATTATAGTTGTAGGCGCTTTGCATCTCGTTCATCCATGCACCCTGAGCTTTAGTGGCACGTGGGAAATAGTCGGTCATGAACACAGCCAAATGCTTGCCCTGAGCATCCTTCACGTCATAGACAGTAACCTCAGGATTATACTTGGGAGCATCTTTAATCTCAGTGAAGGTAATACCATAGAGCTTATTGGCAACATAGAAGATGCCATTCTTCACAACGCTGTTGAGCTCAAAATAAGGACGCACCTCATCCTCGCTGAAGCTGTAGCGCTCAGCCTTCACCTTGCCAGCATAGTAATAGTAGTCCCAGGGCTCGATATTGAAGTTGGCTCCGTGAGCGTTAGCATACTTTTGCATGTCGGCAACCTCTTGGTCAACTTTCTTGATGGCAGGACGCCAAATCTGCATGAGCAGGTCCTCGGCGTTCTCAACGGTCTTGGCCATTACAGGGTCGCAGGCATAGTCGGCATAGGTTTGGAATCCAAGCAGTTTAGCCTTGCGCTGGCGCAACTTCAGTATCTCGTTGATGTTCTTGCTGTTGTCCCAAGCGTCGCCGTGGCTGGCTGTTGTGGTGTAGAGCTTGTACATTTTCTCGCGCAGGTCGCGATTATCAGCATCGTTGAGCACAGCCAAGCGGGTGCTCGAGGTGGCAGTGAATGCCCACCCGGGATTGCCGCGTTTCTTTGCAAGCTCGGCAGCACCGTCAATTACCTCTTGTGAGAGGCCCGAGAGCTGGCTCTTGTCGTTAACATAAATAACACACTCGCTCATGTCATGCATGATGTTCTTACCAAAAGCGAGCATAAGCTCCGACTCCTTCTGGTTGATTTTCTTGAGTTCCTCTTTTTGCTCGGCATTGAGCAAAGCACCCTTGCGCACGAAGCGCTTGTAGTATTTCTCGGTGAGTCGCTTCTGAACCGCGTCAAGCCCAAGCTTATCGGCATTGGCACGCACGTCTTTGATGCGAGCAAAAAGGGCATCGTTCATGTAGATTTCATCGTTGTGAGTGGTCATCATGGGGATGAACTTCTCGGCAATAGCCTGCAGCTCGGGAGTTGCATCACTCTCGTTGAGAGCTACAAACACAGCACACACCTTATTATAAAGTTTTCCACTGTTGTCGAGAGCCAGCACTGTGTTGTCAAAGTTGGCAGCCATCTTAACGGTTGCAATCTTGTTGATTTCCTCATTGTGCTGCTTAATACCCTCTTCAAGAGCTGGAAGGTAGTGCTCATACTTGATTGACTCAAATGGCGGAATCTTATACTTAGTTGTATACTCCGTCATGAAAGGATTCACGTTAGCGTTGGTTTTCACTTTCTTAGGTGTTTTGCCCGCTGCTGGCATAGCCATGACAACCAGGGCGAGTAATGAAATAATTGTCTTTCTCATAAGCTGTTAATTATTAGTAATTAGTTGTTAATTCCAAACGAAGGTTGCCACTTGCGGGTAATGGTCGCTGTCGCCTGCCTTGTCACGACACCAGTCAATCGCCTCCATGTCGCCACGATATAGGATGTGGTCAATCTTGAACAGCATGCGGCGGTCGTGGAAGGTCCAGGTGATTCCATTGCCACATTCTTTAAAGGTGTCGCGCAGGTCGTCACCCATGATGGTACGATAGCAATAGGACGAAGGGGTGTCGTTAAAGTCACCACACACTATTAGGTTGCCAGGACTCTCATCAATGAGCGCTCGCACTACCACTGCCTCCTCGGCATGATGCGCAAAGGCATTGGTGAGCTTGTCGAAAAGCGAACTCTTGATTCGCCTCAACTCGCTGCGCCTTTTCACGTCGACACCATGCTTAGTGATGCTGTCATAGAGGTTCTTGTCGCTCTCACCCATGCCTATTGATCGCAGGTGCAAGTTCAGCACTCGCAATTGTCTTCTACCTGGCAATTCAATATCAAATGCCTTGGCATACACATGCTCGTGATTCTTAACCGAGAGGTCCGAGGCCGAGTGCGGCACAACGGTGTAGGGATATTTCGACAGTATCATCAAGTCACGATTGCCATCGCTGTGATAGGGATACTTACTCTCAAGCTCCGAGCGCATCATCGTCACGTTCGACAGTTGCAAGTAATCGCGCTCCTGCGAGCCTTCCTGAAGAAGAACAAAATCGGCATCCTGATCAAGGATATAGCGCATCGAGAGTGATGGGTTATGATTACTTGGGTTATAAGGACCAAAGTTTGCAACATTAAACGACATCACCCTGAAGGTAGAGTCGCAACCAGTCTCATTTCTAGCAAATATATTAACCGGGCATACACTACTCACTGGGCTCCACGACACAGCAATGGCAACAAGTGGAATAAGCGCAGCTTTCCACTTGAGCATAACAATCCACAATATTGCCACAAGCACATTAACGAGCAGCACCATGGGCATTGCCAAGGTCGCAAGGGGCAGTAGCCGGCTCTCGCCAGGGTCAACAAGTCCTCCCCAGGCAGCCACAAGCATCGTCACAGCCATCACCACGGTGATGAAAAGCAACACTGCCTTGATTGTGATTTTGCCCAGTTTGAGACCTTTCATAGATAGTTATCGCTTGCGAGATGCGTTAAACAGAAATTCTTTCTCCTCATCACTCAACGCTCCATAACCCGAACGCTTAAGCTTGCCCAAGATGTCGTCGAGGCGTTGTTCGTCGAGATTCCATGATGCTTTTCCACCCGCTTCAGAGCTAGATGTTGTCGACTGCTTGCTGGCCTTGCCGCTTTCTTTGTCAAAGGCTTTTCCACCAGCAGGTCTCCATGCTTTGTGAGATGGTTGTTTCTTGAAAATCGACACCACAGCATCAATACAGCTGTTAATCCACGACGTGATGTCATGACCGCGCCTTATCGCCATTCCAAACCACAAGCCCACGAGCATGCCACCCATGTGGGCTATGTGGCCACCCACGTTGGTACCCTCAATGCCTATCAGGTCGATAAACACTGTGCCTATAGCCACCCACTTCAACGATATTCCACCAATGAAAAGCAGGTTTATCTGGTAATCTGGTCGATACACAGCCACAGCTATCACAATGGCCATAACCGAAGCCGATGCCCCAAGCATGAACGAATGAGTTGAATCAAGAGCCGGGAGCAAGTTATAGGCAACGATGTAAAGCACCGCTCCCCCAATGCCACCAAGCACATAGAGACCGCCCAACTGACGGGGTGTGAAAAACTCCATGAAGATGCGACCCAGCCAGTAGAGCCACAACATGTTGAACAAAATGTGCAGCAAGCCGTAGTGTGAGAACATATAGGTAATCACAGTCCACGGCCGGCGCAGCAGTAACGGCAAGCTGGCTGGCAACTCCACCCATTGCAGCAAGCCACTGGTGCTGCCTGTGCCCAAGAACGACAACACGCCCACAAGACGCAGCACAACAAACACCCCAATGTTGATGTAGATCAACCGCATCAGCAACGAGGCTGCATTATACCTATTCTTTATTTCGTCAAATCTCATGATAACGGTCAAATACGCCCTTCTTCTTCCAGTAGAATAATATCAGTGCGGCAAAGAGCATACCCCCCAAGTGAGCAAAGTGGGCAACATTGTCCATAGTGCCAGTCACACCGAAGAACAACTCTATTGCGCCATAGCCTAAAACCATCCATTTTGCCTTGATAGGAATGGGAATGAACATGATATACATGGGCAAGTTTGGGAACAGTACGCCAAAGGCAAGCAAGATGCCAAACACTGCCCCCGAAGCACCCACCGTGATGAGATTATTATAAAACTCATTAAGGAAGCGGCCATCAATCTGCCCTACTGCTATCGCATTCTCAATCTCGGCAGTGGGCACATTGTTGATGCTGGCAAGAATATTGGCCCACGAGAACTGCCACACAACCTCCTGCACCAATGCAGCGCCCAGGCCACAGGTAATGTAAAAAAACAGATAGCGCTTTGCACCCATCACACGCTCAAGCAACATTCCAAACATCCACAGCGAGAACATGTTGAAGAATATGTGACTCATTCCAGTAGAGAATCCACTCGAGTCGTGCATAAACATGTAAGTAAAAAACTGGTGGATGTGAAAATCACTTCCTTGCCAAAAGTGAAGGCCCAGAAGGCTGTCTAAGTCAATAATGCCACGCATCTTCAACACTATGGTCGCCATCCACACTATCACGTTGACGATTATTAGATGCTTGGTGACGGGAGGCATTATTGCACTCCATCGATTGTTTGTTTCCATTTTCTAAAAAATCATTGTAATATTCTCATGCTCACCTATAGAGCATCATCATTTTCTAACTTATTGAGATTAGACACGACAAATTTATAGCAAAAACACGAAAAACCACCATTATAGGGCTGAAAAATGACCTTTTTTAATAAAAAATATAAAAATTGTTCCATTTTTTTTTGTTGAATGTTTTTGTTTATCTATATTTGCGATGTTAAAAGCATTCAAAACTTTATTTGTTAACAATTTAATCAACAATTATTATGAACAAAACAGATTTAGTAAACGCTATTGCTAACGATGCAAAATTGACTAAGGTTCAGGCAAAGGCTGCTCTCGAGGCAACTATTTGCGCAGTAGAGAAAGCTCTTGGTAAGGGCGACAAGGTTGCTCTCATCGGTTTTGGCACTTTCGACGTTGTTAAGAAAGAGAAACGTCAGGGTGTTAACCCAGCCACTGGCGAGAAGATCACTATCCCAGCTAAGAAGGTCGTTAAGTTCAAAGCTGGTGCTGAACTTGCTAAGAAAGTTAAATAAGCTATTTGTTAGCAGTTTTAACAAAATAAGGGTTTCTTGTCATCGACTTGAAACCTTTATTTTTTGTTCCAGTTATTATTCTAGATTGTCACTTCTCAACCACAATGGTTGCAGCAGCAGTGTGAGCAACTGCTTGTGGAGAGTATTGGCTCTGGGCTTGTGCTACACCAGCCGCAAAGGTGCCCACATTGGTGACCATCACATCGTAAGTAACAGTGTGGACGCCACGGCGAATGCTATTGATAAAGAGGTTGGTCTTACTATCCTTAACCTCGTTATAGTAGAACATACCCTCACTATATTTGTAGTCAGAAGTTTTGTCAACAGGTTCAAAGCAAGCAGCACGCTCGTCGCTTACGGTCACATAGTCTAAATCCTTGGCAGCATCGATGGTGATGCGCACCTGCACCTTGTCACCAACCTTTAGCGTTGTGAACTCCTGGAGTTTGCCATCCTTGCCATAGCGCATCATGCGCTTAGTTATGCTAATATCATCGGTGCCAGAAGCCTTGACACTTTCCATCGGGGCCGAATAGGCGGCATAGACTGCTCCCCATTGTGGATGAGCTTTTTGATTGAAGTTAATAGAACTGCCGGATGCGACCTCACGCACCGAGTAGCCCAGCGAGTCGGTCATCCAGTCGTTACCATCGCCCGTGGTGAGCAAGGAATAAACCGCTTGAGCTGCCATGCTGCTAGAGCCCCAATCGTTGCTCTGCTTCATGAGCAGCATCCACTTGTGAATCTGGTGTATTTCGCTCTCTTGTGGATCAACTAGAGCCATTGCCTCGAGCACTCGAGCTGTGAGTGTAACTTTATCATACCAAGCAGCATATCCCTCTTGCAGGTTATCCCAATGCATGCCCCATTGGTCGGTGATGGCATACTCGCGAAGCGACTGCACAATCTTGCGAGCCTCGGCTTCATTGCCATTGCGTGCAAGCACGATAGCGGCATAGGCACGGTCTATTAGCGAGTAGTCCTGCCATCGCTTGGCGACAGCCTTGATGCTGCGGTCATATAGTGCCTTGGCGGTCTTGTCCATCTTGACTTGCGGGAAGAATGAGCGCACATAGGCAAATGCCATGTAATTAACATTATTGCCTCCCTTGAGATTATCTTCTATAGTCTTGTCGCAGTAACGCACGGCGCGCTGCACCATACCGTTGAGTGTAGTATCGCCAACGTTGGTGATTATCATCATCTGCTCGGCAATGAGTTGCAGCACATCGATCGTGGTCCATAGCGATGACTCGCAGCCGGGATAGTTGAACCAAGCCCAGCCACCATCGCTCTGCTGGAGGTTGCCAAGCGCCTTAACCAGTCGTTCATGCTCAGCGTTCATCTTAGTGGTGTCTAAGAGGTTACTCAATTGCTGCATTCTCAACGATTCGCGCTTTGCAGCCCCCACAAATGGCGATGCCATTAAGTCGCCAATCTTTAGTGAGGGATTCTGACGCAGCATCGATGTCACAGTGCTGTCGCCCTGCCATGAACGGATGGCAGAGGCAATCTTGGGTTCGCAGCCCGCAAGGTCTTGAGCCACGCTTTGCGCATAGAGACTGTGAGCAATACAGGTAGCAATCTTGTCGTTGTCGCTATCACCATAGATTGTGGGCAGAGCCATGACAGTATACCACAATGGATTTTCGCAAGTCTCAATGCTCACTTTTGCCCCTTCGGGATAAGTCGGGATTGTGATATTGCCACTCATGCCTGGTTCAATATAGAACGGTTTCGCCTCAATCACGGGGCTAACTGCCTCGAGCACGGGAATTGCAAGCTGCTCGCCATCGCCCCAACGCTCAGTTGCCGCTTTCACACGCATGCCCACCAGGGCGAGAGTGTCGGGAACAGTCCAAGTGATCTCCACGTTGCGGGTCTCTTGTGGCGAGAGAGTTAGCTGCTCACTGGCAGAGTGAAGCACGGCATTGGTGTTCAAATCAAACATCTCGACCACAGCATCAACCGTGGCTGTGGTGTCATCGGCATTCTGCACCTGTGCCTTAAGCGTCACCTTGTCGCCATGACGCAGGAAACGAGGCGCAACAGGCTTCACCATAAGTGGACGACTAGTTACTACCTCCTCATGCCGGCTTCCACTTATCATGTCCTTGTTATAGGCAATTGCCTGCACTATCCATATTGAGTTATTCTCGGGAACAGTGAACTCTACCGTCAATCGACCATTCTCATCGGTTGTTAGCATGGGTTTCCACAGTGCGGTTTTCACTCCTAGCTCGCGTGCCTTGATTTGTTGCAACAAGGCTTTGCGAGCATCTTTTTTGCTATTTTCACTCACATTCTCATCAGCGACAATATTCAGTTCTGTGACTTTCTGAGAATTAACTTCTTCATCATCTTCATCACTCACCGAAACACCTGCCGCACGGCCTTCAAGAAGTTTTCCCACATCGGCAGTTGAAGAGCCAGTATAAAGTCGCTTGCTCTCAACACCATAGCCAGTTACAACAACTTCTTGGAGCGCAGTCTCATCATCTTCGCCCAAGAGAATTACCTGAGGCAATGACGACAGCTTCAACTCATAGTCTTTTGTTCCAATGTACCTGACTAAAATTGAGCCGTTCAACGATGGCACGACCAGCGTGAACTTGCCATCCATATCGGTTGCAGTGCCATGAATAGGTCTTTCCTTTTCATATACATTAGCGCCAATAATAGGTTCAAAATCCTCATCATAATAGACCCACCCTGTGACAGTGTAACCAGTGCTGTCACAACTTGTCACCTTTGTGCTTTTCAGTCCAAAACCAATGCCGTCGATGGTCATAACATTAAACCAACCACGATGATAGGTGTTAAGTTTTGGCACTAAAATCTTGCGTTCCTCAAGCCACGGTCGGTGCCAACTGAGTTGTGGGCCTCCGTAAAAAGCACCGGCATAAATATCTTGTGCTTGGAAATTGAATAAAGGTTCATCCCACATGTCAAACTCAGCAGACCATTCATTAGAATACAAGTCATCGATAGCCTTATCGACCATTTCAAGCATCAAGGCACCTTGCTGCTTATTATTCTTGTTGTCGATTAGAGTGAACGACCATCGCTCTTTATCTCCTGGAACAAGCTTGTTGCGGAAACTCTCTATCTTAACATCCAACTTAACAGGTGGAGCTATTGGTTGCAGTTGAACACCTTCGTCACTAAAGGCCTTATTATAAACATTATAGAAATTCACTTTAACTGCTTCTTGCAGATTTTTGGGCAACTTTAGGGCGAACTTGTGAATTCCTGGCTTGTAATGTAGCCATCCACTGGAAATAATGCCATCGCTTGTTGATGCGATATAATAGATATGTGACTCCTTGACCGAGGTGCCAATCAGCACCTCGCCCTTGCCATTCTTAGCAACCTTGGAACCTCCTGGCATCAACCATAATGGGGTATCTTCAAGATAGCAATGCTTATCGGTAAGGCGGTAGAGCAGAACCTCACTCGTGTCGTGAATAGTGTCGGTTGCAGTCCACACTTCAAAGTCATATATCCCCGAGGGAAGTTTGTTCCAGTCAACCTTGAGATTGTTGCTCATCACCTCGCCACTAAACACCTCTTGACCATCGGGTTTCAGCAGCTTGTATAAGACGGGCACAACTTCATTGGTATTGCTCGACAATTTGGCTGGGAAGTCCGCCTTATTGCCATCGAGCAAAATTTCAGCCTTCTCGGCTTCTACACTTGTGGCAGCCTTTAGTATAACCTCAAAAATGCCTCCGCTCTCGCACATCTCGCCTTGGTCATTAACTGCCTCAACGCTATAGCTATAAAAATCGGTATAATCATAAACATAATCGCTATCGCCCAATATTTTTTTCTCTGGCACATTGAAACAATCGGCGGGTATTTTAAGCTCAAATCGACCATTAGCATCGGTCACAAGTGTAGTGTCGGGCAATTCTCGTTCTTCATAACGCCATGAATTATATTCCACTTCAAGTGATACCTCAGCTCCGGATATGGGCATTCCGCTATAGCTGATAACAGTGCCGCCAATTACCACATCTTCGCCAAGATGATAAGGATGCTGCTCGTCTAAATCGACCATGAAAGTGGGTATCTTGTATTCACTCACCTTAATATATTTGTTTACCAAGACATGAGATTTATCCTGCTTGCAAATAATTCTATAATCGCCATTCATCCTATCCTTAGGCAAAATAAAAGTCCCTTCCACACGCCCCAAATTGTCACTCACAAGACGTATTTCTTCAACAAGTTCACTATTAGGATCACGAAGTTCAACAACCACCTCTTTGTCAGCAACGGGCTTGCGATACTTTGGTGAGATACTATATACAATTCCCACAAAGTTCACCGTCTCACCGGGACGGAAGATTGAGAGATTAGTGTAAAAGTCGGCACGGGTGTTTTCCTCATCATAATATTCAGTGAACATATTAAAGCCTTTTCCCCACTTGTCTTCTCCTTTCGACGCTTGATAGGAAGTTTCAAATAAAAAATCGCCCCGATGTGTTACCATTCCATCGCCATTGCTCACGCCAGTCCATCCCTTGGTGCTCACAGTTGCTCCTGTAACTGGGGCTCCACTCGTCATGTCAACAGCAAGCAGGCTATGCACATCATCTTCTTTATCCTTGTAACTAAAGCCCATTAACATCAAGTCATGGACGTTAATCGTAGAACATTCTATTTCATCACCTCGGCTCACTTCTTGTCCGAATTCATCATTGAATGAATAATCAACCAAATATCTACCGTAGGGCTGTGGGGGTAGCATATAATAATCTACATTCTCATCAACTGTTATTTCTTTAGTCAGTACTAGGGTAAGGTCATCCTCTTTGTAGCTGCGTTGGTCCTTAACATCATCGTTAATGCGGTAAAAGTTCAGCTTGAAGGCATCCACATTCTTGCTATCAACCCATAGCTTAATTGAATCGCGTGGGGTACATTCCCCTATGGGCCTCACTTTCAAAGATTTGGTTTTTAATCGCGATATTTTGTTTTTCACAGCTGGAGTGTGGCGACCTTTAGGATAACGAGCCACATAATCCTCCCAGAGTTCCTCATCATCAATCTCGGGAAGAAGCATGCCGGCACTCTCACTTGCCTTGTATTTATCATAATAGAGCTTTGCCACCTCGCTCCCATTCATCGGTTCTTCCACACCTAGCAACTCAAGATGCAATGGCGACAATAGCGATGTTTTCACTGCCAGCATGTGAAGTTCACTACCTGGATCGCAGTTTACCATCAATCGTCGCAGCACATCATCCTCATGAACCATGAGATAACCTTGAAGTGCCAAGAACTGGAAAAGAGACTTGCACATGCCCAAGCTGTCCTCCTTGATTATGTCTGAATAATTGCGCAGCGGGCAACCGAGCAGTGTCTTCTCATCATTTAGTGACAGGTTAACCAGTTCATGAAGTTTATCATTTATTTGCCCTTTGCTCCAACGCTCATAACGACTTGGCAAGGTGTCGACAATCTCTTTCTGCCCTCCATACCTGTTATAGTAACTGTAAAGCACACTGGCTTCGAGGTGATAAAGTAGAGCCTTGATGTCAAGACGTCGTTCTTGTTGTGCCACTTGCTCAATGCGAGGCATAATGGAGTCCATTTTTTGCTTTGAGATGCTGCTTTGTGCCAGAGAATAGCGTACTAGCGCATCGACTACCACCTTGCCGTCGCCACTCGTGAGTGCCTTGTCAAGCTGCGTCAACGCCTCAGCACTAACCTTCCTGGGGAAAGCGAAATTGGGCGCATCCTGCGCAAATGCTGTGAACGACATCACAAGCATTACGACAAATAAAGTAATTATCCTGTTTCTCATAAACATAAGCCCTTTCTTGATAACATCGCAAAGTTAGCGAATACAGAACATTTTTGCAAATATCTTCGTGCCTTTTTTGTCGTTTCTATGAGGCTTCACGGATCTTCCTCAGGTTGTAGACATTTAAGTGGTTATTGCGCGCGGAACGCAACCTCGTTAGTTTTCACATTTTTGCAAATTCAATGGTTTGCACAATTTATACCGTGATTATAATAATAATTATTTAATATTAATCAAAAATTTTCACTATCTTTGCACCCGATAAGACCATAGACCTGGCCCAACGATGTTAGAATCTATTGCTGCTCAGGTCATTACATGAAATTTCTAAACATTTTCTATATTTATATTTTAATTCAAATTTAAAAAATGAAGACTATCTACACTTTCGGTAACGGTAAAGCCGAAGGAAGCGCCGACATGAGAGACCTCCTCGGAGGCAAGGGCGCAAACCTCGCCGAGATGAATCTCATTGGAGTTCCCGTTCCTCCAGGTTTCACTATCACAACTGAAATGTGCCGCCTCTACAACGAGAAAGGCCGCGACGAAGTTATCAACCTTATCAAGGCCGATGTTGAGAAGGCTGTAGCACACATCGAGAGCCTCACTGGAAACAAGTTCAACGACCCAAGCAATCCTCAACTCGTTTCAGTGCGCTCGGGTGCTCCAGTGTCAATGCCTGGCATGATGGACACAGTGCTTAATCTGGGTATCAACGATGAGGTGGCCGAGACTCTCGCTACCAAGAGCGGAAACCCTCGCTTCGCTTGGGACAGCTACCGCCGTTTTGTGCAGATGTATGGCGACGTGGTCCTCGGCATGAAGCCTGAGAACAAGACCGACATCGACCCATTTGAAGAGATAATTGAGAAAGTAAAGGCCGAGAAGGGTGTGAAGTTTGACACTGAGCTCGAGGTTGATGACCTCAAGAACTTGGTTAAGCTCTTTAAGGAGGCTGTTAAGAAAAATACTGGCAAGGACTTCCCAACCAGCGCTTGGGATCAGTTGTGGGGTGCAATTTGCGCCGTATTCGACAGTTGGAACAACGAGCGTGCTATCCTCTATCGCCAGATGAACCGCATCCCTGCCCACTACGGCACTGCTGTTAACGTGCAGGCCATGGTATATGGCAACATGGGCAACAACTCAGCCACTGGCGTGTGCTTCTCGCGCGACGCCGCTACTGGTGAGAACCTTTTCAACGGTGAGTACCTGATCAACGCTCAGGGCGAGGATGTTGTGGCTGGTGTTCGCACTCCACAACAAATTATGACCGAGGGTTCGCGCCGCTGGGCTGCCCTGCAGGGCATCAGCGAGGACGAGCGTGCTGCCAAGTTCCCATCACTCGAGGAGTCTATGCCAGAGTGTGCCAAGGAGCTGGTTGAGATTCAGCACCGCCTCGAGGAGCATTATCGCGACATGCAAGACATGGAGTTTACCATTCAGGACGGCAAGTTGTGGCTGCTCCAAACTCGCAACGGCAAGCGCACTGGCGCAGCCATGGTGAAGATTGCCATGGACCTGCTGCGTGAGGGCAAAATCGATGAGAAGACCGTCATCAAGCGCATGGAGCCCAACAAGCTCAACGAGTTGCTGCACCCAGTCTTCGACAAGGCTGCTTCTAAAAAGGCTCAAGTGATGGCTAAGGGTCTGCCAGCAAGCCCAGGTGCCGCAACTGGTCAAATCGTGTTCTTTGCCGATGATGCCGAGGCATGGGCCGAGCGCAAGAAGAAAGTAATCATGGTGCGCATCGAAACCTCTCCCGAGGACTTGCGCGGTATGAATGTGGCACAAGGTATCCTCACTGCACGTGGCGGCATGACATCGCACGCTGCAGTTGTTGCTCGTGGCATGGGCAAGTGCTGTGTATCTGGCGCCGGAACCATTCAGGTCGACTATAAGGCTCGCACTGTTGAAATGAACGGTAAGACCTACAAGGAGGGCGACTGGATTTCTATCAACGGCACAACCGGCGAGGTGTATGACGGACCTGTGGCAACTGTCGATCCCGACTTGGGTGGCGACTATGCTGCTGTGATGGCACTGGCCGAGAAATATAGCAAGATGGACGTTTACACTAATGCCGACTCACCACGCGATGCTCTTAAAGCACGCGAGCTGGGAGCTCATGGCATTGGACTCTGCCGCACCGAGCACATGTTCTTCGAGGGCGACCGCATCAAGGCTATGCGCGAGATGATCATCGCTCGCGATGTAGAGTCGCGCAGGGTTGCTCTGGGCAAGCTGCTCCCCGTTCAGCGTAGCGACTTCGAGGGAATCTTCGAGGCCATGAACGGCTACGAGGTGACTATCCGTCTGCTCGATCCCCCATTGCACGAATTTGTTCCCCATCAGCTGGAAACCATGCGTGAGCTGGCCGAGCAAACTGGCCGCACGCTGGAGGAGGTGAAGCTGGTGTGCGACGGCCTGGAGGAGTTCAACCCCATGCTGGGACACCGTGGCTGCCGTCTGGGAAACACCTATCCCGAAATCACCGAGATGCAAGCCCGTGCCATCATCGAGGCCGCACTCAACGTCAAGGCTCGTGGCATCGTTGTCAAGCCAAAGATTATGGTTCCGCTGATTGGTGTCAAGGCCGAGATTCAAATGCAGGCCGACATCATCAACCGCACCGCCAAGGCCGTGTTTGCCGAGCGTGGCGAGACCGTGGCCTACAAGGTGGGCACGATGATCGAGATTCCACGTGCCGCCCTGGTCGCCGACCAGATCGCCGAAGTGGTAGACTTCTTCTCGTTCGGCACCAACGACCTGACTCAGATGACATTCGGATACTCGCGTGACGATGCCGGCAAGTTCCTGGGAGCATACAAGAACCTGGGCATCCTCAAGGTTGATCCGTTCGAGGTGCTCGACCAGGAGGGTGTTGGCCAGCTGGTAGAGATGGCCACAACCAAGGGCCGTGCCGCCAACCCCGAGCTGAACGTAGGCATCTGCGGCGAGCATGGTGGTGAGCCCAGCAGCGTCAAGTTCTGCGCCAAGCTGAACCTGAACTACGTCAGCTGCTCTCCTTACCGCGTGCCCATCGCCCGCCTCGCCGCCGCCCAGGCCGCAGTCGAAGAGTAATAATCACTCTCACATAAGTAAAGGGACCTGTCCGTTTGGGCAGGTCCCTTTTTAGTATCTTATTTGAGAGGATGTCGAAGTACAATCTTATTCGTGGAGAGGCATTCATCAGTGGTGAGCGTGTGTCAGTAATTGAGGACTCTGGATTTACAAATATTGAACAGGTAATAACGAGACTCCTTTTGTCTTTGCCTGACGAGATAGAACGTCCAACAAAGGTTCAGGTAAGGATTACGAATCTCGACAAGAAACAAACACAATTGTATCAGAGAAAATTAGAATGACAGATTCCTCAAAGAGGAAGAAATAGGTCAAGTGAGCCTTCAACTTATAAAGCCAGTAGGAATTGTATAATAACAATTCTTTGTTTTTATTTAATCATAACAGAATTTAACAATAAATAACTAGTTAAAGGAAAATCAGCCATTTTCAATACTCGTTTTGGACATGGCTGATTTTTCCGCTTTTTGCCGTCCCCAAAAAGTGCATCTGACGTTAAAACTTACAAAATTCCCCAATTTAATATACTTTTCACTCAATTTTTCATAAAGAAACATAATTTTATTTTTATAAAATATGTTTTTAAGAATTATTTTATTATTTTTGCGTTCAAATTAAAACATTTAAAGTTATGGGAGATTTAAATCAAATAAAACTTGTACTTGTCAAGAAGAAAAGAACAGGTAAATGGCTTGCAGAACAGCTAGGTAAAAGTAATTGTACTGTCAGCAAATGGTGTTCAAATTCTGCCCAGCCAGATCTTCAGACTTTAGCAAAGATTGCAGAATTATTAGAGGTGGACAAACGAGATCTCCTAACAGGGGACGAATGATTCTTTGATTATCTTATACATTACAACTAATGTCAATTGGGAAGATGAAGCAGAACATCTTTACATATGATGGACCTAGAGGTGAGCTTGTAGAGACTTTCTACAATCTCTTAATTACAGGTGAAAACATTTCATATGAGAGAATCCTGTGCGAATATGACGGAGGTGAACTTTCAACGCCAAAAGTAACCGGACATGATTTATATAAGACATTGAAACATGTTGTTCCAGAGGTCGTTGATGAATTTAGGAAATATGGATATTCCGTTATTTCCATACCTAGTGGAAGAACGACAAGCTATCAATATATTGGGTCAGACAAAGATCCCCTTAAGAACATACGTTTTAGAGCATTAATAAAAGAAAGATACGATGTACTATCAGACTGTATTGCTTATAGGAAAGCCGTAAAGGTTTCCTACCGGCCATTTAACAGAAAGATAATGGAAATAACATTCCATCCACATTTGCTACATGACTTCAATGGACGTTCATTTGTTTTTGGCGTGTCAGAAATGGATGGGAAAAAGCCTTTTCGAAAATTTGCAATGGCTTTAGACCGAATAGAAGGAGATATTCGCGGTTCGGGTGCAGCATACTTGGCAGCTGAACAAGACGAATACAATTTTCTTGCCCACCTGGTAGGTGTAAGGCTTGAAGAAGGGGCAGTACTTACACCTATACGCTTACGAGCTCACGACCAATACACATTTGGACGTATAAACACAAAACCACTACATGATTCACAAAAGGTAATATCATATCCAAATAGAGAGGTAGGCAAAGAGTATGGTGACATTGAAATTGAAGTCTATCCTAACGTAGAACTTGTTGGACAAGTTATAAGTTACGGAAGATTTTTAGAGGTTTTATCTCCAAGTTCTTTTCGTGACAGGATTAAGATGGAACTCGCGGAGTCTTTGAATGTTTATAATGGTTCTGAACTTCATGAACTATAAAAAATAGAATAATAGAGATAAGAATAAGATTTAGTTATTATCTTTGTACTCTGATATGTATATAGTGACAATTTATACGAAATTATAGTGTTAGTTATTGCAATATGGATCTATTCAATTCAAATGCCAAGAATAAAGCCTTGAAAGGTCTAGAAGAGGCTCAAAGGAAATATAATGATGCTGGCCAAAAAGCTGGTAAGGCCGCTGAAAGACTCTATGGAAGACGAAAGGAAGCAGTCAAGGCTATTGAGCAGTTGGAGAAACTTCTTCAGCGACAGCAAGACTTTCCAATGGAGAGCATCAAGCGCATTGCTGATGCAAGGGCGACCATACGCATATTCACAGAAGCTGTCACTAGCGAAGCTGCCTTGACGAATACGCCGAATGACACAACAGATCGGTACATTGGAATGGCGCTTGCAGGCACTACTGCTGGAGCAGCTGTTGCTACATTGGGTGCCCCTGCAGCTATGGCTCTTGCCACAACTTTTGGAACGGCAGCCACCTGCACTGCCATTTCTACTTTGACAGGTGCAGCAGCTACTAATGCAGCCTTGGCATGGATCGGTGGTGGAGCCTTGGCCGTAGGCGGTGGCGTGATGGCAACTGGTGCTACCATTTTGGCAATGGCAGGCCCTATAGGTCTTGCCATAGGCGGAGCTACTGCAGGCGTTGCTTTTTGGAAGACGATAAAAAGGAACGAAAAGATTGCCCGTGAGGCTGATATGGCAAGAGAAAAATTGGTGTCGACAACAAGGAATGTAAACAATGTTACCAATCGAATAGAAAGACTGAGTACTGACATTTCTGATCTTACACACAAATTGCAAGACTGGGCAAAAAAACCTCTAGAGCAATTATCAGTTTACTACGACAATATAGTTGAGACGATAGAAGAACTTTGCATAAAGATAAACGAAAAATTTCATTTATCATGAGCATCTATGACAACTCCTGGAAATTCTTAGAAGACTTCTACGACCAAGACAGGGACATCGTAGAAATGTGTAATAATGCATTAGGAATAAGGTCTAAAGTATCCTTGGATGGAAGCTGTAAAGAATCTTTTTTTAGGGATTTGTTCTCGACGCTAAATCGTCAGAGTAAAACATACGCAGACTTTGTTGACTATGTCACTCCTCAAAGTGAAATCGCTGATTCCACAATCAGTTATGACGCCGATATAGATAAATTGGAAAATACATTTCTGGACTTTGTTTGGCTGAATATCCTAAGTCGTTCAGGAGCCAGTACACTGATTTCGAAGAAAGCGAGTCAATATATAAATAACGAGGCCATACCTTATTTAATTTTGCTGTCAATGGGTGTCTATAAGGAATGGTTCATATTCGGAGGAGAATGTAAATACTTTCTCGTTGAGGATGCCAAATACTGGGACATCATGAAGAAAAGGCTCCAAAGAGGCTATTGGAGTTGGAACAGTTTTTGGCATTTCTATGGGAAAATTAGTAACCTAAGATCGAAACTGCTACAAACGAAAACGCTTTCCGAAGAACAATTGTGTCCTTTGGTTGTGCTACTAATAGTATTAAGACGAGAATGGGAGTATTCGCAAAGTAAGAAATATCTGAAAATAAAGTTGGATTCATTGGTGAAGGATGAATATACAATGCAAGAACGTCTTGCCATCCTTCATGCACTCTATAGCAAGTATCCTGACGCCGATGCCGATTTGAAAGAAAGATTAGGCAAGGAACTCATGACAGGCATAGCAGGTACCATCCATTTTCACCCTGTCGTTGCCAAGAATATCATTGCCAGCCAAAGCTATGATTATCTTTACGACTGTGAAGAAATGGCCTATAGATTTTCACAGAATGAGGCTAAAAAGATAATCAGTGAATATATTGCTTCAGAATCTGAATATAAAAAATTAGAAAGAAAAGGTAGCCGACTATTGAAGGATTATCTTTTCCCATATACAGAGATTGGTTGCCAAGATATCTTTGTACCTGATGGAGCGATCGAATCAGAGGCCTTCGTGTCACTCAGAATGGGACTTCATGCAGGCGAGGTGTACCGTGAGCCTCATGCTGGTGAAAAATTTGACTACATACAGCTTTATCCCTACAAAAATGAGAGATGGAATGCGATGGTGTATAACGAGTTTCGTAAACCAGGAGGCGAATTCTGGATAGTATGGTCAGTAGAAGAGCAAGAGTTAAACAAACGGCTTAAGAAAGAATTCTCAACCTTTCGCCACGGCGGGCAACGATACACTGGCAACAATCTCATTGGTCACCTTAGAACGCGTTTGTGCAAAACGGAGGAAATACTAGAACTGCTTGGTCGGATAGTGAACCTTGCGGAACGGTTCTTGCATAGCGTGGACAAAAGTACAGGGCTAGAGTATGCCAGTGTCCTTGCAACAGCTGACAAGCTGGATGAGAATATGTTTCCAGAGCTGGGAATGAATGTGTCTATCGTAATAATTGCCCTCCATCGTCAGAGAGTGATTGTGGACAGATTTCTTGATGGCGAAGAACTAGACTGCGAGAAAATGGGAAAGTTGCAAAAGAACGTGGACGTGGTGCAGAATTATGTAAATGACATGCTACGCACCTCTATCACGAAATATCAGAAGGACTTAGACGTCATCGACTGGAAATTCAAAAATGTCGTAGGCTATGTCAACATGGCCGGAGTGGACAATATTGACAGCAAAAAGCTTGAGCCGATTGTTCTCAGAGATTTTATTGAAATGCTAATCAAGGACAATGAGAAGCCGAACATTAACTTTTCTATCGGCAACACACTGGATCGGTCGTGGAAAGTGAACTATAATAGCTCAGTTTTAATGACAATGCTGAGCTCCATCGTTGATAATGCACAAAAACACGGTTTTGTCAGTGACTACAAATGTGGTGCGCCCACCATCCATTTTGACGTGTGCCTGAAGGACGACGGATTTCTAGTCCTGAAAGTGTGCAACAACGGTAAACCAATCGACATGAGAACAGAAGACTATGTCACAAGAGGGGTATTCGGTAGGGAAACTGGTCACACTGGAATAGGAGGCTACCAAACCAACCGGTTCGCAGAGATGCTTGGTGGTAAAGTGCAGGTATGCTCTACTAAAGAATGGAATACGGAAATTCACTTATATATTAAATACAATTTCACAGATGAGCAGAATAAAACAGATTAACATTGCATGGTTAGATGATCAAATAGACATTCTCGCCAGAGATAATGAGGAGTTCTTCAAGTCCAATAACTGCTTTATCAAATACAAAGCTAAGACGGCAGAACAGTTACAGTCGTTCTTAGATAAACACAGGGGAATGGTTGATGCTGTTATTGTAGACTTTGAGGTCGATAGCACCAATCCTAATGCCGAAACGTCGACTAGTGGTTTTCAAAAGATAGCCTACATACGAGACAAATACACCCCAATACCATTTTTCCTTTGTTCCGGCTTCACTCTGCAAGACATAGAGGAACGAAGTACAGGTCTCGGCAAGCAAGAAATAGATTATTTCCTCAAACCTGACGAAAACGGGCGACGTCGCTACTGTCATAAGAGCGAAATATCCAAGCTCGTTGAGATGATCTGTTCGGAAGCAGAAAGCATTTCCACTCCTCAGTTCAAGGTAAGGCAGGAATACGACAAGGCTTTTAAAGCCGTAGAAAGGTTTGGCCTTGATGCAGAGACTTTTGTTTTCTTATTGACGATAGACGAAAAAACGGACTATCTGGATTTAAGGGAGAAACCTGTTAAACTAAGAAAAGAAATAGAAAAACTCTTCGATAAACTGGGAGAAGAGGAAGTAATTCCCAGTAAAAAATTGAATGAGGTGATAACTTGGTTTAAGAACGCTTCATCTAATCCTAAAATTGAAAGCGATGATATGATGCCAAAGGCTTTAGTGTCTACTTTGGATTATTTCGCTGAATTGATAAACAATAGTGCGCACTCATTATATTTCGACGAATACCTGAAAGATACAAGAGATGTATATATTGTCAAAGCTCTGACTATCATCTGCTTAGATATAATAAAATGGTTTAATAATGGCTACTACGATCTCTACAAGGACGTGAGACCATTCCATTTCGACCCCTTCACTGCCTCAATAATTGACAAAGTAGAAAGGGAAGGAAAACAAGCATTATTGGTCAAGCATGAAGGTGAGGAGTATGTGTTGCAAAAGAATTACAACGCCCATGCAAACATTGGAGATAAGGTGAAGGTGAAAGGACGTGCTAAAGACACCTACTATCGCAAGGATTACTATGTCTCATATGACAAATGGGAACGGTGCGACACTACATAGGTCGCACCATAATGCCTAATTCGTCATCATTGCTACTGCACACTTTCACGTATCCGGTGCCTGGTACATGAATATATTTTTCAGCATTATCATAACTCATCATCACAGAGGCTACGAACCAGTTGGGAAATCTGCCTGAGACGAAAAGTTCCTTCTGCGTATCTATACGCGGAAGTTGGTATTCCGCGAGGTGAGCTTGGGATAGTTTTTTCTCCGTTTCAAATCTGACGAGAGCAGAAGTGTAATTTTGCTCTTCCAATTTTACATCGAGGTCATCGTTGAAAGGATTATTGCACGTATTAAGTTTCATAGGACTAATGTAACTATCTGTCCACTCATCGTAGAAAGATAGGTCATTACCCTCTAAGGCTAAAGCCACTATGCAAGTTACCCAAATGGATTTGGCCCCATATATCTTATAACGCTTCCCTCTGGCATATGTGTCCTTTAAATATTGGTATAAAACCGGTGCCTTCCCGTGCGTGTACCAAATATTAAAGATCTCTATGCCTTCAGCAGTGAGCCACGATCTGTAGCAACCAAGTTTTCGACCAATGTCATATAGGTCTATTACTTCTTGCTCACGTACTTGTTGGAATCCCTTATAGCCAGACTTCATTACTAATGCTTCTGCAACAGCACCCAGTACCTTTGATCCCTGCAAGTCGTGGCCGCGTTCCAATCCAGAAAGTGTAGTTTGCAAATATGGGGTGGTAGATAGAATAGTATCATTAGCATTTCCCAAAATTGATAAAACCGTTGCTATACACTTACAATTGTGTGACTTACCAAAGGCAATCCATTCTTTTATCATGTCCTCACTATTGCTGACGACGATAAAACTGTCACAAGCATCAAACAGTGGTCCTTTGTCATCTTGAAGTCTTCCTCCGATATCTACTAACACAATGTCTTGTTTTGCTGTTTGTATCTGCTTTCTCCACTGTGCAAAGTCTTCTGAAGTGTTTGAACCTTTTATGCGTACAGCCATGACATCGCTTTGGTTAGGATTATTACTCCACGTACCTTCTCCATCACCATTAGCGGTAATACGCTGAAAAGATTCAGAAGGCATAAGTCGAACTAGGTTGGAAATAAAAATGCTTTTCCCAGAATGGGGAGGTCCGCAAACTATTGTTTTCATTAAGATAGATAACTTTAAGTTCTAAACTAATGCAAAATAACATGTATTTCAACAAAACACCAAATATTTTATGTATTATTATAATTTTGTCGGCATTATCAGTTAGTACAAAAACAATGTATCTTCATATTTCCAAAATTGGTTCTAATAAATGAGAACCATTAAAATAGCATATAACCTAATCTATCTAAAAAAAAACTATTATCTTTGCACCAGAAATCAGGCGTGATTCTAATTGACAGTCTCAAAAAAGAAAAATAAAATTAGAAGTCTGGCAAAGGGGGAGCCGCTTCGGCTATAGCTATATAGGGCATAGTTTTATAGAACCCGAATTGTTTTATTAATTTCTTTTGATTATGAAGAAGGGAAATTATGCAGAGACTGTTAATGGAGTAGCTTCAACAGCTTCTACCGAGTGTACAAATCAGCAGCAGTGGACCAAGTATCACAGTAAGCAAGGACATGGCTTTGCTGCAGAAGATGCTAATGCATTATGGGACAAGATGCATGGCAAGCGTGTGGACAAGGTCGGTATGGACAATTCCAAGAATGGTGCAGATCGCATTGTCAATGGTGTGGAAATTCAGACCAAGTATTGTGCAAACGCTACAAAGTCTGTTGATGCTGCATTTGAGAATGGGCAGTTTCGTTATTCTGGTATGAAACTGGAAGTTCCCAAGGATCAGTATGAAGAGGCAATATGTATTATGCGTGAGCGTATTGTTCAAGGGAAGGTTTCTGGTGTTACTGATCCGAAAATGGCAGAGCAGATGATCATAAAAGGTCATTACACCTATGACGAAGCTGTCCGAATTGCCAAAGCTGGCAATCTCGACTCCATTAAGTTTGATATCCAGACACAGGCCGTAGCTTGTGCTTTTGCTTGCGGCCTTTCATTCTCTGCCACATATTGTATAGCCAAGGCTAAAGGTATGTCACATACCGAAGCGTTGAAAGTGGCATCGATTCAAGCGGCCAAATCAGGTGGTGTGACTATGATTTCAGGTGTTGCCGCACAACAGCTCCTTCGCACACAAGTAGGGCGTAATTTTGCTGCTGCAGCAACAAAGGCTGTGAAACCCATTGTCCGCGCTGCCATGAATACGGAAGTTGGCAAGCAAATGGTTACCAAGACTGCTTCTGTTATTGCAGGGAAGCAGGTGGCAGGTACAGCTGCAGCAAATGTCGTCACCAAAGCATTACGCACCAATGCAGTTGTCAGCAGCGTGGTCTTTGTAGGTACAACTATACCTGATGCGGTAAAACTCTGCAGGGGAAAGATCTCTGGTCAGGAGTTTGCCAAGAATACGACATCCAATGCCGCAGGTGTTGGTGGAGGATGGGCAGGCGCAAGCGCTGGTGCTGCTTTGGGTTCTGTAATATGTCCAGGTATCGGCACTGCTATTGGTGGTATCATTGGGGGAATCGGAGGTGGTATAGGTGCATCTCTTGGTGTTAGGAAAGTTTTCTCGTGGTTCAAATGATAACAATATAGTTCCTCGGGCTTCCGGGGAACTATAATCTCCAAAATGGTTCTTCATAATAGAACCTAAATAATAGCTTAAAAAGTAGTTTATTCAATAAGAACACTTTATCTTTGCACCTGTAAACAAAACAAATACGGCAAAAAGCCAAAACTCTCAAAATCAAAAAATAGAAAATGATGATCGGTAATGACCAAAACCATCATCACGCAATGATAGCATAAAAACATTGCGAAGCTATAGAGGTCGAAAACGTAACATTTAACTTTTTCATATGGTTAATTGTTCTACAGGGAGTCGTTTAGGCAGTATTTTTGCCAAGTGTGCATATAAACCGGTAATATTAGTGGATCCGTGTCCAGTTCCACAGGTCAGTCCGGTAATTGTCGGCGTAGTAGTTGCTATTGCTGTGTATGCTCTTACAAAAAGGGTGTTCGTATAGTTACGAACATACCGCGTGTGATTATTTCTATTGTTTTGTTTAACTTAATTGCATTTTTATGAACGTTGATATGGATTTGCAATTTCTGCAGCATTGTGAGAATGACGATCTTCGTGCTCTTTGTGATATTCTCTTATACGATAATCGGGGAAAGATTCGCTATTGTGAAAGTCTTTCTAATAGCGATAGCTACCTTAAGTGTTATCCCAACAATATGAAGGGAATGTGGCAAGAACTTGCCTGTGAACTTCAGAAGTTTGGTGGCAACTCTATCCTGAACTATATGCGTGATGGTCAAGGCCCCTCGTACGAGAGGATCTTAAGAGATGTATGCAAACGTATGCATGTCAAAGACCTTGACAGAAACGATTCTGTTGAAGATATGGAGCATAAGCTCTTGATTTCGGTATCGGCCAGTGCTATCAATAAGCTGAGTGAGGAGGACATACGGCCTATCATGGATGAGTGCAAGATGCAAGGCTTTGAATACACTAAACAAGGTCTTATTGCCGCTTTAATGGCCTTGCGTGTGATTAACCGCCGACTCTTCGTGATTGTCATCCAGACAGTGATGAGGATGACTATAGAACTCCTCATTGGCAGAGGTATCGCCATGGCCGGAATGGGAATTTTCTCTCGATGTATTAGTGTCTTTTTGGACCCAATTGGATGGCTGCTCTTAACAGGATGGACTGTATGGGATCTTATGGGGCCAGCTTACCGAGTTACCATCCCCGCTGTAATTCAGATAGCCTATATGCGTGCTAAGTACCTTTCAATTTCTAACTCTAAATAGGTGTTCTATGATGAGAGCCGTTGATATAATGCATCCGGAGGACAGAAAAGCCCTCCAGATGCTTCGCGAAATACCTTATATAGATTCTCTTTGCCGATCTATTATGGAAATTGGATATGAACGTCTATATCGCGGTAAGAACCTTGCAACGATGGTAAAAGCCAGTTCACAAAGTGTTCCCAGAGTCTTTCATCTTATGAAAGCAACTTGCCAAAGAATAGGTTTGCCTATGCCAGACGTGTATATTTACAATGATCCTGTTATGAATGCCTATACATACGGTGAGACTTCGCCCTTTGTCTGCATTTCAAGTTCTTCGATAGAAAAACTTGATGACAGGAAATTAATGTGCCTTATGGCTCATGAATGTGGACGTCGTCTTTATAGACAGATAACTTTTTGCCATTAGTCAGTTGGATGAGCCATTCATTGATGTAGTCATCAACTATGATGCTGTTTCTCTGTCCTCGTTTCGGGAATAGGGGTTTGCAGAATGCTCCTATTCAAATCGGTGTTATTCTTTCATCTGTGTACATAGTTCGTGGTTGTTGTGCAGTGGTATGTTCATCGACTCACGAAAGAAGAAACACCAAAAGTTATGATGTGTCCCCAGTGACTTCATTTGTAGATTTTTCTGTTTAGAGAGAAGTGGAATGAGAAGGGGAGGGTACATAGATTTATTCTTTTCAGTAAAAAGAAAAATGTGAATTTTGGAAAACATCAAGTCGTTTCATTCTGCAAAGTT